>NZ_DAINNI010000004.1:0-138594 GCF_036735945.1 Bradyrhizobium sp. | reverse complement strand
TAGCGTTCGCGGATGACGCCGGCCAGTTCGACGCCGTTCATGCCGGGCATGATGATGTCGGAGAACACGAGGTCGGCGGAGAACTCGTCCTGGGCGAGGATGGCGAGCGCGGCGTCCGCGCTGGCGACGCGGCGGACGGTGTAGCCGAGGTCCTCAAGCAGCTCGGTGGAGAACTGTCCGACGTCGTCATTGTCCTCGACCACGAGCACGCGGTAGCCGCGGCCGCGCGCGGCGGGCTCGCTGCCCGAAGCGGCCGCCACCACGGCATCGGCCGGCGTCGGGGCCTGCGGCAGGTAAATGGTGAACGTCGCGCCCTGGCCGGGCGCGCTCGCCACCGCGATGTCGCCGTCGGACTGCTTGGCAAAGCCGAACGCCTGGCTGAGGCCGAGACCGGTGCCCTTGCCGACTTCCTTGGTGGTGAAGAACGGCTCGAAGATGGTCTCGAGCAGGGCGGGCGGGATGCCGGTGCCGGTGTCGGTCACGGTGATGGCGACGAAGTCGCCGCTGCGGGCGGGCTGGGCGCGCAGCGGCGGAATGGCTTTCACCTTGCGGACCTCGATGGCCAGCCGGCCCTCGCTGTCCATGGCATCGCGGCTGTTGACGGCGAAATTTATCAGCGCGGTCTCGAACTGCGCGACGTCGGCGATCGCGAAACAATTGAGGTCGGCGATGTCGACGTCGATCCTGATGCGGGCGCCGACCAGCGGGCGGATCAATTGTGCAACTGATTCAACCTGGGTTCCGACGTCGAACACCTGCGGCTTCAGCGGCTGCCGGCGCGCGAATGCGAGTAATTGCCCGGTCAGCTTGGAGGCGCGTTCCACCGTCTCGCCGATCGCGTCGACATAGCGCCGGCGGCGCTCTTCCGGCAGTTCGCGGCGGCGCAGGAAATCGCTCGCGGAGCGGATGATGGTCAGCAGGTTGTTGAAATCATGCGCCACGCCGCCGGTCAATTGCCCGACCGCTTCCATCTTCTGCGACTGGCGCAGCGCTTCCTCGCCCTGGCGGCGCTCGGTGACGTCGATCGCCTCCGGCACCGCGCCGATCACGGCGCCATGCCGGTCGCGCAGCGGACGCATCGCGAAATCGAAATAGCGGTCGCCGACCGGCAGATGCAAGAGCATCTCGATCTTGACCTCCTCGCCGCGCATCACGGCGATGAAGGCATCGTGGACGGTCTCGCGCATGCCCTTGGTTCCGGTAAACCATGGCGTCTCCCAGAATGGCTGACCGATCACCGCGCTCGCATCGGCCCGAATGCCTGTCAACGCCGTCCTGTTGACGTGCAGGAGGTCGCCGTGCTGGTCGAGCAAGCCCTGATACTGATGGCTGGTCTCGAAGATCGCCCGCATCTGGGCTTCGCTGGCTTCGAGTTGCGCGGTCCGTTCGGTGATCCGCAATTCGAGGATCTCGTTCAGCCCGCGCAGATCGTGTTCGGCCTGCTTGGCCGCCGTGATGTCGTGGGCGACGCCGATGAAACCGATGTGGTTGCCGTTCGGATCCCAGCGCGGCTGGGACTCCGAGCGCAGCCAGCGCCATTCGCCGTCGGCGCGCAGATAGCGGGCTTCCAGCACGAAGGGTTTCAGCGTGGCTTCGCCGGCGATCGATTCCTGCACCACGCGCGTCATGTCGTCGGCATGCAGCCGCTTGCGCCAGTCGAACGCGATGGCTTCCTCGAACGGCAGCCCGAGGAAATCGACATAGGCCTGGTTGGCGAAGGAACGCGTGCGGTCGAGCTTGGTGACCCAGATCGGCACCGGCGCGGAGTCGGCGATCAGGCGGAAGCGCTCCTCGCTCTCGCGCAAGGTTTCCCGCGCCATCAGTTGCGAGGTGACATCGAGGTCGGCGCCGACCAGGCGCAGCGCGCGGCCGTCGCTGTCGCGCTCGATCTTGGCGACGACGCGGATCCAGCGGATCGCGCCGTCATTCGGCCGCACGATCCGATATTCGGCCGAGTAGTCCTCGCCCGCATCCTTCAGGACACTGAACAGATGCTGGACCGTTCGCTCGCGATCCTCGGGATGGATGCGGCCGACCCATTCCTCATAGGTCTCGTTGGCCGCCTCGGGCGGCAGTCCGTGAACCAGAAGGTATTCGGGGGAGCGGCGATTCTTGACGCCGTCGCGGAAGTCGATTTCGAGTCCGCCGATGCCGGCGATGCGCTGGATGCGCGCCAGTTCCGCTTCGCGCTCCTGCAGGGCGCGATGGACGCTGTCGCGTTCGCTGGCGATTTGCTGCAGATGTTGCCGCAACCGCTCGTCGGCGGCAGCTTCGGGCAGGACGTTCGTGGAATCGGAAGGGGTCATGCGTGCCGGCAACCTCTGGCGGTATTTTCACACAGGACGCGTCGAAATATCCAGCCTCATTTGCTCTTTGCCGGAGGCCTGCAGTTGTAGGCCCGGCGGAACCCGGCCGCCTGCGCCTCATCTTCGGAACAGAACCAGCGGTCCTGTTTCAATCCGGGATAGGAGCGGCACGCCTGCAGGTGATAGATGCCGAGGTTCCCGGTGACGCGCGCGCGGACGGCATACTTGCCCTTGATGTTGCAGCCTGCCGGCATCACGAGATCGTCGGGGAAGATGGCCTCGCGAATCTCGCGATCGCGGTCGGTGCGGCAGGCGGCGCCGAGCAGCGGACCGTCCTTGTTGCCGGCGCTGAACTCGCGCGGCGCGACGAAGCAGCCTTTCCATAATCCCAGGCGGTCGTCCTTGGCGCGGGCCTCATCCGGCTTGAAGCGTCCGCTCGCGGAAGCCTCGACGTTCAATGCAAAACCCTTTTGAACGAGCAATTGACTCAGGCTGGTGGTCTCGCCCTCGATCCTGCACACGCCGATGCGTCGTTTCCTGTAGGTCGGATCCGCACCCAGATCGTCGCAACGGACCTGCTTGCCGTCGATCAGCTTGCTCAGTTGATCGCGCGCTTCGATCCCGCAAGTCCACACGTCGGCATGCTCGTCGATGCAGAGCTGGTCGATGGGTGGAACATCGATGCCGTCGAGCCGGTAGGTGATGTTGCCGAGTTGAAGCGCGTTGCCGTCCTTGACGGTGGCGGGTGCGGCCGAGCTCTGGCTGGCCGGAACGGCGACCGACAGCAACGTCGCGACGAGAAAAATTCGTGACCGCATCTGTTTCATTTCAAATCAATTCCGGGAAGCCGCCGCTGCCTTCTAGCATAAGGCGGACTGATTGGACCAAGACACCGGCGCTAATCGGTGGCGGGCGAGGGTTGGGGAAAACCTGACGTGCATTATGCCACCGCATCGAACGGCGCTCATTGACTTCATGAGAACAAATGAAGAACATGTCTGCCGTCGCCCAACGCGGAAATGCTGCCATGTCGTCCTCTCCCGAATTGAAGTCTGACGAGAGCGACGAGCTGGAAAATGCTGTAGATCAGGCCATTTCGGCCTGCGGCGGCGACATGCGGGCGACCGTCCGCGCGCTGATCGTGGCCAACGAATTCCTGGAATCGGAGGTCGCCGAGCTGATGAAGGCGGTATCCCGCGCCTACGCGCGCGGACGGTTCAATTCCTATTCCGGATGAAGGGCGAGCGGCCGCCGCGGCGGGACTGACACGAGACCGTTGCCTCCATCGATTTTTGCTGTACGACAAGCGGGTTACCCGCGTCCCGCAATCCCGTTGCGGGGGAGGATCCCGCCCAGAGCTCAAGCAAGAAGAACATGTTCAAGAGAATTTTGATTGCAAATCGCGGCGAGATCGCCTGCCGGGTCATCAAGACTGCGCGGCGGATGGGGATCGAGACGGTCGCGGTGTATTCCGAGGCCGACCGCGACGCGCTCCATGTCGAGATGGCCGATGAGGCCGTGCTGATCGGCCCGCCTGCGGCCGCCGAAAGCTATCTTCTGATCGACAGGATCGTCGAGGCCTGCCGCAAGACCGGCGCGCAGGCGGTGCATCCCGGCTATGGCTTCCTGTCCGAACGCGAAGCGTTTCCGCGCGCGCTCGAAGCCGCCGGCATCGTCTTTATCGGACCGAACCCGGGCGCGATCGCCGCGATGGGCGACAAGATCGAATCCAAGAAGGCCGCCGCCAAGGCCAAGGTCTCCACCGTGCCGGGCCATCTCGGCGTCATCGAGGACGACAAGCAGGCGGTGAAGATCGCCGACGAGATCGGCTATCCCGTGATGATCAAGGCTTCCGCCGGCGGCGGCGGCAAGGGTATGCGGATCGCGCATTCGAAGGCGGAGGTCGCTGAAGGCTTCAGCCTCGCCAGGGCCGAAGCGAAATCCTCGTTCGGCGACGACCGCGTCTTCATCGAGAAATTCATCGTCGATCCCCGCCACATCGAGATCCAGGTGCTCGGCGACAAGCATGGCAACGTGATCTATCTCGGCGAGCGCGAATGCTCGATCCAGCGCCGTAACCAGAAGGTCATCGAGGAGGCGCCGTCGCCGCTGCTCGACGAGACCACCCGCCGCAAGATGGGCGAGCAGGCAGTGGCGCTCGCCAAGGCCGTGAACTACGACTCCGCCGGCACCGTCGAATTCGTCGCCGGTCAGGACAAGAGCTTTTACTTCCTGGAGATGAATACCCGCCTGCAGGTCGAGCATCCCGTCACCGAACTGATCACGGGTATCGACCTGGTCGAGCAGATGATCCGCGTCGCGGCCGGCGAAAAGCTTGCCATCGCGCAGAAGGACGTCACGCTGACGGGGTGGGCAGTGGAATCCCGTGTCTATGCCGAGGATCCGTTCCGCAACTTCCTGCCCTCGATCGGCCGTCTGGTGAAATACCGGCCGCCGGCGGAGGCGAGCCAGGACGGCGTCACCATCCGCAACGATACCGGCGTACAGGAAGGCGGCGAAATCTCGATCCATTACGATCCGATGATCGCCAAGCTGGTCACGCATGCGCCGTCGCGCGCTGCCGCCATCGAAGCGCAGTCGACCGCGCTCGATGCGTTCTATGTCGACGGTATCAGGCACAACATTCCGTTCCTGTCGGCGCTGATGAACCATCCGCGCTGGCGCGAGGGCAAGCTTTCCACCGGCTTCATCGCCGAGGAATTTCCGAATGGCTTTGCCGCGCGTGCGCCGGAAGGCGAGGTGGCGCGGCGGCTGGCCGCCGTGGGAGCTGCGATCGATCATGTGCTCGGCGAGCGCAAGCGGCAGATTTCAGGCCAGTTGACCGGCCGGCTGGTGCAACGCGAACGCCGCCGCGCGGTGTGGCTCGACCGTGACGAAATCGGGCTCGATGTGGCGCGCGAGGCCGACGGCATCGCGGTACGGTTCATCGGCGCCGACGGCCTGCCGGGCAATCCGCACAATCTGATTTCGACCTGGACGCCGGGTGAGCCGGTCTGGCACGGTACGATCGACGGGCATTTCGTCGCGATGCAGGTGCGCGCGATTCCGAACGGCATCCGTCTCGCCCATCAGGGCTATGAGGTCGCGGTCAACGTCTTCACCGAGAGCGAGGCGGCCGCCGCGCGGCTGATGCCGGTGACGTCGGCCGCCGACACCGGCAAGAAGCTGCTTTGCCCGATGCCCGGCCTCGTGGTCTCGATCGCCGTGAGCGAAGGCCAAGAGGTCAAGAGCGGCGAGACGCTGGCCGTGGTCGAGGCGATGAAGATGCAGAACGTGCTGCGCGCCGAGCGCGACGGCACGGTGAAGAAGATTCACGCCGCAGCCGGCGCGACGCTGGCGGTGGATGCGCTGATCCTGGAATTTGCGTAACGCAACCGTCATTGCGAGCGCAGCGAAGCAATCCATTGCTTCGTCGCTTCGGCGCAAAATTGCTCTGCAATTTTGTCTCGAGCTCCTCGCAATGACGGCGGATAGAACTGAGGACATCCATGGCATTCCGTCAGCGCCGAGAAAAGCTGCGTTCCATCCTCAACGGCCCGACCTGCATCAGGCCGGGCTCGGTCTATGACGCGACCTCGATCCGGATTGCCGAAGACTTAGGCTTCGAGCTCGGCATGTTTGGCGGCTCGGTGGCCTCGCTGGTCGTGCTCGGCGATCCCGACATTGCGCTGATCACGCTGACGGAACTGGCCGAGCAGATGCGTCGCATGTCGCGGGCCGCGGCGCTGCCGGTGCTGGTCGATGCGGATCATGGCTATGGCAACGCGCTCAACGTCCGCCGCACCGTACAGGAACTCGAGGCCGCGGGCGCGGCCGGGCTGACCATCGAGGATACGCTGCTGCCGCCGGCATTCGGCCAGACCGGGACGCAACTGATCCCGCTGGAGGAGGGCGTCGGCAAGATGAAGGCCGCGCTCGACGGGCGCAGCGATCCCTCGCTGGTCATCATGGGCCGCACCGGGGCGGTGTCCGTCACCGGCCTCGATGATGCGATCACGCGGGCGAGGGCCTATGAGGCGACCGGTGTCGACGCGCTGTTCTTCACCGGCATCAAGAGCCGCAGCGAACTGGAAGCGATCTCTGCCGCGACCAAACTGCCGATCGTGCTCGGCGGCGCGCCTGAGGAGATGACCGCGATCGATTACCTCACCAACCAGCGCGTGCGCATCGCGCTGCAGGGCCACGCGCCGTTCGCCGCCGCCACCCAGGCGGTCTACGAGACGCTGAAGGCGTTGCGCGAAGGGACCTCGCCGAAGCATCTGAAAGGTATCGCGTCGGCCGAACTCACCGCGCGGGCGATGCGCGAGGGCGACACCAGGGCGCGCAGCGCGGCGTTTCTCGGACTGAAGAAGTAGGATGAGCGCGGCGCTCCGCCACGTCACGATCCGCGGCCGGGTGCAGGGCGTCGGCTATCGGGCCTGGGTGGCGGACGAGGCGACCGCGCGCGGCCTGGACGGCTGGGTGCGCAACCGCCGCGACGGCAGCGTGGAGGCGTTATTCGTCGGGCCCGGCGACGTCGTCTCCGAGATGATCGCCGCCTGTCGGCGCGGACCTTCGTCGGCGCGAGTCGATGCCGTGCAGGACGAAGCCGCCACTTCCGACATGCTGAAGCTGCGGCGGGCAGGGGAGCCGTTCTCGCTGCTGCCGACGATCTGACTTTCTCGACAGGGCGGAAGAGCGCACGCGCGAGGTGACCGAATGAAGCCGCAACAGTCCGGACGCGACTGGCGAAAGATACACCATTCTCCGATGTTCTGGATCGGCGTCGTGATGTGCCTTGCCGCGATCATGATCTACGTGTTGTCGGATGACCTTTCATGGCGGCCCGGTGCGCGATAGTCTAGAATAACCCCGGGCTCAGGTCGATGCCGTAAGTCAACATCAGCAGGCCAACGAACAGACCGGCCGCGCAGAACAGCACGAACTGCCTGAGAATCTCGATTTCGTTGACGGTAGCAATGGCGCGCGAAACAGCCCGTGCAATAACGGTCACTGCGACTCTCCATGCTTTATAGCGCCCGTGGGATTGATAGCGCGGCGCGTTCGGCATGGATGTGAACTGGGTCACCCATCGACGAAATGACCGGCAGAGGATGTGGACGCGGCTGCCGGGAGCTTGCCGCTAATGCGTCCGCTCGCGCGGCGTCACTTGGCCGTCATGCTGGATCGACCCGCTCTCGACATATTGCAGGCCGACCGCGGAATAGACGACGCTGCGATTTCTGCCGAGGCGCTTGGCTTGATAGAGCGCAGTGTCGGCTTCGCCGACCAGCGCGGACTCATCGAGGGTCGAGCGGGTCCTGGTGGCGACGCCGGCACTGACGGTGACGTATCCACGACTAGCCGCGGTGTTCGGAATGCCGAGCGCGCGGACCGTGAGGCGGATGGCTTCGGCAACCTTCAGGGCGTCGCCTTCCGAGGTATTCGGCAGCACGACGGCGAATTCCTCGCCGCCGTAGCGCGCGGACAGGGCCGACGTGTTGCTGGTCGCATCGCCGATGGCCTTTGCGACGGCCTGCAGGCAGCGGTCGCCGGCCTGGTGTCCATAGGTGTCGTTGTAGCCCTTGAAATTGTCGATATCGAACAGCAGTACCGAGATCTCTTCGCAGGCTTCGTATTCGCGCCGCAGGAAGCCGTCGAAGGTTCGCCGATTGGTCAGCCCGGTCAGTCCGTCGGTCGCGGCAAGCTGGGTGAGGCGGCGGTTGAGCTGCGTCAGCTCGTCTTCCATCCGCTTGCGCTCGGTGACGTCGCGGATGACGCAGAGAAATTGCTTCCCCTCGCCATCGCCGGCCTCCGACGCCAGTTTAAATTTGCTCTCGACCCAGGCCAGCGTTCCGTCGCCGCGATAGTGGCGGAATACGACCGTGCTGACGTTACCGATATCGTCAAGCCGCGTAGTCGCCTGCGTGACGCTTTCCCGGTCCTCGGGATGGATCAGATCGAAGCATGATTTTCCGACCAGATCCTTCGCGCGCAGCCCGAGCACCGGTTCGACGGACAGCGAGACATAACGCAGCATGCTGCGGGCATCGATCAGGACGATGATGTCGGCAATGTTGTCGGCCAGCAGCCGATAATGTGCCTCGCTCTCGCGGAGCGCGCGTACGGTCCTGGTGCGCGAGCGGAGTTGTAGAGAAACCAGCGTGGCCAGCAGGACGATCATGCACAGCAGAACGCCGGCGACGGTGGCGTCGGTGCGCAACGTCTTCCACCACTCGGCGAGCAGCCAGTCTTCCGACATCGCCAGGGTGACGATGGTCGGATAATGCGGCGTTCGCTCATAGCCAATGTACTTCGTAATGCCGTCGAACGGGGAGATGACCTTGTAGTATCCGACGGAGCTGAGCTTCAGGCGTCTTGAAATCAGGTCAGTCCCGGAAAGAGTTGTATTTGTGTCTGATGACGGCCATCGAATCAGGATGGCGCCGTCGTTTCGCAGCAGGCTGATGCTGCCGGCGGGACCGAGCTGGAAGGTCTTGTAGAACTTGTTGAAGTAGTCGCTGTCGATCGCGGCGGTAAGGACGCCGCCGAAGCTGCCGTCCTGTCTGTCGATGCGCTTCGACAGGATGATCGTGGAGCGTCCCGTCAAGCGTGACTGCAGCGGCTCGCTGATGCGAAGTGCGCTTCCAGGCGTGTCACGATGGTGGATGAAGTAGCCTCGATCGGAATTGCTGTGCCTGGGCGTTTCCGGCAACGAGGAATATCGCCATCTGCCGTCGACGTCCAACACGCCGATCTCGCGGATCTGCGGCAGTGAACTGGCGGTATCGGCCAGGTATTTGTTGAACCGCTCGGGCAACGGGTCCCGGTATTTCAGGAGATCGACCATTCCGGCCATCGCAATATCGGCCGAACGGATCGTGTGGGAGGCATGCTCCGCCAGCGAGTGGGCCAGGTTCTGGATGTCGGTCTGGCCGCTTGCGAGCGTCGTTGCCTTGGCTTCCAGTGATTTCCAGACCACGACGCCGAGCACGCAGGCGGTCATCGCCAGGGCAAAGGCGATCACGACGGCCGCGGGAGATGTCCGGCGCAGCAGCCTGCCGGGGTCTGGGGGAGTGAGATCGGGCATTTCTCGCCTTGATGTCCGTGCACGCCCGACCCGTCGGCCGGAATCGCTCATAAGGAATCTAAAAGAGGACAGGTGCCGAAGCGGTTAACGACTCGATCGGAAAAGCAGCGGCTGGCTGTGTTTTCGCCGCTTCCATCCCGGAACTGAAAGGGACGCGCGCCATCGGAGCGGTGGGGGACGTGATCCAGAAAGCGCTGCCGACGGCCCTTAACATCCGCGCAGTTACGTCAGATATTTCTGTCATGACAGAAACAACCGATAAGAAGAAACTCCCGGCCGTCGTCGAGCGGTTCATCCTGCACTGGGGCGACATGGGGGATGAGTGGGGCGTCAACCGCTCCGTCAGCCAGATCCACGGCCTGCTGTATCTCGCCGAGGCGCCGATGACCGCGGAGGACATCGCCGAGACGCTCGGCATGGCGCGGTCCAACGTCTCCAATTCGATCAAGGAATTGCTGGCCTGGAATCTGATCCGCCGGGTGCCGATCCTCGGCGACCGCCGCGATCATTTCGAGGCCGAAACCGACATCTGGGAAGTGGCGGCGCGGATCGCCGCCGGCCGCAAGGAACGCGAGATCGATCCTGCCGTCGACGCGCTGCGCGCCTGCGTTTCCGACGCGGCCGACGATCCGGCCATCAGTCCGGTCGCCGCGAAGCGGCTGAAGGAGATGCTGGCTTTCACCGAACTGGTCGACCGCTGGTACACGCAGATGCTGAACGTGCCGCGGCCGCGGCTGGTGGCGCTGATCAAGCTCGGCGAGAAGATCGTCAGCTTCCTGCCGGCGGGGAAAAGCAAGTAGGGGCAGAGGGGCAAGGCAGGAGCGTGTGATGGCGTCCACGAGAGTACCAAGGTCTTCCGTAACATCCGCCTCGAACACCATCCTGCTCGACGACCACCGCTTCCACGATCTGTTGCCCGACGAGGCCTGGGGCCGTCTGCCGCTGGCGATCTGGCGGCGCTTCTCCAAGCGTTTTGCCGACGGCGAGACCGTGGTCTATGTCGGCACGATCGAGCAGGCGAGCTTCACGTCGGCCGGCTGGTGGCTGGCGCAGCTCGCGCGGATCATCGGCGGGCCGCTGCCGCTCTGCAGCGAGACCGGCGTTCCCATGGTCGTGACGGTGACGGAAGCCCGCGGCGGCCAGATCTGGACCCGCATCTGCACGCGCAGCGACGGCTTTCCGCAGGTCATTCACTCGGCAAAACGCTTCGCCGGGCCGAC
The DNA here is from genome assembly GCF_036735945.1 of Bradyrhizobium sp. Lineage (GTDB taxonomy): Bacteria > Pseudomonadota > Alphaproteobacteria > Rhizobiales > Xanthobacteraceae > Bradyrhizobium. The sequence goes on along the minus strand of NZ_DAINNI010000004.1, from coordinate 127,978 downwards.
CGGGCTCGAGGAATATGTCGGCTGCGGCGTCAGCATGGCGCTGCGGATCTTCGTCGAGCATGAGGCGCTGGTGTTTCGCAGCGTCGGCTACTCCCTGCAACTCGGATGGTGGCGGCTGCCGCTGCCGGCCTCGCTCACGCCAGGCGATCTCACCGTGACCCATTCCGATCTCGGCGGCGGCAGGTTTCGCTTTGCGCTCGAGATCGTTCACCCCCGCTTCGGCAAGCTCATTCGTCAGTCCGCCGTGTTCATGGAGGCCACATCATGACGTCGCTGCTCTGGATATTGATCGCCATTCAGGTCGTGATGGGCGCGTTCGATACGTTCTATCATCACGAGCTTACCGAGCGGCTCGCCTGGCGCCCCTCGCAGCGCTACGAACTCATGCTGCATAGTCTGCGCAACATGCTCTATGCGCTGTTGTTCCTGGTGCTGGGCTGGCTGGAAGTGCATGGCGTCCTCGCCATGCTGATCATCGCGGTGCTGGCTGCCGAAATCGTCATCACGCTGATGGACTTCGTCGAGGAGGACATGAGCCGGAAACTGCCGGCCAGCGAGCGCATCAACCACACGCTGCTTGCGATCAATTACGGCGCCATTCTCGTGCTGCTGCTGCCGGTCCTCTTCGACTGGGCGGCGCAGCCGACCGGGATCAAGTCTGCCTATACCGGCTGGCTCAGCCTGATCGCGGCGGCGGCGGCTGTTGGCGCAGCGCTATTCGGCCTGCGCGATTTCGCGGCGGCCAGGCGGCTTGCGCGCATGACCTGCACGCCGGCGGCAGGCCTCTTGGAAAAGCTGCCGGCGCGGCAGACGGTGCTGGTCACCGGCGCCACCGGCTTCATCGGCAGCCGCCTCGTCGCGGGCCTGAGCGGCGCCGGTCACCAGGTGATCGTGCTGGTGCGCAATCCCGCGAAGGCCGACATGCTGCCGCCGCCGATCACGCTGATCACCAGCCTCGATCAGCTTGCCGCGGACGCCAGCATCGATGCGATCGTCAATCTTGCCGGCGAGCCGATCGGCAACGGGCTATGGACCGAAGCCAAGCGCCGCACGATTCTGGACTCCCGCATCAAGATGACCGGCGACCTCGTTGCCCTGATCACGCGGCTCGAACGCAAGCCGAAGGTCCTGGTCTCGGGATCGGCGATCGGCTGGTACGGACTCTGGCAGGACCAGGTGCTGACGGAGTCGGCGAAATCCCATGCCTGCTTCAGCCATGAGCTCTGCGAGGCCTGGGAGAACGCGGCGCGGCCGGCGGAAGAGCAGGGGGTGCGGGTGGTCTACTTGCGGATCGGGCTCGTCATCGGCACCGATGGCGGCTTCATCACGCGGATGCTGACGCCGTTCGAGTTCGGCCTTGGCGGGCCGCTCGGCTCGGGCCGGCAGTGGATGTCATGGATCGAGCGCGACGACCTGATCCGCCTGATCGCCCATGTGATCGCGCGTCCGGAAATCTCCGGCCCCGTCAACGCGACAGCGCCGATCCCGGTCACCAACCTGAAATTCACCGAAGAACTTGGCCGAAGGCTGCGCCGGCCCGCGTTTTTCCGCATCCCCGATCCGCTGCTGCGCAGGCTGGGCGGCGATTTCGCCAACGAATTGCTGCTGGGCGGCCAGCGCGTGCTGCCGAACAAGGCGCTCAGCAACGGCTTTGTGTTCCGGCACGAAACGCTGCGCAGCGCGTTCGAGGCGATCCTGTGAGGAGGGTATGCCGTCAGCGCGGCAGCTTTGCGATCGCCTGGCTGAGTTCGTGGATTTCGTAAGGCTTGCGCAGGATCGGAAAGTCGCCGCGCACATTCAGCGCCGCATCGCTGTAGCCGCTGGTCAGCAAGATCGGCAACCCGGGTTTTGTGGCTTTCAGGTGGCGCGCCAAGCCGAGGCCGTCCATCTTGCCGGGCATCACGATGTCGGAGAAGACGAGGTCGATGCCGTCGTGCTCGATTTCGCGCAGCGCCGCTTCGGCATTCGAAACCCTGCGCACGGTGTATCCGAGCTGCTCGAGCAGGCTGGTGCTGACGGCGGCGACATCGGGATTGTCCTCCACCAGCAGCACGAGGCCGCTACCGCCGCCCGCGACGGCACTGACGTCCTCGGCTTTCGGGGCGCCGTGCTTTCGCGGCAGCAGCATCGTCATCGCGGTGCCCCTGCCGAGTTCGCTTGCCACCTTGATCGTGCCGCCGGCCTGGTGCGCGAAGCCATGGACCTGTGACAGCCCCAGGCCGGTGCCTTTGCCGATCGGCTTGGTGGTGAAGAAGGGATCGAAGATCTTGCCGAGCACGTCGGGCGCGATGCCGCTGCCGGTGTCCGCCACCGTGAGCGCGACATATTCGTTCGCATCACCTCCTTCGGCGCCGGACGGCTCGTTGCGCGCGGAGATGGTGATGACGCCGCCACCGGGCATCGCGTCCCGCGCGTTGATCACGAGATTGACCACCGCCGTCTCGAATTCGTTGATGTCGACCATGACGGGCCAGACGCCGGGCTTGGTATCGAACTCAAGTGTCACCGCGCTGCCGACGGCGGCATCGAGCACTTCGCGCCCCCCGTCGATCCGTTCGGCGACGTCGACCGCCTGCGGGTTGACGCTCTGCCGCCGGGCAAACGTCAGCAACTGGCTGGTCAGTGAAGCGCCACGCTTTGCCGCCGCCTCGATGGCCGCCAGCGCGCGCTGGGATCTGGCGTCATCGCCGACCGCTTTCTTCAGCGTATGCAGGCTGCCGCTGATGATCATCAGGAGATTGTTGAAGTCGTGGGCGACGCCGCCGGTGAGCTGGCCGAGCGCGTCGAGCTTCTGCGATTCCGCGATCTGCTTCTGCATCTGTTCCAGTTTGAGCTGGGCTTCGCGGCGCTCGGTGATGTCGCGGGTTATCTTGGCGAAGCCGACGAGCCTGCCGTCCTCATGGATCGGATCGATGATGACGCTGGCCCAGAAGAACGTGCCGTCCTTGCGGACGCGCCAGCCTTCCTCCTCGTAGCGGCCCTGTTCCCGGGCGATGCGGAGGGCACGGAGAGGCTTGCCGTTGGCTCGGTCGACGTCCGTATAGAAGCGGGAGAAATGCTGGCCGATGATTCCGGCGGGGGAGTAGCCCTTGATCCGCCGGCCGCCGCTACTCCAACTCGTGATCATACCGGTCGGATCCAGCATGTACAGCGCGTAGTCTGCCACACCTTCAACCAGAAGTCGGAGGCTGCGTTCGCTTTCGAATAGATCCCTTTGCTGCTGTTGATCTTTATCCGACATCCGACCTGCCCATTTAACTGGCGCAAACGTGTGTCCTGCCGATTGGTTCCACTATTGTTGGCAGTTTTGACGAAATAGCAGGTTACCGCACAGCGGCCACCCTTTTGAACGTCGCCGCCAGGGTCCGCAGCGCCATGCGCTTGGCGGGGTCGCCGACCCTGGAGTGCAGCATCACCTTCGATGACGGCAGCGCCGGCAGGCCCTTGGCCGGTCCGATCTCGACAAGCCCCGGAGGCGCGATCCGGCGGGCCAGCGGGGCTACCGCCAGGCCGGCCAGCGCCGCTGCGGCCACCGCCGTGACGCCGCCACCGATAAAACTTTCGCTCCACGCGATGCCGGCCTTGTCGAGGGCACGGATCGCCAGCGCGCGCACCCCGCAGGGCGGGGCCAGCGTCGCTAAGGGCAGGGTTTCGCCGCGACGCCAGGCCAGGCGCGGCGTGGCGAACCAGCCGAAATTGTCTTCCGTCAGTCTCTCGCCGCCGCGTCGGCCGCCCTCCTGCCGTACCACCACGGCATCGAACTCGCCGGCATCGTAGGCATCCAGCATCTGCCGCGAAAAGCCGATCGTCACGGAAAGCGCCAGTTGCGACGACATCGCGTGCAGCTGTTCGAGCAGCGGCACCAGTTCGGGTCCTGCGGCGTGATCGCTGATGCCGAGCGACAATTGCTGGCGCGCGGGCCGGTCGCCCGACAGCGCACGGTCGTGCGCCTCCATCAGCGCGCGGGCGTGGGGCAGGAACGCCGTGCCGTCGGCGGTCAGCGCCACGGCGCGCGGCGAGCGTTCGACCAGCCGCTTGCCGGTCACGCTCTCCAGCCGCTGCAGCTTCATGCTGACCGCGGCCTGCGTGGTGCCGAGCGCCTCGGCGGCGCGGGTGAAGCCTTGCAGTTCGGCGACGCGCAGGAACGCCTGCACTGTATCGATATCCAGGAGGTTCATGGCACCATCAACAACGGTTATCACAGTAATATATATAGATAAGATACCAAAATGATGGATGCGGGTCTAGATGATGGGGAGCGCGACGCCAGCGCGGCCCGAACAGGAGAAAGACCATGCCGCTGATCACTGTTACCTATTCCACCGTCCGCAAGACGCCGTCGCTGAAGGCCGAGATTGCCTCCGCCGTCAGCGATCTCACCGCGCGCATCCTGCGCAAGGATCCCAGGGTCACCGCCGTGATCGTGAAGGCGGTCGACGCCGCCGACTGGTTCGCCGGCGGAAAATCGCTCGCCGAGCAGAGCCTCGCCAGCTTCTGGCTCGACGTTCACGTCAGCGAGGGCACCAACACCAAGGACGAGAAGGCGGCCTATCTCGCCGCGCTCTTCCAGCGCATGGCCGAACTGCTCGGCCCGCTGCACGAGGAAAGCTACGCGCATGTCGACGAGGTGAGGGGCGACGCCTACGGCTTCGGCGGCCTCACCCAGGAGCGCCGCTACATCGCTGGACAGCTCGAGGTCGCGCCGCGGAAAGCGGCGGCGTGAACCTCATTGGGAAGCACGTCTCACGCCCTGAGCACGCCCCACAGCGCCGCGGAAGCGGCAATGAACGAGAGGGCAATCACGGTGGCGCGCCAAAGCAGCTGTTGGCGCGCCATCCGGCGATCCTGGAACGCCAGCCAATCCCTGACAAAACCGGCCGGAACATCCTGCACGACGTTGCGCCGGGTGGGATGTCGGATTTCGTGATCGATCAGCATGGCCCGGACGTTCGCCACGCCCAGATGCTCCAGTTCGCTATTCCAGTGCAGGGCGTTTGCGTTGTTGCTCCAGCGGTTCTCGAAGGGAAGCCTGTGCGACGTCATCGCGACCTCCTCTGTACGCCACACCTGCCGCTGGATATGTGGCCGGGCTCGCCGAAGCGGAAGCCCCGGTGGCAGCGCGGCGGCTATCTCAGGCCGTCGCCTGCGGCAGGCACGCGCTGGTCGCGCCGAACACTTCCTCAAATGCGCGCCGGAGCGCGACGTCGACGTCCTCCATCGTCACGGGAAGGCCGAGGTCGACCAGCGACGTGACGCCGTAACGCGGGTCGGCGACGCCGCAGGGCACGATCGCGGAAAAATGCGACAGGTCCGGCTCGACATTAATGGCGATGCCGTGGAACGACACCCAGCGCCGCAGCCGCACGCCGATCGCCGCGATCTTGTCCTCGTGACCTATGCCCTTGTCGGGGCGCCTGACCCAGACCCCGACGCGGTCCTCGCGCCGCTCGCCGCGGATGTTGAAGGCGACGAGCGTGCGGATGATCCATTCCTCGAGGCCTGCCACATAGGCGCGCACATCGGGCCGCCGCCGCTTCAGGTCGAGCATGACATACGCCACGCGCTGGCCGGGGCCGTGATAGGTGAGCTGGCCGCCGCGGCCGCTCGTGAACAGCGGAAAGCGCGGGTCGAGCAGGTCGGTCTCTTTGCCGCTGGTGCCTGACGTGTAGAGCGGGGGGTGCTCGACCAGCCAGACCAGTTCCGCCGCGCGCCCTTCGGCGATCGCGGCGGCGCGGGCTTCCATCTCGGCGATGGCCTCGGGGTAGGGCACGGAATCGGCCGAAATCCGCCATTCGACCTCCCGGCCATCCGGGGCGCGCGCAAATGTCGTCAAATCAAGGCTTTGGCGGTCATTAACCATTGGCTAACCATAACGTGGTCAGTTGGAACCATACCAATCTAGTCCCCCTGCGGCGGTACAGAAGTGGCGACCCTCGATAAAGTCAGCGTCAATCTCATGGTGGTGCTCGGCACCACGACAATGCCCATCCACCAGGTGATGCGGCTTTCCCGCGGCGCCATCATCGAACTGGACGCCACCGAGGCGGATGAGGTCAAGATCCTCGCCAACAACCTGCCGGTGGCCTCCGGCGTCGTCCTGGTGGACCGCAACCGGATCGCGGTCGAAGTCAAGCAGATGCTGCCGAAATCCCCCGATGTCAGGTAGTTATTCGATCGCAAAACTGCCTTGTCCCTCCATCCCTGATTTGTTACATCGGCGCCGTTGATCCGGCGGGCCGCATCGCTCCAGCCGGCATCCCAAGCGCTCGTGGCGGAATTGGTAGACGCGCTGCCTTGAGGTGGCAGTGAGTAAAATCGTGGGGGTTCGAGTCCCTCCGAGCGCACCAAACAGGCATAAGTGGCTGATACGAAAAGAAATTCGCAATTTCTCACATTGTTACTTTCAGTGAGCGTTAGCTTTCTATTCCGTGTAACCTTCCTGCTTGATTTCTCGCGTCTTCGTTCAATGCCGTGCTCTCGCGGCCATCGCATCCTTATTCAACCCAACCTCCAGAGAAAACCACCATCTGCCCTGGAGAGGGTGGTGGCGTAGCACAGCGTAGAAATCGGCGGGTTAGCACCTCATCGTGAGCGCTGGCAGTTGCCCAAGCGTCGCTTTTAGGTTGCACAGATCGGGCCGGGGGCAGAGGAGCCAAGGGGAAGCTAGCAGCAAAAAATCTGTATCCTTCAGCTGTCGGAGCCCGAAGCCCAATGATCTTGACCTTCACCGATTAGCGTATCGGCGCGTTCGTTTCATTTGCCGTTGATGCGAAAGAACGCACGCCGGGAGATTTTCTTAGAACGTCCCGGGATAGGCTCCTCCATCGATCAATATATTCTGGCCGGTGATATAGCCGGCCTGCGCTGAGCATAGGAATGCGCAGGTCGCGCCGAATTCATCCGGACGCCCGAACCGTTTGGCCGGATTGGACGTTCTGACGTCCTCGGTGACGGCGCCGACCTCCCGCGATGAATTTCTCGCCAGCGCTGCGAGATTGGATTTCAGTCGGTCGGTGTCGAATGTACCGGGCAGCAGGTTGTTAACAGTCACATTGTGCTCGGCGACCGACCGGGCCAATCCCGCCACAAAGCCGGTCAAGCCCGTACGCGCCCCATTGGACAACGCCAGCATCGCGACCGGCGCTTTCACCGCATGCGAGGTCACATTGACGATGCGGCCGAACCTGCGCGCGATCATTCCGTCCAGCGTCGCCTTGATCAGAGCAATCGGTGCCAGCATGTTGCCGTCGAGCGCCTTGATCCAGTCCTCGCGCTCGAACTTGCGAAAATCTCCCGGCGGCGGCCCGCCGGCGTTGTTGACCAGGATGTCAGGAGCCGGGCAGGCCGCGAGGATAGCGCCGCGGCCCTCCCTGGTGGTCACGTCTGCAATGACGGTCCTGGGACGATGACCAGTCGCCGATGCGATCTCGGCGGCGGCCGCCGCCAGCACGTCGCCTCGGCGGGCGGCGATGACAAGGTCAACGCCCTCATGGGCGAGCGCCATCGCGCTGGCTTTACCGAGACCCTGACTAGCTGCGCAGACGATCGCCGTGCGCCCCTTCAACCCCAGATCCATGTGGTTTTGCTTTCAGGTGTTCGGCAAGGTCATGCCGGCGGGCTTTGAACCCCACATGCAAAAACTGGTTGGCTCGAAGCCGAATTGTCGCGGCCGGTGCGTGGCTTCGTCCTCGATCTCGTCGACGCCGACCGAGTATTCGAAGATCATGCCGTCGGGGCCCTTGAAATAGAGGAAGCGCGCGCCCGAGGTCGGATGCCGCCCGGGGCCGAACACGATCGGCACGCGCCGCTCGTTGAGGAAGTAATAGGAGCGCAGCACGTCGTCGCTGGTCTCGACCTGGTGGTTGATGTGCTGGATGCCTGCCTTGGGGGCGCGCACCAGCGCGATCGTGTGATGGATCGCATTGACGCGCATCAGCGGAATATCGCCGATGCGGTCGCTGACGCGGGCGTTGCACACTTGCGTCCAGAACCGCTCGTCGCGCGCCGGATCGGTCGAGTTGAGGCCGATATGGCTGAAGCCGGTGATCCCGGCATCGCGGCTGGCAAAATAACGCCGGCCGCTGCGCTCCGGCCGCACCACCAGCTCGATGTGGTTGCCGGTCGGGTCGCGAAAGCCGATGAACGCTCTCACCTTGCGCCGCTCGGCTTCCTGCGCGGTTCCTGCGTGAACGGCATGCCCGAGTTGTTCCAGCGTCGAGGCCGCCTCCTGCAGGCTGGCCTCGTCCTCGACCTCGAAGCCGACGGTCTGATCGTTTGGATCGCCTTCCGAGTAGCACAGCGTGTGCGCGCGTTCGTCGGAGCGAAGGTAGAGGTCCTTCCTGCCGCGTTCGGCGATCTGCAGCCCGAGGCAGCTGGTGGCAAAATTCTCCGCCGATTCGAGATCGGGCGAACCGAGACGAACGTAGCTGACATCCTTGAGCTGGATCATGTTGTTCTCCTGTTCATCGGCCCGGTGCGCCCAATTCCGGCACGTCCTTGCTTTCGCTGCCCCACTCGCAGAGCGAGGAGGCGGCAAGCGGGAATTGCCGTGCCGATCGCTTGCCGGCGATCTCGGCCATGCCGTTCACGTAGGAAAAGATCAGGCCGTCCGGCCCCTCGACGTGGAGGAACATCTGGCGCGAGGCGGCCTCGCGACCGGGACCTTGAACGATCCTGATCTGGCTTTCCTGCATGAAGTAGCTGTTCTGCATGATCTGATCGAGCGCCTCGACCTCGAATGCCGCATAGAGCAGGCCATTGCGTTGCGATGGATAAAGGGCAATGCGGTGATGCAATCCGTCGATCCGCAAATAGGCGATGTCGCCGACCCAGTCGCTGACCTCGGCGCCGAGCGCGCGCCAGAATGCGAGATCGCGGGCATGGTCGGTGGTGCGAAGGCCCACGCCATGGAACGCGACGATGCCGGCATCGCGCGGCGCAAAATAGCGACGTCCGCTCCTGCTGGGACGGACCACAAGATCGAGACGGTTGCCCGATCCGTCTTCCGTCAGCAATGCCGACTGCACGTAACGGCGCTTGCACTCGCCGGCCGATGCCTCCTTCACCGCAAAACCGAGCTCACGCAACCGCCGGCCGATTTCGGCCAGCGCTGTATCATCCCAGACCTCGATTCCGACGCTGGCGGCATCGGCGGACTCCAGGCCAAGGCTCACCGTGCGGAAGCGGTCGTCGGAACGAAAGGCGATCTCGCCATCCTGATCGGCGACGCGCTGCAGGCCGAAAATATCGGATACGAAACGGGCGGTCGCGCTCGGCTCGCTGACGGCGAGGCGCACGTAGCAGACCGATGTGATCAGGGGGGCGGCGTGGCCGTTGTTCATCGCGCCCGCGCCTTCGGATGCTGGGATTCCAGAAAAATCTTGATCATCCGCCGCCAGACCGCGAACAGCTCATCAAACCATTTGGGATCGTTGTCCCAGAGCGTGCGCAGCGCCATGCCGCGGACAAGACTGAGCGTCAGGGCCACGATGTCGGCCGACAGGGACGGCGGCACGCCGCTTGCGGCCAGAGCTTCGGTCCAGGCGGTCTCCACCGGCCGGCGTGCCTTGCGGGAGATATCCAGTATCTGCTTGCGGACGGCCTGATCGGTCGACGTCGATAGCACGATGTCGATCGCCACCATGAAATGCTCGCTGAAGAAGAACTCGCGCGCGTCCTCGATCACGGCTTCGATCAGGTCGCGCGGCCGGTTTACCGCCGCGGCGCGGCGCCGGCTCTGCACCTGTGCCTGCTCGAACACATATTCGAGGGTGGCGACGACAAGCGAATCCTTGGTCGGAAAATGATGTAGCTGCGCGCCGCGGGACAGGCCGGCTTCGGCGGCGACGTCGGCGGTCCGGAAGCGGGCGTAGCCGCGCCGGCGAATGAGCTCCGAGGCCGCCTTGAGGATTCGAGTTCGGGTTGCCTCGGTGCGTTCGGCCTGGGTTCGCCGCCGCGCCGTCACGAGTGTACGGCGGGCGGACTTCAGCGGAGCATGGTCAGGACGGCTCGCCATTTCTAGACCTCGATCTGAACTTTCCCGTCAACGATCGTGACGGGATACGTCTTCAATGCAATTTCGCAGGGCATGCCGGTCGGCTCGCCGGTGGTCACGTCGAACGTACCGAAGTGAAAGGTGCACTCCACGGTCTTGCCGGTAATGATGCCTTCCTCCGCCAGTGACGCCTCGCCGTGGGTGCACATATCTGCGGTGGCGTAGATCGTCCCGTCCACCCGATATAAGGCAACATTGGTTCCATCGGGCAGGGGGGCCTGCTTGATCTCACCTTCGACCACGTCATCGGCCGCGCAGAGGACGACTGTTTCACCCATTCGTCAAACCTAGAGCATGGTGCTGCCGCCGTTGACGCTGATGACCTGACCGGTCACGAACGAAGCTTCGGCGGAAGCGAGATAGGAAACCATTGAAGCGACTTCCTCCATTTCGGCCGGACGGCCCATGGGGATGACGCTGACGAACTTGGCGGCGAGTGCGGGATCGCTCTTGGTGATCGCCACCATCTGCGGTGTGTTCACCGCGCAGGGGGCCACGGTGTTCACGGTGATGCCGTCCCTGGCGAACTCCCGCGCCAGACCCGTCGTGAGGCCATGCATACCGCCCTTGGCGGCATTGTAGGCGGCGTGGTCCCAAAGCCCGTTGCGGACGGAGTCCGCGCCGAGATTGACGATGCGGCCGTAGCCTTGCTTTTGCATTACGGGCACCGCGTACCAGGAGCACCACAGCACGGTCCAGAGGTTGCGGTCGATCGTGGTCTTCAATGTTTCCGGCGTTTGTTCGACGAAAGCCTTGATGATGCCGCCGCCGGCATTGTTGACGAGGATATCGAGGCGACCGAAGCGTTCGCGCGCGAGATTGATGGTCTTCTCGGCCGTGCCTTGATCGGAGAGGTCACCGGCATGGAAGGCTGCTTCAGCGCCGAACTCCTTGCTGAGCCGGGCGGAGGCCTTTTTCAATCCGGCTTCGTCGAGATCGGCAAGGACGAGCCTGGCGCCGTCCCGGGCAAGCCGCTCGGCGATCGCAAGGCCAATGCCCTTGGCCGCGCCCGTGACGACGGCAATGTTATCTTTCAATTTCTGGTCCATTGCTGCCATTTCTTCAGAGGATGATGCTCACGCGGCCCTGCGTGCGGAGTCCTTCGCTATCGAGCAGGCATCGCTTTTCCCGGATACGAATGGACCCGTTGTCGACCACCAGCCGGTAACGGTTGCTGCCAAAATAGGTGTCGGTGATGCCATCCTTGGTGCGGTAGGTGATGAAGGACGAGCCGACCTCGATCTCGTCGTCCTTGCGATTCCTGATCCGGACGTTGCTGACGAGATGCCGGGTGCGGGAGTGCGGAAATTCGGCATGCGCGGTACGCTTCATCAGCCGCTTGACGCGCTCGCTGAGCCGAAACCGGTCGTCGGCCACATAGAACAGGTTCTTGTCCGGCGAGGCATCCGGCGCGACGTCGGTCGAGGGCACATAGTAGATTGCGTCCTCGGTGAACAGTTCCAGCCATTCTGGCAGGCGCCATTCGTCGAGCAGATCAGCCTCGGTAAACAGGAAGTCCTCAATCTCGGTTCGGGATATGTCTTGCATGGCCGGCTCCTGCTTCAAACCGCTGCCTGGAACACGTGCTTGTTCCAGTTCGACCAGAACGCGCGCATTTGCAGTTCGTCGTCATAGGCCGGCGTTTCCTTGCCCATGCCCTTGGAGATGTCGTTCCATTGCGCCTCGGCGGAATTGCGGAAGCCGCGCTGGCACTGCTCGAGGGCTTCGACGTCGTCTGGCGTCGCGAAGCCGCCCGGGCCCAGGAATTCCAGGAAATTGTAGAGGCGGTATTTGCGGGCCCAATCGGTCTCCTCGTTCGGGGCCAGCGCCCACGCGCTGATGTTCATGAAATCAGGGGCCAGCGGATAGTAGGTCCGTATCGTCACCGCCATGATGTCGTTGACAACGAGATTGGGGAAAACGAACAGGTTGCGGTTATAGAGCGCGATGCGGTTTGCGCGCTCCTCGCCATGCCGCTGCACCAGTCCCTGGTACAGCCGGCCGATCTCGCGCTTGCCGTCTTCGCCCCACATCGGGATCCACTGAGCAACCGGCCGGCCCCAAGGGGCCTTGTATTCGAGCACGGCGTGCCCGTTGCCGAGGTCGCGCGCGGCGCCTTCCAGCGGCACAGGGGCGAGGCCGCCATTGGTGGCCTTCAGGTAATCGAAGTAGGTCGCATGCGTGGTCAGCGCGTGATAGCCGTCGATCGAGTTTTCGGTCAAAAGTTTCCAGTTGGCGCGCATCGAATATTCCTGCGTGCCGCCGACCACGGTCATTCCGGTTTCAGCCTGATCGGCAATAACGTCGAGATATTCCTTAACCGGTCCGAGATAGCTGTCGAGGCTTTCGGCGTTCCGGTCGAAGCAGATGAAGTTGAAATCACGATAGCCGTCGAAGCGCGCGACTTGCTGCATGTTGGACGTGCTGCGCTCCTTGAAATCGGGCGCATAGGAGGCTTCGCCTGGCTGGCTGCGCAGCGCCCCGTCGAGGCCGAACACCCAGCCATGATAGAAGCACTGGAAGGACTTGGCGTTGCCATGCTTTTCGCGGCAGACCTGTGCGCCGCGGTGAGGGCAGGTGTTGAGCATGGCGCGCAGCGTGCCCTTGGCGTCGCGCGCGAACAGGATGCTGCGGCCGCCGACCTGGCGGGTGACGAAGTCGCCGGGCTTGGGCAGTTCCGAGCTGTGGCCGAGATAGAGCCAGCACTTGTCGAAGATCCGCGCGCGCTCGGCTTCCAGAATGTCGGGATCGACAAAGGTCTGGCGCGAGACCTTGAATATCTGCTTCTGCTCGTCGACCATGAGCGCGGTATTCATCCGTTGGAACGCGTTCATTGCTGTCTCTCCCTGGAAGGTTCTTTGTTAGTCATTTCAACGCGGCCCGCAAATCGTAGGCGGGAGATTCGAGGTCAGCGCGCGACGGCCTGGCGTTCGCCGCGATCACGCGTCGCAGCATCGCCATCTCCTTGGCGACATTGACCGATAGTGCGCCGACTACGTCCGAGCCGCGCATGGCAATGACCGAGAATTTTCCCGATCGTTCGTCGCCGCGAACGATGTGATCGCTGTCCAGCATGTCGCCGGCGACCTGGATGTTCAGATCGTATTGGTCGGTCCAGAACCAGGGTGGATCGTTGTACGCCTTGGTCTCGCCGATCATGTTCGTGGCGACCGAGATCGCCTGATTCTGGGCATTTGCCCAAGTCTCGACGCGGATCGCGCGGCCGTGGCAGCGGCTCCATTGCAGGGCGGCGTCGCCGGCGCAGAACACGTCGGACGCTTCGGTGCGGCCGCAGGCGTCGACGGCAATCCCGCCCTGTGACGGCAGTCCCAGTCGTTCGGCCACGGTCGGCACCGGCTCGACGCCAATGCCGACCAGCACCAGATCCGCCTCGATCGTTTCGCCGTTGCTGAGTTGGACGCCAGCAAGCGTCGCCCCGGTCACAGTCGCGCCGAAGACGAACGCAACGCCATGGCTGCGATGCTTTGCGGCAACGAGGTCGCTGACGAGGGGAGGGAATGCCCGGGCCAGTAATCTCGTTTCGTTCTCGATGACCGTGACGCGACATCCGTTCCTGGCAGCCGCGCAGGCCGCTTCCAATCCGATGACGCCGCCGCCGACGATGACGATGCGGGACCGGTGCTGAACGGACCTGCGAAAGCGCAAAGCGTCTTCGACGTTGCGAAGGTACTGGATTTCGATGCCCGAGCCTTCCAGCGCGGCGAGCTTGCGCGGCCGCGTTCCGGTCGCGATCAGCAGGCGATCGAAGATGAAGCAACGGCCATCCGCCGTCGTCACCGTGCGGCGGTCGGCGTCGCCATCGATGACCGCCGCACCGGTTTCGAGCCGCACGTTCAGGACGTCGCTCCAATCGCGGGCCTGCTTGATGTAGGTCACCGACGCGTCCGGGCTGTGCAGCATTGCCTTGGATAGTTGTGGCCGCTCATAGGGCGGGTGAGCTTCTTCGCCGAGGACGGTGATGGCGCCTTGAAAGCCGCGGGCGCGCAACGCCTCCGCCGCCCGGCCGCCAGCCTGGCCCGCTCCCGCAATCACAATGTTTTCGATTGGCGCCGCCAATTTCTGCTTTCGCTCCCGGACGCGGCCTTGATCGCCGCGCTTTTTTTCAGATCGGTTGGGCTAGATCCGCCAACCCATGCCGCGTCCATTCTTCGATTGCATCCATATTAAAAACAGTCCAACCTGCTTGTAAAGTAAGATCGCGAAATCCGCCCGGAGAATGTTGGCGGGGACTAGCGCGGTACAAAACAGTTCCGAGGAAACGCGTGGCCGAGGCCATTGATACCCATACCCATTTCGTTCCGCGCAGCATTCCGTCGGAGCCCGGACGCAACCCGCTTTGGCCTTCGATCGAACGCAAGGGCGATGGCGGCGCAGCGGTCATGGTCGGCGGTAAGGTGTTCCGCGTCATCGATTCCAGAAGCTGGGACGCCGGCCGCCGCATCGATGACATGGCGGATGATGATGTCGACGTGCAGGTGGTCTCGCCAATGCCGGAACTGCTGTCACACTGGTTTCCGGCTGCGGATGCCGACATGCTGTGTCGATGCATCAATGAGGGCATTGCGGAGTTGTGCAATGCCAATCCCGGGAAATTCGTCGGCATCGGCATGGTGCCGATGCAGGATGCTCCGCTCGCGATCAAGCGACTGGATCAACTTAAATCGCTCGGTCTTCGCGGCTTCGAAATCGGTAGCCACATCAACGGCACTCCGCTCGGCCATGCACGGCTGCACGATGTCTATGCCGCGGCCGAGGAGGCGGCGCTGACGGTGATGATCCATCCGCTGCATCCGCTCGGTCTCGATCGGATGGGTGGCCGACCGGAGTTGGCGGCGGTCGCGGCCTTTCCGCTCGAGACGGCTTTTGCCGCGGTGTCGCTGATGACCAATGGCGTGACCGAGCGCTTTCCGAAGTTGCGGATATTGCTGAGCCATGGCGGTGGCGCGCTGCCCTGGATCCTGCCGCGGCTGCGGCATGCCCGGACCATCGGGCCGCCCCTGGATGGCCTGTTCCCGCGTGATCCCGGCGAGATGGTGAAGTCATTCTATTACGACACCATCCTCTATGACGATGTCGCCCTGGACTACCTGGTGACCAAGGTTGGCAACGATCGCATTGTCGCAGGGTCGGATTATCCGTTCACGATCAAGCAGGATCGTCCGGTGGAGTTTGCCGAGCGAGCGCTGGGCATCGCGCGCGAGACGTTTGCAAGCAATGCGAAGCGATTGTTGGGTCTCAATGCCAAGGCACCGGCGTGAGGCCGCACTGAAACAGGGAGGTCGTTCTGGCTACTTGCTATTCCTACCGTCAGTTCTGTTCGCTCGGACTCCTTCCGCCGCGCACGCCGGCGAGGCCGGACCCGCAGGTGCCGCGCGACCGCGCATTGGGACCGTGCGCGCATGGCACCATCGGCGCCTTCTATTTCTATGCGGAGGGTTCGCGCGACGATCCCGCGTTCGGCTTTTGCGACATCGAGGTTTCGGTTCAGCATGTGGTTGATGGCAAGGTGCGGCTTGAGCTTTATTGCATCGCCGACGGCTATCAGAGCGCACGCGGAGTTGGCGCCAGGTATCCGCTCAAGATCGCGGTGATGGCCAGGGATCGGGTGCTCGCGGTGGCGGAATGGCATTTCGCCGACGTCATCTGCGGCCATGCCGATCCCATGAATTTTGTAGTCGACGTTGATATCGCTGGAGAATCGTTCGCGCAGATCGACAGGATCGAACTGCAGGAAACCCAAGGCGAGTCCAGGGCGTGCGACTAGCGGGACAGGCAGGCCCTGGTGCAGCGTCAATGAGCTGGCGGGGGACTGCGACAAAAGAAACAGGCTGACTTGCTTGTAAGGCAAAAAATAGTTTGCTAGTGTACCAATTAAATTTGAGATCCGCCAAGCGGGCAGAGCACAGGGAGAAAACATGATCCGGAAATTTGGCCTGGCGACCGTGGTCGCCGCGGTGGCTTTCGGCGCGGCCGGCGGTCTTTCGGCTGCCGAGAAGAAATACGGGCCTGGTGTAACCGATACCGAGATCAAGCTTGGGCAAACGGTACCCTATAGCGGTCCGGCATCGGCGTTCTCCAGCTATGGCCGCGTGATGACCGGCTACGTCAAGATGGTCAACGAGGCCGGCGGCATCAATGGCCGAAAGATCAACCTGATCTCGCTCGACAACGCCTTCAGTCCGCCAAAGGCGATCGAACAGACGCGAAAGCTGGTCGAGGATGACGGCGTGCTGGCCGACGTCGGCACCGTCGGCACGACGCCCAACGTCGCGATCCAGAAATACCTGAACGGCGCCAAGGTGCCGCACATCTTTATTTCGGCCGGTGGCCGGCGGTTCGCCGACCCGCAGAGCTTCCCCTGGAGCGTACCGATGTATCCGGGCTTCGAGATGGAAGGGAAAACGTTCGGGCAATACATCCGCAAGCACAAGCCGGCCGCCAAGGTCGCCGTGCTCTATCAAAATGACGACTACGGCAAGGATTTCCTGGTCGGCCTGAAGGCTACGCTCGGCGACAAGACCAAGATCGTGGCCGAGGTGGCTTACGAGATCACCGAACCAACCATCGACTCTCAGATCGTGCGGCTGAAGGATTCCGGCGCTGATACCCTGCTGTACTTCTCGACGCCGAAGTTCACGGCGCAGGGGTTGCGCAAGGTGAAGGAGACGGGCTGGACGCCGCTGCAGTTCCTCGCGAGCCCGACCAACTCGGTCAAGACCGTGCTGGAGCCGGCCGGCTTCGAAAACGCGCAGGGCATCATCACGACGCAGTTCACCAAACAGGCCGGTGATCCGGCCTGGGCCAGTGATCCCGAAGTGACGGAATATGTGGAGTTCATGAAGAAGTGGGTGCCGAGCGACAATCCCGGCGATTTCGTCGCCTTGTCCGGCTACATCAACGTGCAGGGTATCGTCCAGGCGATCACGAAGTGCGGAGACGATCTGACGCGGGAAAACCTCCTGAAGCAGGCCACCAACATGAAGGGCACGCGCTTCAAGATGATGCTGCCGGGGGTTCAGCTCAACACCACGCCGCAGGACTACGCGCCCTATGAATCGCTGCGGATGGCGAAGTTCGAGGGATCGTCATGGAAGCTGATCGAGGAACCCAGCACGTCGGCATCGGCGAAGTAGGGAACCTGCGGAAGTCTTTATTTGAAGGCGTTCAGGTAAATCGAAACCGGCCCGGTCTGACGACCGGGCCGCGTCGTTTGGATGCTTTGCCGGTATTGATGATTTGATGCAGGATGTCAGCGGATCCTGATCAGCCGCTTGCCGGCATTCTCGCCGCGGTACAAGCCGGCGATCGCTCCCGGCGCGTGTTCGATGCCGTCCAGAATGTCCTCGCAATAGCGTAACCGCCCATCGCGAATCCACTGGGCCAGCCGGATGCGGGCCTCTTCGAACCGGGGCGCGTAGTCGAAGATGACGAAACCCTGCATCCGCGCGCGCTTCACCAGCAAGTGACGCTCGGCGCGCGGCCCGCTGGGCCATGGATCCCAGCTCGCAACCGACGCCGTTCCACAGATGACCACGCGGGCGCCGACCGCGAGGTGACGCAGGACCGTGTCGCTGATCGTTCCCCCGGTGTTGTCGAAATAGACGTTGACGCCGTTCGGGCAGGCCGCGCCGAGTGCGGAAGCGAGGTCGTCGCGCTTGTAATCGATCGCAGCGTCGTAGCTGAACAAGTCCCGGCATTGGGCGACCTTGGCCGGTCCACCGGCAATACCGACGGTCCGGCAGCCGGAAATCTTGGCAATCTGCCCAACCGCCGAGCCCACCGCACCGGCCGCCGTCGATACGACTACCGTATCGCCGGGGCGCGGCTGGCCGACATCGAGTAGTCCGAAATAGGCGGTCACGCCGTTAATGCCGGTCACCCCGAGCGACAGTGAAAGCGGAAGGTCGGCCTCTCCAACCTTTCGCGTGACCGCAGCCGGTCCAACCACGGCGAATTCCTGCCAGCCGAACAGGCCCATGACCTTGTCGCCTGGGTTGAAGTCGGGATGGCTCGACTGCAGCACCTCGCCGGCCGCGAACGAGCGCATCACCTCGCCGATCCGCACCGGCTCCGAATAGTTGGCGACGCTGCTCACCCAGCCGCGCATCGCAGGTTCGACCGAGAGATAGATGTTGTGCACCAGGATCTGTCCGTCGCGCAGATCGGGAACGTCGGATTCGACGATCTCGAAATTGTCGGCTTGGGGAATATCGGCCGGGCGGGATTTCAGGATGACCTGGCGATTGCGATTGTTCTTCATATTCCAACGGTTCCCGTGAGACGTGACGACGAGTTCAGTGGTCCGGCTTCGAACGAGCGGTTGGATGCCCAATCCGGCTTGCATTGCCACTCAGGAATAGTACATATGTGTACGATATTCAGCAAGGCCGGGATGTCTGGGTCGATCTGACGGTGGCGCGGTCTAAACAATAACGGGGAGGACGGCAAATTGCGAGCCTATGTTGCGCGGGGCATTCTCGCCGTTCTCTTCGTCCTGACGGCAGCCTTTTCGGTTGCATCCGCCGAGCCCTATCCCTCCCAGCGCATCACGCTGATCGTGCCGTTTCCACCCGGCAGCGCAACCGACAGCGTGACGCGGCATCTGGCTGAAAGCATTCGTGCCGCGACCAACGCTACTGTCGTGGTCGAAAACAAGCCGGGCGCGGACGGCAATCTGGCGGCACTAGCCGTGCTAAAGGCGGAGCCGGACGGCTACACGGCGTTTGTCACCACCAATTCGACCCAGGCGGCAAATGTCAGCCTGTTCAATTTGCTGCCCTATGACCCCAAGGCGGACTTCGCTCCCGTAGCGGGTGTCATGACCATTCCGATGATGCTGACGGTGAAGTCGGATTTTCCGGCCAAAAGCATCGCCGAATTCGTCGCGCTGGCGAAGACGCGCGAAAAGCCCTTGTCCTTTGGAAGCGGCAATACGTCGAGCAGGGGCGCTGCAGAACTGTTCAGGTATCGCCAAGGCGTCGAGATGCAGCATGTGCCGTATCGCGGCATGCCGCAGGTCTTGACGGACATATTGGCCGGGCAGATCGATTGCGCCTTCGCCGATCCGGCGAGCGCGCAAGGCCTGGTGCAGGATGGCAAGCTGCGGGCGCTCGCTGTGACCAGTTCGAAGCGGCTCGAGACGATGCCGGATGTTCCGACCGTCGCGGAGAGCGGGTTGCCCGGTTATGAACTGACCGCCTGGGTCGGTGTGTTCGTGCGGGCCAGGACGCCGCCTGAAATCATTGCGAGACTCAACGCCCTGGTCACGGATTACGTCAACGGCGCCGGAAAATATCTGGCCACGATCGGCGCCACGCCATTTCCTTCGACGCCGCAGGAACTGGCCGCGTTCCAGGAAGCTGACACAAAGCGTTGGGCTGAGATCGTCGAGACCGCGAAAATCGAAAGAAGTAACGCGGCGGTACAGATGACCAGCGTAAAGACGAGTCACGGGAGGAATAATGTCGTAGGCATCGCTAGCGATCGATGCGGTGCCCGGCAAAGAAGGGAGAAAGCAGCTACGCCGCTTTCCTGCTCTTCCGCGGCTTGCTCTTCTTGGCGGTGTCTTCTTCGACCTCGCTCGGCAAGGCGTTGCCATCGGACATCGCCAGCAGATTGTGCTTCATCGCCAGCAAGGCGTCGGACGCTGCCTCCAATGCCTTGCGGTCGATTCCGTTAGTGAGCTGGGCATTGAACTTGTCGGTCTCCTTGCGAAGCTTTTCCAGGAACCCCCGCGCCTGCTTGGTCACGAAGACACGTTTGACGCGGCGGTCGACCGGGTCTGCCTGCCGAAGCACAAAACCGGACGATTCCAGGCGATCGATCAATGCGCCGACGCCGACCTTTCCGACGTCAAGTTCGTTGGCGAGCTGGGTTTGCGGCAGCCCGTCCTTGCGCGAAATGAATGCGAGCACCCACCATTGCGACCGCGTGATGCCAAGCGGGGCAAGGGCGCGATCGAACATCATCCGGCGCAGCCGTGAGACGTCATGAATGAGGTAGCCTAGTCGGAGATCCCAGTCGGGCTGGTCGACCATGTCGTATTTTCCTCGTCAGAAGCCGGGGCGATTCAACTGATATCATACACCAGCGTATTTTCAAAGGAACGCTCGTCGCGGCCTATCTGGCCGCATCTGGCCACCGGCATGAAATCCCCACAAACCGGCTTGAATTGCCTAGATTCTGGCCTATCCAGCGTCTGCAATGCGGCTCCTCGCCGGGATGAGAATGATTTACAAATTAAGTACAGTAGTGTATTAATTTGATTCAATGGCCCCACCGGACCGCTCTGACGGTTCGAATCAGAGGATCTACTTTCATGTTCAGCCCCGATGTCCTCAAGGGAAAGCGTATCCTCGTGACCGGCGGTGGCACTGGGCTCGGCAAGGAGATGTCGGTGGGCTTCGCCGCACATGGCGCCCATGTCTTCGTTTGCGGGCGCCGGCCGGAAATTCTTGAGCAGGCGGCGGGCGAAATTCGCACGCGTTCGGGCGGTCAGGCCGACGCGCTGATCGCCAATGTTCGCGACCCCGACAGCATCGAGAAGATGATGACGGATATCTGGGCCACCGGACCTCTCACGGGACTGGTTAACAATGCGGGCGCCAATTTCCTGGCGCCGACGGAAACCCTGTCGCCGCGAGGTTACGAGGCAATCCGGTCGACTGTCATGGACGGTTCATTCTATGCCGCGCAGGCGTGCGGCAAGCGCTGGATTGCCGCACGTCTTCCCGGCGTGATCATCAGCAATCTCGTCACCTGGGTCTGGACCGGATCGGCCTATGTGGTGCCGGCGGCGATGGCCAAGGCCGCGGTTCATGCGATGACGATGTCGCTGGCGGTCGAGTGGGGACCGAAGGGCATTCGCGTGAACGCGGTGGCACCGGGTCCGTTTCCGACCGAAAACGCCTGGGACAAGCTCAACCCGCTGGCGGAAACCGGGGTTGGTGCGACCCAGGCGGACGAGGTTCCGCTACGCCGCTTCGGCAAGATGGATGAACTGCGCAATCTGATGATCTTCCTGATGTCGGATGGCTGCAGCTACATCACCGGCGATACGATCAGCATCGATGGCGGGCATCACCTGGCCGCGCCGAGCACGTTCGCGGGGCTCTCAAAACTGTCGTCGGAGGATTGGCAGCGAGCGCGGGAGGCCATTCAGGCGTCCACGCGCAAGGAAAAGCAAGGCCGCTCGGCCTGATTTCGCCTTCGTCGTCTTCGAAGGCATCTTCAATAAGGACGCCTGGGAGGGTCGCAAATGGGTCTGGCCATCGCTACCACGAGTTTCGAATGCACGATCGAGAATGGCCTCGCGCATATCGTTCTCAACCAGCCCGATCGCGGCAACCCGATCGATGGCGATTTCTGCCGCGAGTTCGGGCTTTGCATGGCCGAACTGAGCGAGCGTGACGATGTCCGCGCAGTGCTGATTTCAGCGCGCGGAAGATTGTTCAGTGTCGGTGGCGATCTGGCGGCACTTGCGTCCCGCGGCGCCGCGCTCCCAGTGACGATCAAATCGTGGACGGCCGATCTGCATGCCGCCATCGTGCGAATGGTCCGCATGCGGGCGCCGGTCGTTATCGCCGTGCAGGGCAACGTCGCAGGTGGCAGCGTCTCGCTGATGGCCGCGGGCGATCTGGTGGTGATCGGAAAGTCGGCACGCATTTCTTCGGCATTCGCGAAAATCGGCTTCACGCCGGACAGCGGCTCGACGACGACGGTGACACGGCGCATTGGCGTGGCTCGTGCCCGACGGTTCTTTATGATGGCGGAAACGATGGATGCCGAAGCCGCGCTGGCTGCGGGATTGGTCGACTATGTGGTGAACGACGACGCGGTCGTTGCAGAGGCAGAGAAGATCGCGCGCGAACTGGCTTCGGGGCCGACCGAAGCCTATGGCGGGATCAAGCGCCTGTTCCTGGAGACGCTCAACAATTCCATCGAGAGCCAGCTCGAAGACGAGGCGCAAACGCTGGCGGCGATCTCACGAACTGCGGATGCCCAAGAAGGCGTGAAGGCCTTCAGGGAGAAGCGCAAACCGAAATTTGCAGGGAATTAGTGCTATTGGTCCCTGTATGCAGGATCGCGCTTCTCCCGAAATGCTGCGACCGCCTCCTGATGGTCGCTGGTTTCGAGCAGCATCACTTGCTGGCGGTCCTCGATCATGAGCGCGGCGTCGATGCCGGGCGCGTCGATCAAGGCGTTGAGCGTTTGCTTGGTCAGGCGAAGACCCATTGGCGAGTTGCGGGCCATTTCGGCGGCAAAGGCGAGCCCGGTTTCGAGCAATTTGTCATTTGCAACGACGTCGCTGACAAGTCCTAGGGCTTTGGCTCGGTCCGCTCCGAGAAAGCGCCCAGTGAGCAACAGCTCCGACGCGACTGAGAGACCGATTAACCGCGGTAACAAATAGCCGGATCCCATATCACAGCCACCGACGCCAACACGAATGTAAGCGGCGTTCATCCTTGCCGTCGGCGTAGCGAAGCGAACGTCGGAGGCAAGAAGCAAAGAGAATCCAGCACCACAGGCTGCGCCGTGCAACAGCGTAATGATTGGCTGGGGGCAGCTTCGCATCAGGCGGATGATCCGCGAGTAACGTTGCTGCATGGCGAGCTGCCGCTGCGGTCGGCCGTTCCCCGGCGCGATGAATGCGTCCGAACCCAATTCGGCTCCCGCGCAAAACTCCTTCCCATTGCCTCTGAGTATGATAATCCGCGCAGTAAGGCGGTCATGAAGCCCGGCAAAATACTCGATCAATTCGTCGGCCATTTTCGGGTTTACCGCATTGCGTGCGTCAGGCCGGTTCAGCGTGACGATCTCAATGGCGTCACGCTGTTCGATGGCGATCGTCGTGAATTTATCCATGTTCGTTCCCCAGGCATCATTAGCGATCGGGAAATAGAATGTCACGGCGCGTCATCCAGAAACAGGCCGGCCGTTCCAGATCGTTTGGCAGCCGGACACTCTGTCCCCGCGCTTTGCAAAGCGCTTGCGGAACAGAATACATCATATAATAATATAGTGTACTAATTTCTGATGGCGCGAGGCCGCTGGTCGGGCCCGTCACTTTGGAGAATGCGATGCCGTATCAGTCGGTCTTCAGGCCGGACCTCTTCAAGGGCAATACGATCATCGTTACAGGCGGGGGCAGCGGGATCGGCCGTTGCACCGCGCACGAACTGGTGGCGCTCGGCGCCAATGTTGCGATCCTGGGGCGCACGGCTGAGAAGCTGGCGGACGTGAAGGCGGAGATCGAGGAGGACGGCGGGAAGGTCCTCACGCATGTCTGCGATATCCGGGACGAAGCCATGGTTGTCGCGGCGATCGACGCGGTGCTTGGCGCCTATGGTCGCATCGACGGGCTCGTGAACAATGCCGGCGGCCAGTATCGCGCGCCGATGAAGACGATTTCGACCAAGGGCTTCGAAGCTGTAGTCCGCAGCAATCTGACCGGCGGCTTCATTTTCATGCGCGAAGTCTACAACCGCTGGATGGAGGCAAATGGCGGCTCCATCGTCAATATCATCGCCGACATCTGGCATGGCTGGCCCGAGTTTGCCCATTCCGGTGCCGCCCGCGGCGGCATGCTGACGCTGACCGAGACCGCGGCGTGCGAATGGTCGGCGTCGGGCGTTCGCGTCAACGCGGTCGCCCCTGGTGGAATCGTGTCCAGCGGGTTCGATACCTACACGCCCGAAATGCAGAAGAAGCTGCATGACTTCACGGCCGGCGTGCCGCTGCAGCGGTTCGGCACCGAGGCCGAAATTTCCGCGGCGATCGTATATTTATTGTCACCGGCTGCCGCCTACGTCACGGGTTCGTGCATCCGCGTCGATGGCGGCACACCGAACGCGCGCACCACATGGAAGCTCGAGCCGCATAACCGCAGCGCGCCCTTCGAGGGGTTTCACCGCTCCAGGCTTCCCGAGGCTTTGAAGAAGGCGCCCTGACGCAAGTCGGACGCCAATCGAATGCCGTACGCGGTATACTAATACGGAAAGATGAGGAAACGAGATGGCGGGGCTCTATTTCGAACAGTTTTCGGTCGGGCAGACCTTCGTCCACGAAATCAGGCGGACGGTCACCGACATGGACAACATCCTGTTCTCGTCGCTGACCTATAATCCGGCTGCCGTGCACATCGATCACGAATACGCCAAATCGACCGAGTTCGGCAAACCGCTGATGAACTCGATCTTCACGCTCGGCCTGGTCATCGGCCTGTCGGTGCAGGATACCACGCTTGGCACGACGGTCGGAAATCTCGGCATGGAAGACACGAAGTTTCCGCGCCCGGTGTTTGCCGGCGATACGATCAGGGCGGAAACGAAGATCCTGGCGGTGCGCGAGAGCAAGTCGCGCCCGGCCCAAGGTATCGTGACTTTCGAGCATCGGGGCTTCAATCAGCATAATGAGGAAGTCGCCTATTGCCGCCGCACCGGCTTGATGATGAGGCGCCCCGCATGAGATTGCGCTCCCTTCTGTTTGTGCCCGGCGACAGCGAGCACAAGTTCGCAAAGGCATCCGGTATCGGCGCCGACGCGCTGATTCTCGATCTCGAGGATTCCGTGGCACCGCCGCGCAAGGCGCTGGCACGCGAGATGGTGAGAAACCTGCTTGCCGGTCCGCCACGCGATTGGGCGTTCCTGGTGCGGATCAATCCGCTCGGCAGCGGGCTGACGCTCGAAGATCTCGCGGCCATTGTCCGTCCCGGTCTCGACGGCATTCTGATTCCGAAGGTCAACGGCATGCAGGATATCGAACTGATCTCGAACTATGTTGATGTGCTGGAGGTCGCGACCGGCATTGCGCCGGGACAAGTCAAGCTGCTGGTAGTCGCGACCGAGACGCCGGCCGCCATGATCGGCTTTGCGGGTTATGCTACGCCGAACCGGCGCCTCGTTGCGATGACATGGGGCGCAGAGGATCTGGGCGCAGCGCTCGGCGCACTCTCCAATAAGGAAGTAGACGGAAGCTGGACCTTTCCGTACCAGGTGGCACGCGCGCAATGCCTGTTTGCGGCGGGAGCCGCGGCCGTGATGGCGCTGGATACACTGTATGGCGACTATAAGGATGAGAGAGGATTGGCGGAAAGTTGCCGGATCGCGCGCCGCGATGGATTTGTCGGACGGATCGCCATTCACCCCGCTCAGGTCGCGACCATCAACGAATGCTTCACGCCGTCAGAGGTCGACCTGGCGCATGCGCGCCGCGTGGTGGCGGCGTTCGCGGCGCAGCCCGATGCAGGGACGCTCGGCATCGATAGCAAAATGTACGACATGCCGCACCTGATCGCGGCGAAACGCGCGCTTGCCTCGGCCGGGGAGGACGTCACATGAGCGCACTGGCCAACGAGTTCGAACTGGAAGATCATCAGGCAGCCATTCGCGAGGGCGTGCGCGGGGTCGTTAGCCGCTTCGACGATGAGTATTGGCTGGCGCGCGACGAGGACGGCGAGTTTCCGCGCGAGTTTCACCGCGCGATGGCCGACGCCGGCTGGCTTGGCATCACCATGCCGGAAGAGTATGGCGGCTCCGGCCTCGGGGTGACCGAGGCCGCTATCATGATGCATGAAGTCGCCAGCCATGGCGGCGGCATGTCCGCAACCTCGGCCGTGCACATCAACCTGTTCGGGCCGCATCCCATCGTCGTGAAAGGAACCCCGGAGCAGAAGGCGCGCTGGGTCCCGCGGCTGGTCGCCGGCGAGGATCAATGCTGCTTCGGCTTCACCGAACCGGACGCCGGACTGAACACGACCCGCATCAAGACCTTTGCGCAGAAAGTCCCAGGCGGTTACCTCGTCCATGGCCAGAAGGTCTGGACCTCGACCGCGCAGGTCGCCAACAAGATCATGCTGCTGACCCGGACCACCAAATACGAAGACTGCAAGCGTCCGACCGACGGCATCACGATCTTCTACACCGACCTCGACCGCTCCAAGGTCGATGTTCATCGCATCCCCAAGATGGGCCGCAAGTCGGTCGATTCTAATGCCATCTTCATCGACGGCCTGTTCATTCCTGAGGCCGACCGCATCGGCGAGGAGGGCAGGGGCTTCTCGTACATCCTGCACAGCCTCAATCCCGAGCGCATCCTGATTGCGGTCGAAGCGATCGGGATCGGCCAGGACGCGCTGCGCCGGGCGGCCAAGTATGCAAGGGAGCGCGTGGTGTTCGATCGGCCGATCGGGCAGAACCAGGGCATCCAGCATCCGCTCGCGGAAAACTGGATGTATCTGGAGTCAGCCTGGCAGATGGCGATGCGTGCGGCCTTTCTCTACGATCACGACAGGCCCTGCGGCGCCGAAGCCAATGCCGCAAAATTCCTCGGTGCACGCGCCGGGCAGGACGCGGCGTGGCAGGCTGTGGCGACCCATGGCGGCTTCGGATACGCCAAGGAGTATCACGTCGAGCGACTGTTCCGCGAAGTCTCGATCACCCGGCTGGCGCCGATCACCGAGCAGTTGATCCTCAGTTTTATCGCCGAGAAGGTGCTCGAATTGCCGAAGAGCTACTGAGCGTTCAATTATTCAGAGATTGCGCGAAATCAGTTCGCGCATGATCTCCGAGGTGCCACCGTAAATGCGCAGCACGCGCGCATCGGCGTAAAGGCGGCATATCTCGTACTCGCGCATAAAACCGTAGCCGCCGAAAAATTGCAGGCACTGGTCGACGAGGCGGCCATGCATCTCCGTGATCCAGAGCTTCGCCGTTGATGCGGCGTAGGTCGTCAGTTGATGATTGACATGATCGTGCAGGCACTGGTCGGCATAGGCCCAGCCGACCGCGAGGTTGGATTTCAGATCAGCCAGCCTGAACCTGGTATTCTGGAAGCTGCTGATTGGTGATCCAAAGGCATTGCGCTGCTGGACGTAGTCCTTGGTAAGATCAAAGGCCTTTTGCGCGGCGGCGAGCGAGTGAAGCGCTATCGTCAGGCGTTCCTGCGGCAGTTCGCTCATCAGGGCGCCCATTGCGCCGCCTTCCGCTCCCAACAAATTGCTGACGGGCACCCGCACGCCGTCAAAGAACAGCTCGGATGTATCTGAAGAGAGGTGCCCGAGCTTTTCGAGATTCCTGCCACGACGAAATCCAGGCCGGTCGGCTTCGACCAGGACAAGACTCATTCCCCGCGAGCCGCCCTCCGGAGCGGTCCTGACCACGACGATGATCAGGTCGCACATCTGTCCGTTGGTGATGAAGGTCTTCTGGCCCGATATCACATACTCATCGCCCTCGCGCACAGCGCGGGTACGGATGCCCTGCAGGTCGCTGCCGGTGCCGGGTTCGGTCATCGCGATGGCGCAAATGGTCTCTCCCGACACCATCCGCGGCAGCCATTTCTTCTTCTGTTCGGGGGTTCCGTAGCTGAGCAGATAGCCGCAACATACATCGTTGTGCACGGAAAAATCGGTGGCGGGACCGGCGAAGCCGGAATAGCTGAGTTCTTCGATGACGACGGCGTTATGCCGAAAGTCGCCGCCAGCCCCGCCGAAATCTTCCGGCACCTGCGGGCAGAGCAGGCCGGCGTCGCCGCCGGCATTCAGCAGCGACCGGTCGATGATGCCTGCCTCTTCCCAACGCTGAAAATTCGGTGCGATCCTCGACGCCACGAAGCGCCGCACGCTCTCCCGAAACTGATTATGCTCTTCGTCGTAAACCCGGCGATGGGGTAGCATCGAGGCCTCCGTTTATTGGTGTTCGCGATGCCGCTGCTGCATCATGTCGATCGATGATGAGCGTCAGAAAGCGACCTTGTCGCCGCCCTTGAGTTGTAGGATTTCGCGCGCCTCGTCGGCCGTTGCGACGTCCAGTCCCAGCCCTTCGATGATCTTTCGAACCTGCGTCACCTGGTCGGCATTGGATGCCGCGAGTTGGCCGGCACCGATCCAGAGGCTGTCTTCCAGCCCGACCCGGACATTGCCGCCGATCGCGGCTGCGATCGCTGCGACCGGCATTTGCGCGCGGCCGGCGCCCAGCACCGACCAGCGATAATTGTCGCCGAACAGGCGATCTGCCGTGCGCTTCATGTGCAAGACGTCTTCCTGGTGGGCGCCGATCCCGCCCAGCAGGCCAAACACGGTCTGGATGAACAGCGGGGCCTTCACCAGGCCTTCAGTCCAGAAG
This sequence comes from Bradyrhizobium sp., assembly GCF_036735945.1. GTDB lineage: Bacteria > Pseudomonadota > Alphaproteobacteria > Rhizobiales > Xanthobacteraceae > Bradyrhizobium. The sequence goes on along the minus strand of NZ_DAINNI010000004.1, from coordinate 99,781 downwards.
TGATGCAGATTGTAGAGGTGACTGGTGTCGTAGCATTCGAACTCGTAGCGCGCGCCGGTCGAATTGAGCGTTTCCAGCGCGTAACGGATGTCCTTGAAGGAGTTTCGGAAGACGAGGTCGTGCGAACCCTCCAGCATCGCGGGCTCCCAGTCGTACTTGAACTGCTTGTACCGCTTGAGCATCGGGAACAGGCCGAAATTCATCGAGCCCATATTCAGGCTGGCGACCTCCGGTTTCCATACTGCCGCCGGCTTGATCCGCTCCTCGACGGTCATGTAGGGCGAACCGCCCGTCGTCAGGTTCACAACAACGTCGGATCGCTGTTTGATGACGCGGAGAAACGGCTCGAACGCTTCCGGCGACTGGTCGGGTCGGCCGTCCTCCGGATTGCGGGCATGAAGATGCACGATGGCAGCACCGGCCTCGGCCGCGCCGAGCGCGGATTCGGCGATATCGGCCGCCGTCACCGGGAGGTGAGGCGACATCGACGGGGTGTGGATCGATCCCGTGATTGCGCAGGAAATGATGACCTTACGTGCCGGCACGGTGTTTTTCCTCGAACAGCTAGGTGAACTTGTGGAAGTCCGGCGAACGCTTCTCGTTGAAGGCGGCGACGCCCTCTTTAGATTCCGCCGTGTCGTAGAACAACTTCACGGCATGAAGCGCGAGGTTGCTGATACCACGGATGTTGTCGCTGTCGGCGTTGAAGGAACGCTTCGCCAGCGCGATTGCGGTCGGTGAACGCTGCGCGAGCTTGTCGGTCCAGTCCTTGACCGCGGCGTCGAGTTCGGCGGCCGGTACCACCTTGTTGACGAGACCCATCTCTCGCGCCTGTTCGGCAGTATAGCGGTCGTTGATAAACCAGATCTCGCGCGCCTTCTTGTCGCCGACGTGGCGCGCCAGCAGGGCGGTGCCCCAGCCGGCATCGACAGAGCCCACCTTCGGTCCGACCTGTCCGAATTGCGCGGTATCTGCGGCGATCGTCAGGTCGCACAGCGTGGCCAGCACATTGCCGCCGCCGATCGCAAAGCCGTTGACGCGCGCGATGACGGGCTTTGGAACGTCGCGGATTAGCCCCTGCAGTTCATCGATCGGTAGGCCGACGACGCCACGGCCGTCATATTGCCCTTCATGCGCGGACTGATCGCCGCCAGTGCAGAACGCCTTGTCGCCGGCCCCGGTCAGCACGATGCTCGAAATGTTGCGGTCGTTCGCGGCGATCTGGAACGCCTGAATCAGTTCCTCAAGCGTCTGGCCGCGAAAGGCATTATAGACCTTGGGCCGGTTGATGATGATCCAGGCGGCACGATCGCGGACTTCGTAGATCACGTCGGTGAATTTGCTCGGGTCGAACATCGGTTTGTCCTCGCTTCTGCTAGATCATGTTCATGCCGCCGGAGACCGAGATGGCCTGTCCGGTGATGAATTTGCCGTCGTCCGACGCCAGCAGCGCGATGATGCCGGCATAGTCGTCGGGTTCTCCCATGCGCTTCAAGGGAATGCCGCGCACCATCGCGTCCTTCCATTTCACGGCCTGTTCTCCTTCGCCCAATACCGCCGCCATCATCGGGGTGTTGGTGGGACCCGGGCAGACCGCGTTGAGCAGCACGTTCTTGCGAGCCAATTCTCGTGCGATCGATTTGGTGAAGGAGATCAGTCCGCCCTTGCAGGCTGAATATACCGCCTCGTCGCTGGTGCCGACGCGCGCCGCGTCGGACGCGATGTTGATGATGCGCCCGCCACCATGCTCGACCATCAGTGGCGCAATGGCGTGGTGGGTGTTGAGCGGCCCATAAAGGTTGATGCGGATGATCTTGTCCCAGAGATCCTTGTCGGTCTTGAGGAACGGCATCGGCCGGTCCCAGCCGGCATTATTGACGAGAACCCAGATCGGGCCGAGTTCGGCCTCGACCTGCGCGACGGCACGATCCACCGAGGCGCGGTCGCCTACGTCGACGGCGTAGGTCGTGATCGCCGCCTTTGGCGCCAGCTTCGCCGTCTCACGCCCAGCGTCGGGATTGATATCGAAAATCGCGATCTTGCAGCCTTCTTCCGCGAGCCGAAGGGTGATGGCGCGCCCGATGCCCTGGCCGCCGCCGGTAACGATCGCTACCTTGCCTGATAAGCCTTTCAAATCTCACTCCCCTGGTTTGCGACGCTCGTTGTCGTCTGTCTTGTGCTGGCAATGCCCCGGCGTTCGTCGGCCGTATGCCATCAACCGCAATCAGCCGCTCTTGGCGAGCGCAAAACCGCATTGCGCGAACATCTGGCGGGCGATGATGGTCTTCATGATCTCGATCGACCCGCCCGCGATCTTGACGATCCTTGCGTCGACATAGGCGCGCGCGATCGGATATTCCGACATATAGCCCCAGCCGCCGAACAATTGCAGGCATTCGTCGACCGCCTCGCAGTGAAGCTCGGAGGTGAACATCTTGGCCATTGCGGCGTCGACCGGATCGAGCTTGCCTTCCATGAACAGGGAAATGCACCGGTCGGTAAAGACGCGCGCGACGGTGGCCTTGGTCTTGAGGTCGGCGAGCTTGAACTGGGTATTCTGGAAGTTCGCCAGCTTCTGGCCGAACACGCTGCGGTCCGAGGTATATTCGACGGTCCAGTCCAGCACGGTTTCGGTGACGGTCGCCGACCGGATCGCCTGGGCAAGCCGCTCCTGCGACAGTTTCGTCATCATCAGCGCGAAGCCCTTGCCCTCCGCGCCGAGCATGTTGGTGGCGGGGATGCGGATGTTCTCGAAGAACAGTTCGGAAGTATCCTGCGCCTTCATCCCGATCTTTTCGAGATTTCGTCCGCGCTGGAAGCCAGGCCGGCTGCTCTCGACGATGAACAGGGTCACGCCCTTGGCGCCGGCGCTGCCGTCGGTCTTGGTCGCCAGTACGACGAAATCGCAGAGTTGGCCGTTCGAGATGAAGACCTTCTGGCCGTTGATCACGAAGTCATCGCCGTCGCGAACGGCGCGGGTCCGGATTGCCTTGAGGTCGCTGCCGGCGTGCGGTTCCGTCATGCCGAGCGAGCCGATCGCTTCGCCCGACACCATTTTCGGCAACCAGTGGCGCTTTTGCGCCTCGGTTCCAAACGAAAGCAGGTAGGTCGCCACCAAATCGGTGTGAATCAGAAATCCCGGTCCGCTCGCGCCGGAGCGCCACAACTCCTCGAACACCACTACATCGAAGAGGTAGTCGAGGCCCATGCCGCCATATTCCTCCGGCACAGTACAGCAGAGCAGGCCTTCGGCTCCGGCCTTGAGCCACAGTTCCCGTGGCACGATTCCGTCCTTTTCCCACTGCGCATGAAACGGCACGATCTCGCGATCGACGAAGCGCCGGACCGATTCCCGGAAAATATGATGCTCCTCGCGGAAAATGGTTCGCTCGATCATCGATGGCCGCCATTATCAAATTTAGTTAGGTAGTGTACCATATGGCCGAGGACGGTAAAAGGCAAGCTGTGCGGCAGGCTTTTTTGCGCCGCAGCGGCGACAACAACGTCAACGGTGCGTTAGAACTCACGTTCGCGAGTTCGTTGCAACCACATCGGGCGTCATTTGCGGTCGCTGACAAAACCGCAGTGTTTAAACTAGTACACAGATATACGATATGCTATAGGACACAAAGGAGAGCGACGGAGAGTGACATGAGCGAACTGGAAAAGCTGCAGCAATTCCGGGCGGAACGCACCGAAAACAACGTCCTGCATCTCGTGTTCGACATGCCCGGACGTCCGATGAACGTGTTCTCCAACGCCGCGATTGCCGAACTTTCGCTCTTTAGCCAGTGGCTGCGCAACAGCGACGTCAGGGGTGTGGTGATCCGCTCGGGAAAGTCATCCGCATTCTGCGCCGGTGCCGACCTCGCCGAGCTTGGAGCGGCCTATCACATGATCATGGCCGCGCCGGCCGAGGCGCGCGACCGCGTGGCGTTCGACCATTTCTTTCGTCTCAGCCAGGCGTTGCGCGGTATCGAAACTGCGGGCAAGCCGGTTGCCGCCGCGATCGCGGGCCTGGCGCTAGGCGGCGGCGGCGAACTCGCGCTCGCGGCCCATCATCGTGTGATGGTCGACGATCCCAAAGTCGCCTTCGGCTTGCCGGAGTCGCTGGTTGGCCTGTTGCCGGGAGGCGGGGGAACCCAGCGGTTGCCGCGCCTGACCGGAATCGAAAAGGCATTTCCGATTCTGTTGGAAGGTGCGCGGCTCTCAGGGCAGGCCGCGGTCGCTGCCGGCGTGATCGATCAATTGGTTCCTGCAGGCGAAGAGGTGGCTGCGGCGGAACGATGGGTGCTGTCCCATCCGTCGGCGACGCAGCCCTGGGACCGGCCGGGATGGCGGCCGACAGACATTGATAATGTGGCCGCGATCGTTGCACAGAAGCGCGAAAGTGTTTTGGCCGAAACCCTCGGGCACTATCCGGCGCCGCTTGCCATTCTCGATTGCGTCGATGAGGGGTTGGTGCTGCCGTTCGACGCGGCGATCCGCGCCGAGATGCAGATATTCTCGAAACTCATTCAGCGGCGCGAGCCTCGCAACATGATCAGGACGCTGTTTCTCGGCAGGCTGGATCACGATCGGCTGCGCAAGGCAGGCGGCGTTCCGGCGCCGGTCGAGCAGGCGGTGGTGGCGGTATCGGAGGCTCTGCAGGTCGATGCGGCGGCGGGTGCGAAGCTTGCAGAAGCGCTTGCCCGCGCCGGCTTTCGCGGGCCGAACAAAGCGCCAGCCTTCGATGGGACCGTTGCGGACGCCTCGTTCTGGCTGGAGGCCGAGCCGGTCACCGACGGCAAGCGTGCGCTGCGCGAACGTCTGGCGAGGGCCTACGGTATGGCGGACCAATGGCGTGCCACGTTCTCCGAGGACCAGCGCCGCGCGGCGGATTATCTGCTGGTCACGAAACATGGCTTTCCCGCCTACATGGCTGGCGTGTTTTCCGCCGGCGAACCCGGCGCCTGAGTGGCGCTTACCTTTAACAACCAATCGAGAGAACAGCAGTGTCAAAACCCTTGACCGGCATCCGCGTCCTCGATCTGTCGAAAGTTCTGGCCGGTCCGCTATGCGCCCAATATCTCGGCGACCTCGGCGCCGACATCATCAAGGTGGAAGCCGTCGGCCAGGGCGACGAAACCCGCGGCTGGCCGCCGTTCCCGGCGCCGGGCCTCGGCACGGTCTTTCTTTCCGCCAACCGCAACAAGCGCAGCATCGCCGTAGATATGAAGACGGAGAAGGGGCGCGAGATCGTTCACGCGCTGGCAAGATCCGCCGACGTCGCCATCGAGAGCTTTGGCACGGGCGTGGCGGAACGGCTTGGCATCGACGCGCCGACGCTTCGTGCCCTGAACGACCGCCTGGTCCATTGCAGTATCTCCGGCTTCGGCCGCTCGGGACCGCTGAAGAACTCGCCGGGTTATGACGTGATCCTGCAGGCGTTCTGCGGGGTGATGTCGATGACCGGTGACGAGGACGGCGGCTACATCCGCAGTCCGATTTCGCCGATCGACCAGATGACCGGCGTACATGCCTTCAGCGGAATTCTCGCGCTGCTCTATGCGCGGGAAAAGACCGGGAAGGGCGGCGAGATCCAGGTATCGCTGTTCGAAACCGCTCTCGGCCTCCTGGGCTATAATCTGCAGACATTCTGGGAGCGCGGCGTGCAGCCGCCGAAATGCGGCTCGAGCCATGAATCGCTCTGTCCCTATCAGGCGTTCGAGACGGCCGACGGTCCGATCATGATTGGCGTTGCGAACGACAATCTCTGGCGCAAGTTCTGCAATGTCACCGGATTGAACGCGATCGTTGACGATCCAAAATTCAAGACCAATGCGGATCGTGTGGCGCACCGCAAGGAAACCCTCGGTCATGTCCAGCAGGCGTTGTCGCAGAACGCCGTCGCGCACTGGAACGAGGTGCTGACCGGCGTCGGTGTGCCCTGCGCACCGATCAATTCGATCGCGCAATTGCTCGACCATCCCCACACCGCGGCCAGCGGCCTCATTGTCGACTACGAGCACCAGACCGCGGGCAGGCTGAAGGGCGTCGGACATCCTGTTCGCATCAACGGAGAAAAACGCCAGGCCGGCAGGCCGCCGCCGGTACTGGGGCAGCACACCGACGATGTGCTGGGTGAAATCGGCCTGGCGCGCGAGACGATCGGCGAACTACGGCAGGCCCGTGTCATCGGGTGAGATTGGGTTGAAGGGGAGTTGAATAGATGGGGCAATCGACGGATACGGCCCTGGCTGCGCTGAAGATCAGCGGTCGCGTCGCTTACGAGCGTCTGGCGCGTCCAAAGGCGCACCGGTTCGACGATGTGCCGTGCACGCCTTATGCCGTCACGCCCGAATGGCTGACGGCAGTCCTCTGCAGCAAGACTCCCGGGGCCGTCGTCACGGATGTTGAAGTCAGGGCCGCAAGCGCGGGAACGCACGAGCGGCACCAGTTGAAGGTATCCTACAACGACGAAGGACGCCTTGCCGGATTGCCGGTCTCCATCTTTACGAAGTCGCTGCCGAGCATCGTCACCCGGATGATCGGCGGCTTCAACGGGACGGCGCGCGTGGAGGGGAGCTTCTTCACGCAGATCCGTCCGCAACTCGAGATCGAGGCGCCGCTGTGTTATCATTCCGCCTACGATCGCAAGACGTTTGCGGCGATCCATCTGCTGGAGGACCTGGTCGCTACCAAATCGGCGACCTTCTGCAATCACAAGACCTACGTCACGCGCGCCATGGCCGACGATATGATCGACCTCCTGGCGTCGCTGCACGGCCGCTTCTATGGCGATACCACGCTGGGCGAACGCTACCGCTGGCTCGCCAGCTATCCCCGCTGGTTCACCATCGGGGCTGCGAAGATGGGGACGGAATACTACACTGGGAAAGCATTCGACGCGGCCGCCCACGTCATTCCCGCCGTGGTCATGGCCCGCCGAAACGATGTCTGGCCCGCCACGATGCGGGCGCTTGCGCTCCATGACAGCGAACCGCAGGGCCTCATTCATTCTGATGTGCATATCGGCAACTGGTACCGGACGGGCGCGGGCCAGATGGGACTGTGCGACTGGCAATGCCTCTCGCGCGGCCACTGGTCGCGCGATTTCGCCTATGCCGTGACGGCGTCATTGACGCCGGACAACCGCCGGAGCTGGGAGCGCGAACTGCTGGCCCGCTACATCGAGCGGTTCGCGGAGAAGACCGGAGCCAAGCCCGACTTCGACCTCAGCTTCCAGCACTACCGGCAGCAGATCGTGCACGCACTGGCGATGTGGACGATCACGCTGTGCCACTCGCCGTTGTTGCCGAACATGCAGCCGGAGGACACCACGCTCACCATGATCGAGCGCATGACCACGGCGATGGCCGATCTGAATTCTCTCGATAGCTGATACCAGTTGAAATCGCCGGGTGCGCGAGCATTGCACGCGAACATCCGTGCAATCGCTGCGCGTGCGTACCAATTCAAGGACGGCGCGGAGTGCGACGATTCGCTCGCGAAAATGAGAAATCGAACACCTTCCGTCGCTTTGTGTTTGCGGGAGATGGAAGTATATGGTAAGCATGTGTACTAAAATCCGGGCATAAGACCTGGCGCTGCCGAACACGGCGGCAAAGAATCGTTCGGCGTCGCGGCCGCGATCGGATCGTCGGCGCTTGCTTAACGTGGCGGGAGGGTCGTTTGCAGGAGCGCGTGCGCAGACTGACGGCGTCTCGGACGAATGCGTTTCGTCCGCTAACGCATGACGCGAGGGCGCGGGCGTGATTGCGCTGTTGGTCGCCAATTCGCTGGCGCTTGCTTCACTGCTGATCATGCTCGCCAGTGGCCTCGCGCTGATCTATGGGCTGCGGGACGTCATCAATTTCGGCCATGGCGCGGTCTACATGCTGGGCGCGTATCTGGGCTACACGGTGGCCCTTGTCGGCGGATTTTGGCTGGCGCTCGTCGTGGTTCCGATCCTGCTCGCGCTCCTTGGCATTGCGTTCGAGTATCTGGCGCTGCGCCCGCTGCAGAAACGCTCTCACATCGAGGTTGCGCTGGTCACTCTCGGCCTCGGCATCATTCTTGGGCAGATCATCATCTTTTTCTACGGAGGTGTCGCGCGAAGCATCGACGCGCCTCAGGTGTTGTCCGGCTCGGTCACGGTGCTGAACTTGTCCTATCCCGTCTACCGAATCTTTCTGATCGTGATGGGCCTCGGGTCATGCGTCCTCCTGGTGCTGTGGCTGCGATTCACATCGTCGGGGCTCTATGTTCGTGCCGTGAGCCAGGACCCGTCGGTCGCTCGCATGATGGGCATCAACGCCGACCGGCTGAGCCTGCTGGTGACCAGCCTAAGCACCGCCTTCGCCGGCGTCGCCGGCGTGCTGGCCGGTCCCTATCTGTCGATCGACCCGGGCATGGACGTCACGATGATCGTCAATTGTCTCATCATCGTGGTGATCGGCGGAACGGGAAGCATTGGAGGGGCGATCGTGGCCGCCCTGCTGTTCGGCTTCGTTCAGGTCGCGGGATCGGTTTTTCTGCCGAACTTCGCCGCACTGGTTCCCTACATTCTGCTCATGCTGGTGCTGCTGGTGGCGCCCCGTGGCATTGGGCGCGGCAGGGTGCTCAATTGAGTAACCGGGCAACAACGGCGGTAAGCGCGCGCGCTCCAACGGCTGGGATCGTTGGTGGACAATCCTTGCGTATTCCGCTGGCGATTGCCGGAATGGTGATCGTGTTCGCGCTCGGCGCAACTGTGCCAACGCGCTTCGCCAGCGATTTCGTGCTCCGGCTCGGCAACGAAGGCCTGCTGCTTGGCATGCTGGCGCTGAGCGTCGCTTTCCTGATGCATCAGGCTGGACTCGTGGCCCTGGGAGCGGCGAGCATGTATGGCGGGACGGGCCTGCTGTTTGCCATTGCCCTGTCCGAGTGGAATTTGACGCCGATCGCGGCGATCGGCGTCTCGTTTCTGATAGTCGTGGTCTACGCGACCATTCTCGGCGCGCTGATCGTGCGCACCAATCCGCTCGCGTTCATGATGCTGACGCTCGCGGCCGGCGAGATGATCAGCCACGGCGTCCTGCTAGAAGGGCTACGTGGATACACTGGCGGCGCCGACGGGCTGGTCGTCAACTTCAAAGGTTCGATATTCGGCATGGAAGCGACGGACTTTGCGAGTCCGTCGCAATTTTGGCTGTTGACATGGACTGCGGCGTGGCTTGCCGGTTTGGCGCTGTGGGTGGTCGGCCGTTCTCGCCTCGGCTCGATCTTACGGGCGGTGCGCGAGAACGAGGAGCGGATGCGGTTCTCCGGTTTCGGTACCTATCTGCCGCGCCTGATAGCCTATGTGCTCGTCAATATCGTCGCGGCCGTCGCCGGCCTGCTGCATGTGCTCAACGCCGGCTTCGTTTCGCCGGAGAGCCTCGGACTTACGGTCAGCACCAACACACTGGTCGCCGCGTTGATTGGCGGCATCGGGGGCTCCGTGGGGCCTATCGTCGGCGGATTGATCTTCTCGTTTGCGCAGGACGAGTTCGGCGCGCGCGGACTCACGCAGCTTTTGACCGGTATCGCCATCGTGTTGTTCATCGTGGTCTTTCCCAGCGGTGTCGTTGGGGGAGTGTGGGGCGCCCTCCGGGCGCGCGCGCTCGGCGAACCAAGCGAGAGGTCCTGACATGCTCAGGATTGAAAAGCTCTCGGTGAGCTATGGATCGGTCAGGGCGTTGACCGAGGTTAACCTGGATGTCCTGGGCGACGGCGTGCTTCACGGCATCATTGGGCCGAACGGGGCCGGCAAATCCACGCTGCTCGACGCGGTATGCGGCCGCCGCCGGCCGACGGCGGGAACTGTCCGTTACCGTGACGAGGACATCACGCGGCGTTCGATCGCCTGGCGGCGGCGCAACGGCATGGCGCGTTCGTTCCAGCGCACCAGCATCTTCCAGGATCTCACCGTGATCGAGCAACTCCACCTCGTCGCGCAGCATCTCGGAGACGACAGGCTCGACGACGTGATCGAGGTGATGGATCTGACTGGCTATCTCGACCAGAAGGCCGGCCGCATCGCTTATGGTGTGCAGCGTCGGGTCGACGTCGCGCTGGCGCTGATCGGCCGACCGCACCTTTTGTTGATGGACGAGCCGGGTGCCGGCCTTTCCGCGGCTGAAACGCTACGCCTGTTCGGACATCTGCGTGACCTCGTACGCGAGCGGAAGATTGCCGCGGTCGTGGTGGAACACGATGTCGATGCAGTGTTCGCCTGCTGCGGCACAGTGACCGTGCTCGACCTCGGCCGACACCTCGCCACCGGTACGCCCCAGGAAATTCGCGCGGACCCCCGCGTCGTCGCCGCCTATTTGGGCACCGCAGCATGAGCACGCTCCGCATCGAAAGGTTGGTGGCAGGTTACGGTGCTTCGACGGTACTGCACGGCATCGACCTTACGGTCGACGAGGGCGAGTCGGTTGCCGTGGTAGGTCGCAACGGGGCCGGGAAGTCGACCTTGCTGCTCTCGGCGTTCGGCGAGGTGAACATCACGTCGGGCGCGATCTGGGTAAATGACAGCAGGATCGATCAGCAGCCCGGCTACATGGCCGCCAAGCTCGGCATTTCGATCGCGCCGCAGGGGCGCCGCATCCTTCCCAATTTGACCGTCAAGGAAAACCTGTTGCTCAGCAAGGCGACAGGAAGGTCAGGATACTGGGATTTGAGAGCGGTCTACGGTCTTTTTCCGGTGCTCGAGGAACGCGCCAACCGGCCCGGCACCATGCTGAGCGGCGGTCAACAGCAGATGCTGGCGATCGGCCGCGCGCTGATGGCCAATCCTAGCCTGGTTTTTCTTGACGAGCCGTCGGAAGGGCTTTCCCCCGTTCTGATCGACGGGCTGGTCGGTGCCCTCGACACGATCCGCAGGGCCGGAACCGGGGTGCTGGTGGTCGAGCAGCATCTTAATCTGGTCAAACGCGCGACCGATCGCTTCATCATTTTGGCAAAGGGAGAAGTCGTCGGCTCAGGGCCAACGCGAGCGATCGGTGCGCCAGAGAACCAGGTGCTGATGGCGTTGTGAGCACGATCAAGGAAGACCAAGGAGGGAGAGGAAACATGAGGAAAGCACTTACCACTCTGCGCCTCGGCGCGTTGCTTTCGGCGGTGCTGGCGATCCCGGTCGTCACGGCGGTCCCGACCACCGTGCGCGCCCAGGAGAGCGTCAAGATCGGCGTTCTGCTGATCGACAGCGGGCCACTCGCCGGCTTGAAGGAGACCCAGACCAAGGCGGTCAATCTCGCGATCGAGCAGATCAATGCCGCTGGCGGCGCTGCCGGCAAGAAGCTGGAAGCCGTCTTCATCACTTATCCCGGCACGCCCGATACCGCCGTGGATGGCGCGACGCGCGCGGTCCAGAAGGACGGCGCGATGTTCATCACCGGCATGGATACGTCGTCGGTTTCGCCCGCCTTGCAGGTGAAGCTTCCCGGATTGAAGGCCCTGATGCTGGAAGTGATGGCGAACGCCGATGGCCTGACCGGCAAGGGATGCTCGCCGAACTATTTTCGGGTCAATGCCAACGATTCGATGATCATGGGAGCCTACCGGGAATTCCTTAAGGGCCAGGACATCAAGAAATGGGACATTATCGCGGTCGATTATGCCGCCGGGCGCGACTCCGCCGAGAAGTTCAAGGCGCTGGTGGCCTCGCAGGGCGGAACGATCGGAAAGACGCTGTTCACCCCGTTCGGCACGCCGGACTTCGGCGCCAAGATTTCCGAACTCGGGGCGGACCCGGCTGATGGACTGTTCGTGACGATCTTCGGCAGCGACGCCATCAACCTTGCCAAGCAGCAGCAGCAGTTTGGCCTGTTCAAGAAATACAAGATGGTGCTGGGCAACTCCTTCGTGATTCCGCAGACGCTGCCGGCACAGGGAGACACGGTGCTGGGTGTCTATCAGAACATCGGCTTCGTCGCCGGCTTCCCGGGCGCGCAGGCCGAAGCCTTCGTGAAGAGCTACAAGGAGAAGTACAATGGCGAACTGCCACCTTACACCGGGGCCGACCAGTACGCCGCGATCCAGTTGATCGCCGCCGCGGTCAGCAAGGCCAATTCGACCGACGTAAGCGCGGTGCGGACGGCGCTCTCAGGCCTCAAGGCCGACACGGTGTTGGGAGATGTTGAGATCCGTGCGGGCGATCATCAGGCCGTGCGGCGGATGGCGATCAGCCAGATCCTGCCGGGCCCTGATGGCAAGCCGGCCTACCAAATCAAGAAGATCGAGCCCGGCCCCGATATCGTTCCGCCGGTCGATCCCGCGTGCAAGAAGTAACGGGACGGCGCCGATGTCGATCAGCTTTCGACCTCGGCGCCGAAGCATCCCTTGTAGATTGCGCCGCTACCGCGCGGGAAGCCGCTCAAACCACCAGCGAGACCTTGCCAAACTGTGCGCCGGCGGCGAGCCGATCGAAGCCGGCGCGAATGTCGGCCATGGCAAACGTCGAATCGATCACGGGGTTGAACAGCCCGCGATTGAACACATTCAGCAATTGGCGGAATTCGCCAAGGCTGCCGCCGGTCGATCCATAGATTTCCAGTTGGCGGATGAACACGCGTTGCAAATCGGCCGAAGGGCTGGAGCCACTTGTCGCACCGCAGGTAACCAGGCGACCGCCGCGCCGCAGCGATCGAAGCGAGTCGCCCCAGCTCGCCTCGCCGACGCTGTCGATCACCATATCGACGCCCCCATTGCTTATTTCGAGGATCGCGTTCGACACGCGGTCCCTTCTGTAGTTGACGCCGCCGCTGGCACCCATTGCCAGCGCGCGCGCGATCTTTTCGTCACTGGACGAGGTGACAAAGACCTGGGCGCCCACCAATTTTGCGAGCTGCAGGCAGGCCACCGCAACACCGCCGCCGATACCGACGATCAGGACGCTCTCGCCAGGCTGCAAGGTCTTCTTGCCAAACAGCATGCGCCAGGCGGTGAGATGGCCCGTCATCAACGCCCCCGCGGCGGACAGGTCAGCATCGTCGGGCAGTGGCAGGAAACAGCGGCTAGGCATCGCGATATATTCGGCAAACCCGCCGTGGCGATGCTCGCCCATGATCTTGACGTTCTCGCACAATGGCTGGTCGCCCGCGAGGCAATATCGGCATTGATTGCAGAACGCCTCGGAAAACAAAATGGCCTTCATGCCCGGCTTCAACCCGGAGCCCGGTTCTGCCTCGACGATTTCGCCCGCGGCCTCGACGCCCATCACCTGCGGCAATTGATGCGTAATCCCGGCGCCGTTGTCGCGCATGTAGAGGTCAACGCGATTGAGCGAGGATGCAGCAACTCGGAGCACGGATTCCCCCGGGGCAGGGGTCGGATCGGGAAAGTCTCGCCATGTAACACCATCTGCTCCGCGCCGCTCCAGGACCGCCGCTTTCATGACGCCATCTCCCTTCCGGTACGCCCGCAGCCACGCTCGTGTTTGGACACACGCTTATCATCCTTCGCCGGCCTTGTTCCAGGACAATGCCGTTCCTCCGCTGCCGTCCGCGCCCACCAAGGCAAAGATAGACGAAAGAGAGCCGATTTTGGAGTTGCGGTTCCTTGCAACATTAGTACACTAGCGAACGAATAGGTCGTCAAGTGCCGTCGTATGATCTGGGAGGGTACGCATGAGCGGAAATAAATTCGATCCCGTCGCCCACGCGAAATCGATGCGGGCCGACGGTTTCTGGATAGACAAGAATTTTGATGAATTTCTCCAGCAGACAATTGCAGCGACGCCGGGCAAGCTCGCGCTGCTGGCAGATCGCGCCGATCGCGCGGAGCCAACGCGCTTCACCTATGCCGAGCTTGGCGATCTGGTGTCGTGTGCGGCCGCGTCATTGAAGCAGCTTGGCATCGGGCCTCGCGACGTCGTCTCGGTGCAGCTACCTAACTGGTGGGAATTCGCTGTGGTTGCGTTGGCCGCCTTCCGGGTCGGCGCCATCGTCAATCCCTTGATGCCGATCTTCCGCGAGCACGAACTCGGCTACATGCTCGGCTTTGCCGAGACGAAACTGCTGATCGTGCCAAAGCTGTTCCGGGGCTTCGACCACGAAGCGATGGCGAGTTCGCTTCGGCCGCGGCTGCCGAACCTCAGGCATGTGATCGTTGTCGACGGCGAGGGAGCGAACAGCTTCGATCGCGCCTTGCTGTCCGGGAGCGAGCGGCTCGGACCACCGCCGATAGGCGAAATCGGCGCGATGCCACCCGACCAGATGGCGGTGCTGATGTTCACGTCTGGCACGACGGGTTCGCCCAAGGGCGTCATGCACTGTCTCAATACGCTGCTGGCCTGCAACATCGCGCTCGCTGGCCGCTTCGGGCTCGATACCAACGATACGATGCTGGTTTGTTCCCCGCTCGGCCATATGACCGGTTTCGCGGCCGGCATGCTGCTCGGGTTCAAGATCGGCGCTTCGGTGATTTTCCAGGACGTGTGGGAGCCGAAGCGTGGCATCGGCATCATGGCCAATGAGGGTGTGACCTACTCGGCCGGCGCTGCGACGTTCCTGGCTGACATGTGCGAGGCGGTGGCGGCCGGCGGGCAGAAGCCGGCACGATTGCGCAAGTTTCTTTGCGCCGGGGCGCCGATCCCGCCGGCACTGATCGATCGAGTCTACCGCGAACTCGACCTCAAGGTCTGCTCACTGTGGGGTATGACCGAATCGCTGTCGAGCACGCTGACCGAGCCGGAACGCGCGCTCGAGAAATCATCGAAAACTGACGGCCGGCCGCTCGAAGGTGTTGCGGTAAAAGTACTTCGCATGGACGGTTCGCCAGCACCAGTCGGCGAAAAGGGCCTGCTTAAGGTCCGCGGCGCACAAATGTGCCTCGGCTATTACAAGCGCGACGACATGGAGCCGTTCGACGCCGAGGGTTGGTTTGATACCGGCGACATGGCCTATATGGACGACGAGGGCTATATCCGCATCGATGGCCGCATCAAGGACATTATCATTCGTGGCGGCGAGAACGTGCCGGTCTTCGATATTGAGAACCTGCTGTTCAAGCATCCCGCGGTGCTTTCCACCGCGATCGTCGGATATCCAGATGCGAGGCTCGGCGAACGCGCCTGCGCATTCGTCGTGCTGCGTCCAGGCCAAACTCTCGATTTGGCCGGTGTTCAGGCGCTGATGGCGGAGAACAAGGTCGCGAAACAATACTGGCCGGAGCGCATCGAAATCGTTGCCGATCTGCCGAAGACGCCGGCGGGCAAGGTGCAGAAGTTCCAGCTTCGCGAAATCGCAAAGGCCTTCGCCGAACCGCCGCACAAGGCGAGCGCATGACCCCCCGTCTTCAGGGTCGCGTGTGCGTCGTCACCGGCGCCGCGCGCGGCATCGGCCTTGCAATCGCCGAGCGCTTCGGGGAGGAGGGCGGCCGCATCGCCTGCGTCGACGTCAGCGCGCGCCGTCTGGAGCCCGCCGTTGACGGCCTGAAGGGCAAAGGTTTCGAAGCAAAGGCTTACGAAGTGGACATCGGCAAGCGTGACGATGTCCACGTCATGTTCGGGCAGATCGAGAGCGACTTTGCCGCGCCGGTTGCGGTCCTGGTCAACAATGCGGTGTGGGCACGCTTCGAGCCGCTCGAGCAGATCGATATCGAGACGGTCGAACGCATGTTTGCGGTCGGCGTGCACGGCCTGATCTGGACCACGCAGGCTGCCGCCCCGCAGATGGAGCGCCGTGGCGGCGGTTCGATCGTCAACCTGAGCTCGGTATCCGCATTCAATCCGGCCAAGGATTCGATCGCCTATTCGGCGCTGAAGGCCGGTGTCGTCGGGCTTTCCCGCGCATCCGCGATCGAGCTCAGTGCAAGGAAAATTCGTGTCAATGTCATCGCGCCGGGGATGATCGGCACGCCGGCTTCGATCGCGCAATTCGATGAAGCGACGATTGCGACGCGCCAGGCCGAGATGCCGCTCGGGCGTTTTGGCCAGCCGGAAGAAATCGCTGGCCTGGCCGCGTTCCTTGCCAGCGACGACGCGAGCTACATCCAGGGCGCCGTCGTGACCGCCGATGGCGGCTGGACGATCCCTGCCAGATAGGAGGGTGAGATGAAGCGGCTGGAGGGCAAACGCGCGGTCGTGACCGGCGGCGGCAGCGGCATCGGCCGTGCCAGCGCCATCCGCTTCGCGCGCGAAGGCGCATCCGTGCTGGTGGTCGGCCGGGCCGGCAACACCGAGGAAACGGCGGCGACGATCCGCGGCGAAGGCGGAATCGCGTCGGCGCTGATCACGGATGCAGCGGTCGAGGAGAACGTCGCCGACATCGTCCGGCGCTGCGTCGCGGATTTCGGCGGGCTCGAGGTCTTCTTCGCCAATATCGGCGTCACCGGGACCAACACCCCGCTGCTCGAGCAGACGGTGGAGGAGTGGTCGGAAGTCTACCGCATCAACACCATCAGTTGCTTCCTCGCCATCAAATATGCTGGCCGGCACATGACGGCGCAGGGCTCCGGCTCAATCATCCTGACCTCGTCAGCGGCGTCGCTGCGCGCCAATGCGGGCGCGATCTCCTACAGCGCCAGCAAGGCGGCGGTGAACAATCTGGCGCAGACGGCGGCCAACGCCTTTGCCGGCACCGGCGTGCGGGTCAACGCCGTGCTGCCGGGACTGGTGGAAACACAGCTGACGCGCAAGGTTTTCGAGGATGCCCGCGCCCGCGGTATCGAAGGCAAGCTCGGCCACGTCACGCCGATGAAGCGCCCGGGACGCTCCGAGGAGATCGCAGCCGCCGCGGCATTCCTCGCCAGCGACGATTCTTCCTATGTGGATGGACAGTTGCTTTCGGTCGACGGCGGCGTCAGCAGCACTCATCCCTATGGGCGGATCGCGCTCTAGAAAGCGGCTTTGAACGAAAAAGTGGACCAGGAGGGGCGTCATGGATTTCGGGTTGCCCAGGGAAATCACCGATAAGCTCGCCGAACTGGATGCCTTCATCGAGGCCGAAATCAAGCCGCTTGAGCGCGACAACATCAAATATTTCGATCATCGCCGCGAATATGCTCGGACCGATTGGGAAGACGATGGTCGCCCGCGTGCCGAATGGCGCGCGCTGATCAGCGAAATGGAGAGCCGCGCCGACAAGGCTGGGCACCTGCGCTACGGCCTTCCGAAATCGTGCGGCGGCCAAGCCGCCTCCAATCTCGCGATCGCGGCTATCCGCGAGCACCTCGCTGCGAAGGGGCTCGGCCTGCACAACGACTTGCAGGACGAATCCTCGATCGTCGGCAACTTCCCGATTATTCCGGCGCTGGCCGACTACGGCACCGAGGAGCAGAAGACCTATATCGAAGGTATCATCACCGGGAAGAAACACCTGTCTTTTGCCCTGACCGAACCCGGACACGGCAGCGACGCGACATGGCTTGAGACCACCGGTGTACGGGACGGCGATCACTGGGTCATCAACGGCCGCAAGCGCTGGAACAGCCAGGTCGCGCGTGCGCATGCGAACCTCGTTTTCGCGCGTACGTCCGGCAAGCCCGGCGAAGCCACGGGCATCACTGCCTTCATCGTGCCGACCGAGGCACCCGGCCACAAGGTTCTCTACAATCACTGGACATTTAACATGCCCAGCGATCATGCCGAGACTGAGCTGACCAATGTACGCGTACCCGGCAGCGCAATCCTGCACAAGGAAGGCGAAGGCCTTGTGGTCGCGCAGCGATTTGTGCATGAGAACCGCATCCGTCAGGCGGCCGCGAGCGCCGGCGCCGCACGCTATTGCATCGAGGAGGCCGTCAAATACGCAAGGTCCCGAGTGGTCTTTGGGGAGCCTCTGGCCCGTAAACAGGCGATCCAGTTTCCGCTGGTGGAATTGTGGGCCGAATACCAGATGCTGCGTAATTTCATCTTCCGCACCGCGTGGCAGATGGACCGGCAGAACCCGTTGGAGATCAGCGACATGGTGTCGATCTGCAACTTCCGCGCAAATCGGCTGTGCTGCGAGGCGGCCGATCGAGCCATGCAGGTGCATGGTGGTATCGGCTATAGCCGCGCGATGCCGTTCGAACATATCTACCGTCATCACCGCCGTTATCGCATCACCGAGGGTTCCGAGGAGGTGCAGATGCGGCGCGTGGGCCAGTACCTGTTCAACTTCAGCGGCAAGCGCGCGAGCAACGGATGAATGGGACGCATGCCTCCGACCGCGGCATCGACTTCGACGTGGCGCGGCTCGGTGAATATTTGAAGGATTGGCTCGGCGGTAGCGATTCCACCCGGATTGAGCGCACGCATGGCGGCATGTCGAATCCGACCTACTTCGTCACCCGTGGCGACTGGCGCGGCGTGCTGCGCAAGCAGCCCGGCAATGTGCTGATGCCGTCGGCGCACGCGATCGATCGCGAATATCGCGTGCTGACGGCGCTGCAGGGAAGCCCGGTTCCCACGCCCAAGCCTTATCGCTTTTGCGAGGATCGCACCATCGTCGGCACGCCGTTCTACCTGATGGAATGGCTGGACGGCCGTGTCTTCAGCGAGTTCGCGACGCCCGGCGTGACGCGCGAGGCGCGCGCGGAAATCTTCCGTTCGATGTGCAGCACGCTGGCGGCCATCCACAGGCTCGACTACCGGGCAATCGGTCTCGGGGATTTCGGCAGGCCGGGAAACTACTTTGCCCGCCAGCTCAAGCGATGGTCGACGCAATGGACGCAGTTCCGCCGCGGCGATGATGACAATCCGGCGCTGGACCGGATGGTGGACTGGCTCGGCGACCGGCTGCCCGAGAGCGAGACCATCGCGCTTTGTCATGGCGACTTCCGTATCGCCAATGTGATGTTTCACAAGGATGAGCCGCGGGTCATCGGCGTGCTGGACTGGGAGCTCTCGACGCTCGGCCATCCTCTGGTCGATCTCGCCTTCAACAGCCAGGCGTGGCTGATGGCGCCGGATGAGAATGGCGGGCTGCGCGGCCTGCCGCTGGATCGGATGGGTATCCCCTCCGAACACGATTATCTTGAACTCTACTACGCGCAGGCGGGCGCCACCGAGCGGCTCACGCGCTTCCACCAGGTCTTTGCGATGTTTCGCGGTGCCGTCGGCAGTGCCGGCGTCGCGGCGCGCGGCGATCTCGGCAGCGGTGTCTTGCCCGATGCCGCGCGCGTCGGCCGGCATCTGGCGCGCGCCTATGCCGACCGCGGCGTGGCGTTGATCGAGGAGGAGCGATGAGCCTGCACCAGCGGCCCATGATGAGCGTCGACGAGGCGATCCGCCTGCGCCGCTCGGTGCGTGGCTTCCTGCCTGACGAAGTCCCGGAAGCGACGCTGCGGGAAGTATTCGAGCTTGCACAATGCTCACCCTCGAACTGCAACGTGCAGCCATGGACGCCGCATGTCGTCTCGGGCGGGACGCTGGGGCGACTGCGCGACGCCCTCGTTGCGGCGGGCATGCGCGACGAGCCGATCAAGCCGGATTGGCCGGCCGACGGCAAATTCACCGGCGTCTATCGCGAGCGGCAGGTGGATGCCGCGCAGAAGCTCTACGGCGCGATGGGGGTCGCGCGCAACGATAGGATTGGCCGCAAGATGGCCTACGTCCGAAACCATGCCTTTTTCGACGCGCCGCACGCCGTTCTGATCTTCATGCCCGCGCCGTTCGACACGAGGGAAGCGGCCGACATCGGCATGTATGCGCAGACCCTGATGCTCGCCCTGACAACGCGTGGGATTGCGTCCTGCGCCCAGGGGGCGCTGGGGTTGTTTCCGGACATCATCCGCGAACAGCTCGGCATTCCGGCGCACCAGAAGCTGCTGTTCGGCATCTCGTTCGGTTTTGAGGATCGCAACGTCAAGGCCAATGCCGCTCGCGTCGGTCGCGCAGGGATCGACGACACCGTGCGCTTCCACCGCTGAGATCGGGTGCTCAGTTCCGAGACAGGAGTTTCATCGTGACCGGACCGTTGCATGGCTTGCGTGTCGTCGAGATGGGCGGAATTGGCCCGGCGCCGTTTGCCGGCGCGCTGCTCGGTGACCTCGGCGCCGACGTGCTGCGCATCGATCGCATCCCGAGACCGGGAAGCGAACCGGACCTTCCGCCGCGATTCGATTTTTACAATCGCAACAAGCGCTCGGTCGCACTCGATCTGAAGCAGCCGCAGGCGGTCGCGACCGTGCTCGACCTGGTGGCGAAGGCGGACGCGCTGATCGAAGGGTTTCGACCGACCGTGATGGAACGGCTGGGGCTCGGTCCCGAAGTCTGCGCTGCGGTCAACGCGCGTCTCGTCTACGCGCGCATGACGGGCTGGGGGCAGGCCGGGCCGATGGCGCAGGAGGCGGGGCACGACATCAACTATCTCGCGTTGACCGGCGCGCTGCACTGTCTCGGTGAAGACGGCCGCCCACCACCGCCGCCACTCAACCTCGTTGCCGATCTTGGCGGCGGCGCGCTCTATCTGGTGGTCGGACTGCTTGCGGCGGCGATGGAAGCGCGCCAATCGGGGCGTGGGCAGACGATCGACGTCGCCATGATTGATGGCGTGACGCATTTGATGTCGGCGTTCCAGGCGTTCCGTCAGCAGGGAACCTGGACAGCGCGGCGTGCCGACAACATCGTCGATGGAGGAGCGCCGTTCTACCGAAGCTACGCGACCAGCGACGGGCGGTTCGTCGCGGTCGGCGCAATCGAACCGCATTTCTACTCCAATCTCCTTCGAGTGATGGGCATTGGGGAAGATAAAGACCTGCCTGACCAGAACGACCGCTCGGCATGGCCGGAGATGCGCGAGCGTTTCGCAAGAATTTTCGCGACTCGGACACGCGACGATTGGGTCGCGGCCGCAGCCGGGCACGACGCTTGCCTTGCAGCCGTACTGACGATCGACGAAGCGCCGGAACATCCGCAGATGAAGGCCCGGGACGTCTACGTCGCCTTCGACGGCGTCCGCCATCCGAGTCCCGCACCGCGTTTCTCCCGCACGGCGTCTCAGCTTCATCGGCCGACGCCTGCGCCCGGCAGTGACTCCCGGCAGTCGCTGGTGGATTGGGGGATTTTGCCGGACCAGGTCGATGCGCTCGAAGCGGCCGGCGCCCTGGCGCAGGCGTAGCGGAATTTGCTTCGCCAGAGGCAGCAGTTCGATGGTTCTGCCGCGCCCACTAGCGCAGCAGCTCCCGGGCAATCACGACGCGCTGGATCTGATTCGTTCCCTCGAAGATCTGCGTCAACTTGGCATCGCGCATCATGCGTTCGACGGGATAGTCCATGGTGTAGCCATAGCCCCCGAAAATCTGGACGGCATCGGTGGTGACCTTCATCGCCATATCACTGCCGATGCACTTGGCCATGCTGGCGAGGACATTCAGGCGCTTCCAGTCAGCGGCATCGCCCGCGCGGGCGCATTCGTAGACCAGTGCGCGCGCGGCTTCGATCTGCATCGCCATGTCGGCAAGCATGAACTGTACGCCCTGGAACTCGGCGATCGCCTTCTTGAACTGCCTTCTTTCCTTCGCATACGCGATACAGGCGTCGAGCGCGCCCTGAGCAAGTCCGACGGACTGTGCGCCGATCGTCGGACGGTTGAGGTCGAGCGCGCGCATGGATGCGCGAAATCCCTTGCCTTCCTCGCCGACGAGATTTTCGAGCGGAATTCGCACGTTGTCGAAGAAAATGGGCGTATTGGGAGCGCCGCGAAAACCCATCTTTCGCTCGTGACGTCCGAACGAAACCCCGGGCAGTTTTTTCGGCTCGACAATGAAGGCGCTGATTCCGTCCGCGCCTTCGCCGTCGCTCGTCCGCGCCATCACCACGATGTAGTCGGCGACTACCCCATAGCTGCACCACTGCTTGCGGCCATTGAGGACGTAGGAATCGCCGTCTCTGCGGGCGCGGGTGTTGATCGCCGCGACATCGGAACCCGCCTGCGGCTCGGAAATTGCGATGGCGGTGACCACACCGCCGCGAGCGATGATCGGCAGATACTTCTGTCGCTGCGCTTCCGAGCCGAAATGAAGCAGCGGCATGATGAACATGGTGTTGAGTGCGGCGATCGACGCGCAAGCGGGTGAAATCTTCGAGATTTCTTCGCGCGCGATGCAGGCCATGGTGAGATTGCCGTTCGGACCGCCATAGCGCTCAGGTACCCAAAGCTGCATCAGTCCCATTTCGCCGAACAGCTTCACCAACTCGGTTGGAAAGCGATCGGTTTCGTCGATTTCGGCGGCGATCGGTGCAACGTGCTTTGCGGCCATCCTCCGGACACTGTCGCGGAACGCGATCTGCTCCTCCGTAAAACTCATGGGGCCTCGAACAATTTTGTGCCGGAAGCCCTCGAAAGGGGCTTCCATTGAATGGGTGATCCATTTAATAGTCCATCCCATGAGCACCAAGTCAAGCCCCCGCGCGAGTTCTCGGCAACGGAACGCGTCCTCCGGCAGGCGCGAGCGTCCCGTCGACCATCGGACGTTGACCGGTCCTGCGCCGGCCCCCAGGTTTCGGCCGATCCACACCAGGCGCGCGTTCGAGGAAATCTGCGAACGCATTCGCGAACAGCTGGCGCTCGGCGTCCTCAAGCCTGGCGATAAATTGCCCCCCGAGCGCGATCTCGCTCAGCAACTTGGCGTTAGCCGAAACGTGCTGCGGGAAGCGCTACGCAGCCTCGAGATGGCCGGGGTGTTGCGGTTGATGAAGGGTGTCAAGGGCGGAGCCTTCATCCAGGAAGGCGACACCAGCCGCATGAACGATGTGATGCGGGACATGCTGAGCCTGGGGACGATTTCGATCCGGGAGCTGTCGGAGGCGCGTGTCTACGTACTCGACCTCGTCGTCAGGCTCGCCTGTAGCAATGCACGGCAGGCCGATCTGGATGCGCTCGAAGGCAATATCAAGCGAACGGAACTTGCAACGAAGGAGGGGCGGCTGCTCGACCGCGTCGAGTGTTCGCGCGAGTTCTACAGGCTGCTTGCCAATTCGACGGGCAACAAGGTCATTGCGATGATCATGGATTCCGTGACCGAAATTCACATGCGCTTTGTCTATGCGAAAGTCGCGTCCAGCGGCGTAGCGATGAGCAGGCTGGCGGAGCGGCGGCGCCAGCTTGTCTCGGCAATAGCGGAGAAGAACGCCACGCTGGCGTGCCGGTTGATGCGCGCGCATCTGGAGGCCGTGCAGCGGATGCTGGAGCAGGATCCAGGGGCCATGTCGCTTCATGTCGCGTTGGCGGAGGTCCGGCCGGGTATGCGCCCGTAGAACGCGTCAAATCAAGTTCGAACTAAAGGAGCCAGGGAGGTAAGCGTGTCTCAATATGCCAAATATGAGTGTCTGCGAGTTGAAGTGGCCGACAAGGTCGCGACGGTCGCGTTGAGCCGGCCGCAGGCGCGAAACGCGATCAATCAAAAGCTGATCCGCGAGTTACGGACGATCTGGGACGACCTGGGGGATGATCCCGCCGTAAATGTCGTGGTGCTGACAGGCTCTGGTGACTTCTTCAGCGTCGGAGGGGACGTCAAGGCGATGTCGGAGCGTCCCGGCGGCGACGTGCTCGAGGAGGGCGAGGTCCATGATCCCATGATCAGCCGACGTGCCGTCACCCGGCAGCTCGAACTCGACAAGCCGATCATCGCAGCCATTAACGGCGACGCCATCGGGCTCGCCGCGACCCACGCGCTGCTCTGCGACATCACTGTCATGGCCGAGGATGCACGCATCGGCGACACGCATGTCTCGCGCGTCGGCTTGGTTGCCGGGGACGGCGGGACAGTGATCTGGCCGCTGCTCGTTGGCATCAACAAGGCCAAGGAATTTCTGATCCGCGGTACCTTGCTCAAGGGCGGGGAAGCCGAGCGGATCGGGCTGGTCAATCATGTTGTCCCGCGCGCCGAAGTTCTGGGCAAGGCCCGAGAGATTGCAATCGAGCTGGCGAACGGTCCGACCTGGGCGATCCGCTGGACCAAGCTGTCGATCAATCAGATCGTGAAGGATCGCGTCAACATGTTGCTCGAAGCCTCGATGGCGCTCGAACAGGTCACGTTCGAGACGGCAGACCACAAGGAAGCAACGATATCGTTCAAGGAGAAGCGGAAGCCGAAGTTCGGCCAAGCCTGAGAACATCGCGATGGCTGCGCCGGAGACCGAGGACCTGGACGTCAGCGTCATGCTTCGCGACTCCGTTCGCGGGCTTCTCGATGCGCATTGGCGCGCTTCGGATGTAGGCGGTGCCGAATCCGATGCGGAAATTACCGCACTGTGGAACAGTCTGGTCGATCAGGGAATCGCGGTCCTCGGCGCAGATGCAGAGCAGGGTGGCCTGCGCGAAATCCTGGCCGTGATGGAGGAGCTTGGCCGCGCCGCGTGTCCGGCGCCGATGTGGTCTGCAGCGCTCGCAAATCTCGTATTCACGAACGCATCCTCCGACTTCGCGCGGCAAATGAGCGAGGCGCTGCACGATGGTACGGCGCGCATTGCCTTCTCGTTCGGTGCGCTGGACCCGGACCCCGGCGTTGGCTCGATCGAGCTTCGCGGGCAGGAGGCGAGCGGTTCGCTCCGCTTCGTCGAAGCGGCGGGCGGCGCGACGCACCTGCTGGTACCGGTAAGCGAGTCGCAATTTGCCCTCGTCGACCTGGGGGGAGGCGGCGTCGTTCGCACGCCGACGCGCGCGATGGGCACGTGGGGCGCTTGTGAACTGGTGCTGGACAAGGCCCCGGCAGAATCGATTCGGCTCGACGACGTCAGCATGGAAGAGTTGCAGACGATCGGCAGGACGACGCTGCTGGCGCGGGCTCATGGCGCCGCGTGTCGCGCCTTCGAGCTGGCCGTGTCCTATGCCAAGGATCGGCAGCAATTCGGACAGCCCATCGGCAAGTTTCAGGCGATCCAGCACAAGCTTGCCAATTGTTTCATCGATCTGGAAGGTGTGCGTCTCATTCTTGGTCATGCAGCGAGATTGTACGACGACAGGCATGAGGAGTGGTCATACTTCGCAAATTGCGCCATGGCTTTTGCGGGATCCGCGCTCCGGCGCTGTTCGCTGGAGACCCAGCATACGTTCGGCGCGATTGGCTATGCCGAGGAGCACGAAGCGCCGCTTCACTTCAAGCGCGTGCATCTCGATACGATCGCGCTTGGCGGCGCGGCATTTGCCAAGCGAAGGCTGGCCTCGAGATTGTTCGACGACGGCGGCGTCGGGTTGCCGCCGTACGATCTGGGCGCGGCCGGCAACGAGCTGCGCAAAGACGTCAAGGAATGGCTCGTCCAGCACTGGTCCGGAGATAGGAAATCCCGGTTCGACGAAAAGCCATTCCACGAACGGGAGTTCGACGTCGAATTCGCTCTCGATATTGGCAAGACCGGATGGATCGGCCTGGGTTGGCCGCAGCAATTCGGGGGGCAGGCGCGCACGCCGCTGGAACAGATCGCGTTCATGGAGACGATGGAACAGTACGAAGCTCCACGCATCGGCGCCTCGATACAATCCAACGCTCTCATGATGTTCGGTACGCTCGAGCAACAGGCCAGGTACCTGCCGGAAATCCTTCGCGGCGAGGCCATGCACGGCATGGGCTATAGCGAACCACAGGCAGGGTCCGACCTCGCAGCGCTCAGCACCAGTGCGGTTCAAGACGGCGCCCATTGGGTTATCAACGGTCAGAAGATCTGGACCACGACCTGGTGGGGCAAGTACATGTTCCTCGCCGCGCGAACGGACAAGAACGCCAAGCTGCCTCATGCGGGCATCAGCATGTTCATCGTTCCGATGAACTCGCCGGGGATCACCGTCCAGCCTGCAGCCACCATGTACGATGGCACGTTCGCCAACATCTTTTACGACAAGGTGCGTATTCCGCTGGAGAACCTCGTTGGCCGGGTCAATGAGGGCTGGAAAGTCCTGACCGGGGCGCTCGCTTTCGAGCGTGGATTGGTCGGTGGTGGCATTGTGCTGAAAGTCGCGCACGCGTTTGAACAATTGCGCCGGCACTTGATTGCCAATCCGGATCTTTCCCGCGATCCGGTCATCCGCGACAGGATGGCGGGCTTCGCCAGCGAAATTGAGATTGGCCGGCAACTGATGATGCACTGTGCCGATCTGGCTTCTGACGGGATCACGCCGCCTGAATACGGTGCGATCAGCAAGGTATTTTCCAGCGAACTAATGGAGCGTTTCGGCGAAGCCGCCCTTGATATGCTCGGGATGCGAGCCGCGTTGTCCGAGCAGATGCCGGGCGCGATCGATAACGGCCGGTTCGAACAGAACCTTCGCCATTCGCTGATGTGGGTCATCAGCATCGGAACCAATGAAATTCAGCGGAGCCTCATTGCGCAGCGCGCGCTGGGGCTACCGCGATAGGAGTAAGCCGTGCAGGAGAACTCATCCAAACCGCTCGAAGGCCTCCGCGTGCTGGACTTTACGATCATGATCGCGGGGCCATATTGCGCGCGCCTGTTGGCGGATGTCGGCGCGGAAGTGATCAAGATCGAACCCCCTGAGGGTGAGGAGATGCGCCTGCGGGCACCGGTGCGGGAAGGCCAGAGTGCCTATTTCGGCCAACTCAATGCCGGCAAGAAGAGCCTTGCACTCGATCTCAAATCGCCTGAGGCGATCAGGCTCGTGCATCGCATGGTCGAAAGTACCGACGTTCTGGTCGAAAATTTCAGGCCGGGTGTCATGGAGCGGCTGGGCCTCGGTTATGAAGCGCTCCGCCGGATCAACCCTCGTTTGGTCTATTGCTCGATATCCGGCTATGGCCAGACCGGTTCACAGGCCGAGCGTGCAGCCTATGCGATGATCGTCCACGCCGAGAGCGGATTCGATCTCGCACTGGCGCGGTATGCCGGCGATCGGGACCGGCCCGCGGCGGGAGCGGTGTTCGTCGCCGACATCCTCGGCGGCATATTCGGCTTCTCGGCAATTCAGACCGCGCTGGTGCAGAGAGCGCGCACAGGCGAGGGGCAACGTATCGACGTTGCGCTGATGGACTGCATGCTGAATCTTTTGGTCTATGAACTGCAGGAGGCGCAGTTCTCCAGGCCGATGCCGCGTCCGACCTACGGTCCGGTGCGCGTCAAGGATGGGGATATTCTGATCGCCCCGGTTTCAGCGCGCAACTTCGAGGCCCTGCGCGACCTGACCAAACTGCCAGAGCTCGTATCAGACTCGCGCTTCAAATCGGTGTCTTCACGCGGCACAAACTGGGCTGCGATGATGGCGATTATAGAACAGTGGACGATGCAGCATACCGCTGATGAGTGCCTTGCCGCACTGGACAAAGCGGGCATTCCGAGCGCCCGCTTTCGCCACCCGTCCGAAGCCCTGGATGATGCGAATCTAGCCGATCGAGGCGCATTCGCGCCGATTGCCGACAGCGCGGGGGAATTCAAGGGCGTCAATGCGCCGTGGCGGATGTCGGGCGC
This sequence comes from Bradyrhizobium sp., assembly GCF_036735945.1. Taxonomy (GTDB): domain Bacteria; phylum Pseudomonadota; class Alphaproteobacteria; order Rhizobiales; family Xanthobacteraceae; genus Bradyrhizobium. The sequence goes on along the minus strand of NZ_DAINNI010000004.1, from coordinate 72,435 downwards.
GGATACGAGGATCGGGCATGAGATTCCGGCCATCGGAGGCCATCGTGACCATGTCCTCGCGCGCGTCCTCAGAATGTCCCCGAACGAAATCGCGGATGTTGTCGCATCGGGTGCGTTTGGGAGTTCAAGGCCGCGTTAGCGGGACGAGGCCAAATAAAGACAACAAAGAAAATAAATTCCAGGGAGTGACGACGTGATGCGTGCTTGTTTCAGGGTTCTTGCATTCGGACTGACATTGCTCACGGGTCCGGCGCTGGCAGATAATTATCCATCGCGGCCGATCCGGCTGATCGTCCCATATCCGGCAGGCGGATCGACCGACATCATGGCCCGGGCCCTGCAGGATCCCATGGCAAAAATTCTCGGGCAACCCATCATTATCGACAACCGGGGTGGTGCGGCGGGCACGACCGGCGCCAATGAGGCCGCGCGCGCCGATGCGGACGGCTACACCTTGTTGTTTGCGAACAACGGACCGATTTCGATTGCGCCACTGCTCCAGAAGGGAGTCGATTTCGATCCACTGAAGAGCTTTGTGCCCGTCTCCCTGGTCTCCAAGGCGCCGCTGGTGCTGGTGGCGAGCGAAAAGGTGCCGGCGAGCGATGTGGCCGGCCTGATCGCTCATGCCAAATCCCAAAGCAAGCCGATGCTGTATGCGACTGCCGGACCCGGTTCGCTGGGCCATCTGAGCACGGAGCGCTTCCTGAACCAGGCAGGTTTGCAGATGGTGCATGTCCCATATCGTGGTCAGGCGCCGACGACGCTCGCGATCTTTGCCGGTGAGGTCGACGTTCTGCTCACTACGACGTCCGATACGCTGAACGAGCATATCCGTTCCGGAAAGGTGAAGCTGCTTGGCGTCTCGTCGCCGGGAGCCTCGCCGGTTGCGCCGGGAGCGGCGCCGATCGGCAATGCCCTGAACGGATACGCGGTGGAAACCTGGTTCGGAATACTGGCTCCGGCCGGCACGCCGCCCGAAATCGTCGAAAAGCTGAATGCGGCGTTGAAATCGACACTGTCGACGCCGCAGATTCGCGATCGTTTCCTTAGCTACGGCGTGGAAGCGAGCTCGAGTACATCAGCCGAATTGACCGCCATCATTGCGGCGGAAATCCCCGCATGGCGCAAGGTGATTCAGGAACGCAGCGTCAAGGTGGAATAGCGTCGCTATTCGAGCGTGATCTTGCGTCCTTCCACCTTCGCCCATTTTTTTCGGGACGGATGGTGGCGGCGAACTCTTCGGGCGCGGTCCCGTGACAATCGGCCGATCAGGGCCATTCGCCGAGTCTGGTCACCTGCCGTGGAATTGCGGTCGGCGCTTGGCAACGAAGGCGGCGATTCCTTCCTGCGCATCTTGTGTGTTGCTGGCGGCAACAATGGAGTCCTTCTCAGCGGCGAGTTGGTCAGACAAGCCGGTTTCGAAGGACTGTCTCAGCATGCGGCGCACGGCGCCATAGGCAAGCGTAGGACCTGAGGCCAGTTTGGCGGCGAGCCCGGCTGCCTCAGTCTCGACGGCATCATCAGGCGCGAGGCGCGAGACCAATCCGAACGCAAGAGCTTCTTGCGCCGTGAGGCGGCGGTTGAGCAGGAAGAGTTCTTGCGCGCGCCGCATCCCGACCATTCGGGGCAGGAACCAAGTATTGCCGCCATCGGCCGTCAGGCCCAGCGCGCCATAACCTAGCGCGAACCGTGCATCGTCGGCTGCCACGACGATGTCGGCAACGTAGAGCAGCCCCAATCCGCCGCCACCGGCGCCGCCGCGTACCGCGGCGATCACGGGTGCATCGATGCTGGTAAACCGGTCAATCGCAAGGTGATAGCTGTCGATCATGCGGCGCAGCCGGCTCGGCAGTCGCTCGCGCGCTGTTCCCGCGAACAGGCCAAGGTCGCCTCCGACCGTGAAGTTCGGCCCGTTGGCGGCGATCAGGACGGCGCGGACGTCCGACCGCTCGGCAATCTGGGTCGCGGCTTCGGCAAGATCGTCGGCCATATCCGCGTCGATCGCGTTGCCCTTGTCGGGGCGATTTAGCCGCAACGTCGCGACATGGTTTTCGATATCGAGCAGCACGGTTCGAAGTGGACCGGCTGCGTCATGCCAGCGTGCGGTGTCGGTATATTGCTCCAGCCACTTGATGCGTCCCTGGTCGATTGCGATCAGGTGGGCAAAGGCGGCATCCAGCACGGCGCCGCCTTGCTTACCTCGCCCGCGATAACGGCCCTTCACCAGCAGGCGCCCGTCTTTGAGGTCGAGGAATTCTTCCGGCTCGGCAAGCGCCTCGAAATGACGGGAGATCGCGCCCCAGCCGTTGCGGCGCATCGCGGCAGGGCCGTCGTGATCGCCGCCGATGCCAAACGGCATCCCCTCGGCGGTGCGACCGGTGAATTCCGGGTGCAGCAATACGTCGAGTTGCGCACGGTCGCCGGCAGCAAGCGCAGCGTACAGAGCGCGTGCGAGATCAGCAGGGGCGTGGCTTTCCATCCAAAACTCCCTTCAAACCCGTTGTTATCGACGGTGCAGGCCGGCGGGTAGTGCGTGCTTGGGAAAATCCGCTTGAAGCCGCCAAATGTCGGTGTTATTCTTAGAACGGTCAGTCGGATTATTTTTAGCCCAAGCCGCAGGGATCCGCAAGAGAGCCCGGGACGGCCACGAAGAATGCAAGGGAGATGCAGCGATGAACGTCGTGCCGCGTGCGTCGCAATGGGGTGAATTGATCCGGCCGGACCGGGTTCACGGTTCGCTCTACAGCGACCCCGCGATCTTCGAAGCCGAATTGCAGAACATCTGGTACCGCACTTGGGTTTATGTCGGGCACGAAAGCGAGGTGCCCAACACCAACGATTACGTCGTCAAGTCGATCGGCCCGCAATCGGTCATCATGACCCGCGACGAGCAGGGCAAGGTCAACCTCCTGCTCAATCGCTGTTCGCATCGCGGCAATCAGGTCTGCTCATACGACAAGGGCAACGCACGCTCCTTCACGTGTCCGTTCCATTCCTGGACCTTTGCCAATGACGGTCGCCTCGTCGGCTACGCGTTCCCGGACGGCTATGAGGGTCAGGACAAGTCGAAACTGGCGCTCGGCCGCGTGACGCGGGTGCAATCCTATCGCGGCTTCGTGTTCGGCTCCTTTGCCGCCGACGGGCCGACGCTGGAAGAGCATCTCGGCGGGGCGGCCGAGACCATCGACCGGCTGGTGCGCTTCTCGCCGGAAGGCGAAGTCGAGGTTACTGCCGGCTTCCTCAAGCATCGCGTCAAGGCGAACTGGAAGTTCATCCTGGAGAACGAATGCGACGGCTATCACCCGGCATTCGTGCATTCCTCGATCTTTGGCGTTGCCGACAGCGCGATCGGAAAGCTCTATGGCGGCGCTTCGACCGCGGTGACGCGCGACTATGGCAACGGCCATACCGAGATCGATCTGCGGCCGGAGTTTCGCAAGCGCGACGCGCCGATGAGCTGGTTCGGCACCACGGAAGCGCGCCTGCCTGATTACACCGCGCGCATGAAGGCCGCCTATGGCGACCAGACCGCACGCGAGATCATGATCGACGGCTCGCCGCATGTGATGATCTTTCCGAACCTGTTCATCGCCGAAATCCAGATGTTCGTGATCCAGCCGCTCGCGGTCGACGACAGCGTGCAGCACGTCACGGCGCTGCAGTTCAAGGGCGCGCCCGACATGAACCGCCGCCTGCGCCAGCAGACCATGGGCTCGGTCGGCCCGGCGGGCTTGTTGCTTGCTGACGATTCCGAAATGTACGAGCGCTGCCATCGTGGTGTACTGGCGCGCAGCCCCGAATGGATCTATCTCGGACGCGGCGAAAATCGGCAGCGACACGACGACCTCGGCTTCACAATCGGCCACGTCACCGACGAGGTCCCGTCGCGCGGCATCTGGAGCCACTACCGCCGCCTGATGGAGGCGGCGTGATGTTGTCGCGCGAAAGCGGCGCCACGCTGATGAGTGCCGTCACGGCCTTTATCTACAGGGAAGCGCGGCTGCAAGACGAGCACGCCTATGAGGCCTGGGAGGCGCTCTGGACCGACGACGGCGTCTATTGGGTGCCGGCCAATGGCGATAGCATCGATCCCGAAAAGGAAATGTCGATCATTTACGACAACCGCTCGCGGATTTCGCTGCGGATCAAGCAGCTTTTGACCGGCAAGCGTCATACCCAGACGCCGCAGTCGCGGTTGCGACGGCTGGTCTCCAACATCGAACTCATGGACGAGCAGCCGGGCGGCGACATCTCGGTCGCCAGCAACAGCCTTGTATTCGAATCGAGCCTGCGCGACGACACGATCTGGGCCGCCCGCAACGAGTATCGCCTGCGCCATGTCGATGGCGAGTTGCGGATGGCCTACAAGAAGGTGACGTTGGTCAACAACGAGAAGGCGCTCTTTACGCTCTCGTTCCTTATCTAGCCGATCAAGGCGGAAAGCTTGCGATGATTGACAAGGGTCCCGTTCTGCTCGACATCGTCGATGGCATCGCGCATTTGCGCCTGAATCGGCCGGACGCTGCGAACGGCATGAGCGCCGAACTGCTGAGTGCGCTGTGCGACGCCATCATGGTTTGCCACGGCCATGCTGATTTGCGCGTGCTCTTGCTGACCGGTGAGGGGACGAATTTCTGCGCGGGCGGTGACGTACGTGCGTTCGCTTCCAAGGGCGAGAAGCTGCCTGATTACATCAGGCAGGCCACGGCCTATCTGCAGAATGCGGTGACAGGGCTGTTGCGGCTGGAAGCGCCCGTGATCACGTCGGTGCAGGGCTTTGCCGCCGGTGGCGGCGGCTTCGGTCTCGTCTGCGCGTCCGACATCGTCATCGCCGGCGAATCCGCAAAATTCCTGGCGGGCGCAACCCGGGTTGCCATGGCACCGGATGCGGGCGTCTCGGTCACCCTGTCGCGACTGGTCGGCCTGCGCCGAGCGATGTCGATCCTGCTGACCAACCCGGTGATATCCGCGCCTGAGGCGCTGGATATGGGCATCGTCACCAAGGTGGTGCCGGATGCCGAACTGGCCGACGCATCGCTTGCGATGGCGCGCGAACTGGCGGCCGGTGCACCCAAGGCGCTCGCAGCGACCAAGCGGCTGGTGTGGGCCGGAACCGGTACCAGCATCGAGCAATGCCTTTCAGAGGAAGCACGCACCGTATCCGAACTGTCAGGGATGGCGGACGCGCGGGAAGGACTCGCCGCCGTGATCGAGCGGCGCAAGCCTGTCTTTACGGGGCGCTAGGAGGTGGCGGCTGTCGCCACGCGCGGGTTTGGGCGGCTGGACGGCCGCCGCGCCTTCGTCTCGGGCGGCGCGAAAGGCATTGGCGCGGCGATCGTGCGCAGCTTTGCGGGCGCTGGTGCGCAGGTCGTCATCGGTGATCTCGATCTGTCGACGGCTGCAAGTCTAGCTGGCCAGGTTAATGCGACGGCGGTGCTTCTTGATGTCGGCGATACCAGCATGGTGCAGACGGTCATTTCGCAGCACGGACCTTTCGATATCATCGTCAACAATGCCGGCGTCGACCAGCATGCATTCTTTACCGAAACGACGCCGGAGGATTGGGCAAGACTGCTCGCGGTCAATCTGGTTTCGACCCTTGCCTGCACCCAGGCGGCATTGCCGTCGATGCAGGCGGCCGGGTTCGGGCGCATCATCAACATCACCTCGGAAGCCGCGCGGTTGGGTTCCAAGGGTGGCGCCGTCTATTCCGCGGCCAAGGGCGGCGTGATCGCCTTCACCAAGAGCATCGCGCGTGAGAACGCGCGCTTCGGCATTACAGCCAACGCCATCGCGCCGGGGCCGATCCGGACGCCGATGCTGGAAGCGGCGGTAGCACAGGGCGGCGACAAGATCTTGCGCGCGATGACCGATGCCACCCTGCTGCGCCGGCTCGGCGAACCCGAAGAGATTGCCGCGGCCGTATTGTTTCTGGCTTCCGATCAGGCGGCCTATATCACCGGCGAAACGATCGGCGTGTCGGGTGGCATGGGAATTGGCGGCTGACATGGCGCGTGCGGGCGACGACATCGCGACGGCGCCGATCGATCTTGCGATCGCGCGCATTCGCGCGGTCTACAGCGGCTGGAACCGCGATACCACTGTGGGCCAGATGCGCAGCGATTGGGATGCGGCCTTTGGCGGCACGACCGTACCCGTGACGTGCGAACGGGTTTCGGCCGGCGGCGTCGACGGGGAGTGGATATCGCCGGCCGATCCGCGGCCGGACAAGGCCGTACTTTATTTCCACGGCGGCGGCTTTCGCATCGGTTCGGTGTCCTCGCACCGCGACCTGATCGCGCGGATCGCGCTTGCCGCCGGCTGCCGCGTGCTTGCGGTCAACTATCGCCTGGCGCCGGAACATCGCTTTCCGGCTGCGCTGGACGATGCGCTTGCCGCCTATGACTCGATGCTGCGTCAAGGACTGACCTCCACCAATATCGCCCTTGCCGGAGATTCCGCCGGAGGCAACCTCGCGCTTGCCGCGATGCTGGCCTTGCGTGAACGCGGTCTTCCGTTGCCTGTGGCAGCCGCGCTGATGTCGCCTTGGACCGATCTGGCGGCAGTCGGTGCGAGTTACGTCAACCGCGCCGATGCGGATCCGATCCACCAGCGCCCGATGATCCGGGCATTGGCCAACAATTATCTGGGCGAGCAGGGCGATCCGAGACAGCCGCTGGCGTCACCACTCTATGCCGATCTCGGGGGATTGCCGCCGTTACTGATTCAGGTCGGCGACCGTGAAACCGTGCGGGATGATTCCGTGATGCTGGCCGACAAGGCGCGCGCCGCCGGTGTCGAGGTCGATCTCCAGGTCTGGGACGGCATGATCCACGTCTTTCAGATGTTCACAGAGATTCCCGAGGCGCATCAAGCCATCGCATCAATCGCCGGATTTCTCTTCCGGCATCTCCATCTCAAGGCCGGGAGGACATCGCCATGAACGTCAGGCCCGAAAATCCGCACAGTCAGTCCGACGGCGAATTCCACTTCTCGGAGCAGCCGCAGCTTTCCGAGGAACTGCGGATGCTGCGCGAGCAGGTCCGCCGCTTTGTCGAGAAGGAGGTGGTGCCGCATGGCGAGCAGTGGGAGCGCGATGGCAAGATCCCGCGCGAGATATACCACCGCATGGGCGCCCTCGGTTTCCTCGGCATGCGCCATGAAGCCGAGTATGGCGGCACGGACATGGGTCCGCTGGCGTCGATGGTGTGGGCCGAAGAGCTCGGAAGGTCGACATTCGGCGGTTTCACCTCGTCGGTTCTGGTGCACACCGATATGTCGGCGGTTCATATCACTTTGCGCGGCACGTCAGAGCAAAAGCGGAAATATCTTCCGGCGATCATCCGAGGCGAGACGATCTGCTCGATTGCGGTGACCGAGCCCGATGCAGGTTCCGACGTCGCCGGCCTCAAGACGCGCGCCCGCCGCGACGGCGATTCCTGGGTGATCAACGGCTCGAAGATGTTCATCACCAACGCCGTCTATGGCGACATCCTGATCGTCGCCGCGCGCACCGATCCCACCGCCAAGGGCAGCCGCGGTATCTCGCTGTTCATCATCGAGCGGACGACGCCGGGTATCTCCGTAACGAAGCTCGACAAGCATGGCTGGCTCTGCTCGGACACCGCCGAGATCGCTTTCCAGGACGTCCGCATCCCCGCCGAAAACCTGCTGGGCGAGGAGAACCGCGGCTTTTACGGCATTATGGAAACCTTCGAGAACGAGCGGATCTGCATCGGCGGCATCTGTGCCGGCGAGTCCGCCAAGGCGATCGAACTGACTACCAATTATGTAAAGAGCCGGCAGGCGTTTGGCGGGCCGTTGTGGCATCAGCAGGCGGTGCGGCTGAAGCTCGCTCTGCTCGCAACCAAGGCCGAGGCCGCCCGGGCGCTCGCCTACCATGCGGCAGAGTTGGTGGAAGCCGGGAAGCCGTGCCCCCGCGAAGTCTCGATGGTAAAGGCGCTGTCGCCGGAGGTGCTGCACGAGGTCGTGCACGGCTGCCTGCAGCTGCATGGCGGCACCGGTTTCATGCGCGGCACGCCGATCGAGCGAATGGTGCGTGATGCCAGGGTGCTGACTATCGGCGGCGGCGCCACCGAGGTGATGCTCGAAGAAGTTGCGAAGAGGATGTGAGGGCTGACCGGCACGCGATGTGCCGGCCAGTACCTTGCAAGTCGCTCAGTTCACCGGTTTGAAGCTCAATGTCGAGAAGTCCGACTGCATGATCTGCAGTTTCTGGTTCGAGAAGCGGACGCCAGGGCCGAAGCTGATCGGCGCCATGATGCCGGTCTCGACGTTCCTGGTCTTTTCCAGCTCCGCGATGGTGCAGGCCCAGGTCGGCTGCTTGCCGCAGCGCTCGATGGCGGAGATCAGCACCTTGGCAGCGGCATAACCGGTCATCGAGTAGCGGTTGATTCCCTTCATTTCCGCTTCCGGAATCAGCCCCTTGGCCTTCTCGAGGAACGCCTTGCCGGCCGGCCCCGCAAACGGCTCGACATAGTCGACCGCGTAGATGCCGTTGCCGGCCGGTCCCATCAGCTTCAGAACCGGCTCCACCCGTCCGGGCCAGAAGATGCCGACCACCGGCTTTATGTTGAGCTTTTCCAGTTCCTTCATCATCGCGATGTTCTCGCCGATGATACCGCCGGCCAGAAACACCTCGGCGCCGGACTCCTTCAGCTGCAGCATGTCGGACGAGAAATCCTGCTGGCCTTTCTTGTAGTTGCCGCTGTAGACCACGTTGAGCTTCTTGGCCTTAACCACCGTATCGAAACCGTCGCGCACGGTGATGCCGTAGTCGTCGTCCTGCGTGATCAGGCCCCATTTCTTGCCGGGATTCTTGTCGGCGAGATAGTTGACCAGGTGAATGATACCTTCCTCGTAGGATTGTCCGACGACAAAGACGTTCTTGCGTGGCGGCTCCCATAGGAACTTGACCGGTGCCACGTCAATGACGGTGGGGATGCCGGCCTTTTCCAGCACCGGCATCACGGCGATGGACTGCCCCGAGCCGGAGATTCCGAGCATGGCAAATGCCTTGTCGACGTCGATCACCTTCTTGACGCCTTGAATGGTCCGGGCGGTGACATAGCCATCGTCTTCGAGGACGTATTTTATCTTGCGGCCGTTGATACCACCGGCAGCGTTAGCTTCCGCGATCGCGATCTTGTGGCCGATGGAGGCGGCGACGCCGAGCAAGGCCGGGGGGCCGGTCAAGGGTTCGACATCGCCGATTATGATTTCGGTGTCAGTGATGCCCTGGTCGGCCGCAAGCGCGGGGCCGGTCGAAAGATACGCGCCTGCGAGCAGCATCGATGCCGTCGCCAGATACTTCATCATCGTGTCCTCCTCCTGTTTTGTTTTCTGGTTAGTAACGAAGCGGCCAGTTCACCCACATTCGCCTGACGTCGTGCCAGGCGCCAACCAGTCCGCGCGGCTGGAAGCGCAGGAACAGGATGATGACGAGGCCGTAAAGCATGCTTTTGAGCTCCTGCGCGCCGGTCGTGAACGTGGCGTCCATCTGCGCGCTGAACAGGCTGAAAACCAGCCGCGTCGCTTCCGGCAGCACCACGATCAGGATGGTGCCAAGCACGGCGCCGAGCGCCGAACCGAGCCCGCCGACGATCAGGATCGCCAGTGCCTCGATCGAGAGCAGGAACGGGAAGCCTTCGACGCTGACGAACGACAAATAGATTCCGTACAGCGCGCCCGACAAGCCCGTGATGAAGGCCGAGGTCACGAAGGCGAACAGCTTGTAGGCATGCAGGTTGATGCCCATGACGCGGGCGGCGGTGTCGTTGTCGCGGATCGCGACAAAGGCGCGGCCGACGCGGCTGCGGCGGATGTTGAGCGTGGCGAAAAGCGTCAGGATGGCAAAGCCGAGGCAGAGATAGGTGAAGGCCGCGTCGCCGTCGAAGCTGATCCCGAAAAGCTCCGGGCGCTGAACGGCAATGCCGCGGGCGCCGTTGGTCAGCCAGCGTGCTTCCAGGATCACGGTGTTGATGATGAAGGAGAACGCCAGGGTGGTGATGGCGAGATACAGGCCCTTCAGCCGCAGCGACGGTGCACCGACGATGAGGCTGGCGAGCGCCGGCACCACGCCGGCACCAAGGAAGCCGACCAGCGGGTGCATCTGATATTTGGAAACCAGGATAGCGTAAGCATAGGCGCCGGTGACGAGAAAGCCGACATGACCCAGCGAGATGAGGCCGGTATAGCCGGTCAGAATGTTCAGTCCGAGCGCGCCGACCACCGTGATCAGGATGATGATCAGGAACGACAATACGTAGGAGTTCAGCACAAAGGGCGCGACGATCAGCGCGGCGACTAGGACCGCCGCCCACAGCCATACCGGCGGAGAATCCACCAGCGTGACGAGTTCGCCGTAGGTCTGTTTGAAATCGCCGGTGCGCATCGCCCTAAACCCTCTCGATGTCGCGTTCGCCGAAGAGACCGAACGGGCGGATCATCAGCACCACGATGATCATCGCAAAGCCCGCGACCTCCTTCATGCCGGAGCCGACATAACCGCCGGCGAGATTTTCGGTGATGCCGATCAGAAGCCCGCCAACGCCCGAGCCAAGGACGGCGTCGAGCCCGCCAAGGATCGTGGCCGGAAACGCCTTCAGTCCAAGCTGGAACATCGCAGGCGAAAGATCATAGGAAAGCGCAAAGAAAACGCCGCCGATGCCGGCAATGACGGACGAGGCTGCCCAGGCCAGCGCGTGGACTTTCGTGGCGCTGATGCCCATGAGAAGGGCAGTTCGGTCGTCAGCGGCGACGGCGCGCATGGCGACGCCGATCTTGCTGTAGCGGAAGAACGCCCATATCGCGGCGAGCAGTACGAGAAGCGTGGCGATGACAGCGATCTGCCCGGTGCGCACGCCGATCGTCCCGATGCGGACGATAGTGCGGCCGAAGCCGACATCGAGACCATGGGGATAGGCGTCCCAGATGAAATTGATCGACGAGCGCAGGATCACGGCCAGACCAATGGTGACCATTACGGTGGCGAATACCGGCTCGCCCAGCATCGGGCGCATCACCACGCGTTCGATCACGAGGCCAAGGATGACGGCGGCCACGATGGCGCTGAGCGCAACGACGAAGACGTTGCCGCTGACTGTGGTCGAGATAGTCCAGGCGATATAGGCCGTGATCATCGTCATCTCGCCCTGCGCGAAATTGACGAGGCCGGTAGATTTGTAGATCACCGCAAAGCCCATCGCGATCAGGCCGTAAATGGCGCCGATCGCAAGGCCCGAGATCATCAACTGGGTGAAATACTGCATCAGCCCTCCGCCTGGTAGATGATGGCGAGTTCGCGCGCGAATTTCTTCTCGATCAGGGCGCGCCGCACCTTCTGGGTGGCAGTCAGTTCACCATCGTCGTGATCGAGTTCTTTCTCAAGGATGGCAAAGCGGCGGATGTTCTCGACGCGTGCGAAGCGCTTGTTGGTCTCGCTGACGATGCGCTCGACCAGTTCGTGCACTTCATCCAGTTGCGAAAGCGATTTGTAGTTGGTGTAGGGCAGGGCCTTGTCGCGCGCCCAGCGGCCGACATTGTCGAAATCGACCTGGATGATGGCGCCGAGATATTTCCTGGCCTCGCCGACCACAATCGCTTCCTTGATGAATTCAGAGTCCTTGAGCGCATTCTCGATCTCGGAGGGCGCGATGTTCTTGCCGCCGGCTGTGATGATGATCGCCTTCTTGCGATCGACCACCGTGATCTCACCATTGTCCATGACCTCGACGATATCGCCGGTGCGCAGCCAGCCGCCGGGTTCCAGCGTCGCGCTCGAGGCCTTCTCGTCGAGGAAGTAACCCTTGAAGACGCCGGGGTTGCGCAGCAGGATTTCGCCGTCACTGTCGAGCTTCCATTCGGTATGGAGCAGAGGCAGGCCGCAGCCGCCGAGCCGGTGGTGGCTGCCGGTCTGGATGAAGGCGACGCCGCCGCTTTCGGTCAGCCCATAGCCTTGCGACACCGGACGGCCGACGATGTCGAAGAAGCGCAGCGTCTCCGGTGAAATTGAAGCGCCCGCGCACAGGCGATGACGGCTGCGGGCAAAGCCGAGATGGCGCTGAATATTGCGGAACAGCATTACGTACAGCAGGGCATATGCGAACTGGTCGTGCCATTGGGTATTCCCGTCCTGACGGCGGTCCGACAGCTTGCGGCCCCAGGCCATGCAGGCCTTGGCGAAGCGCTGGCGCAGCGCGCCGCTTTCGCCGAGCCGGAACAGGAACCCCTGCTGCAGTTTTTCGTAGATGCGGGGCACGCCGACGAAGAAGGTCGGCGCGATCTCGCGGATGTTGATGGCGACGGTGTCGATCGATTCGGCAAAGCTGACGGCGCCGCCGAGAACGAGATGTGTCACCTCGCCATAGCAGCGCTCGGCGACGTGGCACAGCGGCAGGTAGCTGACAGCCTCGAACGGTTTGTCTGATATCCCGACCGCTTCGGCGTAAATATATGCGGCGTAGACCAGATTTCGATGCGTCAGCATCGCGCCCTTGGGCGGACCGGTCGTGCCCGAGGTGTAGACCAGGATCGAGACGTCGTCGGGCGAGGCCTGCGAAATCAGGCGATCGAGGGTCGCATTGGCGTCGGGGTTTTCGGCGGCATAGCTCTTGCCGAGCTGGCAGAGCTTGTCGAACGACATCGGTTGCGACTCTCGATACTGGCGCAGACCCTTCATGTCGACGCAGACGATGGCTTCGAGCGCGGGCAGGCCGTCATTGTTGGCCAGTGCGTCCAGCACCTTGTCGGTCTGCTCCTGGTCGCCTGTGACGACGACACGCGCGCCGGAGTGGCGGACAATGTACTGCAGCTCGACCCAGGGATTGGTCGGGTAGATGCCGACCGCCACCGCGCCGATCATCTGGATGCCGAGATCGGCGTAAAACCATTCCGGCGTGTTCTCGCCGGCAATGGCGACGCGATCGCCGGGTTTGAGGCCGAGCGAGAGCAGGCCAAGTGCTACCGAGCGCGCGGTCTCGTAGTAGTGGCGCCAGGAATAGGGATTCCAGATGCCGTACTCTTTTTCGCGTAGCGCAAGCGCATCGCCGTGCATGGCCGCGCGCTGGCGCAGCAATTGGGGGATGGTGATCGCGGCGGCCTTCAGCGCGGTTTGCAGCGAATCGGCGTCGGTCGCGGACGAAGCCCGGGCCGGACTCGACTGGATCGGCGGATGCTCGGTCCGGAATGCATCGATGGCCGACATCACGCCCCCACCCGTGCCGCTTCCGCGCGGTGGCCGCCGAGATAGGCTTCCGTCACCGCCGGATCGCGGCGCACCTCGGCAGGCGTGCCTTCGGCGATCTTGCGGCCGAAATTTAGGACATGAACGCGGTCGGAGATATCCATCACGATCCGCATCTCGTGCTCGATCATCAGCACGGTGATACCGAGCTCCTCGCGGATATCGAGCACAAAGCGGGCGATATCTTCGGTTTCCTCCTGGTTCATGCCCGACACCATTTCATCGAGCAGCAGCAGTTTCGGTTCGCACGCGAGTGCTCGCCCCAGTTCCACGCGCTTCTGCTGGCCGTAGGAGAGCGTGCCGACCACGGAATCGCGGATGTGCTCGATTTCGAGGAACTCGATGATGTGCTCGACCCGCCGCCGTGCCTCGATCTCCTCGCGCCGGGTGCGGCCAAGGAAGATCACGGCATCGAGGACGTTGGAGCGCAGATGGGCATGCCGGCCGGTCAGGATGTTCTCGACCACGGTGCCATGCTTGAATAGCGCCAGATTTTGAAACGTTCGGGCGATCCCGATGGCGGCAAAGCGCGACGGCGAGACGGCCGCTAGGTCGGTACCGTCAAATTCAATACGTCCACCGCTCGGCCGCAGCACGCCAGATATCATGTTGAACAGCGTGGTCTTGCCGGCGCCATTAGGGCCGATTACGCTGCAGATTTCACCCTGCGCAACCGCAAGGCTGACATCGGTGACGGCTTGAAGGCCGCCAAATCGCTTGCTGAGGTTCTCGACCGTGAGGAGCGCGGTCACGACAGCCACCGTTTGCGCCGCTTGTAGTGCTTGACGTCGCGAAGGCTCTTGCGTCCCGTATTGGAGACGCCGAGATAGAACTCCTGCACGTCCTCGTTGGCGGCGAGTTTCTTCGCGGTGCCGTCGAGGACCACGCGACCTGTCTCCAGGATGTAGCCGTAGTCGGCGATGTCGAGAGCGCGCTGCGCGTTCTGTTCAACCAGCAAGACCGTCATCTTCATTTCGTCGCGCAGCCTGGCGATTACTTCATAGATGCGATCGATGATCAGCGGGGCGAGGCCAAGGGACGGTTCGTCGAGTGCCAGCAGCACTGGGTCGGTCATCAGGGCGCGGCCGATCGCCAGCATCTGCTGCTCGCCGCCGGACATGTATCCCGCGATCTGGTCGCGGCGCTCGAATAGTCGGGGGAACAGCGCGAACACCTTGTCACGGCGATCGCGGGCTTCTGCCGCCGTCTTGGTGTAGCCGCCCATCTGCAGATTTTCGTCGATGGTTAGCGCCGGAAATACGCGGCGGCCCTCCGGCACCTGGACGATGCCACGCCGCACCAACTCGTCAGGCGCCAGACGATGCACGTCCTCGTTCCGAAAGCGTATCGTGCCGTTCTCGATCACGCCTTCCTCGGTGTAGAGAATGCCCGACATCGCCTTGAGCAGCGTGGATTTGCCGGCGCCGTTGGAGCCGAGCAGGGCGACGATGCCGCCCTCGGGTACAGCAATCGAGACGTCACGGATGGCCTCGATGGCATTGTCATAGACGACGCGCATGTTACGGAATTCGAGCAAGCAATCCGGCGCGGGCATCGCGTGTGGTGCGGCGGATGATTTCCGGGTCCGGATCGTCGTCGGCATCGCGCTCAGACCCGGCTTGCCTGCGGCACGGGTGGCCGTGCGGCAAGAATGGCATCGGTCACGATTTTCGCTGTCTCGGCGCAGGCCTGCGTGCCGCCATTGCCATATTGCTTGACGGCGTCGCCGACACACCAAAGACCCTCGATTCCGGTCTCGCGCGGCAGATCGTACCCAGCGCAGCTGCGTTGCGCCGGCCAATCATCACGCATCACGCGGATGGAGAGGATTTTGGCTTGGTCGAAGTTGCTGAATTGTTCGCGGAGGTCCGTGAGCGCGAGCGCGACCTCGGCATCAGAGTCGAATTCGCCAAGTGCCGGGACCGGGACGGCATAGGCTACGTAAAGATGCCAGCCAGGCGGCGCGAGCTCGGGGCAGGTCGCCGAGAGGTTCGCCATGTTGCAGAGCCGGCGCGTCCTGCCGAATGTCACGATGCCCGGGTGGTCCACCAGTGGCTCTCGGCTCGCGACGTTGATGACGATGTTGGCGGCCGGACGGAGATCGTTCCTGACCTTTGCCGCATAATCGGCCGGGAAAGCGGTTTCGCCGGCGAGCGCGACCGTCGCCTTCGGCCCGGCATTGCTGACGACGAGATCGGTGTCTATCCGCATGGGCTTACCGTCCCGTAGCAGGGTCACGCCGCTCACGCGCCCGTTTGCCGCGTGGATTTCGGTGGCCGGCGTGCCGAGCCAGACCTCGCCATTGCGCCTTACCGCGGTCGCGAGGCTGTTCCAGACACCGATCGTCCCTTCCGGACAGAAGCCGAACTTCTTGAAGGCTCCCTTGCTGGTGAAATAGGTCAGGAAAGCGCGGGCAGGCAACTCGGCCGCGTTGCATGCGAAGATCGCTGCGCAGAGATTTCGGAAGAGCGCATGAACGGTGGCGTTGCTGGTGTAGCCCTTCAGCCAGTCCTCGGTTGACTGCCGGCCGTCGGGCAGGTTGCCTGAGCGTGCGTCGGCGAATTTCTCCAGGATTCGCGAGGCCTGCTTGGTCAGTTGTCCAAGCAGGAGCGACCAGCCACCACGGCCGACGTCGATCAACCTGCCGTCGATAAAGAAGGAGCTCGCGGGCTCGGGTGTGCGGATGTAGAGCGGCACACCGACGGTGTGGAACGTCTCCTCGAACACGCCGCCGAATTCGATCGCGATCGCGCCGATATTGACCTTGAAGCCGTCGATCTCCTCGGTAGATGCGCGGCCGCCCAGCCGGTCGTGGTCGTCGACAAGGACTGTGTAAAGCCCGGCGTGGGCCAGCCGCGCCGCGGCGCATAGCCCGCCGGCGCCAGCTCCAATTACGACAGCATCGACCTTCCGACTGTTCACGAACAACCTCCCTCGATGCCGCCAGGTTGGTCCCGCGTGCGCGATCTGCTTGCCAGTTGAGTGGAGGATATTATAATCCGACCGGCCGTTCAAATTATTTTTTGATCCAGATCAAATTTGGACGGTCGGCTCGAATGGTTCCGGTGGAAGGCGTGCACGCGAGCGGCGCGTCGCGCACGCGCCGGTAGTATAGAGAGTCGAACGTCGCCGGATCCGGCGACGGCGCATCGCATGAGAGGCACGGTATGGCGCGGACGCGCTCAGAGAATTATGACGAGATTCAGCGGGGAATTCTGTCGGCGGCGTGCGGCCTGTTCGCCAAACAAGGCTACATGCGCGCATCGATCGCCGACCTTGCGGAAGCCTGCAAGCTCTCGCGCGGCGCGCTTTATCACTACTTCGCTTCCAAGGAAGCCATTCTGTTCGCTATCCTCGACCAGCATGTGCGGCAGATGATCGCGGACGTGGAAGCAGCCATTGCAGTGCATTCCTCGACGCTCGACCAATTCCGCGCGGCGATCCGTGCCATTGTCGATCTCAATGCGCGTTCGCCGCAGGAACAGCGCCTGATCCTCAACGACCTGACTTTCCTCGGTGAAGACGACCAGCAGACGATCAAATCGCTCGAGCGGCGGATCGTCGATCTGATTACTGGCCTCATTCTTCAGCTGGACAACAAGGGAAAGATCGTCAAGCGAACAAAGAAGATCTATACGATGATGCTGTTCGGTACGCTCAACTTCAGCCACACTTGGTACGATCCCAAGGGTGGAATAGGGCCTTCCGAATTTGCAGACATGGTTGTCGATCAGTTCCTGCACGGTATCGCGAGCCCTGTGGCGTCAAGACACCTTGCGACCGGCGCATCCTCACGAACCTGAACCTCAACTGACACGCCGTGTCTGGTTTTCCCAGAACGGCCGACGCAGCTCACATTTGAGGATCTTGCGAAATGCACCGAGCCTCGTTACCCCGCTCGGCAAGTTGTTGAAATCTCAGCAAATGCGACCGCCCTCCGAGCGCACCACGCCAACGCATAACTAACTGAATTTACGCCAATTTTTCCGAAGGTTACTGCGCAAGGTCATTTCTTTGTTCGAAATCATTTGGGCACACGAGGGTTCCTGCCCGCCCGACGTTACCGGTGGGGATTCGATCGGGCTGACTCCCAGCTTAGCGAGGAGAAGAATTTAATGTGCGCTGGAAAGTCGTGGTGCGGCGATTTCGTGCGACGGGCAGATAGTCCACCGTGTCTATCAGCACACCAGATCGGCGAACTAAGGAAGGCTCTCTAACTAACGGCGGCTTCCTGATGGCGCATGACTACTGCTGCCGGTGAATCAGCAAACCTAGAGCCGAGCCAGTAGTCCGCTCACGACACCCTTCGTACCTCGATCTACGACAGCGAGCGAGGGATCAAGACCGGCTCGCGCGGCTTCACGCACATCGGTCGGGCTGATTCCGAACTGCCTCCGGAATGCCCGGCTGAAGGAGGATAGATCCAGCATCCCGACGTCATCAGCGATCACAACAATCTGCTGCGCATTGGACGGATCGCTTAGTAACGCAAAACTCTCCGCCATCCGGTGATGCTGAATGTATCGCTGCACGCCACCCTCCGATTCCAGCAATCGATAAAGGCTCGATCTGGACATTCCCAGTTCACGGCACAACATGCTTGCCCCCAGACGGGGAGAGCGCAAATTGCGCCGGATACAACGTCGAGCCTTTTCCTTGAGCGTGGCGCTAATTTGCTCGTGTGCCTTGGTTACACTGTCCATAGACGTTGCAATACATGCGGCAACCATCCCGGCCACCGCTTGCGGAAGGCGCTGCGCGTCTGCCTCTGTCAAGCCTGGCAACTGGCGTTCTAGCAGACTGATATATTCCGAAAGCATGCCGCCAAGCGGCGTATTCAGTGCCTGGCCGCGCGCCGCGTCCAGCGCCGGCGCGAAATAGCTGAACTTATCCCGCGCGATGTTGAGCTGGAGCCTGTGGTCGAGATTTCGCTGATTGGCCGAAAATTCGCCCAGTGACAGAACGAACGGCACTCCGGCCGGCACCGCCGTTTGATCCTTTTCCAACATGAGGTCGGTTGCGCCTCGCTTGCCGATGGTGATCACCCAGTGGTCGGTCGGATCGCGCCTGATCAACGATTTCGTTCTCACTGCACGCAGCGGCGGGGCCGACACGCTGACCAGGGCCATACCGTCGAACTTCCACACCTCGCTCTTCCCGGCAAAGCCGCGATCGGAGGCGTCAATTGACGCCACCTCGAAACTACCAGCATACCAATCCCGCCACGCCTCAAGCTGTTGCGACACGGGTAATTCACACGTGGAGAACCGAACTGCGTCCATAATTGGATCACCAACGGGCGGTGGAGCTTCGACAGTCAATCCAACCCCCAACGCTCGATTTTGGCAAGCCTCCGCGCTCACGGCAGATTTCTGCCATGCATAAAAACCGACGGCCCGCGCGGTTCGCGCAAATTTACCGGCAATACCGCGAAGCTACCGGATGCGATCTCCCGCCCGTGCGCACCCAGCAACGACCGGACCGCCAGTAGTAATGCCCATGCCAATGCCTGCGATGATGGGCTCCCACGACGGCACCGGTGGCAGCTCCCACCGCCGCCCCGCGTCGGCCACCGATCGCACCGCCGACAATTGCACCTCCGACGGCGCCGCGCCCCGCGGAACTCTGAGCCATGACATCGTTTACGGGCACGATGAATCCCAACACCAAGAGAACCGACCAGAGTGGAAGCCGACGCATATGTGAACTCCTCAGTTACTTTTTCAGGACCGGATGCAAACAAAGCTCTGGCCGGGCACTACAACCCGCTACAGCGCGATCAATTTTGCACGAACTGCATACCGCACCAGACCAGCGGCCGATGAAACATTGAGCTTTCGCATTGCCGATCCGCGATGGGTTTCGACCGTCTTTACACTGACATTCAGTATCGCACCCGCGGATTTGCTGGTGTGCCCTTCCGCAATCAGTTGAACAACGTTCTGTTCCCGCGCGGTGAGTACCGCGCGAGATCTCTCCTTTCGGATTGACACAAAGTCACCTAGCAACTGCTCCAGTGCCACGCTGGAAAAATAAGGTTGGCGGTCAAGCAGCGCCTCAACTGCCGTGAGCAGATGATACCTGGCATCCGATTTCAGCAGGAATCCCCTCGCGCCGGCCACAAGTGCGCCCGTCAGAATTTCCTCGTCATCAAACCCGGTCAGGATCAGAACTCCCGTATTCAGACCATCCGATTTGATGCGGCGACAAACTTCCAGACCGTTGATCCCGGGCATCGAGTAATCGACGATGGCCACATCGGGCTTCAGCTTGAGCGCCAGCTCAAGCGCTTCCTTACCGTCGGCTGCTTCTCCGCTCACAATCCAGTCGGCGCGGGTTTCGATTATTGCGCGCAATCCGGTCCGCACGACTTCATGATCGTCCGCAATCAGAATTTGTTTCACGTTGACGTTCCATTGCCGGAGCCACGAGCGATACAAGGCCAACACCCTGGAACGCCCAACATATCGAGCGGATTGCTGTCCCAAAATCGGGGAATAACCCCGAGAACTGAAGCGGAAGTACCGGTCACTGCAAAACCTGAAAACATTCGACTTTCATTCAGTTCGCAGCAACCGGTTGCGATACCCGTGCGGGCTCCGATAGACCGACAAACGTGAACCTGCCTCACGCCTCCAAAAGCTTGCTACGAAGGGCGTATCGAACCAGGCCGGCGGTCGAATTGACGTTGAGTTTGCGCATAGCGGCCGCCCGATGCGTCTCCGTCGTCTTGACGCTGAGATTCAGCATCGCGCTTACGGCTTTATTGCTGTGCCCTTCCGCAACCAATTTAACGATCATCTTCTCTCGAGGCGAAAGTACCTCGTGGGGGCATCTTTTTCCGCTTGCCGCGTGCCTTAATTCCTTCGAAAATGAGCCTGCGTAATATGGCTTGTGCAGGATCAGTGAATCGACGGCCGCCAAGAGCATCTTGCTGGCATCGGATTTTAGCAGAAATGCCCGGGCACCGGCGTCGAACGCTTGCCGCGCGAGCGCGCTCGACTCGTGCACCGTAAAAATCATGGTCTCGGTTGGTAGCTGATGCCCTTTTATGGACCGTGCAACATCCACACCGGTCATCAACGGCATCGAATAATCGACAATAGCAACGTCGGGCCGTTTCTCGACGGCCGCCGACACGGCTTCGCTTCCATCGCGCGCCTCGGCTACGATTTCCCAGCCAACGCGTTGCTCTAGAATAGCCCGCAATCCGGCACGCACCGCCGCATGGTCATCCGCTATCAGAATCCGCTTCATGCTCGAACAGGTCTCCATGGTCGGGTCAGGCAAAGCACGGTGCCTCAATCTCTACCGAGGACCAGCCCGCCTTTTCTGGCTGCTCGTCGAGCGACGAATTCGACGCGTGGCAGCCGCTTTTGAGCTACCCCTCTCTGGACCTTCATACGGAACGGTCGCGAGCAGAACTGTCTCGCGATAGCCCGATGTACGCGAAGAAAGCAACTTGAGCCGCCCACCCATCCCGTGCAAGCGTGCTTGCACGATGCGCAGGCCTGCTCCAAATACAGGTGCACAAGGGTGATGAGCGTCGTCTGCGACGACCATGCCCTGTCCGTCGTCTCGAATTTCG
Organism: Bradyrhizobium sp.; assembly: GCF_036735945.1. Classification (GTDB taxonomy): domain Bacteria; phylum Pseudomonadota; class Alphaproteobacteria; order Rhizobiales; family Xanthobacteraceae; genus Bradyrhizobium. The sequence goes on along the minus strand of NZ_DAINNI010000004.1, from coordinate 51,583 downwards.
AGCTTCAATTCACCATCCCCGGCTTGAATGGTCAGTTCGACCCTGGTCGCGCGGGCATGACGGTGAACATTCATCAGACCTTCCTGAGCAATTCGCATGAATGACCGCTGCGTCTCATATGGGAGAGAGTCCACCTCGGGCGAGATGGAAACGTCGAGAACCAGCGACGTTCGAATTGCAAATCCTGCCACATACTGCTCAATTGCCGCCTTAAGCCCTCCCTCAACGAGGTCTTGCGGCAGCAGCAGATACGCGACGGATCGCAATTCCTTCAGGGCGCGGCTGATCGAGACGTCGAGTTGATCGCAATGCTTCTCTATCGTCGGGGGATCGTCCAGGGCGTTCTTTATCTGCATTATGCCCAGGCTCGCCGCCACCAAATGTTGGCACGTCGAATCATGAAGTTCGGTTGCAATTAGCCGATGAAGCTGCTCTTGCAGAGCAAGCAGCTCCGACTCCAGCTCCCTCGTTCGACTCGATCCGCAGGAGGCAAGTTGACGATTCTGACTGACCAACAGATCTCGATGAATCATGCCGCTTTCTCCGTGGCCGGGCCAATCTGCCCGCACTAAGGGGCACTCGGGTAAAATTCTCTAGATGCGGGGAAACCCTGAGCTGAGATCGCATCCAGGAACAGTATAAACCACTAGGTAAAACCCCTTTAGGCAGAGAATCCCAGCAATGTGCCGAGCGTCCCAATTGTTGATTTTCTCGTGATACGGCCAAGCGAATACGGAACATTCATCTCGCGAAGTCCGCGGCCAGTCTGCTTGGCCGCCCCGGGCATCTGGCGATTGCCAGAATTGGGTTCTGGATGCACTATGGCGATCGTAGAGTGCAGAATTAGCTAAAGCAGGCTCGCCGATTAAAGCCCCCCGCCAATTGCTTTGCCGGCAAACTCGTCAATTCTTATGTGTAGTGGGAAGTCCCCCGCTTTGGAGACGACATGTCAAAGATCTATTCAGCCGTTCTATGTGTGACAATGCTCGCATTCACAGCGCCTGCGTTTGCACAGGCTCAGCCCGTACGCGTTGGCGGATTGACCTGCGACGCGGCGCCGCGCGTCGGGCTGCTCGTCGGCTCGCGGCAGAATTTGCGATGCGTATTTCGCTCGAATGCGACCGGACGCAGTTATACGTACACGGGCACGATCGGCCGAATCGGACTTGATGTCGGAATCACCGGCGGCGGGCGACTATTCTGGGGCGTGTTCGCGCCGACCTCGCACGTGGGGTATGGCGTGCTGCGGGGGACCTATGTCGGTGCCAGTGGCAACGCCTCGTTTGGTCTTGGTCTTGGCGCCAACGTCCTCGTCGGAGGATCCAATCGCACGATCTCGTTGCAGCCGTTATCGGTCGAAGGCCAACTCGGCGTCAATCTCGCGCTGGGCGTAGCGCGTCTGACGCTTCGATAACTTTGAATCATTGTCACCGAAAGATGTCGGGCAGGATGCGGGCGGCGATACGGCCTGCGTTGGTGCTTGCGTGTGCGGCCCTGCTTGCCGGATGCGCCACGGTCTACAATCTGCCCGGCAATGTCCCCCTCGGCGAGGTGCTTGCCGACAATAATTTCGTCCGGGAGGTCCCCAACCTCGACGACGACATGCTACTGGCGCTGTCGTTCTCCGGCGGCGGCACCCGCGCGGCGGCGTTCTCATTCGGCGTGTTGACCGAACTCGAGCGCGCCCGCGCCGGGTCCATCAAGGCGAAGTCGCTTCTCGACCGCGTGGATTTCATATCTGGCGTGTCGGGAGGATCGGTGACCGCAGCCTATTTTGGTCTCAAGAAACGCGCGACGCTGGATGATTTTCGCGAACGCTTCCTGCTGCGAAATGCGGAGGAACACCTCAATACCAGCGTTTCGCTCGGCAATATTGCCCGCGCCATTGGCGGCGGCGTCAACGACAGCCAGTTCACCAATTGGCTCGATGCCAACGTCTTCGACGGCGCGCGGTTCGATGCCTTTCGCGAAGACCGTCGGCCCCATGTCTGGATCAACGCCTCCGACATCTACAACCGCACGCCGTTCGTGTTCGGAAGAACCGCTTTCGACGCCCTTTGCAGCGATATCAGGCCCTACCGTATCGCAGAAGCGGTCGCCGCCTCAGCCGCGGTGCCGCTGGCGTTCGCGCCGATTGTGCTGGAGACCTTTCCCGGTGGTTGCACCAAGCAGTTGCCGCCGCTGCTCGAGCGCGCCCGTCGCGATCCGCAAGCACAGCCGCTGCTGCGAGCGTTTGCGGAAGCCAATGCCCGCTACCGCGATGGCTCCATGCGGTTTGTAAAGTTGCTCGACGGCGGCCTTGTCGACAATTTCGGCCTGTCCGGGTTCAGCATCGCGCTGATGGCGGCACAGCGACCGTTCGAGCCGATGACCGAGCGGCAAGCGGTGAAGGTGCGGCGCATCATGTTCCTTGTCGTAGATGCCGGCCGGGGCACTTCCGGCGACTTCGCCCAGCGCCTGGAGGGGCCGACCGGCGTCGAACTGGTCTCCGCCGCAGCTTCGACCGCGATCGATGCCAGCGTGCGGTTGAGTTACGCCGCGTTTTCCTCGCAGCTCAACGAATGGTCGAACAAAGTGAAGCGCTGGCGTTGCGGTCTGTCGGCCACTGAGCGTGCGCGTCTCGGCGTCGGCACTAACTGGCGTTGCGGCGACGTCACCATCTTCATCGACCGGCTTCGCTTCGAGCAACTCGGCCCGGCGAGAGCCGGCATCCTCGAAGCGATCCCGACCCGGTTTGTGTTGCCGGCCGACCAGATTGACCTCCTGATTCAGGGCGGCGCCGACACCCTGCGCGAGAGCCGGGCCTATCAGGCCTTTCGCGGCCATTAGTGTTGATCGGCATGGGGGCCCGACGCCGATCGGCACGATAGGTCTCTGATCCATCTGACATTGGAGGGTCATACTTCGGCGCCGATTTACAACCGGAATCAGCACATCGTGGTGCTGGAGACGGAGACGCCCTCCACAGCGCTCCGCATCCAGACGATCGTTTTTTGCTTCAGGCGTGCCTGCCGGCGCGCTGCGGCAACAGGAACACGAGACCCGCGATGGCGGCAGCGAGAACGATGGTGGCGACGGAGCGGCTCAAAGCCAGTCCGCCACGGGTCATCGGCTTGTCCAGGAAGTCGCCAACCGTCGCCCCCAGTGGCCGCGTAAGAATGAAGGCGGCCCAGAATAGAAAGACGCGCGATATTTCGGTCCAGTAATAAAGCGCCGCCAGCACAGCGAGACCGAGGCAGAATACGAGGGCGCCACCCTCGTATCCGAGGCCGGTATTGTCGGCCGTCCAGTCGCCGAGCGCAGTTCCGAGTGTCTGCGAAAAGGTGATTGTCACCCAATAGAAGATTTCCACCCGAGGCGTTGCCACAGTCTGCACATTTATCGAGCCGAGACTGTAGTACCAGACGGCGAGCGAGGCCAATACGCATGCCAGCAGGATGGACGAACCTCCGGCATAGCCGATACCCAACGAGCGATCGAACAGATCTGCCATCGCGGTGCCGACCGTCGTTGAGGCCACGATCGCGAGCCAGTAGACCCAGGGATTGAATCGTCTGATCGAGATTTGCGCGATCACGGCCGCGACGAACACGCCAAGGAAAATCCCGGTGCCGATGAGATATCCGCCGCCGTTTGGATTTGTATCCGCATGCAGACAGCCCATCGTTACCGCATCGCCGCCGGTTTCGCCTAGCGTGGTCGCCAGGATCTTGATGATCCAAAAGCCCAACGTAACAGCTGGCACCTTGCCGGCCTCACTCTTCAAACCATCGCTCAGTTGATCCATCATTTGCTCTTTCTCCGGCCGTCGGCGGCCAATTGCCATTTTTGTGGATGGAGGCCTTAGCCCTTCATCCGATCCGTGACCGACAACAGATCGACGAGAGCCTGCTTGCATTTCGCGGCGTCAGGAGTGGTTTCGCGCACGGCCTCAAGGTAACGGTCCGGTGAGGGCTGCGGGATAATCGCGTGGGGCGATGGTCCGATCAGGCAGCGGACTGGACGGTTACAAAGCCGCGGCCTCGGGTTCACCGAAACCGAGGAGATCGAGCTCAGCGGCAGCGTTTCTGGCTTGACGTCGGCGATCCGCAATCTCGTCGAGAACGCGATCAAGTATTCGCCTGATGGCGGCACAGTCGATCTTGCCATTACGCGTGAAGGCACTTGGGCGGTGATCAGGATCGAGGATGGTGGGCCTGGCATCCCGCCGGAGGACATCGACCGCGTATTTGAACCGTTCTTCCGGGGTAGCCGCCCGATCGGCGAAGGCTCCGGTCTCGGGCTCTCGATCGTCAAGCGCGCTATCGACCAGGCGGAGGGACGGATCGAAATTGAGAATATCGGGCGCCAGGATCAGCCGGGATTGAGAATAACCGTCAGACTAGAAGCTGCGCCGGCCAGAGGCGACGCAGAGCCCGTCAGTCAAGAGCCTCCGCCTTCGGAAAGCTAATGACCGCAATGGTGCCACTTCCGTCGAGGCGATAAGCACCAGTGGGCGCGAAATGCACCTGGCTTCTTTACCCATCTCGGCAAGTTGTTGAAATTGCAGCAAATGCGACCGCCCTCCGAGCGCACCACGCCAACGCGTAACCAATTGAATTTACATATATTTTTTTTGAGAATTGCTACGCAAGGTTACTACTTTTTTCGCGCCTGAGGTTCCCGTGCTGTCCGCGCCCGGCGGCCGAAATCATCGAGTGTGCGACCACTTTCTCCATGCCGGTGATGCCGAGCTTCTCCCGATTCGCCTGCGCGATGCAGTGCGCGGGCATCTTCGGGTCGTCCAACCGAACACCGCCATCATCTGGCTCTCGGTGCACTATTCTCCCTTGTCATCCGATGAATTGTCCTTGGCGCGTTCCTGCGCGGAAAGACGGGCGGCTGGCAGATGCCAACCGTGTCTGATCGCCATGAGACGGAGCGCCAAGCACAAAGCGCCGCCGGCGAAGGCCGAGATGCCATAAGGAAAGCCCAGGATATGGCCGACGACAACGACAGTGGCAGCGGCAAGGGCCGAAACGGCATAGAGGTCGGAGCGCAAGACCTGGGGGATTTCCATCAGGAGAACATCGCGCGTCATGCCGCCGCCAATGCCCGTCAACATCCCCAGAAGCGCTGACATCACCGGGCTCAGTCCAAGTGTGATTGCCTTTTGTGCGCCGGCAACGGCGAAAAACGACAGCCCGATCGCATCGAACAGAAGCACTGGGGTACGCAGGCGGTCAACGCCGGCATACAGAAAGAAGGTGATGAGTCCCGCCAGGACGGATACCAGCAAATATCGACCATCGGTCAGGGCAGCGGGAGGCACGGCGCCGATTAGCACATCGCGCATGATCCCGCCGAAGTTCCCCGCGACAAAGGACAGAACGAGAATGCCGAAGATGTCCAATCGGCGATTGACCGCGGCAACTGCTCCACTGAGCGCGAAAACGAAGGTGCCACCGAGATCAAGAATACGAATGAAAGTCTCGATCGTGATCATACTCATCCCGTCGGCGAAGGCCTGGCGCGCCTAACCAAAGCAGTCGGCGTCGGCACCAAACGGATATGCAACGGATTCGGCGCGTGCTTGCAAGCGATGTAATCCCACAGCATCTTCTGGCGTCAATTCGCACGAAGCCATGCCAGCGCCCCGACCACCAGTGCCTCCACGCCGGTCTCCAGCGTGGGGTGCAGGACCGGTGCGAATTGTGGGCTGTGGTTGACCGGCAGTTCATTGAGCTTGCCCTCGGCCTTGGCCTTTGCATAGGCCACGGGATCGTTGCCGCCCACGAACCAGAATACCGATGGCACCTGCCAGGCCGTGCCGAAGCAACCGAAATCCTCACTGGCTGGAGCGGGCCCGGTGTGCTTCACCCGCTCTGAGGAAAAGTAATCGCGAAACGCCGCGGCGATGCGATTGCTCGCAGTTTCGTCGTTCACATTCAGCGGGTAACGGTCGAGCGGTGTGACCTCGGGCTTTCGCGGCGCGCCCGAAGCTTCTGCTTCGGCATTGACGATCCGCTCGATCGCCGCAAGCACATGCTTGCGCACACTGGCATCGAACGTTCTCACATTCAGCTTGATGATGGCCTCATCAGGAATGACATTCTCTTTTGTGCCGGCCTGCAACACGCCGACGGTGACCACCGCCGTGTCAGTTGCGGCAACCTCGCGGGATACGATGGTCTGGAGTCGCAGGACCACGGACGCCGCCATCACGACCGGATCGATGCTTGCCTGCGGCATCGAGCCGTGTGCGCCGCGGCCGAACAAGCGGATTTGCAGGCTGTCCGCAGCGGACGTGATCGGTCCGGCGCTTCCCGCGACGCTGCCGGCGGGGCCGACCATGACGTGCTGGCCGAGGACGACATCGGGCATCGGGAAGCGCTTCAACAGGCCGTCGTCGATCATGGCTTGGGCGCCTTGCGCTGTTTCCTCGCCGGGCTGGAAGACGGCCATCACCGTGCCTTTCCAGGCATCGCGCGCCTGCGCCAGCAATGTGGTAGCGCCCACCAGCCAGGCGACGTGCATGTCATGACCGCACATATGCCCGACCGGGACCGCATTTCCTTCGACGTCTGTTGCAAAAACCTTGCTGGCATAGGCAACGCCGGTGGTCTCGGCGATGGGCAGCGCGTCCATGTCGGCACGCAGCATCACCGTTGGCCCCTCGCCATTGCGGAGCAGCCCGACCACGCCCGTCTTGCCCACCCCCGTCGTCACCTCGTAGCCAGCTTTCCGCAGACTTTCGGCGGCGATCCCGGCCGTTCGTACCTCTTGCATCGACAGTTCGGGATGGGAGTGAACGTCTTTATAAAGCATCTCAATATCCGGAAGGAGCCTGTCCAGATTCGACAGGACTTCCGATGCAGGATCTTTGGCCATGTCGATCTCCACCCGGTGACTTGCGTCTGGCCTAGTATCCGACGCGACTGCGCGAGGTGCAGATCACGGCATCGTGATCTGCGAGACAGGGCGCCAGGATATCCGGTCTTGCGGCATCGGCCGCCAGCACCATAAGGCCGGCTGGGACATCACGCGGAATGTCGAGGGCGATACCCGTGATGATGTGTTCACGGGCGCGAAGCCCATTGGCCAACCGTGATCCGACCCGCCCGGTGATCCCAATGAGGACGACTTTCACACGCAACCTCCTCAGTGCCCGCAAGCTGTTCCTTGCAAGGAATACTGCTGTGGGTGCTCAACGTCACGCGCTTTGCCGACGATAACCGACGCGCGAGCGATTATGACGGGTTTTTGATCAGCGCTGCCAACCGGGTGATGGATCGCTGGCAGGAAAACACTCCGGTTGAGATGTGTTCGGAAATGGCGATAGCAGTGCGCATGGTCGAGAAGAGGTCGTCACGGCGGAACTGCCACGAACGTTGCCATCCATTGCACATGGCCTCGATGGACGATCATGGGAGATTGTTGCAATATCGATCTGCGGACATCGGCGGAATGATTTATGAACGATTCTCAGTCTCGTCGGCGCCTGATGCATCTCTCTTCGAAAGCGAGAAAGATCATTATTCCAGTTGCCTGTCCGCGCATGAGGTGCGTGCGGCCAATGAACATCAACGGGAAACAGCGATGGACAAGACACAAGACGTTGCCGTGATCGTCGGCAGCCTGAGGAAAGATTCGATCAATCGCACGGTGGCGAACACGCTGATCGATTTGGCTCCCGCCGGTTTGAAGCTTTCCATCATCGAGATCGGTCAATTGCCGATCTATAATCAGGATGGCGACGACAACCCACCTGCCGAATGGACGGCATTTCGCGACCGCATCAGGGCCGCCGATGCGGTTCTCTTCGTGACACCTGAGCACAATCGCTCAGTGCCGGCGGCGCTCAAGAACGCGATCGATGTCGGCTCGCGGCCGTATGGCAAAAGCGCGTGGAACGGCAAGCCGGGCGCGATCGTCACCGCATCGCCGGGCGGCATCGGCGGCTTTGGGTCCAATCATCATTTGCGCCAGTCGCTCGTCTTTTTGAACGTTCCCGCGATGGCGCAACCGGAAGCCTATATTGGCGGCGCCGACAAACTGTTCGATGCGAACGGCAAGCTCGTCAATGACGGCACCCGGAAATTCCTGGAAAGCTTCATGCAGGCCTATGCCAAATGGATCGATGCGAACCACGGATGATGGCGCGGACAAGGAAGCGGCCGCTATCCGGGATAGGGCGATGTCAGGTAGAGGGGGCTCGTCAATGAGCAATGAGATAAGTGGACGTTTGATCGCAGCGGCGCGCGCCTTGACCGGAATCAGCCAGGCTCACTTTGCCGAAGCATCCGGGCTTCCCCTGGACGCCATTGGTATCCTGGAAGCAGGCGGGAGTGCCTTGCTTCGGTCTGAGGGAGAGATCGAGGCGGTGAACCGTGCACTGGAACATTTCGGAGTGATCATTATCGATGAGTCGAACGGAATGGGCGCCGGCGTCAGGTTGAAATTCACCCGTCAGGATGCGAGGCAGATCGCTCGTTTGGAAGGTGAGGGCGGGATCGTGGGCTCAGACGACGCGCCGTGATCTTGCGACCCCACCAATCAAGTATATTGAGCGGTTACAACCCAGTTCCTCGCGATGCGTTCAGGCTGCGCAGGCTGAAGCTCTGAACGTGCAGAACGTCTGAAGGGAGTTTGATATGACAGCCATGCCCGCGCTCTTCATCGGACACGGCAGCCCGATGAACACCCTTGAGGACAACGGCTATACGAGGGCATGGCGGAAGCTCGGCAAAGCGCTCCCGCGGCCGCGCGCGGTGCTCGTGGTGTCAGCGCATTGGTTCATCGGCGCTACAGCGGTGACCGCCATGGCGCGCCCGCGCACTATTCACGACTTTTACGGCTTTCCGAATGAATTGTTCGCTTTCGATTACCCAGCACCCGGCCTGCCGGAACTGGCCGGCGAGGTGGCGGAGGTCGTCAAGCCGCACTGGGTTGGCGCCGACCGCGATCAATGGGGTCTCGATCATGGCACCTGGAGTGTGCTTGCGCACCTGTTCCCGAATGCCGACGTCCCAGTCGTCCAGTTGTCGATCAACGCCCTGATGCCGTTCGATTATCACCTCGACCTTGCGACCAAGCTGAACCAGTTGCGCAAGCGGAACGTGATGATCGTCTCCAGCGGCAATGTCGTGCATAACCTGCGCCGTATCGAATGGGACCGCCCCGACACCGGCGCTGATTGGGCGCATCGCTTCGACGACAAAGTAGAGGGCCAGATGAGTGAATCGCCGGCCGATATTCTGAAGGTCGTCGAGCACGCCGACTATGACATGGCCGTCCCCACACCAGATCATTTCATACCGCTGCTTTACACGGCCGGGCTCGCTGCGGCGGACAAGGACGCCCGAACTCTGCTGCGCGGCTATGCGATGGGTTCGCTGTCGATGACGTGTTATGGGGTCGGGGTGGAGGGGCTGGTCTGCGAGGAACCCGAAGGGGCCGCCACGTTGCCGCGCGGCGTCCCGCCCGATCAGGCCAACATCTAACGCAGCGGCTTAGCCGCGCCGGTATTCGCGCGAAGCGATTTCCTCGATAGGAGGTTGAGGTTGTCGCGAATAAAGTCAACGGCGCTTTCGTCGCCCAGCATGCCGTCTTTGGTCTCTTCGGTAACCTCGCGACGCCGGACAAGAAGCTGAACTTCGGTTTCCGGGGGGTAAGACAACGATCAGACGCAGCGATTTCGGCGTCGACGGCAACGCTCCCGCTGTTTCAGACGATGTCAGGCTCGAAATCAACGCCGCTTTCGTGGCACCCTGAGCTCAGTCCATGTCGCGGTCCGCCGGCACCAACGACCGCCACGTGAACTGAACGCGGCGAATCTGGAAAAACACACATCATTCTGCCGCCGCCTTCTTCAGTTGAGTTGCTGTCCGACCTGGGAGCCGCCCAGCGAAGGCAGAAGCTGGATCAGGCGGATCGCGAGGATACTCGCCTCCGAGGGTGACCAGCGCTCACTATTCGATTTCCATATCCTTGATGCGAGACTGTTTATTGCCTGCTCGTTCGACAGTTGCGCCAGGCGACCAGCCTCCTGCCACGGATCGAGGTCTTGTCGCGCCAGCACAGACAAAACGCTGAGAGGCAATTCATCGTCTTCACAAAGTGAGGCGAAGAGAAAAGTATCGTACTTCGACTCGAGACGAGAAACTTCGGTCATTTCACATCTCCCATCCTTTTGTGGCCTGGTGGACGCCGGCTCAACGTATGCCCTTGCGCCATAGCGCTGAAGCCATCTTCTTGCTCCTCGGATCTATTTGGCAAGCGAGAAATATTGGCTGGATCTATTCAGAAAATCGATCGATGGCTCGACTACATTGTTTCGCTCAGTTGCGCCGCTCTCCCGGAATGGAGTGCGAACCAACGCTCTCGATCGCAGTCGAAGTCAAACGGGCGAGCTAAACCCCTCCGCCACCGTCCATCGCGCGGGTGATGATTTTGCTCAGTTCGCGGAGCCATAGAACAGAGCTTGCAACCGCCGCGCAGAGAAACCAGTCGCCGGCGTCGAGGCTGGTGGTCGAGAACGCTTCCTGGAGAAAAGGTACGTAGATCACGATCACGTGCAGAAACAACGACAGGACGATGGCCGCCCAGAGCCAGCGGTTGCGGAAAAGCCCGCGGAAGACGCTCTCCTCGTCCGAATGGGCGTTCAGCGCATTGAAGAGCTGGAATATCATCAGGGTCGTGAAGGCCATCGTCTGGCCGTAACGCATCGTGCCGGTCCCTTCAATGAGACCGCCGGGCAGGGAGGCATCGAGGACGAGCAAAGTCCCGGCCGCCATCACCAGGCCGACGAAAAAGATGCCGCCCCACATGCGACGCGTGATCACGCCTTCATCGCGCGGCCGGGGCGGCTGGTTCATGACGGCCGGATCCACCGGATCGACGCCGAGGGCGAGCGCCGGCGCGCCGTCGGTGACAAGGTTGATCCAGAGGATCTGCGTAGCCAGGAGCGGAAGCACGAGCCCGCCGCCTGGCTGCGACGGACCAATGACGTCGATCAGCAGCACGCCAAAGAACATGGTCATGACTTCGCCGATGTTCGACGACAGCAGGTAACGCAGGAACTTCCGGATATTGGCGAAGATCGCTCGCCCTTCTTCGACGGCCGCAACGATCGTGGCAAAGTTGTCGTCGGCAAGCACCATGTCGGCAGCCTCCTTCGACACGTCGGTCCCGGTGATGCCCATGGCGATCCCGATGTCGGCGGTCTTGAGCGCGGGAGCGTCGTTGACACCGTCCCCGGTCATGGCCACTGTCATGCCGTTGCGCTGCAGGGCTTTGACGATGCGCAGTTTGTGTTCGGGGTTGACGCGGGCGTAGACCGAAACCTCGCGGACCGTTCGCTCCAGTGCCTCTTCCGACATCTTCCCGATCTCCACCCCGGTGACGGCGCGGTCGTTGGCCGTGATGCCGAGCTCCGCAGCGATGACCGAAGCGGTCTTTGGGTGGTCGCCCGTAATCATGATCGGGCGAATGCCGGCCCCCTTCGCGCGCGCGACCGCATCCTTCGCTTCTTGCCGGGGCGGATCGATCATGCCGATCAGTCCAAGGAAAACAAGATCCTGCTCCACCCCTTCATCGATTGCGTTCGGTCCGGCGGCCCCCTTGGGCAGCGAACGGAAGGCAACGCCGAGCGTGCGCAGCGCTTCGCCGGCCAGCGCCTCATTGGTCGCGAGGATCTCCGCGCGGCGGCTCTCCGTCAGGGGGCGTGCTTCCTCGCCCGCCAATTCGTACGAGCAGCGCGCCAGGAGGACGTCGGGCGCGCCCTTGGTAAGCGCAAGCAGGCGCTCGTGGCGTTCGGCGTCGCTATGGAGCGTACTCATCAGCTTGCGCTCGGAGGAGAACGGCACCTCGCCGAGACGCGCGAAGCGGGCATCGAGCGCCTCCGCCTCGAGGCCTGCTTTCCGGGCGGCGACGATCAGTGCGCCTTCGGTCGGATCGCCCTGCACGGTCCAACGTCCCTCGCGCTCATGCAGAACGGCGTTGTTGGCGCGGTCCGCGGCGGAGAGCGTCCGCACCAGTTCCGAACGGAGCGCGCCAGCGATCTCCCCGCCGCCGTGCCGGCTGAGCGCTCCCTCCGGCGCGTAGCCTGTGCCGCCCATGGTCACACGTCCGCTCGCGGTGGCGATCACGCGCACGGTCATTTCGTTCCTGGTGAGCGTGCCGGTCTTGTCCGAGGCGATCACGTTGGCGGAGCCGAGCGTCTCCACGGCCGCGAGGTGGCGTACGATGGCACTACGCTTGGCCATGCGCTGCACGCCGAGCGAGAGCACCGCCGTCACGATCGCTGGCAGACCCTCAGGGACCGCGGCGACCGCGAGCGCGACGCCGAGGATGAGCACGTCGAAGATGGCCGAGATGCCGGTCACATCCTCGACGAGGAGGATCGTGGCTATCATCACCACCGCGATGATGACCACGATGATGCCGAGCAGCTTGCCGACCCGATCAAGCTCCTTTTGCAGCGGGGTCGTCTCCGGCTGTGCTGTCTTCAGCATGCCGGCGATATGGCCCATCGCGGTCTGCATGCCCGTGGCAGTGACAACCGCGCGCCCGTGTCCGTAGGTCGCTGACGTGCCGCTGAAAACCATGTTGCGCTGATCGCCAAGTCCGGCTTCTCCCGCGACGGGCGCGATGTCCTTCGATATCGGCAGGCTCTCGCCGGTGAGCGCCGCCTCCGCCGTTTGCAGCACGGCGGTCTGGATCAGCCGGGCATCGGCCGGGATCGTGTCGCCTTCCTCGATGAGGACGATGTCGCCGGGCACGATCTCGGCTGCTGCAATGTTCTGCCGGGCGCCGTCCCTCACGACGCTGGCTTGCGCCGCCGAGATCTGCTGCAGGGCGGCTACAGCCTGCTCTGCCCGAGCCTGCTGAATATAGCCCATCACGGCGTTGAGAAGCACGATGGCGGAGATGGCCATCGCCTCGTAGGGCAGAGCGGATTCGCGTTCATAAAGCCAGAGCAGGAAAGATACGAGCGCCGCAATGAGCAACAGGATGACGAGAATGTCGTTGAACTGAGCGAGAAATTTCTGCCACGCAGGCGCGGGCTCTTCGGCGGTCAGTTCGTTCCTGCCGAAGCGGTCGAGCCGAGAACGGGCCTCGGTACCGCTCAGGCCGACATCAGCGTCGGTATCGAGTGCCGCCAGGACCTGATCCACGGTCTGCTGGTGCGGCTCCGACCGGAGAGGCTGATAGACCTTGATGTCCATGGTTCACCGCATCGCGAATAGTTCCTGGTGAAAGCGCTCGGCTACGGGCAGACCGTGGCCGGCAAAGTCGTTTCGCAGCGCCGTCCCGAACCCGGCCGGACCGCAGAACCAGACGCTCGCCTGCTTCCAGTCCGGTACGGCCGCGCGAATATGCTTGCCGGTCAGCAGGCCGTTGCGCGCGTCGTGCAGCACGTGCAGGCGCACGCCCGCAGCTTCGGCATCGGCCGTCAGCTTGCCGATCGCCTCTTCGCTCCAGTCGGCGGTGGTGTGGAAGAGATCGATCGCCTGCATGAGCGGCCGACCGGAATAGGCCTGTCGATCCATCGCGAGCTGCTTCATGCGGGCAATGAAAGGCGTGATACCGATGCCGCCGCCGATCCAGACCTGCCGTACGCGGTCGTCATCAAAGGTGAAGCAGCCATAGGGGCCCTCGATCTCGACCGGTTGTCCGACGCGCAGGGCCACCGGCATGCGTCGTGTGTAGTCGCCCAGTTCCTTGGTGATGAAGGTCAGCCGATGCTCGGAAGGGTGCCAGGCCGAGGCGATCGTACATGGGTGCGCCCCTTCGGCTTCGTCCCAGGTGACGAAGGCGAACTGTCCAGGCTTGTGTCCCGGCCAGCCCTGCATGGTGTCGATCTCGCCTTCGATCACGCGCAGGCCTGGAAAGTAATGCAGCCGCGCGATCGTGCCGCCCACCTTTCGGCTCGCACCGACACGGCGCGCAAGCACCACAACCGCGGCCCAGGTTCCGTAAGCCAGGAGAACGGCCATGAGGGCACCGAGCGGCGAACTCCAATAGGGGATGTTCATCAGGGCCACGGTGTGGAAGACCAGCACCAGGTAGACGATGGCCAGGAGACGGTGAGTCTTATAGAAGAGGCGATAGGGAATCCGGTGGATCAGCGCCGCCGCGATCAGCAGCACGGCGGCGTAGAAGGCCCATTCGCCGACGCCCTCGGCCGTCCCACGCCATGACCGCAAGGCCTGTTCGACCGCGCCGGCGGCGGTGGGCGGCGTACCCCGTTCGGGGCGCGTGAGCCAGCCGAGGCCGACGGCCCATTTCGGCACCTCCGACCATAGCCAGTGCATGACCGCAAGGACCAGCCCGCCGATGCCGAACCACTTGTGCAGGCGGTACATCTTGTCCAGCCCACCCATCCATCGTTCGGGCCACCGCGGCCGGAGTGCCAGGATCATGGCCAGACTCATGAAAGTCATGGCGAGAAGGCCGCTCAACTGGACCATGGACTCGCGCAGCGCAAAGAACCGTGGGGGTTGCAGGACTGTCGAGTCGGCGGCGAGCCACACCGTGGTGAACAGAACGAGTGGGATCCAGAATGCAATCTTGATGCGTCTCATTACCTCCACTCGCGATTTGCAGCCAGCAAACTAAGAGTCAGCCGGGCCGCGCAAAAGTGTCCTCCGGCGCCGCGGCCGGCGCATTGATCAACGTCAATGGATGAGGGTGGGAGTGCTGAACGGGTAAGCAGGCGTTTGGAGGCGATCCTTTGCCGGATCATCTGCAGCGTCGCAGTGGACCTCTGGAAGGGGATCGGCGCAGCGGCCGTGAATGTTGCGCATGATGACCGCTCCACACATCCCCGAGGCATGATGCTTGTCGAGTTCGAATAGGTTGCCGGCACTTTTGCCCATTTCGCGATGCTGGATTGACATAGCTCAAACGTTTTCTCTCCCGCCCTCGTTAGGCTGCAAGGCCCGAACAACGGAGCCGGACATGCAAGCACGGGACGTGATGGTTTCTGGAATTATATCGGTTGGCCCCGATATCCCCGTTCAAATCGCGGCCAATGCGATGGTCAGCAACTGCGTCAGCGCCCTTCCGGTCATCGATATACACGCGAAGCTGGTCGGCATCATTTCGGAGGGCGATCTGATCCGGCGCGTCGAGATCGGCACCGAGCGGCGCCCTTCCGGGGGGGCGGGCGAAACACAGAGGTCAAGCGACTCCCTGGCGAAGGAGTTCGTCAGGTCGCGCGCCAAGCGGGTTAGCGATGTAATGACGCGTGAGGTGATAACGGCGCCGCCGGAAACATCGTTGCGGGAAATCGCGAACATGATGGAGCGGCACAGTATCAAGCGGGTGCCGATCGTCGAGGACGAGCGGGTGGTCGGCATCGTCAGCCGTGCGAACCTGTTGCAGATCCTGGCCCGCGCCAACGATACGGATTGGGTTGAAAGCGACCGCGTGCTTCATCAGCGCTTCGTCGACAGCATCAAGGATCAGCCATGGGCGGGCAGACCCTTCAACATCATTGTCAACGATCGCCGCGCCGATCTCTGGGGATTTGTCTACAGCGTGGAGGAGAAGACGGCCGTTCGCGTTGCGGCCGAGGCAACGCCGGGAATCGAGTCGGTGGCGGATCATTTGGGCATTGCGCCCCAAGCCTCCGGGACATGACGACCCTGCTGCACTCCGGCGGTTGCTGAGCGAGCGGACGCGCGAACGCCGGGCACTTCAGCGCACGCCGCGTCCGATTGCACGCAGACGAAGCCGCCTCCATCCCTCACTTCCGTGTCGGAACTGCGAGGACATCGCAGGGAAGCGTCGTGAGGAAGCGCTCGGCTACGCTGCCAATGGTATCGTACTCGACCGTGCTGCGGCCGTGCGTGCCGGCGACTACCAGATCGGGCCAGTTCCTGGCCACGTAGTCGGCGAGCACCACCTCAGGCTCGCCCTCCATGATCGCAGTCTCGATGGCCGGCGTTCCGGCGCCGGCTGCGGCGACGAGATCGTCCATATTGCGCCCGGCCTCCTTGACCACTCTTTCGCGCTCTTCCGCTTCGACAACATCAATGCTGCGCTCGGCGTTGCGACCGCTCCAGTTTGGCGCGGGGTGGTAGGCGTGCAGTGCGGTGAATCGCGCGGACGGGAACAGCGTTCGGCCGCCGAGGAGGGCGCTACGCGAGGCATCCGAGAAGTCGACCGCCGAGACGATGCTGCGATACGGTCCCTCGGGCCGGCGTCTGACCGCGAGCACCGGCACCGTAGCACGACGCACGATACGGGCGGCCGTACTGCCCAAAAGCTTCTCGCCCACGATCTTGCCGTGCGCGGGTCCTGTGATCAGAAAATCGCTGCCGATGTCGCGCGCATGCGCGAGCATGCGGTCGGCCGGGTCACCGATGAGCGTGTGGCGCATGATCTTGCATGCCTGATTGGCCGAACGCACGAGCCGGTCCATCTCCGTCTCCGCGTTGCGCATGCGCTGGTCGATGCCCCACGGCCGGACCGCACTCGACTCGACGACATGCAGTACGACGAGTTCCGCATCCCATTCCTTGGCCAGTTCAACCGCGCGGTCGAAGGCACGGTCTCCCGCTGGCGTGAGATCCGTTGCAAGCATGATCCTGTGCGGTGCCGAGGTCGTCATTGCCAAACCTTCCTGCTGCTTTTCGTCAAGGTTGTCTTTGTGTCAGAACTCGTCAGCTTGAACCCAAACTGGTCACTGTCGACGTCCACCCCATGTGCCGCACTATCAAGGACAGATGTGGATGTGCACCATTGATTACGATCAAATCTGGAGGCCGATATTGGGCGCGACAAATCGTCGTGCGGCTGAACGACCAGGTCCGGGGCTTTCACGGAATCCGGCGGATGAAGGCAGTCGAAACGCTTTCCGGCCAGGTCACGCCTGCGATGCCGTCGTCCTCGCTCCGACGATCCGATCCTTGACGCAAATCAAAATGAACGTCCTCTCCGCAGGGCATGATATCTGAGAAAGCCAAGGAGACCAGGAAATGTCCAATACGCCTCACACGCTCCGTGATGAATTTCCCGATCAGATGGAAGCAATCCACGCCCTCAAGATGACGAGCCCGGAGTTCGCGCGTATCCTGGAGGACTACGATGAGGTGAATGATCGAGTCCATCGAGCGGAAGCCCGAATCGAACCTGTGAGCGAAGAGGCCGAAGTTGATCTGCGCAAGCAACGGCTGATGCTGAAGGACAAGATTGCTTCGGCATTGAACCGGAGTTGAACATCAGGGAAGGGTGATCGAGCGGACCAACTGGTATGGAGAGATGCTTGCTATCGTGATGTGTGCAAGGATGCCTCGGTGCTGATCGGCATGGGGTCCCGACGCCGATCGGCACGATGAGTCTCTGATCCATCTGACATCATCGAAGGTCCTGCGGCGGGCGCGAGGCGAACCCGCCAGACCTTCGGTCCGCTCTCGACATAATCCCAGGTAAAAGCGCCGGGATATTTCACGTCAAACAGGTAGCGCAATGGGCGGGGGTCATGATCGCTGATGATGTGGAGCGAACCCTTGGGGCCGATCCGATCAAACGTACTGAAGATCAAAGGATGGCGCATCGGACGAACGATCTGCCGAACGTCGATGGTCGTCGGCAAGTTGGGATTTCCATGCATGTCTATCTCCGGTGCGTCGGGCCCTGATGCGCCCGTGACGTGAGATAATCATCGATCCACATGCCGTGTCTTTG
Source organism: Bradyrhizobium sp. (assembly GCF_036735945.1). GTDB lineage: Bacteria > Pseudomonadota > Alphaproteobacteria > Rhizobiales > Xanthobacteraceae > Bradyrhizobium. Next base: position 33,907 of record NZ_DAINNI010000004.1, on the reverse strand, counting down.
TTGCGGCGCAAACAGAGCACCTTGCGCCGTCATCCAGGAAGGGATGCGAGCGCCCGGAGGTCGGCAAGCCGAGCAATGGATCGGGTTGCCAGCTGCTGTGCGAGTTCCAGGCCAGACTGATCCACGGCGCTGTCGGCCTCGTCGAGATATATTGTGCACAATTGTTCCGCATGGCGCTGGGCGCGCCGCTTGATCTCTTCGAGCGGTTCGGCCCCCGGCATTGCCGCGTCCTTTGTCTCGGGAGCCGGAACTTCCCCGTGACTTCCGATCAGAGACAGGAGACGCCCGCGCTGCGGGGGCGGCATTTCCTGCGACCAGAGGAGAATGTCCTTGAGAAGAAGGCTCTCCAGCAAAGCCGCGGTAGAGATCTCGCTGTTCGTTGACCCCTTGTCGGAGGCCGATTTTCTTTCAGCCCGCCAGGCTAACCGTCGTTCGCGGCGAAGTAGATTGCCGTCATGTAGTGCTTCGCGTGCCAGATCCTCGGCCGTGGTGCGCACGCCAACGCTTTCCGCGAGCGCAGCCACGTAAGTCCAGAACACAAACGCGCGCTCGCGGTGCCGCACGGCGAGAGCCCATGCGCCATAGGCGGTCGAGAGCAGCGAGTTCTCCATGTCGGAAAGCTCTTGCGCGGGAACCAGATCCGTCGGCGTCCACCGAAGGTCGACCACGTCCGGCGCGCGCCCGATGGCCGCGACGCAATCTTTTTTAATCGATTCAGCCCGCTCCAGTTCCCGATGATGCAATACTTCGAATACGCAGCGGACGGGCTCGAAGGCGTCGTCGCCGGCTGCCGCAAGCTGGCCATAACGCTGCGCAGCCTTTCCCGCCTGAGTCATTGCAATCGCGTAAAGCTCGCCGATACTCCGGACGGGAGCGGGCGGCTGCGTAGCCAGCAATGGTTGCTTGCGCGTCACAGGTTTCATTCTGGCGGGTAGCTTCACCCGATATAAAGCTGGCGTCAATTTGCGATAGCGCAAGGTCGATCCCGTCTCGGCTGTTACTGGGTCGGCTGACGCTATTGCAAACCAGAACAACGGCGTTCTGAAAAGTTGAAGGCAACGCCCTTGCGACGATTTGTCAATCTTCTTGTCTTGTTAGGATTCGTTCTTGCCATTTTGGGCGAGGTCGCCGCCTTGAACGAGGCTCACGCAGCTTCGCGCTTGAGCGAATACCTGACTAAAGCTGAGCCAGGACAACTGATTCCCGGCGCCGACCGGCTGGGCCCGTTGCAAGGCGATCCAGCGATCGCGCCCGCGTACAGGGGCGACGATCTTCTCGGGTTCGTGTACCTGAATTCGGATTTCGCAAACGCCACCGGCTACTCCGGAAAGCCCATCCAGCTCCTGGTCGGAATCAGCCCGAAGGGCGTGCTCACCGGCCTCAAGCTGGTCGAGCACAAGGAGCCCATCGTGCTCGTGGGCATTCCGGAAAAGCGCATTCTGGAAGCCGTAAACAAGCTCATCGGCACCGACATGGATCCCGTCGTGCGGGGAGCCGCACCCGCGCCGCAGGTCGATATCGTCAGCGGGGCCACGGTAACCGTGCTGGTGATGGGCGACAGCATCGTCCGTTCCGCGACCAAACTCATCAAAAGCGGCCGGTTAGGCACTCAGGGCAGTGCGCCCGCCGGCGCTGCGCCTCGAGCCACGAAGGCGATCGACCAAAGCAAGAGTGAAATCCGCGATTGGGAGAGCTTGGTCGGTGACGGCTCCGTCCGCCGCCTGACGGTCTCCGTCGCGGACGTGAATCAAGCCTTCGAGAAATCCGGCAACGCGGCCGCAACGGCCCGTCCGGAAGACGGCGAGCCCGACGATACCTTCATCGACCTGTATGTCGCCGATGTCGCGGTGCCGACCGTCGGCCGCAGCCTGCTCGGCGACGACGGATACAACCGGCTCACCGCGAGGCTCAAGCCCGGCCAGCAGGCGCTGGTCGTTGCGGGATCCGGCCGCTATTCGTTCAAGGGCGCGGCTTACGTCCGCGGCGGAATCTTTGACCGCATCGAACTGATCCAGGAGACCAACAGTGTCCGGTTCCGGGACCGCGACCACACTCGGCTCGGCAGCCTTGCCGCCGAGGGCGCACCCGATTTTCCGGAAATCGCATTGTTCGTCGTGCCGACGGAGTTCACGCTCGATCCGACCGAGCCGTGGGTGCTGCAACTGCTGGTGCAGCGCGTCGTCGGCAGCCGGGACAAGGCCTGGGTGACCTTCGATCTCGGCTACGCGCTGCCCGAAGCCTACGTCAAGCGCGAGCCGGCACCGCCGGCGCAAGCATCGCAGGCGTCCCCGCCGCAAGCATCGGCCGCCAAAAAACCGGGTCCGTCTTCAATCCCGGCGGGCGAAAGCGCGGGAACTTCCGGCAGCGAAGACGAGCCGCTATGGATGAAGATCTGGCGCGGCGACACCGTCAAGATCGGCACGACAGTGCTTGCTCTTGGCGCGCTGACGCTGATCTTCTTTTTCCAGAACCAACTGGTCGGCCGCCCAAAGGTCTATACTCGGGTTCGCCGCGCATATCTTCTGTTCATCCTGGTTTGGCTCGGGTGGTACGCGAACGCGCAACTGTCGGTCGTCAACGTCCTGACCTTCGCCAATTCGCTATTGACCGGCTTCAGCTGGGAATATTTCCTCTCGGCTCCGCTGATCTTCCTGCTCTGGTGTTCGATTGCCGCCGGACTGCTGTTCTGGGGGCGGGGGCCGTTCTGCGGCTGGCTCTGCCCGTTCGGCGCGCTGCAGGAATTGCTTAACAACCTCGCCCAGGCGGTGAAGATCCCGCAATACCGGTTGCCGTGGGGCCTTCATGAGCGGCTATGGCCGATCAAGTACATCATCTTCCTTGGCCTGTTCGGAATGTCGCTCTACTCGACGGCATTCGCGGAGCAACTGGCAGAGGTCGAGCCCTTCAAGACCGCGATCGTCCTGAAATTCGCGCGCGAATGGCCTTTCGTCATCTATGCCCTGACGTTGCTCTCGGCCGGATTGTTCGTCGAACGGTTCTTCTGCCGCTACATGTGCCCGCTCGGAGCGGCACTGGCGATTCCCGGGCGCGTCCGCATGTTCGAATGGCTGCGGCGCTGGCCGGAATGCGGCTCTCCCTGTCAGCGCTGCGCAAACGAATGTCCGGTCCAGGCCATCCACCCCGAAGGTCATATCAACGTCAATGAGTGCATCTACTGCATGCACTGTCAGGAACTCTATTTCGACGATCACCGCTGCCCGCACATGATCCAGGTGCGCCTGAAGCGCGAGAAGCGCCAGGCACTTTCATCTCCCTCGATGCGCAGCGGGGGCAAAGGTCCGAACACAGTCATCACAGCAGGCGGCAAGCCAATTCCCCTGCCGCCGGCCGGCACCGTCACTCCACCCGTAACCTGAAGCCCAGGAGGCTACCATGAGCGAAAACGAAACTGGAAAATCAGTCAGCCGGCGCACCTTGCTCGGAACGACGGCGGCGGCCGCCGGCGTCGGCCTTGCGGGAGGTGTTGGCCTGTCGACCGACGGCCGGAGCATAGTTGCGACTGCGGATGCGCAGACCAAGACAGCGGCGCCGAAAGCGCCGGCGGCGCGTCCCGCGGTTCAGAAGACCGAGGTGAAGCCGGGCGAACTTGATGAATACTATGTGTTCTTTTCGAGCGGCCAGTCAGGAGAAATGCGCATCGTCGGCCTGCCATCGATGCGCGAACTGATGCGTGTCCCCGTTTTCAACCGGTGCAGCGCCACGGGATGGGGACAGACCAACGAAAGCCTCAAGGTGTTGACCGAAGGGATGCAGCCGGCGACCCGCGAATTGCTCAAGAACCGCGGCGGAACGTTCGTGAACGGCGACCTGCATCATCCGCACATCTCGTTCACCGACGGCACCTATGACGGCAGGTACGCCTTCATGAATGACAAGGCCAACACCCGGGTGGCGCGGGTGCGGCTCGACGTGATGAAGTGCGACAAGATCATCGAATTGCCGAACCAGCACACGGTTCACGGGCTTCGTGTGCAAAAATATCCCCGCACCGGATACGTGTTCTGCAATGGCGAAGACGGTGTGCCGCTTCCAAATGACGGCAAGGTGCTCGACAAGCCGAAGGACTACCACGCGATCTTCACTGCGTTGGACGGCGATACCATGAAAGTAGCCTGGCAGGTGATCGTCGACGGCAATCTCGACAACGTCGACGCCGACTATCAGGGCAAGTACGCGTTTTCGACCTGCTACAATGCCGAAGAAGGCGTGACGCTGGCCGAAATGACGGCCAACGAACAGGACTGGGTCGTCATCTTCAACCTCAAGCGGATCGAGGAGGGCGTCAAGAAGGGCGACTTCAAGGAGATGAACGGTGTACCCGTCCTCGACGGCCGCAAGGGCTCGCCCTACACGCGCTACGTCCCGGTCTCGAATAATCCGCACGGCATGAATACCGCGCCCGACGGCATCCACATCGTGGCGGCGGGCAAGCTGTCACCGACGGTCACGGTGATGGATGTCCGGCTGTTCGATCAGTTGTTCGACGACAAGATCAAGCCGCGCGACGTGGTGGTCGCCGAGCCCGAACTTGGCCTGGGACCGTTGCACACCGCCTACGACGGCAAGGGCAACGCCTATACAACGCTGTTCCTCGATAGCCAGGTTTGCAAGTGGAACATCGACCTGGCCAAGCGGGCCTTCAAAGGCGAGAAGGTCGATCCCGTCATCCACAAGCTCGACGTCCACTATCAGCCGGGACACAATCACACTTCAATGGGACAGACCAAGGAGGCCGACGGAAAGTGGCTGATCTCCTTGAACAAGTTTTCCAAGGACCGCTTCCTCAATGTCGGCCCGTTGAAGCCGGAGAACGATCAACTCATCGACATTTCCGGCGACAAGATGATCCTGGTTCACGACGGCCCGAGTTTCGCCGAACCGCACGATGCCACCATTGTCCATCGTTCCAAGATCAACCCGATCTCGATCTGGGACCGCGCCGACCCGATGTTCGCCGATGCGGTCAAGCAGGCGAAGGCCGATGGAATCAATCTCGAAGCCGACTCCAAGGTCATCCGCGACGGCAACAACGTCCGCGTTTACATGACGTCGACGGCTCCGGCATTCGGCCTGGAACAATTCCAGGTCAAGCAGGGTGACAACGTGACCGTTTACGTCACCAACATCGACGCCGTGGAAGACCTGACACACGGCTTCTGCATCGTGAACTACGGTGTCGCCATGGAAGTCGCGCCGATGGCGACCGCCTCGGTGACCTTCGCGGCGGATAAACCCGGTGTCTACTGGTACTACTGCTCATGGTTCTGCCACGCCATGCATATGGAGATGAAGGGCCGCATGTTCGTCGAACCCAAGATGGTTTGAGACGGGGACACGACGTGCCATTCCTCCTGCGTATCATTCCGGCGGCGTTCATCGCCGCCGGAGCCCCAGGCTTCGCTGTCGCGGCGGAGCTTGCAGCCGATCCGAGCCGGTCGCTTCAGGCTGTGCTGGACGGAGCGCAGGATGGTGACGTGGTCAAGCTCGAGCCCGGAAACTACCAGGGCACGATCAGAGTCGACCGCCGCATCGTCCTGGCTGGACGACCTGGGGCCGTACTCAGCGGCGGCGGCACCGGCAATGTGATCACCGTCAGCGCGCCGGAGGTTACGATACGCGGCATCACCATCCGGGAATCCGGCCGCGATCTTCAAGCCATGAATTCGGGGATCTTTCTCGAAAGGACCGCGCAGCGGGCCGTGATCGAAAACAACCGCCTGGAGGAAAACCTGTTCGGCATCTATGTGCACGGGGCGGCGGGCTCCCGCGTCGAACGCAATGTCATCGAAGGGCTCCGCGGCGGCGGACGCCGCAGCGAGACCGGGAATGGCGTGTCGCTCTGGAATGCGCCTGACGTCATCATCGCCGACAACACATTTCGCTTTGGCCGCGACGGCATCTTTACAATCAGCAGCCGCAAGGATCGCTTCATCAACAATCGTTTCGAAGGGGTGCGGTTCGCCGTCCACTACATGTACACCAACGACAGCGAAGTCAGCGGCAACGTTTCCGTCGGCAATACCGTCGGCTATGCCATCATGTATTCGAACCGCCTGGTGATCCGCAACAATATCTCGGATCGGGACCGCGACTATGGAATATTGTTCAATTACGCCAACTACGCCGAGATTGACGGCAACCGGGTCGCAGGCGGACCGCTCGACAATATTGCCGTCAATCGCGAGGAGGGGCCGGACTACGTGAAAGAGATGGTGCCCGAGGCGCGGCCGGCACGGGATGTTCGCAGCGGGCCGGAAAAATGCGTGTTCATCTACAACACCAACCACAACAAGTTCCGCAACAACTGGTTCGAGCATTGCGGCATCGGCGTGCATTTCACAGCCGGTTCGGAAGGCAATGAGATTAGCGGCAATGCCTTCGTCGGCAACCGCAACCAGGTAAAATACGTCGGTACGCGCGATCTCGATTGGTCGAAGGGTGGCCGCGGGAATTACTGGAGCGACAATCCGGCATTCGACTTGAACGGAGATGGCCTTGCCGACACCGCTTACCGTCCCAACGACCTGGTCGATCGCGTGCTGTGGACCGCGCCCGCCGCGAAGGTGCTGATCAACAGCCCCGCGGTCCAGGTCCTTCGATGGGCGCAGGCGCAGTTTCCGGCCCTCTATCCCGGCGGCGTGGTCGATAGTCATCCGCTGATTGCGCCGCCGCCCAAACCGTCGCCCGAGCGGAGCCGCAGATGACCGTTACCGTGTCCGTGAGTGGCGTCGACAAGAACTATCGCAAGGTGCGTGCGCTGCGAGACGTCTCCTTCGATCTTGTCTCCGGGCGGTTGACCGCGTTGGTCGGCCACAACGGCGCCGGCAAGACAACGCTGATCAAGTTGATGCTGGGATTGATCCGGCCAGACCGCGGCGGAATCCGCATGTTGGGGCAGGACCCGGCGGCGGGCGAGTTCTCAGCCCGCCGGCTGCTCGGCTATTTGCCCGAAAACGTCGCGTTCAACGCCGCGCTGACCGGGCGCGAGACCCTGACATTTTACGCGCGGCTGAAGCAGATCAAGCCGTCGAAAGCCTGGGGACTACTCGATCGGGTCGGATTGGCAGATGCCGCCGATCGCAGGGTCGGGACTTACTCGAAGGGCATGCGGCAGCGACTGGGCCTGGCCCAGGCGCTGCTCGGGCAGCCACGTGTGCTGCTGCTCGACGAGCCGACCACGGGACTCGATCCGGCGCTGCGGCAGACCTTTTATGAAATCCTGCACGAACTCAGGGACGACGGCGCGACGGTCCTGATTTCCTCGCACGCGCTCAACGAACTCGAGGATCGCGCCGAGCATGTTCTGATCATGAACCGGGGCAAGCTGGTGGCGCAAGGCACGTTGGCGGAGCTGCGCTCCCTCTCGCAGTTGCCGATCCGGATCACCTTCGATCTGGCGGCCGGCGCCGACGACAGTGCTGCTGTCTCGATCGCGGGCGAAACCAGGTCGGCCGCCGGCCGCCGAACCGTGTTGGTGCCGGACGAAAAGGGGAAGATGGACCTGTTGCGCTCGGCAGCGAACGACCCTCGCGTCCGGGACATCGAAATTTCGGCGCCGACCCTCGACGATCTCTACGCTCACTTTCTCAACACGCAGGAGAAGGCCGCGTGAGAACGGTCCTGATCATCGCCTTCAAGGAAATCCAGGAAGGCTTGCGGAACCGCTGGGTGTTGGCAACCACGCTTCTGCTGGCAGCCCTGGCCCTGTCGCTCGCCTTTCTCGGCAGCGCTCCCACGGGCAATGTCAGTGCCGGTGCGCTGGACGTGGTGGTCGTCAGCCTTTCCAGTCTCACGATCTTCTTGCTGCCCCTGATCGCGCTTCTGATTTCGCACGATGCCGTGGTCGGCGAAATGGAGCGGGGCACGATGATCCTGCTGTTGAGCTACCCGGTGGGGCGTAGCCAGGTCATATTCGGCAAGTTCTGCGGGCACGTGCTGATCCTCGCCTTCGCAACGCTGATCGGTTATGGCGCAGCGGCTGCCGCGCTTGCGATCACCGGCGCCTCGGTGCTTGCGGCGAGCTGGTACGCCTTCGCCTCCATGCTCGGGACGTCGATCATGCTCGGGGCGGTGTTCGTGGCGATCGGGTATCTGGTCAGCAGCCTGGTTCGCGATCGCGGCACTGCGGCGGGGCTCTCGGTCGGCATCTGGCTGCTGATGGTGCTGGTGTTCGATATGGCGCTGCTCGGCATCCTGGTGATCGATCAGGGGCGCATCATCTCGGCTTCGGTTCTCGAAGGACTGCTGTTTCTCAACCCCACCGATCTTTACCGCCTGACCAATCTCACCGGCTTCAATGTCAGCCAGTTCTCCGGGATGGCCGGCCTTTCCGGAACCGCGACCACCGGCATTGGCGCGCTGTTGCTGGGACTGCTGGCGTGGATCGTGGCGCCGCTCGGACTCGCGACGGCGTTTTTCGCAAGGAGGGAGGTATGAACCTGCGAACCCTCTGTTCGATCATCGTCTCGGCCCTTCTGCTCATGGGCTGCAATCAGGACACCGGCAACGTCAAGATGCCTCCCCCCGTTGCACTCAACAGCGACGCGATGGGGGTCTTTTGCGGAATGAACCTGGTCGAACATCCCGGGCCCAAGGGACAGATCATCACCGCGAGCCGCATCGATCCCTTCTGGTTCACCTCGGTCCGCGATACCGTGGCGTTTACGTTGATGCCGGAGCAACCGCGCGACATCCGGGCGATCTATGTCTCGGACATGGCCGTCGCGACGAGTTGGGAGGAGCCCGGGGCGACGAACTGGATCGATGCACGAAAAGCGTTCTTTGTGATCGAAAGCCGTAAGCAGGGCGGCATGGGGGCGGCCGAAGCCGTGCCGTTCGGCAATCGCGCGGCGGCCGAGGCGTTCGCCGTGGATAATGGTGGTCGGGTGGTCGCGTTTGCGGAAATCCCCGCCGCCTATGTGCTGGGCAGCGACACTGTCGGTGATGCTGTCGATCACGACCATCGCAACGTCCGGCCTCAACTGAAGGGACCTGGGTGATGCAGAATCCGAATCTCACGCGGCGGCGTATGATTGCAATCACGGCAACCGCACTCGGTTCGACCCTTGCGAGCGGCGCCCGCTTCGCTCGGGCGCAAGACGCGTTCCGCTGGCATGGTTCGGCGCTCGGGGCGCAAGTCTCGATGGAAATTTATCATCATGATCGCGCCGAAGCCGAGCGGCTGGCCAGGGACTGTCTGCTGGACGTACGCCGGATGGAGCAGCAATTCAGTCTGTATCGTCCGGACTCTGCGATCTGCACGCTTAATCGCACCGGCATTCTTGTTGCTCCAGATCCCGAAATGGTGGCGCTGCTCAAGCAATCGCTGATCTTTTCCGATCTGACCGGAGGCGCATTCGATCCAACTGTCCAGCCTTTGTGGCGGCTCTATGCCGATCACTTCGCATCGGAGCGTCCGGATCCGGAGGGGCCCTCCCAGGACAGGCTTGCCGACGTGCTGACCAAGGTTGGCCGCCACGGGGTGCAGGTGGGAGACGACCGCATCGCGCTTACCAATCGCGGTGCTGCGATCACGTTGAACGGCATTGCGCAGGGTTTCGCGACCGATCGCGTCGTTGAGAAGCTGCGGAAGGCCGGCTTGACGACGACGCTGGTCGACATGGGGGAGATCCGCGCAATCGGATCGCGACCCGGGGGCGCGGCGTGGCGTATTGGCCTGGCAGATCCCGACAGGCCCGGAGCGATCACGGAGAGGATTGATCTCATTGATCGCGCCGTTGCCACGACCGCGGGCGCCGGATTTCGTTTCGACGCGGCCGGCCGGTTTACGCATCTGTTCGACCCGAGAACGGGCCTCAGTCCGTCGCTCTACCGAACGGTCAGCGTTGTGGCGCCGACCGCAACCGAGGCGGATGCGCTTTCGACGGCCTTTAGCCTGATGGCTGTCCGTCAGATACAGGAAATTGTCGCCAGCCGGCCGAACGTGCTGGTGCACATGATCGATTCGGAGGGAGCCTTGGTCGCATGTGGCGCCTGAAAGATCGTATCTGTCCGCGGAACTGAACGTGACCGGGGGATTTCTTATCCTCGTCTGCCGGCAAAAGGAGCTGATATGCGACGAATTGTTTTCATTGCGCTTTTGACGATCGCGGGAACGGGTAGTGCCAGCGCGCAGGATGCCGCGGCCGGCGAGAAAGTTTTCGGCGTATGCAAGGCCTGTCATCAGATCGGCGAGACCGCGAAGAACGGGGTCGGCCCGGTTCTCAACGGCCTGATCGGGCGCAAGGCGGGTACCGTGCCGGGCTATTCGTATTCAGCCGCCAACAAGAACTCCGGCATCACCTGGGACGAAGCGACCTTCCGCGAATACATCAAGGACCCAAAGGCAAAGGTGCCCGGGACCAAGATGATCTACGCCGGTCTGAAGGACGAGCAAAAGACCAACGATCTAATCGCTTACCTCAAGCAGTTCGACGCCGACGGCAAAAAGAAATAGCTCCATAAAGCTATGGCAATGAATTGAGCCGCCAGCCTGTCGCAGCGAAGATGGCTGCGGCCCGCCGACGCGAATCGGAACGACGGGTAGTGGAAGGAGCCAGCATCCGGGTCGAGCCTCCCATTGCGTGAGTGCGGTTCGGTTCGACTCTGATCGTCTCGCGAAGCTCCCTGAAACCAAGTGCGATATGATGCGCCGTCAAAACCAGGGCGCCGGCTGTGCAATGGCGCAAATGATCGCATCGACGGAATGAGCGCGAAATGCACCCAACGTCGTCGTCCATCTCGACAAGCCATTGAAATCTCAGCAAATGCGACCGCCCTCCGAGCGCACCAGAACACCGATCTCGAAATAACCGTGTTTTTCGCGGTAGCCGGCCCGGGACAGGGGTGGCGGGCGGTCACGGTCCCCGGACCGGCTGCTGGCAAATGAATGAAACGTGCTGGTAGTGGTCCTCGAGGTGCTTATTGAGAGACGCCAGAAACTTCAGGGTTTCGCCCCACTTTTCGCAGATATCGCTTCGGACTTCCTCAGATTCGGCTCTAATTAGCACGCTTGCGCACGTCGGGATCGCGAGCCGATCGCCTTGGTTCGAGCTCTGTAAAACGGTCGAACAGGTCATTCATCGCGAACTCATAGGCCCGGATCAGTTGCCGGGAGCGTGGATCAAGTCTCTCCAGTTCGTCGCCAGTTCTCGTCTCCGTGCCGATTGTGATCACGGCTTCGCCGGGCTCCTGCCGAGCTGTAATGCGATGCGTGGGTGGGGGCTGGCCTTCCGTGAAGGCTCGTAGCTGCGGTTCCACCCTGTGGATGGTTTTCAGGACATTGGCCACGGCATTCACGTTGACGGCGGCGATGATCTTCTCCGCGATGTCCACGAGTGCCACGTCGCGCTGGGCCGGCAGCAGCGTCGAAAGGGGACGGCTCGGATCATTGGCAGCCTGGTAGGACCAAAGCGGGCTGTGCTTATAGAGCGCGGGTTCGACGGCCACTCAGAGAATCGTTAAACCTTTTCTTCTCTCGCTGGATGATCCGTGCGAGTTCGTCTGACACGATGAAATCGGAGCTCAGATACGCTGGTGTCACAAGCAACACCGCAACGCGGACTGCCGCGAATCGCGCGCTCGATTTCGACGGACCAGTTTGCGCCGGGAGCAATCATCTTGTCGTCCCAGATCGTCTCTGAGCCGAGTGCCGGTTTCAGGAGGGTCCTCAATCGGTCGAGCCAACTGTTGTCGCGGTGGCTGTAGCTAACAAACACGCCTTGGCGCCGGCTGCTCATGGATGCTCCTCGACTTGATCGTGTCGCCGTAGGCGGTGCCGATCGGACAGTTTATGCGTCACGACCTGAAATCGCGAGAAGTATCAGCTCCAATCCTACATGGGATTCAACATTCGTTGGAGCCGAATGCAGCACAGAAATGGCAGGAGGAAACAGGCTCTGAAATCATTGCGGTTTTCTCTCTCCCGCCCGCGTCCGGGTGGTGTAGAAGTCCCCGGCGACTTCGTCACGGCAATCGCCGAAGGGTCCCGGCGATCATGCCAATAGACCAGCGTGGCTCGAGGCCGTCATTCATGCAAACGGGCAACGCTCCGGCTTTTGCCGGTGCAGATCAGTTGTGACCGATTTCAGTGAAGTCTGCGATGTCATCTTGCCACACAATAAATACTGAAAAACTGGTCGCTCGGACTCCCAGCACAAATTCCTGATATGGCCTTGGTGCGGTCCGTGGTCGCCAAAGCCAGCACTTCTGGGAGCATCGTAACGAAATTCCGGCCGGGACACGTGGTGGGCGCGTAATCCTTGTGAGTGCTGATTTTCCCCGGCGGAATGCTCCAAGCCAACATCAGCCAAACGAGGACTTTCCGCAGGGCAGCCATCTGCTCCGGTGCAGGCGCTTCATGTTCGAAGTCTCCCTCGACTACCACTTGGATATAGTTGGTCGTATCGTATCCGGTGTTGGTGTCGCCGGCGTACTGCACCTCGCGACCTTCGGCGATGCGGCCCGCGTGATCCACGTAGTAATGATAGGGAACGTCTGGCCAGGCTGGCTTGGTGCGCGTAGGCGATACGTGTCCCGGCCGCTGGGAGAAGGATTGAAGGCCACGCAATTTGGCGTCGAGAGCAACGCCGGAATTTTGTTGCACACCGGTGTGATGCAGGATGATGGCACCGGGCTTCTGCTCCTTCATCCCCGGTAGGGCGGACTTTGCCTTCCAGCCCGCACGGTCGAGAATATCCGGGACGAAAGGCGCAAGGTCATCGACAATCGTGCTCTCCAGTATCCGCGAAGTCTCCAATTTTTCCGCGGCCGAACCAGAGCTTCCCAGCGAGGCAAGCACGACAAGGCAAAGAAGTGCATGCGTTCTGCGAAATGCCGCGCCTTGTCGCCCCCGGCGATTGCGCTCCAGCATTGCTCGAAGACCTCTATGCTACGCGGGTTCCAGACGATATCCTCGCGTGTAGTTGAAGAAAAAGCGTTCGTTCGGCTCGAGGCGCGGCTCACTTCGGCGGTCCTGCTCGGCCGCGTTCCGTTGTTCGGCCATTGCCGCTTCGAGATCCTTACGCACCGCTTGCAGTCTGGCTTGCCAAGCCGCGTTTTCCGGCTCCGTGCGGGCGAGGTTTTCGGCGCTAGCCAGAGCCTTCCGATACTGCTGGATAGCTTCGGTCAGCTTCCCATCCGCCTTCAGGACGCTGGCGTGAGCTTCTTGCACTCCGAGAAGGCTCGTCTGCCAGATCCGGTTGCTCGAATCCCTGCCGACCAGATACTCGCGAATAGTCAGAGCTTTCTGATATTGCTCGACGGCGTCGTTCAGTTTGCTCTGCGCCTTGAGGACATTGCCCAAATCGCTGTAGCTGGAAGCAAGATAGTCGGCGTATGTGGTTTCGGTGCTGTCCATCGCTACGAGGCGCGCTCTAATCTCTTGCGCAGTCTGGAACTGCACAAGCGCTTCGTCCAGTCGCCCGAGTCTCGTCAGCACGGTCCCGAGCCGGCTGTGTCGAACCGCCAGCGTAATCTGGCGCTGCGGACCGCGATCGATCTTGGCCAACTCCCTGGAAATCAACATCGCGTCCTGGTATCGTTGGAGAGCCCCTTGAAGGTCTCCACGGTCAGCGAAAATATCTCCGATTCGGTTGAGCGTGGCTGACAAGAAATGACGGGCTTCTTTCTTCTCCGGATCCATGCTGTGGGGAGGATCCATGCGTACGATACTCTCTGCAATCGACAGTGCGAGATCGTATTGCTGACGCGCGCTGTCCGGCTTTTTCTGCATCTTATAGAGATCGCCGATCTTGCTGTAGATGAATACTTGTTGCAGGGGCCAATTGATCTGGTCCGATGGCTGCTGAGCAAACCTGTCGACAATCTCCCGGGCGGTCTGATATTCGACATGTGCGCGGTCAGGCTGACCTTGGCTTGCGAGCGCATCCCCCGCCCGGTAGCAACTCGCGTAGAGAAGCCGATTCCACTCGGCGTTGGCGGGTTGTTTGGCGACGAGCTGCCGGGCTAGCTGCTTTGAGGTCGTGGCGCGCTCCAATGCCTTGCTCGTGTCGCCAAGTCCCGTGTAGGAATCCGCGACCGTGAGCAGCAATCTCAGTTGTCGGTTCGCAACTTCTTGCACATGCTCCGGACTCGACTGGAGTTGAGCCAAGTCGCCCAGAGCAATATCGGCGATCCCTAGCAGTTCGCGCGCGGTGCCGGTCTTTACACCGCCGCCCTTGCGGTGCTCGTCTGTCTTGGAGACCAGCGTTGTTGCGAATTTCAGTGCGCTGCCGAAACGCCTCTCTGCGTCGTCCTTCGATCTCTCCGCCGCTTCCTTCGATCTCTCCGCTGCTTCCTTTGATCTCTCCGCTACTTCTTTTGATCCTTGAGCGATATTGTACTGGACGACAGACAGCAGCAGAAAGCCAATTGCCATAAGAAGCAGGACCGACACCGCCATTGCAAACCAGCGAGTGCGTCTCAATTGCTGCTGCTCCGCCAGCCTTGTCCTCTCCTGTCGTTGCCGATCCGCCAGCACTGATGCGGTAACGTAAGCGCGCGCTTGACCTCCCACGGCCTGCGGCCGCTCGTTCAGAAGGTGCTGGGCCTCGATCAAGCGACGCCCGGCTGGCAGGAGAAGTTCGGGATCGCGGTCGGAGATCTCCCAGAACTCTGCCTCCTCTTCGAGACGCCTTAACGTTCGCAGAAACTCGCGGTTCTCATCCACCCACTCGCGCAACCGCTTCCATTCGCGAATGAGGGCTTCATGCCCCACCTCGACGACCTCGCGGCCGGTAGCGTCCCGCGTTGTGACCAAAAGCCGATCTGATGCCAGCTTGCCGATGACGTTGCGGCCCACGGCATCGAGCTCCTGCATTTGAGCGCGGCGTCGCGTATCCTCGGCACCCTCGCCGGGCACGACAAGCGCGAGCAGCGCCCAATGAGCGGCTTCTTGCTCGGGAGCCGAAAGGCGGGCGAAAGCTTGCTCTGCCCGCTCGGCAATAGCGCGTCGAACGCCACCGATCGCGTTGTAGGCCTCGTGCAGTAACTCGCCATTATGCCGCTTCTCCCACAATTCACTGAGCAGGAATTCCAAGAGGGGAAGGGCGCCCGGTTCCTGGCCAACGTCTTCCAGGATTCGGTCGATCAATCCGTCCTCAAATCGTAGCCCGACCTTTTCGGCAGGTTCCCGAATGGCACTCCGCAACTCTTCGTGGGTCATTGGACCGATGTTCACCACGCGATCCTGGAGTCGGTCGGACAAGCGCCGATCCGCCAACGCGTGGCCATAGAAGTCGCCGCGTAGCGTGAATACCAGGGACATACGATCAGATTCCAGGACCTCCATTAATTGTGAAATGAAGCTATGCCGGATCGCCTCATCGCGACACAGCGTGTACAGTTCCTCCCATTGATCGACGAATAGAAGCAGCCGATCGGTACCGGGCTGTTTTTCCAAAGCACGATAGACGATTGAGCGTAGCTGAATTTCTCCACTACTCAGTGCGCCGGCAAGCTTTTCGATTTCCCTCAATCGATCGACCTCGGAGAGTTCGGGCTCGAGCAGCGGCAGGAACGTGGCGGCGAGAGAGTGAAACGGCCGCTCCTGCGGAAGCGTGACGACCACATCCCACACGCAATTGCTCTTTCGCCGGAGCCGGGGAATAAGACCCGCGCGAACTACCGATGACTTGCCGCTACCCGAGGCTCCGACCACGGCAACAAGATTGCTTTTTTCTAGCGCCGCTTCGAGGATGCCCGTGAAGGCCTCACGACCACAGAAGAACGGCTGGTCTTCTTCCCGGAACGGCCGCAGACCCCGGAAGGGACACATGGCGGGCGTTCCCGAACCAGATCGTCCGTTTTGGTCGGGATCCACCGTCTCACCGCGCATGGCTGCGGCAAGATTCTCGATAGCCTCACGCGTCGTGCCTTTTTGTAAATCAATCCAGGTGTTGAGGGAGAGAAAGCCGAGCGCAGGATCGGCTCCCGGCAAAAGGACGGGAATGACAGGAAAATTCTCATCCCGAGTTTGGCGATCGAGCGCGTATTCTCTTTCTCTCTGCTGCCACCGGCCCATGCCTTGCGGCCCGATGAAAATCGCCACTGCTCTGCAATTCGCGAGTTCTTTCTCCAGAGTTCCAACCCAGGAGCGTCCGGGAACGAGGTACCATCGGTCCAAAAAGGGCTTTACGCCGCGCTCCCGCAGCGAGCGCGCGACCTCCTCGACCGCGACGCGATCGAGCCAGTGATAGCTCATGAACAAATCGTACATACGAGCCCCTTAAGACGTGTGCTGACGGGCGCTCAACAAGCTACGTGTCGAATGAAGTAGAACGAAAATCCAGTTTTGCGTAAGCGTTGCGTTGAAGCGGGGAGGAGCTACACGTCGCCGCTAAGGCGAGCCAACAATATGCTTTGCCTGCCTCGACAATCAGGTTGCGGAAGTTCCTTGGGTAAGGTCAAGGATTGCACATCGTAACGAGATCGAAGTGTGAAATGGATTACTCCTGACAAATCAATTTGCGGGATGGCTCCTTGATCCCGCGGGCGCATTTCAATTGGCGAGCAGATGCTTCCTCGCCGCCGGTTCCTGAAACTACGACTGAGCTGCCGCCGGTTACGGCTCCTTGCCCGTGGATCGAGGCGAGAGCCGGATCCGGTAGACTTGCAAGTGGGGAAGCTCAGGATAACTGTCCGCGGAGCTGATGGACACCAATCCCACGACGGCGGCCTGAACTTCCTTGCCGACCAGCCGACTGATCGCCGTGCTTTGGCCCTTGCTCAGTTGGACGTCGACCGCGCCGGCCGTTTCCATTGCGGTCCGGACCCGGTTGATCGACGACTCCGAATATCTATCATCGATCGCGATTGTCTTGCCGGCCAGGTGGGCGACCGATTTGATGCCGGGGTCGGCGACCACGATGGCCACCATCGCGTCCATCGACGCATCCAGTGTCGGTGCCGACATTCGTTCCGCGACGGCCGAGGCGGCGGCCACCTGCTGCTCCGTCGTGCGGGTTTGCGGAGCGTCGGTCGTCGAAGGCGGATCGGCGGCGCCTGCACGCGCAGCAACCGAAGCAGCCGCATTGCCTGTGGTCTGCTGGTTCGTCTGCGGAGAAGGGAGGGGCAGGGGCACGGCAGGCGCGGCCTTCGCCACCCTGGTGGGCTTCGGCGCCCGATGGACGGCGCGCTCGACATGAGGCCGGGGAGGTCCGTCTCCGCGCCGGGCAACGGCGGGTACGGGCTTCGCGGTGGCGGAAGGGTCGTCGTATCCGACAGGTTCAATCGGCACATCGACCGCGGCGATGCAGGCAAACGGGTTCAGGCCAACGCATGATGATTGTGTTGGCGGTTGGCTGCTGCAACCGACCAGGGTCGTAGTCAGCGCGCAAATGACAAGCGTCCTCAATCGATCCTCCTGAAGAGGTTGAGTGGCCCGCAATTCTTGCGGCTAGAGAGATGTTGCGCTGGAACGTCGATCATTGGCGCAAAACCGTTAAGCGCCGATTAAGCGGGCCACGCGCGGTCCGATGCGCCCTGGCGGGATTAACTCCTGCGGCGGCGCGGCTTTCTCTTCATCACATCTTCGCCTTGTCGCCGCTTTCTTCGACTCAGGATTTCGCCACGAATCGGTCGCCATGCTTGCCCGCTTGGGGGTTGTTCTTTGAGTTAGGGAGATTGCCTATGGCGAGCATTGAACGACTTCATAGAACCGCGCCGCTGGACCTGGCCAAGCTTGAAGAGGATGTCGTAGCGAGCCTTCCAGCGATCAGGACGGCTCCGCCTCCTTCGGGGGCGATGCCGGATTATGTCGTGCATGAAGAGGGCGTTACGCGGGTCGGCGCGCTGACGGCCGAGGCTGTGGTGCGCGACTATGAAGCCGCCGCCAAGGAAATCGAGGCCATGGGAACGGAGCTGATCGGCGCAGCGAAGAGGTGCGAGGCAATGACCGCCGAAGTGCATAATGCCATTGCCTTCGTGCGCGATACCGCAGCCTCCTACCGGGAGGAAGCCAAGAAGATCTTCAAGCGTATCGAAGAGTGCGCGATCATGACCGAGCAGGTGCGGAAGACCTGCGAGAGCGTCAAGCTCAAGATGATCGACGGCAAGGCACTGTCGCCGTGATCTGAAACACCGGGTTTAAGGCCCCCCAAGTTTACCGCCCCTCAAGTTTACCGCCGCGCCGGGAGGCCATGTTCTTCAAGCTGGCGTGTGTCAATTGCGGCACATGCCGGTGCCGCGAATCGGCTTAGTTTATAGCTCCTCCCTAGGACTCGCACCCGCCGCAAATGGCGGGTCTTCTTTGTGCGATGGCCAGGTAGATTGTCGTTTGTAGCGTATGCTTGCGCAATGCGACGGGTGGGTATTGCAGCCGTAAAGTTGAGCTTCGGGCCGCCATGATCGGTCTGCGGGAATTTTTCGTGTCCGCAATGACACGACCCGTGAATCCTTTGCTGCATGCGGCGCGTTGGTACCCTTACCTCGCACGATCGGCGTAAGCTGACAAAGGCCGCCGGCTCCTGATTGCCCGGCTCGGAGCTTTCCAGACTACCCCGGAGCCTTCCATGCAGTTTCTGAGCTACGCCTATCGCTTCCTGTCCAACTTCGTGTTTCTGGCGCTGGTCTATCTCGCTCTGAATTTCCTTGAACAGTATCAGCACCGCGTGGTGGTCGCGATTCTCGTGCTGATCTACGCCGGCATGCATGCGGCGTCCGCGCTGCGGTCGTTCAACTTCTTTCAGCGCATCGAGCGGCTGGAGTTGGAGGCGCGCCGCCTGGTGGGTGCAGTAGGCGAGGGGCCGAATTCGACTTCGACGCGCAAGCAGGTGATCACCGACGTCACCGCGCTGCGCCATGCCGGCGAGATGAAGGCCTATATCGATCTACTGTTTCTCGCCATCGTCATGCTGCTCTGCATCGCCAAGGTCGTCGCCAACTGAGCTGTTGTCCGAATGCCGGCCGGACCGGGGGGCTCGCCGCGAAAGTCATTCGAGATAGTTCGTTGCCACGCGGTCCTGACCCGATCGGGCCGCAACCATCTCAACGCTTCTTCAGGCCGGCGACGTGAACCGAGCGCCCATTCCGTTTGGCCGGGACCGCCGGCTTTGCGGCAGCTCCGCCGGCGCCCTGTGCCCCCAGGGCGGCCTGTCCGGCGGTTGCCGGCGGCGGGGTTGTGGCCGCGCGGGCGGGGCGGGACTTGCCGCCAAGCTTTGCCGAGACCTCCGTTGATCGTGCCTGCGCAACGGGCCCGCCGCGTGCGAACGAAGCCATCAGGCTGACCAGCGCCCCTTCCGGGATTCTGAAAACGTTTTCTGCCGGTGCAGGCAGCGCGGCCAGCGTATTGGCCGGCGGCAACGCGGTCTGCCGCGGCCAGGGCGCTACCGGCGGCAGGGGGACGCCACGCCCGCGGCGCGGCGCGCCGAGGTTGGTGGTGTGCCAATCGAGATTGGAGAAGGCCGGGACGGGAAGCGGCGGACCGCCGGCAAAGGCGAATTTCGGAACCTTCGGCCAGCGCGCCGTCGCCACCAGGTCGGGGGCCGGGCGCGACTGCCATTGCGGCGGCTCGCTCGGCGTCGCCGGCCGCTCAGCCGTCGCCGGCACCACATGGACGATGCGATAGCCGCGCGCCTTCATCTCGCGCAGGATCCGCGGCAGCGCCGCGACGGTGCGCGGCTGGATGTCGTGCAGCAGCAGGATGCCCTTGCGCTTCTTTTCCAGCCGCTGCATCGCGAGTTCGTAGACGCGGTTGGCGGAAATGTCGCGCCAGTCGTCGGCGGGGAAGTCGGCGCTCCAGAGCTGAAGCCCCTTGGACGCGGCAAATTCCTCGATCCCGTCGTTGCGTCGCAGGCCCGGAATGCGCAGGAACGGCGCCGGCGCGGAGCCGAGCGCCGCGGTCACCGACGCGATCCCCTGTTCGATCTCCTGTTTGGAACGTTCGAGCGGCAGGCGATCCATGCCGATCGGATGGTTCTGGGTGTGGGTGGCCACCGTATGGCCGGCATTGCGCACCTTGCGGACGCCTTCGGGGCTGTCATTGGCCTGGCGTCCGACCATGAAGAAGGTCGCCTTGGCGCAATGGGCGGCGAGAATGTCGAGGATCTCGTTGCTGTATTTCGGCAGCGGGCCGTCGTCGAAGGTCAGCACCACCTCATGATCGGCGAGCGGCAGCGTCTTGCGATATTGCATGGTGCCGATGATCGGATGGGCGCGCGGATCGACCACGATGGTGCGCGAGGTGCCGATGGCGTCGGGATGACCCGGGCAATCAGCCGCCAATGCGGCCTGTGCGGCCACGGAGGCGAATGCTCCGACACACAGGGCGCTCCAGGGACGCCGTTTGAGTTCCGCAAATGCGCTAGCGATCATTGAACCCCGGCTTCATTCCAGCAGCACGCAACGCCCACAATTGGCGCCTTAAATGCAGCGTTAATCGTCTGAATTCCAGACTTAATTGGGACGGGTAGCGTGATCCGGACGATAGAACGGAGCCTATCAAAAACTTAGTGATCTAATGTGCTTTGCCGGACACGTTTTTGGCATTTGCCGGAACCAGGTGGACGACGCGGTAGTGATTGTCGCGGAGGTAGCGCAGGAAGGCCGGCAGCATCGACGCCGTCTGCGCCTTCGGATCGTGCAGCAGAATGATGCCCTTGCGGGCCGCCTGCAGGCGCTCGGTGAGCAGCGTCAACTGTTGCGCCGGCGTCATCGGATTCCAGTCGCTGGCCCAGAGATCGGCGCCGAACACGGCGATGCCGCGCTTCTGCAGGATATCCAGTGCGGCCGGAGACATTTCGAAATAGGGGAAGCGGAAGAACGGCGTGCTCGGGGTCGTGCTGGCGGTCCCGTGCAGCGCCGCTTCGACCGCGGCGATGCCCTTGTCGATCTCGCCGATCGCCGCCTCCGGCTTCATATGTTTCAGGTTGGGGTGGGCAAAAGTGTGATGCGCGACGGTGTGGCCCTCGGCGGCCATCCGACGCACCAGTTCGGGATGCGCCGAGGCGTTCCTTCCGATCAGGAAGAAGGTGGCGCGCACGCATTCCTGCGCCAGCGCGGCAAGGACCTTCTTGTCCGTGGGCGGCCATGGCCCATCGTCGAAGGTCAGCACCACCTCGCGGTCTTCCAGCGGCAGCGTCTGGGGAAAGCTCTTGAGGCCGACGCGCGGAAAGGTCGCAGCGTCCACGGTGAGAACACGCGAGGTCCCGAGCGCATCCTTGCGGGGACATTCGGCGGCTTCTGCCGCGGCAACGAAACTCATCCATGCCGCGAGCGCCGAGCGCAGCGTCGCACTAAGACATCGGGTCATTTCGGTTCGACATATTTGGCATTGCGCTCCGTGTTGCCGATTGGGTAAGCGTGCAAGGTAACTCAGACAAGTTCCCTCCATCTGTCAAACCGGGCGAGGCGTGGCATGGCCGAGAATATCGACGTTGCCCAAGCCGAGGCGCTGTCGGCATCCGGCGCCGTGCTCGACCGCCCGTTGATGCGGGACGAGGAGGGGCAGCTCCGTCACGAGTTTGTCGAGGAGATATCGCGCGCGATCCACGCCGCCGACCGGCCACTGCTGTGCGAGGTGGTCGCGGAGCTGCACGAGGCCGATCTCGGCGATCTGATCGCCGCGCTCGAGCCCGAGGATCGCGTCACCCTCGTCGAGATCACCGGCACCGATTTCGACTTCTCGGCGCTGAACGAGGTCGATGACGCCGTCCGCGAGGAAATCCTCGAGGAACTCGAACCGGAGACGGTCGCGGAGGGCGTCCGCGAGCTGGAATCCGACGACGCTGTCGAACTGCTCGAAGGCCTCGACGAGGAGGACAAGGAGGAGATCCTCGACAAGCTGCCGCCGGCCGAGCGCGAGCCGCTGGAGCGCAGCCTGCTTTATCCGGAGAATTCCGCAGGGAGGCGGATGAGCTCGGAGTTCATCGCGGTGCCGCCGGACTGGACCGTGGGGCAGGCGATCGACTACATGCGCGACACCCCCGATCTGCCCGACCGCTTCTACGAAATCTACGCGGTGGATGCGGAAAGCCACTGGCAGGGCGCGGTCTCGCTCGACACGCTGCTGCGGGCGCGCCGCCCGGTGCAACTCGCTGACCTCGTCGAGGAGGACCGTCGCCGCGTCTCGGTGCTGGACGACCAGGAAGAGGTCGCGCGGATGTTCGGCAAGTATAACCTGGTCGCTGCGCCGGTCGTCGACACCACCAATCGCCTGGTCGGCGTCATCACCATCGACGACGTCGTCGACGTCATCGAGGAAGAGGCGGACGAGGATCTCAAGGCGCTCGGCGGCGTCACCAGCGACGAAGAATTGTCGGACAATGTCTGGACCATCGCGCGCGCCCGCTTCAACTGGCTGCTGGTCAATCTGGCGACGGCGTTCCTGGCGTCCTCCGTGCTCGGCCTGTTCGAAGGCCAACTCGAAAAGATGGTGGCGCTTGCAGTGCTGGCGCCGATCGTCGCGAGCCAGGGCGGCAACGCCGCGACCCAGACCATGACGGTGGCGGTGCGGGCGCTGGCGACCCGCGAGCTCGGCTCCAACAATGCGTGGCGCGTCGTGATGCGCGAGGCGATGGTCGGCCTCGTCAACGGGCTGGCCTTTGCCGTCATCACCGGCGTCGCCGCGGTGGCCTGGTTCAAGATCCCGGGCCTCGGCATCGTGATCGGCCTTGCCATGATCTGCAACCTCGTCGCCGGGGCGCTCGGCGGCATCCTGATCCCGATGGTGCTGGAGCGGGTCCGCGCCGATCCGGCGGTGGCGTCCGGGACCTTCGTCACGACCATCACCGACGTGGTCGGCTTCTTCTCGTTCCTCGGCATCGCCACGCTGTGGTTCGGGCTGAAGTAGCGCCTTATTTATCGTTAATCGCCTCTTAAGGCGGTTGTCCGATGATGTTGGCTCACGAGGTCAACATGCAACGCTTGCGGCTGAAAGCGGACGGACGGATCGTCGAACTGCGCGACGGGCAGGAATTCCCGCTTGCGCCTGTCATGCCGGAGGCACCGACCGGGGCTCCCAACGAAACCGCGCCGCTGCCTGCGGTGCGCGATCTGCGCCGCCGGGCCCAGCTCACCCAACTCGAATTCGCGGCGCGGCTCGGCGTGCCCGTGGAGACGATCAGGAACTGGGAGCAGGGCAAGCGTGTCCCCCGCGGACCGGCGCGGGCGTTGCTCGCGGTGATCGCCCACTCGCCGCAAACGGTTTTCGAGGCACTGGCTGCGGAGCCGTCGCCCGCTTAAGCCTGCTTTCGACGCAGCGCTGCCCTGGAGCGCTGTCTGTTGGCATCGCCGCTTCCGCAGCCCATAATGGGGCTGAACTCGCGGATGCAACCAATGATGTTTGTGGAAGCCAAAGGCGCTAGGATTCCAGCGATCGGGCTGGGCACCTGGGAATTGCGCGGGCGCGCCTGCGCGCGCATCGTCGAGCAGGCGGTGCGGCTCGGTTATCGCCACATCGACACTGCGCAGATGTACGACAACGAGCGCGAGGTCGGCGAGGGCCTGCGCGCCTCCGGCGTGAAGCGTGACCAGATATTTCTCACTACCAAGATATGGCCCTCGCATTTCGCGCCCCACGATCTCGAACGTTCCGCCAAGGAGGGCTTGGTGCGGCTGCGCCTGACCGAGGTCGACCTCTTGCTCCTGCACTGGCCGAACCCGCACATACCGTTATCCGAGACGCTGGGTGCGCTGGCGCGGGTCAAGCGACAGGGGCTCGCGCGGCATATCGGCGTGTCGAATTTCACCGTGGCCCTGATCGAGGAGGCGGTGGCCTCGTGTCCGGAGCCGCTGGTGTGCGACCAGGTCGAGTATCATCCCTATCTCGACCAGGCCAGGGTGATGGAGGCCAGTGCCCGTCACGGCATGGCGCTGGTGGCCTATAATCCGCTCGCCAAGGGCCGCATCAAGAACGACCGCGCGCTGCTGCGGATCGGCGATCGCTACCGCAAGACGGCGGCGCAAATTGGCCTGCGCTGGCTGGTCCAGCAGGGCGTGGCGGCGATCCCGCGCACGTCGAAACTCGAGCGGCTCTCCGAGAACATCGAGATCTTCGATTTCGAACTGTCGGATGAGGACATGCAGGAGATTTCCGCCATGGGCACGGCCGGCGGCAGGCTGACGGATGCCGGTTTCGCGCCGAAATGGGATTGAGCGGCCGCGCACGCCGACGCTATGCTGGCAGGAATTGAATTTCCAGCAACGTTCCGAAGCGATGGAATTGCGGCGGATCATATCTCCTGACATCACGGCGTCGGCGGTCGCGCATGTGTCGCTGCTGACGCTGCTGCTGCTGTTTTCCGACGTGCATCCGTTCGGCGCTGTCACTGCCGAGCAGGTCCCGGTCGAGATTGTGACGCCGCAGGACATTCCCGAACAGCCGGCTGAACAACAGGCAGCCGAGACCAGGCCGGAACCGACGCCACCGCTCGATTTTGCCGCGACTGAAAAACCTGCTGCCGTACCCCCGCCGGCCCCTCAACAACAGCCTGCACCTGACGCGCGACCGCA
This sequence comes from Bradyrhizobium sp., assembly GCF_036735945.1. Taxonomy (GTDB): domain Bacteria; phylum Pseudomonadota; class Alphaproteobacteria; order Rhizobiales; family Xanthobacteraceae; genus Bradyrhizobium. Next base: position 9,439 of record NZ_DAINNI010000004.1, on the reverse strand, counting down.
GAAGCAGGCGGCGCTCGCCACGCCGCCCGCAGCCCAGCCACGGCCGGCTGTCCAGCCGCCACCACAGCCGGCGGCGCCGGCCTACAAGCCGCCCGAGCCGGATATCTCGATCAAATATCAGGTGCTGCTTGGCCTGCCGCCCGACCTGTCTCCCATGCCGCCGGCATCCGCGCCAGCGCAGGGCAAGGGCGATGACGCCTTCGACGGGCCGGCGACCGAGGCTGCCGACATATCGAGCAGCGTCGTTGCGGAATTCCGTCGGCACCTCAGGACCTGTTCGAAACTGCCGGCGTCGCTGGCAAGCAGCGACGACGTCAGGGTCAAGCTGCGCATCCTGATGACACCGGACGGCAGGCTGGCGGCGGAACCGATCCTGATCGAGGCCAGCGCGTCCATGAAGGGACCGTTGCTGATGGAGGGCGCCATCCGTGCGTTGCAGGCGTGCCAGCCCTACGCGATGCTGCCGGCAGACCGCTACGGCGAATGGAAGGTGATCGACCTCAGCTTTACCCCGCAGGATTTCAACGCGTCTTAGTGCGTCTTAGTCTAGCTCCCCATCGCCCGCCAGGCGTTTGACGCGAACTGCCGCCGCCAGGTGACGACAACGACGAGCGCGGTCGTCGCCAGCAACACCCACGGGCTGACGAACCAGCCGAGATAGCCGAGTGCGAAGAAGAAGGCGCGCTGGCCGCGGTTGAAGTGCCGTCCCGCCGCCTCGAACAGGCGGGTCGTGCGCATCACATGGGTTTCCGCTTCCGCCGTATCGCGCTGCGACGAGGGCGGCATCGCGCCGAGCAGGATCGCGACATAGTTGAACAGCCGATACGACCAGGCGAATTTGAAAAAGGCGTAGATGAAGATCAGGATCAGCCCGACGCATTTGATCTCCCACAGCGCCGGCGAGGGGGTGAGATCCACCGGCAACTCGCGAAGCACGGCGAGCGCGTCGTTGGTGGCGCGCAGCAAGGCCAGCGCACCACCGATCGCGATCAGGCTGGTGGAGGCGAAGAAGGCGGTGCCGTTCTGCAGCGAGGCCATGATCTGCATGTCGACCATGCGGGCCTCGCGATCGAGCATGTTGCGCACCCAGACCTCGCGATAGGCATTCATCCGTGCCGACAGGCTGTCGCGGCCGTAAGCGGTGTGCTCGAGCGTAAAGCCGTAAGCCAGCCACTCCGCGACAAAGAATGCGACGGCGGCGATATCGACCCAATAGGCGGCCATGTGCGGCATCCCCGATAATGGCGTGCGGCATCGTGATGTACAGGTTGAACGCGTGCGGAGCACTATGGCAAGATGCCGGTTCCAACAGGATGTCCCCCGCAAATGTTGAAACTGGTCATCGGCAACAAGAACTATTCCTCATGGTCGATGCGGCCGTGGCTGGCGCTGCGCGCCAACGACATCCCCTTCGAGGAAGTGTTCATCCCGCTCTACACCAACGACACGGCCGACAAGGACCGCATCCTGAGCTTTTCGGATTCGGGCAAGGTGCCGGCGCTGATCGACGGCGAGGTCACGGTGTGGGATTCGCTTTCGATCATGGAATATCTCGCCGAGAAATATCCTGATGCGAGGCTGTGGCCGCAGGATCGAGCCCGCCGCGCGCATGCGCGTTCGGTGTCGGCGGAGATGCATTCGGGCTTCATGCCGCTGCGCAATGAATGCGGCATGAACCTGCACCGGCCGGTTGGCGCGGTCGATCTGTCGGATGATGCGCGGGCCAACATCGCGCGCGTTCAGGAGATCTGGGCCGACTGCCACAGCCGTTACGGCAAGGAGGGGCCGTTCCTGTTCGGTGCGTTCGGCGCGGCGGACGCCATGTTTGCGCCCGTGGTGCACCGCTTCCGCACCTATGCGATCGAGGTGCAGGGAGGGGCGCGACATATTACGATGCGATGACGTCGTTGCCGGCGTTTCAGGAGTGGACCCGCGCCGGCCTTGCCGAGACCCTGGTGATCGAGCGCTTCGAAACCGTCTGATCGCGCAGGGCGGGGCGGCGGGGCTCCGATGGGTGTCCAATATTGGACAACCCGGCTCCGGGCCGGCCCCCGCGGTTTCCAGGGAACCTCTAGGATTGCACGCATACCACACTGAAAAATATGCGGAATTTGCGTGCTTGCCATGCCTCGAAGCTGCTGGCTTTTGGCAAGGCGGCTGTGCTAGGTTGCCGCAGGGTTCTCAAGTCGGCCGAAAGCTAGCGGGACCGTGAGCGCGGCCGGCGTTCTTGCGTAATGGAGAGGGCGTTGAAGCATAAGTACTCCGTTGGAGAGACTGTCTATTTTACTGCCAGCAACGTCGCCCGTCCGGCCGCCAGCGGCACCTATGAGGTCGTCCGGCTACTGCCGACCGATGGCGACGACTGCCAGTATCGCATCAAAAGCTCGACCGAAGCTTTCGAACGGGTCGCCAAGGAAAGCCAGCTCGCGATTTCCTGACACAGTAGTGTGCAATTAGCCTGCTGACGTAGTTCGATCTGTAGCGCCGTCAAAAGGCCCCGTTCGCAAAACCATTCTGCCGAAAAGCGAATGCGGGAAAGACGCATTCGTGTTTCGGCTTTGTATGATTGCTGCGTAAGGGATACTGCATGAACTGGGATTGGGCTGCCTCGCTGGATCACATCTGGCGCTCGCCGAACCTTCCACTTTACCTGACGCTGGCCACCACCGGGTTTGTCGGGTTGGTCGTGCTCGTCACGCTGCTGCGTTCGGAGAGATCCGTGGCCAACGGCGTGCTGGCGCTGATCACGCTGTTCGTGGTCGGCATCGCCGGCGCAGTGGCGTTGCGCGGCTTCGGCCCGGCGACGGTCGCCCAGCCGGTGGAGGCGCGTCCGGTCCAGACGGCGACTGCGCCGTTGCCGCAGCTTTCCTGCATCGACGAACTCGCCGGCGATGCCGTGCTGGCCGCGTGCGAGAAGGTGCTGTTCGGCTCCGCCGAGTCGGTCGCCGCAGCCGTCGCCTATGCTGCCTCGCAGATCACCCTGCTGACCTCGCTTGGCGATGTCGCCACCGCGAACAAGGGTGCGGGCTCCGACCTGCTGGCGCTGCGCCGCGCCGTCGAGCGCGACCGTTATGGATTGATGGCCTATGTGCTGGCGGTGCGCGATCGCTGCACGCCGTCGTCCTGCCGCGCGTTCCGCTCGCTCACCGAGACACGCCAGATTGCGACCAACATGGAAGACCGCGTCTACGAAACCCTCGTCATGCGCTATGCCGCGGCGTGGAATGCGCCGTCGCAAGCCGCGAACGGCATGATGGCGGCGCTGCCGGCATCGGTGCCGACAGGCAAGCCGACCAATGCCGAATTCCCGACCTCGGCCTCGACGCCGGCGGTCAGCATCATGAACCCCGAGCCGCCGCTGAAGCCGTCTCCACCCGCCATTGCTGCGCCGGCGACACAGGCCGCCCCGCGTCCGGCAACGCCGCCACCTCCCGCACAGGCCGCCGCCAGGAAGTCGGCGCCGGCGCCGAAGCGACCGTCCACCGCGCCGGTCCAGCTCGCACCATCAACTCCGGCGGCTGCGAGCGCCGACAATGAGCAGTGATCTCCACAGGGAGTGATCTTTTCAAAGCGCGCACGGCCCGCTACATCGGCGTGATCATGCCGCTTCATCTCATCAAGCTTGCCGTCGGCTGCGAGTCGGTCAAGGAACTCAAAGGCTGGGTTGCCGAGCGCATGGCGACCGCCAGGAAAAAGGGCCTGCCGCTTCGCCACGTCCACATCACCCGTATGACGCCGAAGCGCGACGAGGAACTCCTTGCCGGCGGTTCGCTGTACTGGGTGATCAAGGGCGAAATCGCCGCGCGCGAGAAGATCATCGCGATCGAGCCGTTCCGCGACAAGGATGGGATCGGACGGTGCCGCCTCGTGATGCAGCCGAAGGTGTTCGCTGTCTCGCCGCGGCCGATGCGCCCGTTCCAGGGCTGGCGCTATCTGGCCGAGGATGCCGTGCCGCCGGACCTTTCCAGGTCCTCCGCCGCCGGCGTGGCGGCGATGCCGGAGCCGATGCGGCGCGAATTGCGCGATCTCGGGCTGCTCTGACCGGGGGCGGCGCGCCGGCGCCCGGCTGCACGGCTACACGCCGATATTGTCGATCAGGCGCGTCTTGCCGAGTTTGGCGGCAACAAGGATACGCACCGGTCCTTCTTTCAGCGACCCGATCGGCGCCAGCGTCGCGGCGTGGCGGGCCTCGAAATAGTCCAGCGCGAAGCCCACGGCGGCGATCTGTTGGCGGCCGGCCGCCATCGCCGCCTCGACATCCTCGCCGGCCTTGAGCCGCCGGGCGCTGTCCTTCATCGCCCGATAGAGCGTCGGCGCGATCTGCCGTTCCCCGGTCGACAGGTAGACGTTGCGCGAGGACATCGCGAGCCCGTCGCGCTCGCGCACCGTGCGCGAGCCGATCACCTTGACGCCAAGGTCGAGGTCGGCGGCCATCTGCGTCACCACCCGCAATTGCTGGAAATCCTTCTCGCCGAAGATCGCGAAATCGGGCCTGACTTGCGTGAACAGCTTGCCGACCACGGTGGCGACGCCGCCGAAGAAGTGCGGCCGGAAACGGTCCTCCAGCCCGGCGGTCGCCGGACCCTCCGGCACGATCCTGGTGGCGAAGCCCTCCGGGTACATCGCCTTGACGTCCGGATTCCAGACCAGGTCGGCTTTCTCCTCGGTCAGCCGGGCGAGGTCGGCTTTCCAGGTGCGCGGGTACGAACCGAAATCCTCTGTCGGTGAGAACTGCGTCGGGTTGACGAAGATCGAGACGACGACTTTCTGCGCGCGGCGCCTGGCGAGCCGAACCAGCGACACATGCCCGTCATGAAGCGCTCCCATGGTCGGCACCAGCGCGACTTCAGCCTTTCGGGCGCGCAAGGCCTCGATGGCGCGACGCAATGCGGGAACGGTACGGACGATCACGGGACTTCGCGACATCTGGCTTCGGTCTCTTGCAACGGGTGACGGGGGCGAGGGGCTCACGGCCCCGATCGTTCGGCGGGCGGGCCGACCTTATAAGGCCAGAGCATTGCCGCCAAGGTTGCGCGGACATGGCAAGCCTGCGGCAGTCCTGGCAAGCCTGCGGCGGCCCTGCGCCAACACTGCGCGCCCTCTGTTTGCTGCTGCCTGATCGCTGTGACGGAACGAAATCCGCGGCGAGGGGATTCATGATTAAGACACACCGCGAGCGATTTGAATGCGTCGTCGCGCATTTCACTTGACGCGCAGTCGCGCGTGATTTGAAGATAACTTGCGGGGTGAGTCATGTTGGTTCAAGCGAGTCAGGGTCAGTTGGGTTCGGCGCATGTCGTCGTGCTCGGCAACGAGAAGGGCGGATCCGGGAAATCCACCACCGCCCTGCACATTGCTGTTGCGTTGCTGAAGGCCGGACAGCGCGTCGCCACCATCGACCTCGACTGCCGCCAGCAAAGTTTCACCCGCTACATCGCCAATCGCAGCGCGTGGGCGCGCCGCACCGGCCTCGATCTCGAAATCCCGGTGCACTACTGCATCAAGCTCGGCGACACCATGCAGATCGCCGACAATGAAAACTCCGAGTTCCAGCAGTTCGCCGAGGCGGTGGCTACGGTCGAGCGCGCCTTCGATTTCATCGTCATCGATACGCCGGGGTCGGACTCCTACCTGATGCGGCTGGCGCATTCGATGGCCGATACGCTGGTGACCCCGATCAACGACAGCTTCCTGGATTTCGACGTGCTCGGAACCGTCGATCCCGCGACCTATACAGTGATCGGCGAGAGCCATTATGCGGAGATGGTCCGCGATAGCAGGCGCAAGCGCCGCCAGCTCGACGGCGCCACCACCGACTGGATCGTGGTCCGCAACCGCCTGTCGATGATCGGCTCGCGCAACAAGCAGCTCGTCGCCGACAGCCTGAAGGACCTTTCGTTGCGGCTCGGTTTCCGTTCGATCGACGGTTTTGCCGAGCGGGTGGTCTACCGCGAGTTCTTCCCGCGCGGCTTGACGGCGCTGGATGATATCGACGAGGCGACGCTGGGCACGCGGCCCAGCCTCGGCCATGTGACGGCGCGCGAGGAAGTGACCAGCCTGTTGCGCCAGCTCAAGCTGCCGCTCGACGAGCGCGGCCGTCGCCGCGCCGCCAACCGCGCCGAGTGGTTCACCCAGGTCGACAAGCCGCTCGAAATCCATGACATCTTTGGCGACATCATCAGCGCCTGATCCGATTGGCCGGCCTATCGCGGCTGGATCACCGTCATCCTGAAGGGGCCCGAGTTAGCGGCGGCATGCGCGACCGCGTCGTTGGCGCGGTCGAGGCCGAACGCGGTGACCTCGAACTGATCGAGGTCGACCAGGCCGGCGCGGATCAGGCCGGCCATCAGGGTGGCCGCGTGCGGCGGATACATCCATTGTCCGCGCAGGGTGACGCAGTTCCGCATCAGCCAGGGGTAGGGCAGATCGAGGCCGGCGCCGCCGAGCATGCCGACGCCACCCATCAGCACCACGCGCCCATACGGCCGTACCGCCATGATCGCGGCCCGTACCTGCACGGCGCTGGCCGCGGGCGGCAGGATGTCGAGCACGCAGTCGATCGGGCCGGGTGCGGCCTGCAGGATGCGCGTGCGATCGTCGGCCTCCTGGCCGCGCATCGGCACGGTCCGGACGCGGCCGCCGAACCGCCGCGACAGCTCCGCCAGCACCTGCTCGTTACGTCCGGTCGCGACCACGCACTGCGCGCCCATGCCCAAGGCGGCGGCGACCGCCGCGCTGCCGAAGCTGCCGGTGGCGCCGTTGACCAACACGATCTCGCCGGCCTGCAACTGCGCGGCCAGGAAGCCGCCATAGGGCACGAGCAGGGTGCCGAGCGCACACCATCGCGCGGCGTCCTGCTCCGCGATGTCGCCGATCGCCACCGCGTTCTCGGTCGGCACCCGGATCTGCTCGGCCCAGGCGCCATCGTGAAAGTACCGTTGCAGGGGCAGGCCGGCCTCGCTGCCGGCGGTGAGGCCCTGCAGGGCGATGTCGGGCGATACCGCATCGTCGCGCGAGCGTACCGTCGGATCGCAATAGACCCAGTCGCCGGGGCGAAGGCGGGTCGCATCGGGACCGGTGGCACTGATGCGGCCGATCGCGCCGGGGCCGGGCACCATCGGTAGTTCCATCAGGTATTTTCGCTCCCCGCTCAGCACCTCGCCGGCATAGGCCAGCACGCGGCTCGCCGAGACATCGACAATGACCTCGCCGGTGCCGAGCCGCGGCTCGGGGACGGTTTCGATCGCAAGCGGTGATCCGAACGCATTCAGGACGGCAGCTTTCATGGGGCCTCCTCATTTCGTTGTGACCCGCATTCTCGGCAGGCTTCGCCGCCTCAACAAGACCTGGTATTATCCTAGGACTACCAAACCCCTGTTGCGGAGCGCGCGCATGGCCTTGTCGGCAATGGATTCAAGGCAAGGCGAACTCGGCGACTTCCTGCGGTCGCGGCGGCAGAAGCTGACGCCGAAGGCGGTGGGCCTGCCGGACGGCCGCCGCCGGCGCACGCCGGGACTGCGGCGCGAGGAGGTGGCCGAACTCGCCGGCATCGGCGTCGACTGGTATATCCGTCTTGAACAGGGGCGCTCGGTCAGTCCCTCGGCTTCAACCCTCGACGCGCTGGCGCGCGCGCTGCGGCTGACCAAGGCCGAGCACCGGCATCTGCGCGAACTTGCGCAGAATGCCGATCGGCGCGCCTTCGTCCGCGAGATCGTTCCGGCCGCCATCCTGCGCGCGGTCGAGCAGCTCAATTTGCCTGCCTACGTTACCGGGAGGCGTTGGGACGTACTCGCCTGGAATGCCGCGGCGGACGACATCTTTGCCTTCAGCCGGCTTGAGGAAGCCGACCGCAACAGCTTGCTGTCGGTGCTGACCAACCCTGCGACGCGGCGGCTGTTCGGCGCGTCATGGGCTGACGAGGCGAGGCGCATGGTCGCGCAGTTTCGGACGACGCACGACCTCTGGGCTGGCGATCCGGCCTTTCGCGACCTGCTGGCGCGGCTGCGGGAGGGCTGCCCGGAATTTGCGGGCTGGTGGGAGGCCCATGACGTCAGCGGGGCCGCGGCAGGACGAAAATCCTTGATCCATCCCAAGAGGGGCCGGCTGAAGCTGGAGTATGTGAGTTTTCAGGCCAATGACGACCCGGCGCTGAAGCTCGTCATCTACACGGCGGCGTAGCTTTTTCGGCCAATTGGTATTTCTGCACCTGTCGGGCTGCCGGCAAGCTGGAACCAGACCGGCAGCATGCCCGTTTTCACTAGACTTTTATCTAACCATCGAACCAAAGCTTGATGGAAGGCGTCGTAACTAAAAACGGGGTCAATTTGCGGGATTTGAGCGGTGCCCGGGAAATGGGTGCGCCGCACAACGATCAGGCGGTCAATACACAAGATTTGGCCTTTATGTCACCTCAACGTGACATATATCATCGGCAGGAGACCGGAAGAGTCTCAAACAGGGATGGCCCCTAACGGGGGCGCGAGGACGACAATGAAACGTGGAATTCTCGTTCTGCTTTCACTCACCGTGCTGGTCGCTGTCGCGTATGTCACCGCGACCAAGTGGGCGATCCGTCATGAGACCATCGTGCTTCACGATCCGGATCGCGACAATCGTCTCGTCCCCGTGTCGATCGCGGTCCGTCGCGACAAGGAAATGCAGGCCGATGCCGGCCTGATCAAGTTGCCGGTTGCGATCCTCAACCACGGCAATACCGTCAAGAATACCGAGTACTCCTTCCTCTCAAACGTCTTCGCGTGGCGCGGTTATCTCGCGATCAGCCCGCAGCACGATCTGCCGACCGACCCGCCGATGGTGACCAAGGTCGGCGAGCCCTATGTCGGCCGGCTGCCGCAGATTCAGCGCGGCGTCGCCAATATCCATTTCGCCATTCACGAATTGAAGAAGATTCAGCCCAATGCCGACTACGACAAGGTGACGATGGTCGGCCACTCCATGGGCGGCGACATCTCGATGTATTTCGCCAAGGAGTATCCCGACGAGATCAAGAAGGTCGTGACGCTGGACAATCTGCGCGTGCCGTTCCTGACCGACGGCAAGTTCAAGATCCTGTCGTTCCGCTCCAAGGACACGCATTTCAAGGCGGACCCTGGCGTCGTGCCTGACGACGAGCAGTGCGAGCAGGCCGGGATCACCGTCGTGAATACCGGCTTCCAGCATAACGACATGCGCGACACCGGACCGGAGGCAGCCAAGTCCTCGATCCAGTCGATGCTCGACAAGTTCCTCGACGAGTCCGACAAGAGCGGCGCCTTGAAGCCGGTGCAGACCAAGGTGCCGGATGTGCTGTCCTCCAGCCCGGGACCGGTGCCGCTCTCGACCCCGCTGGCGAGCAACCCGCAGCCGAAGAACAAGCCGGTCGCCAACTAGTACCCACTTTCCCTGGGAAGTGAGTCATGATTCAACATCGGGATGATAC
>NZ_DAINNI010000003.1:0-151741 GCF_036735945.1 Bradyrhizobium sp. | reverse complement strand
ACAAAAAATCTCAAAATTCGCGTTTTCGGGCGCGAATCCGCGAAGTCGGGCTAACCCGCCGTCATGAACCGCTGCTGCTCGCCCGCGCCTGCGGGCGTTATCGGGATGCCGCCGTCGGCATATTCGTTCAGCTTGTTGCGCAGCGTGCGGATCGAGATGCCCAGGATGTTGGCGGCGTGGGTGCGGTTGCCAAGGCAGTGCTTGAGCGTCTCCAGGATCAGGTCGCGCTCGACATCGGCGACGGTGCGGCCGACCAGCGCGCGGGTGACCTGCTCGGCGGCAAAGGTCGCATGCGCGACCGCGGGCGGGGTCTTGGCGAGGTCGAGGCGGTCGCCGTCGGGCGTGAGGATCGCGTCAGGACCGATCTCGTCGCCCTGCGCCATCAGCACCGAGCGGTGGATGGTGTTTTCCAGCTCACGGACATTGCCCTGCCAGCGGTTCGAGGTCAGCACGCGCCTCGCCTCCGCCGAGATCGGGCGCAGCGCCGCGCCATTGGCATCGGCGTATTTCTTCGCGAAATGCTGCGCCAGTTCGAGGATGTCCGCCGGGCGGTCGCGCAGCGGCGGGATCTTCAGGTTGACGACGTTGAGGCGGAACAGCAGGTCCTCGCGGAATGTGCCTTCACGCACGGCGTCGGAGAGGTTGCGGTTCGAGGTCGCGATGATGCGGATATCGACCGTAACAGGCTTGGTGCCGCCGACGCGGTCGATCACGCGCTCCTGGATCGCGCGCAACAGCTTGGATTGAAGCCGAACGTCCATTTCGGAAATTTCGTCGAGCAGCAGCGTGCCGCCGGAGGCTTCCTCGAACTTGCCGATGCGGCGGGCGACGGCACCCGTGAAGGCTCCCTTCTCGTGGCCGAATAGTTCGGATTCCAGCAGATGCTCGGGGATCGCTGCGCAGTTGATCGAGATGAACGGGCGCTTGGCGCGGGCTGAGCGGGAATGGACGTAACGCGCCAGCACCTCCTTGCCGGTGCCGGATTCGCCGGTGATCATCACCGAAGCATCCGAGCCCGCGATCTGCTGCGCCAGCTTGATCACCTTGCCCATGGCTTCGTCGCGATAGACGAGGTCGCGTGAATCATTGGCGACGGCCGCCAGCACGGCGGCGATCAGTTCGGGATCGGGCGGCAGCGGGATGTATTCCTTGGCGCCGGCATGAATGGCGGCGACCGCGGCGCGGGCGTCGTTGGAAATGCCGCAGGCCACGATCGGCACGTGGATGTGCTCGGCTTCCAGCCGCATCACGAGGTCGCGGATGTCGAGGGCGACATCGACCAGCAGGAGGTCGGCGCCCTTGCCGCCACGCAGCACGCCCATCGCCTGTTCGATCGCTTCGGCATGGGTCACGGATGCGCCGTTCGCCATCGCGATCTTGGTGGCGGTCGTGAGCTGGCCCTTCAATGTGCCAACGATGAGAAGCCGCATATCTGTCTCCTGTCCGTCTGTTCGCGCCTTGCAGGCGCGTATCGCCAAAATTGTCAGCTGCGTTCAGCCTTGATGATTTCCGTCATGGTCACGCCGAGCTTGTCTTCCACCAGCACGACCTCGCCACGCGCCACCAGGCGGTTGTTGACGTAGATGTCGATGGCTTCGCCGACGCGGCGGTCGAGTTCGAGCACGGTGCCGGGCCCGAGCTTCAAGAGCTCGCCGACGTCCATCTTGGAGCGGCCGAGCACGGCTGAGACCTGCACCGGCACGTCGAACACGGCCTCGAGATCGGCCGCGATGCGCGAGGCCTGTTCGTCCTCGTTATAGGCGAGGTCGTCGACCGGCGGCGCGTCGGCGGAGTTGAGGTCGGGAAGCGGTACCTGTCCGTCGGTGTCACTCATGGTTCAGTCCTCATGGCCCTTACGCTCCCGCCTGATCGCGCGACGCCAGATAGCGTCCGACGAGTTCGCTGATTTTCGTTTCAATGGCCGCACGCTCCAGCACCACGCCGCCGTCGGCCCATTCGATCCGGCAGTCGCCGGTGGCGATGGCGGGCTCGGCCAGGATCACCAGCCGCCCCTCGAAACCGCTCTGCGCCGCCTGCCGTTCGATCTTCTCGCGGGCGGCTTCATAGAGCTGGTCGTTGATGCGAACGACGAGATGCGGCGTCGCGACCAGATGCGAGAAGCAGTCGCTGACCAGCGCCATGATCTCGCCGAGCGGCTCGCGGACGACCAGTTCGCTGCACAGCTTGCGTGCCACCGCGACCGCGACCTCGACGGCCTCGGTCTCCATCCTGGCCTCGATACCGGAGATCCGCGTGGCGATGCCCTTGATCGTGATGCCGATCTCCTCCAGCGCCAGCGCTGAACGGCGGTCGCTCTCCACCCTGGCTTCGTGCTGCGCCGCCTCGTAGCCGGCGCGATAGGCGCGGGCCTCGGCCTCCGCGACCTTCTGCGCGATCTCGGCGGCGGTTGCCGCGCGCTCGCGCGCCTTGTCGGGGGCGGCGAAGTCGGTGTCGAACAGGAATTTTGCGGGCGCGGCCATCAGTACACCAGCTCGTCGTCGGCGCGGTTCTTGGTCAGCGTAATCTCGCCGCGCGCGGCCATGTCCTTGGCCAGGTTGACGAGCAGCGCCTGCGCCTCGTCGACGTCGCGCAGCCGTACCGGTCCCATCGCGGCCATGTCGTCCATCAGCATCTTGCCGGCGCGTGACGACATGTTGCCGAGGAAGAAGCCGCGCACCTCCTCGTTGGCGCTCTTCAGCGCGATGCCGAGCTTGTCCTTGTCGACGTTGCGCATCAGGGTCTGGGCCGAGGCGGAATCCAGCTTGATGAGATCGTCGAAGGTGAACATCAGCGCCTTGATGCGCTCGGCGGATTCGCGGTTTTCCTCTTCCAGCGAGGTGATGAAGCGGGTTTCGGTCTGGCGGTCGAAATTGTTGAAGATTTCGGCCATCACCTCGTGGGCGTCGCGGCGGCGGGTCTGCGACAGGTTCGACATGAATTCGGTGCGCAGTGTCTGCTCGACGCGCTCGATGACCTCCTTCTGCACCGCTTCCATCTTAAGCATGCGGCCGACGACATCGAGCGCGAGGTCCTCGGGCAGGATCGCCAGCACGCGCGCGGCATGCTCGGGCTTCAGCTTCGACAGCACCACCGCGATCGTCTGCGGATATTCGTTCTTGAGATAGTTGGCGAGCACCTCTTCCTGCACGTTGGAGAGTTTCTCCCACATGTTGCGGCCGGCGGGGCCGCGGATTTCATCCATGATGCCGTTGACGCGCTCGGAGGGCAGGTACTGCTGCAGCAGCCGCTCGGTGGCGTCGAAGGTGCCCATCAGCGCGCCGGATGCCGACATGCGCGAGACGAATTCGAGCAGGAGGTCCTCGACCACGTCGGCCTCGACGGTGCCGAGCGTCGACATGTGGATCGACAGCTCGCGGACCTCGTCGTCGTCGAGCAGCGCCCAGACCTTGCCGCCATACTGCTCGCCGAGCGCCAGCATCAGGATCGCGGCGCGCTTCGGCCCGCTCAGCGGCTTGCTCTTGGGCCGGCCGCTCTGACGGCTCGCCAGCGCCGAGATGACGGTCGTGATGTCGTTGGCGTTGCTGGTTTGTTGCTGCGGTACGGCGGGCATGTCAGGTCTCGGCGGTTTCGCTCAGCCATTGCCGAACGATGGATGCGGTTTCGTTGGGATTGCGTTCGGCCAGTTCGCCGACCCGGTGCACGGCCTGGGCGTGGACCTGGCCCTGGACCTGGGCGACGTCGATCAACTGGGCGGTGCCGCTGGTGCCGGCGATCAAGGCCTGGTTGGGGCCGAGTTCTCCGTTCGGCCCGTTGCCCTCGATCAGCATGGTCGTCGGTTCGGCCGGCCCAGGCACGACTTCTGCGGCCAGGATGCGCTTGACCAGCGGCCGGATCACCAGGAACAGCACCACGAGGCCGAGCAGCATCATGACGCCGAGTTCGATGACGTGCATGACGTCGTCCTTGGTGAATTGCAGGAAGCCAAGCAGCCCGCCCGGCTCGACAACCGGGGGCACGGTCGGCGCTTCGGCAAAGCGCAGGTTGACGACCTCGACCTGGTCGCCGCGCTTCTGGTCGAAGCCGATCGCGGAGCGCACCAGCGTGGCGATGCGGTCGAGCTGCTCCTTGCTGCGGTCCTGATAGACCATCTCGCCTTTTTCGTTCTTGGCGTAGGCGCCATCGACCAGCACCGCGACCGAGATCCGGTTGACCCGTCCGGCCTCGGTGACCTCGGTCTTGGTCGTCCGGGAAATCTCGTAATTGTTGGTCTCTTCGCTCTTCTTGCTCTGGTCGCGGGCGGTGGCGGTGCCGCCGGCCTGGTTGCCGGGCAACTCGTTGTTGACCGTCACCTGACCGCCGTCGCCGGCGCTGGCGGCGGATTCCTCGCGGGTCTGGCTGGAGCGCAGCACACGGCCTTCGGGATCGAACTTGTCCGAGGTCTGGGTGACCTTGTTGTAGTCGAAGTCGGCGGTGAGCTGGACGCGGGCGCGGCCCTGGCCGACCACCGAGGAGACGATCGCCTCGACTTCGTTGCGCATGCGCTTTTCGAACGCGGTGCGGCGCTCGTCGCCAACGGCGATTTCCGGATCCTTGCTGGCGCCGTCGGCAAGCAGGCGGCCGGCTTCGTCGACGATCGACACCCGCTGCGGCTTCAAGCCGTTGACGGCGGAAGCGACGACATGGCGGATCGCGCGGATCTGCTGGGGCTCGAGGCTGCCGCGCACCCGTACCACGATCGAGGCCGACGGCTCCGGGGCCTCACGCGCGAACAACGGACGCTCCGGCAGCACGAGATGGACGCGCGCGGCCTGGATGCGGTCGATGGCGCGGATGGTGCGGGCGAGTTCGCCCTCCAGCGCGCGCAGATGATTGATGTTCTGGACGAAGCTCGTGGTGCCGAGTGCGTCCGACTTGTCGAAGATCTCGTAACCGACGCCGCCGCCCTTGGGCAGGTTGCTCTCGGCGAGCTTCATCCTGAGACGCGTGACCTTGTCCTTCGGCACCATGATGACGGCGCCTTCATTGCGCAGCTCGAAAGGAATAGCCTGGCGCTCCAGATCCTTGATGATGCTGGAGGAATCTTCGTAGGACAGGTCGGTGAACAGCGTGGTCATCTGCGGCGTGGTGACGCGCATGATGACGAAGGCGAAGAAGCCGAGCAGCGCGGTGGTCACGGCGACCATGGCCATCAGCCGTGACGCGCCAAGGCCTTTCAGGAAAGCAACGAGACTTTGCACCAACCGCCCCCAGGGATTCGGCCCCAGGGACCGACTGGGCAATTATTGCCTAGGGGATGGTTTCGATATGGTTAACAGGCGTTAAAGCGCCGCTAATAGTTCCGGGCATGAAAAAAAACGGCTTCGCAAAACGAAGCCGGTTTTCATCAAATCTTTTGGTTCAGAAGCGCTTACTGGCGATATTGCTGGATCCGGGTGGTCCGCAAGCCCGCCAGGCCATGCTGATCGATGGAGAACTGCCAGGACAGGAATTCGTCGACCGTCAACGTATAGCGGCTGCACGCCTCTTCGAGGGAAAGCAGGCCACCGCGGACTGCGGCGACAACTTCGGCCTTGCGGCGGATCACCCACCGTTTGGTGCCGGGCGCGGGCAGGTCAGCAATTGTTAACGGGCTGCCGTCAGGCCCGATGACGTATTTTACCCTCGGGCGATGGGGTTCTGTCATGGCGTACTCACAAACTCTCAACCACTGAACTCACGGTAGTAAATCTACGCCCTTCGGCTTAAAATTTGCCTAAGCCCACGGCTTCAATACGAATCTCCTTGAAAATGACCAGAAATGGCCGCGAACCGGCCTTCCGGAACGCCTGTGCGCTCGCAGGAAGACCGGGCCGGGAACGGGCCGGACGGGTGGAAAGCGATGGCCGCGGGCTAGCTCGAGGTCGCCGGGCGGACCACCCGTTTGATTTTGTCAGTTGTGTAACTCTGGCCGCCGATCGACAGCAGCGGCGGGGAGGAGGTCAGATCGACGGAATCGACGATGCCCTGGACTTCGGTTGATATCGCGACGCTGTTGCCCGAACTGTCCTTGCCGGTTGCGCTCAGGGTGTAGGTGCCGGCCGGCCACTGCACACCGTCGTTACCCTTGCCGTCCCAGACGAAACTGGAGCCGCCCTGCTTCAATGAAAAGTTGCCGGTATAGGCGGTCTGTCCCGCCGAATTGGTGATCGTGATCGTTGCGGTCGTGTCCTTGTCGGAATTGAAATTCCAGGTGGCGGATTTGTCGAACTGCGCCTTGCTGCCGTCGACGGCGACCGTGTTGCCGACATAGACCAGCGCCTGGGTGGCCTGGGCACCTTTTTCGATCTCGACCAACGCCTTCAACTGATCGTTCGACTTGAGCTGCTGCTCGATGCCGGCAAACTGCACGAGCTGCTGCGTGAACTGGTTGGTATCGAGCGGATCCATCGGATTCTGGTGCTGAAGCTGGGTGGTCAGCAGCGTCAGAAAGGTCTGGAAATTATCCGCGATCCCGGTCGTGTTGTCCGACGAGGTCTTGTTGGCCGTAGCCGTGCCGGTCCCCGCAGCCGAGACGACTGTGGTCGGCATGGTTGCATCAACTGCCATGGCGATCTCCTTTAAACCCTGATGTCGACGCCGCCGCTCGCACCGAGCATGCGGCCATAGCTGCGCCCGGCGACGACGGCCGGCACGCTCTCGTCCTCGCTGACGACGATGCGATGCGCGTTGGGATTGGACTGGTTGCCGTCGTTCTGGCCTTGCGAGGACTGGTCGCGCAGGCTGAATTGCAGGCCGCCGTTACCGGTCGAGAGCCCGGCATTGTCGAGCGCGCGCTGCAACTGGTTGGCGTCCTGGCGCAGCATCGACAGCGTTTCCGGCCGTTCGACGGTCAGGTGCGACGTCACCTGGCCGTGACGATCGACGTCGATGCGGACATCGATGCGGCCGAGTTCGGCGGGATCGAGCCGGATTTCGAAACGGGTCTTGCCGCTCTTGGCGGAGGCGCCGATTTCCATCGCGAGCCCGCTCAGCGGCACGGCGGCGCCGGTCGCAGCGTTGGCGGTGAGTTGCGTCGTTGCAGCCGCGGTCGCATGGGTGGCCGACAGCTGCGACGGGATCGCGCCGGCAGCCTGCAGGCCGCTGCCGGAAGGATTGACCGGCGTGTTGCCGATATCGGGAGCGGCAAGATGCGCGTTCGCATTGGCGTGTGCGGTTGGCGGCGCAATGGAATTACCTGGCGCGTCAGCCTTCACGGCTTCAGTGACGCCGCCTTCGGACTTGGGTTTGGCGACGGCTTCGGCTGAAGGCGTAACGGCAGGCGCGATCGTATCAGCGGCGGGCGCTGCCGACGCGGCGGGATCGGTGCCGTCGATGCCGTCGCTGGCTGCGGGCTGCTCGACTGCCGTCGTGGCGCCCTTCCTGGCCAGATCGGATGTCTTGGAGAGCACCGCCGATTTTGTCGCGGCTGGTGTTGCCGCGACGGCGGAAGCGGCCTGCGCGCTGCCGCCAGTGACGGACGGATCGCCTGATGTCGCCAGGGCGCTGACAGCCTGGCCAACACCGCCTTGAGCGGTTGCCTTGACGTCGGCCTTTGCCTGCGCGTCGGGCGAGGTCGTTGTGCCGGCCGTGTCGGTCGTCTCGCTGGTAGCAGCGGCCGGCGCGGTCTCGGCGGCAAGCGATGCGGAAGCCGCGATCGCCGCGGCTGCGATCGCAAGCGGAGCAGCGGCCTTGTCGGCCGTCGGCGTCGCGGTGGTCTCGGGCGCTGGAGCCGCGGGCGCATTGATGGCGGTGGCGATGGCGTCGACGGTCATGACGGTCGTTGCATCCTGTGCCGCCTCGGCCTGCGAGGCATCGGCGGAAGATGCCTGCGTTTTCTCGCCGGGTTCCGCCTTGTCGGACTTCGGCGCGTCGGACTTCGATTTGGCGCGGCGGGTTGTGGTCGCCTTGGTCTCGGCATTGGCCGTGGTGTCGGTTGTGGCGTCGGCCTTGCCGTCATCGCGCGCGTTGTCGTTGCTCGCCTTGCTCGCGCCGTCGCGATCATTCGAATCACGGCGCGCGGCCTTGTCCGCCTTGTCGGACGCCGCGGCGTTATCGCGCGGACGATTGCCGGACCCGGCCTGCGTATCGTCGGATCGGCGCGGGGCGGGCGCCGGGTCCTGCGCACGGGAATCGTTGCGGCTCGCTGCCGTATTGCTGTCGACCAGCGCCGCGAAGCTGTCGTTGCCGGCGGGGGGATCGGAATCGGGCCGGGCGGACCGCGCCGCCGCGTTCTGGAAAGATGCGTTTGCCGAAACTTCTGACGTGACACTTACCACGGGCGACCCTCGCGCTGAGCTCTCAGCTACCATTCAGCAAGGACCGGGCCACTCAGGTCTCTAAGACATTCTATTGTAATTTCAATGTCTTGGGCGGGACGGCGGCGGGGTCGCGCGCTCCGGCTTCCGCCGCCTTTTCTGCCCGGCGGCAAGATTTGCCGTCCTGGACCCCCTCCAAAATGAGGTTCGACTGATTGCTTCGCGGGAATACGGCCTATATTAAAGAGCGGCATCCGATCCGGCCCGAAATGGCCGAATGACGCTCCAATGCCTTATAGATAAAGGCTTTTTAACCTTGGCCGCGGCCCGCTGGCGGGCTCCGCGATTGAAGTCGATGACCCCTGGCATGCGAAACAGTCTGGATCTCGAAGGTCGTCCGCAGGATACGCGGATCGTGGTCGCCATGTCCGGCGGAGTCGATTCCTCGGTGACGGCCGCCCTGCTGAAGTCCGAGGGCTACGACGTGGTCGGAATCACGCTGCAGCTCTACGACCATGGCGCGGCAACCCATCGCAAGGGCGCCTGCTGCGCCGGGCGCGACATCCACGATGCCCGCAATGTCGCGGAACGGATCGGCATTCCGCATTACGTGCTGGACTACGAAAGCCGCTTCCGCGAATCCGTGATCGACAATTTCGCCGACAGCTACGCGCATGGCGAAACGCCGGTGCCCTGCATCGAGTGCAACCGCTCGATCAAGTTTCGCGACCTGCTTTCGACCGCGCGCGAACTCGGCGCGCAGGCGCTCGCGACCGGACACTATGTTGCCTCGCGCCGCCTTGCCGACGGCTCGCGCGCGCTGGTCTGCGCTGCCGATGCCGATCGCGACCAGAGCTATTTCCTGTTCGCGACCACGCGCGAGCAACTCGACTATCTGCGCTTTCCGCTCGGCGACATGGCCAAGCCGCAGACGCGCGAACTGGCGCGGCGCTTCGGCCTCGAAGTCGCCGACAAGCAGGACAGCCAGGATATCTGCTTCGTGCCGACCGGGCGCTACACCGACATCATCGGCCGCCTGAAGCCCGGCGCGATCGAGCCCGGCGAGATCGTCGATCTCGAGGGACGCGTGATCGGTCGGCACCAGGGCATCGTCCATTTCACCGTCGGCCAGCGCAAGGGACTGGGCATTGCCGCCGGCGCGCCGCTCTATGTCGTCAAGCTCGATGCCGCCAGCCGCCGCGTCGTGGTGGGCCCGCGCGAGGCGTTGCGCATGGATCGGATCCTGTTGCGTGACGTCAACTGGATCGGCGACGGCGCGCTCGATCGCGTCATCGGCAAAGGCATCGAGATGTTCGTCCGCGTTCGCTCGACGCGTCCGCCGCAGCCGGCCTGGCTGCGCGCGGTCGACGGCGGCTACGAGGTCGAACTCGTTGCCGGCGAGGAGGGCGTATCGCCCGGCCAGGCCTGTGTGTTCTACGATGCGCCTTCCGGACAGGCGCGCGTGCTCGGCGGCGGCTTCATCAAGAGCGCCGCCGCACGACATCCGGCGGCGAGGGCAGGGGCGCAGGACAAGCTTGCGCCGCTCGCCGAGGTGATGCGCACCTAACCAAAAAATCGGGGCAGGGAATGGCTGGGGACATCGACCGCGAGGGGGTCGAAAAGGCTTATGGGCGCTGGGCGCCGATCTACGATCTCGTTTTCGGCAAGGTGTTCGACGAGGGACGGCGATCGACCATCGCGGAAGCCGACAAGATCGGCGGACGGGTTCTCGACGTCGGCGTCGGCACCGGGTTGTCGCTGTCGGAATATTCGCGCAATACCAAACTGTGCGGCGTCGACATATCCGAGCCGATGCTGCGGCGGGCGCGCAAGCGCGTGCGCGAGTTCGGGCTGACCAATGTCGAGACGCTGGCGGTGATGGATGCCAAGAACCTGGCGTTTCCCGATGCGTTTTTCGATGCGGTGGTGGCGCAATATGTCATCACCGCGGTGCCGGATCCCGAGGCGACGCTGGATGATTTCATTCGCGTGCTGAAGCCGGGCGGCGAACTCATCCTGGTCAATCACATCGGCGCCGAGCGCGGCCCGCGCCGCATCTTCGAACTGGCCTTTGCGCCGCTGGCGCGTCGGCTTGGCTGGCGGCCGGAATTTCCGTGGGAACGCCTGACCAACTGGGCCGCCAGACATGGCGGTGTCACCCTGACCGAACGGCGGCCGATGCCGCCGATGGGGCATTTTTCGCTGATCCGTTATCGGAAGTCCTAGACGGAATGGCCGCGGAACCTCCGTCAACGCACGCCGTTTTCCTTGCATGACAATAAAGCGCGCACTTCTTCTCGCATGCATGATGATGGCGGCTGCTGACGCGGCAGGCGCGCAGGCTCCGCCCGGTCCGGCGACACCGCCGGCGCAGACCGCGCCGCCATCGCCACAGCGCGCGGCCAATTGCGCTCCGATGCAGCCCCGGCCGAACGCCGGAGAGAAGGTTCCGGAGGGAACGACCACCGGCCAGCGCGCCGAGGTGCTGGGCGACAAGCTCGCCCGCTCGGACGGCGTATTGTGCCCGCCGCAAGGCGTCGATCCCGAAATGCGCGCGCCCGCGCCGGACGCCGGGAAGACCTCGGTGATTCCGCCGCCCGGCAGCCCCGGCGGGGACCCGACGATCCGGCCGAAATAGCATCATTTTGCAGATGCTTGACGGGAGCGCTCACCTTGCTTGACAGGCGCGCAACCCGCTCCTTATATGCCGCGCGTTCGCGACGGCGGCATTGCCTGCCGCCACCGCGACGCCGTGGCGGGGTAGCTCAGCTGGTTAGAGCACGGGAATCATAATCCTGGGGTCGGGGGTTCGAGTCCCTCTCCCGCTACCACTAGTCCCCCACCCACAGAACGTGTGAGGAACGGCGCGCCTAAAAGCTCCTGCAGCCGTCCCTTTATCTCGACCTCAAATCCCTTCACACCCGGTTCCGCGCGCACCACGACGCCGACCGTCTGAAAGCTATTTCTTCGGGGGTCAACTTCGCGGTCGAAGATACTGAGGATCAGGCGTTAATGACCCCGTCAGACACACCGGCCGATAAACTCGCTGCGACACTGCGCGTGTTCAAGGAACGGGTTCAGCAACTGTCCGACGCGACGGGCGAGACGGCCGATGAGATCGGTCTGACGAAGAAGGAAGTGTTAATAGCGCTGAACAAGTACCGGCTCTCAGCGGGGGCTGCCGGAGCTTAAAGATCCCACCATCGTCTCGCGGCTGTTGGGGCGGTTGGCGGAGGGCGGTGAGATCGCTAAGACGGGTGACAATAGGCGGAGAGTACAGTCTGTCAGCGTGATTTGGCAGGCGGCAAACTGAGGACGGCGTTTTGTGGCCACACGGCACGGGCGTCGTCAGCAGGACGCCTGAAATCGGCCGGCTTTTGTTTATCCAGGTCGGGTTGAGCCGCCTCGAATACGCTTGAGCGTTTGTCGGCTCCCCACTGCTCTGCGCGTGCCTTCAACTTAGCTTTTTGCACACCGTGGCGTTCCCAGAACAATGGAGCGTTTAGTCTGAGCGGCACAACGTTGCCTTTCTCATCCTTCTTTAGCGGCTGCCTGGTGTCGAACGACAGTAAGGTATCCGAGCGCCTGCCGTGCTTATCGCAGTAGTGATAATGCCACCCGACGACTCCGTGACGTTCGCCGTGGAGTACGGTATCCGGGAATCCCTTGACCTTCAGATAGAGTACTAGTTTGGGCTCGCGCTTTAGCGCGATGGTGCGAACGTGCTCAATGTACCCACGAACAATAGGGGTAACTTCCTCCACCACATGGATGGGCACGAATGCGTTTGGCGGTTCATCATCATCTCGCTTACCCAGGAGGCCGAGCCCGCTCAGATCGTCGAGAAGCTCATCTAGCGCCGGGGAGTCCCAAACAAAGCCGGGGGCGGGGGTCAGGAATCTTGGCTCACCCTCGGGGCCTCGTTGAGCAAGTTCCCGGCGCATGCCCACGAAAGTCCGAATGTCGGACAGGACACCGAGCGTAGCGCGGCTCTCGTTGGCAATGTCGGAGCCCTGCAAGTACCCGCGGGGGAAGTTTTCGTGTCCAGGCAACTGATTTTCCAGCGCTAGCATGACCGTGCACCGATCCACCGTGCACGGTTGCTGCACGGTCCCGTGCACGGTTGGCCTACACGGTTCGTGCACGGTCAGATGCACGGTTGTTTTGCAGTATTTTCAATCGTTTAGCGCGACCGTGCAACGACCGTGTAGCGACCGTGCACTGATTTTCCCATCAACCGTGCAGCTCCCACCCCTATAAGGGTGGGAACTGCACGGTGGGCGGCTTGGAGGGAATTAGGCCCGCGCAATAGATCGCATTTTTGCAGTCAGATCGATGCAACATAGTGGGGCAAGTTTCAGAGGGAGCCCCGGCCTGCCAAGGCCTGAAAAGCCAACCGGATGTTAGAACAGGCTCTTCCGAACGTCGTTGGGATTGACCTTGACCCGCTTGCCACCCGCAAGTTGCCATCCGATGAGACTGCAACTCTGCACGTTGTCAGGCGCTTCGCCCTGTATCCATCCGAAAATTCTGTTGAGTTCATAGGGCTTCATCAATGCACGGATAGTCGCGTGCCGATAGGGCTTCGGTATCGGAGTTATCCTTCCAGGTGCGGGATAAATGTCGAATAGGACCGTGAGTGGTTGATTGTTGTATTGTATCGCAATGCACACATTTTGACCGCTATTGTTGTAGTTCAAGATGAATTTGCACCAGATGTTGTTGACGATAATGCCGTCATCGCAACTAGCCGCCCGGCTCTCATTGGCAGATGCAAAAAATACAATTGAGAGCGCGATAAGCAGTCCTAAGGCCTTTTTCATCAAATAACCCTCCATGCTGAAAAAAACTAATCTCACCACGACGCAGGATGTTGCGCAATGGATATTCGCGCTTAGCGGGCGTGGAGCGGGGATGCAATCGGAGTTCATTCGGCTGCCGGGAGCGGCCCCGACATTTTTGATCCGCCGCGCAACTTTTGGGCTTGCGATCCCTTTAAGCGAGTGTAGGCGCGCCTCACTGGCGAGCCCTCTTCGGAAAGGCCACGCGGACACTGGCCCAAAAGCATCCGCAGAATTTGCCCCGAGATGAACGGCATGACCGGTTTAGCTTTACTGGTCTGCGCGCGACAGTCAGGGGGCTGGCAGCCGCACCGTTCACCGCGACCGATTCCAAACCGGATAGCGACAGGGCGATAGAAGCGCAACGACCCGCCAAGGGTAGGCCATAGGGCAGGAAACCATCCCGCGCAACGCGCGGCCTGGGGAGACGACCAGCCCACACCCTGTTCAGGGTCTACCAACACACTCAATCGAAGAGAGGACCGCGCCGAGAGGGCGCGCCGACAGATCAAAGATTCAGTTCGAAGCAGTCCGAGCGCTTGGCGTCGGACACTTCGGGACGCCCGCGCGGCCCGGCTTGATTAGCCTCGGGACCGGCTGCCGCGCGGCGCTTTCCCAACCCCACGACAGAGGACACCCACGATGACGACGACCACCGAGCGCGAGACACTCTCGCTGCAGGCTTTACTTGACATGCAAATCGACGCGCGTCTCAATCGAGCAGCGAACGCCGCTGAAGACGCGGCCGGAGCGCTCACGCGCATCGCTGACGCGTTCGAAACGTTTAACGCGTTATTCGGCAGTGTGATCGGGGTGGGGAAGACAATTTGCTACACCAACGGCGACGCCGATTTCGGCCCGCCCGTGAACTTCATTCGATCCGGCCGGGGCAAAGCCGTCTTCGCCTGCGACACGGACAATTCGGATACTGAAGATGATTTCAAGCGTTAACGACCTTCCCTATTGGGCACGCGACTTACTGCGACAGGCACGTCAAGCGCAGGCCAACGAAGGCGCGTTCTATCGCGAACTCTGCGCGAAATTCAACACGGCGCGGCGACCTTTGACGCCTTGCGTTCAGCGCAAAGCTGTCGCTCAGTTTGTCGACAATGCTTACGCGCTCGCCGCGTCCATCCTTCAAACCCCAGCCGAACATCCGGCTCACTTGGTCGACTTCGCAATCGGGCTTCTCAATGAAGCCATGACTCACGTGAAGGCCGAAACTCGGGAGGCTTCATAATGTCCGACCTCGCACCCGTAAGGCGGCCTGTATGATCTGGAGTGGCAAGTGACAGCAACCGGGGTTAAGCCCTTTCGCGATAAGATGATCCTATCATATGTCGAGGTGCTTCGCGCATCGATGACACAGGTTACATGGCAGATTGAATCACCACTACTGCGTGAGCTCTATGATGCAAAGGACTACACGGGCGTGGTTAAGTTCGTGCGCGATAGCATGAACTTGAAATTGAGGGTGCGGGTAGGCCTCGTGAATAAGGGGGATGATCCGAGTCTGTCGAAGAACGATGCCCCTGCATGGGTGGTGCTTCCTAATCCTATGCCTCCGTTGAATAGCCGAGATTTCGAGAAAACGATTGCCACTGTCTTTATCCGAAAGTCGTTTTTGGAGGGCAGTAAATATGAGAGCGTGATCCAAGCTATCGCTCATGAGATGGCGCATATTGTACTGGAGAGTCTTCGACATCCGCTTCACTCAGAGGAGCCCGCAGTTGACCTGACGGCGATGTGGTTAGGTTACCGAGACATCTTTGTCGCTGGCGCGGATTATGTCGAAGTGGGGCCATCTCGATTTGTGGACAAGCTAATTGCTGAATATCGAAGGCACCGCTCTGGCGATCTAATACGGCATTATACCTCGCTGGGTTATCTTTCACCGGAAGAGGTGTGCTTTGCAGCTCGACAAATGGGGTGGCGTTCGGGATACATGCCGCGCCCCGAGCCGCGAGGTTCCGTCCGTTTTGCCGCGAGTATTGTTAGCGGCATGATGAGAGCGGGACCGCTACTCGCGATAGTGCTTTTTGCGGTCTTATGCTGGTTATTCGCTGCGGCTGCTAACGGGATCGCTTACGTTTTCAGGTGATGGATTAATAGTAGGGAGTTCGAAGTTGCTGCCGGGCGGGCATGCGAAAGGTGCCTAAAACCGATGCTCGCTTTAAGAGGTATTTCAAAAAGTGACATTATGATCGTCATATCCCTCGGGGCGGTGTCCGAGGCCGATCGGCAAAAGAAATCTGGACAGGTGTCCAATGCCGTTTTTCGTGGAAGCCTACGTGGACGACCACAAGCTGAGTGTGGTCTTCGAAACCGCCAAGTTGGCGTTTGCAGAGGCGGTCGATTGGTGCGTCGTAAGTGGACTGAACGACGTATCTATCAGCGACGGCATTAGAAGCTACACGATTGCCGAATTTTCAGAGGCCACGGCGCTCCGGGAGATGGCAGAAACAATCCTAGCCCGGACAAGCACCAATTTCTTGCTATCCAAGGCCATCAGCGCTCACCCTAAGCCGCCCGGTAAGTCTTTGAAAACAAAGGCTCTGCCTGGGTGGGGGACTGTATGAGTCCCTCTCCCGCTACCAACGATCTTCCGCTCGGGAATGTGCCGGGAACTTCGCGTTCTGCTCGGCGTGAACGATTGCTTCCGAGCTCGGCCGGCGCAACGCTGTTATCAGTTTGCCCGCTTCCGGAAACTTGAGTTCACCCGCGAACTATACCCATCGCCAGCCGCAAACACGACGACCGCGATGCCACCAACAGACCCAGCGGCGGCGCCGGCGCCGCGGGGGCGGGCCCCAACCAGGACCCCACTGGACTCTTGTCACGAGATCGGGCGATTTTTCTGCACCTGTCGGGTTGGGTGCGACCGGCATCGCCTCCGCGGTATCACGGGAGCAGATGGCCATTCCGCCAACTGCGACGGCAACAAACGCTTTCTGGACAAGGTCAAGGAAGTCACGACGGCTGGGAGCGGTCATTGTTGTGCGCCTCTCCTTGTTGGATCTTCGTGTTACACGGTCCTTCAAACGGATTGGAGCGCGTACAGCAGCCACGCCCGCCCGTGAGAACGCTAACGGCGAACTGCCCATGCGGACATCCGTCGAAACCCTAAAGCGCCGGCGGGAATATTCGCGGTCACTCAGGCGCGGCCGTATCTTAAGGTTCAACCTGTCGCCGCCCGCGCGGGCCGAGCGTCAGATTGGTCACCCCTGCTGCAAGGTTCAATCCGATCGATCGCTCGATCGAAAGCGGCTGGAGCATGATCGAGCGGCGAGACCCTCCGATCAGCACGTTCGCGCCGAAACCGGGCCCCATTGCGACATTGCCGCTCGCGCCCACGTAGTTCCCGCGCAACGTGCCAGGCCCGACGCGCGAATTCCTCGCGAGGACGGCCCAGGAGAGAGTTCCTGCGCTGGTCACGCCGATATCGAGACCAACGCGCCTGATCCGGCCTTCGTAGACGTACTGCCTGGGCGGCCTCGTCGCAGTGAACACGCAACGAAGTTCCTGCGCCGAGCCGAGCACGAGTCCCACGCGAGGCGTGCTGGTGCACACGAGCCCGCCGACCCTGAACGGTTCGGCGACAGCGGGCACGGCAACAGCACCCGTGGCGACCAATCCGCAGATGCTTGCGACAATCATATTCGTCCGCATTCAGACCTCCATCTGGTTTCTGGTATCGGCGGGCGCGCCGCCTGGATCGCGGTCATGGCGAAGCCAGAATGTGATGCCGAGGCCGATCAACAGGACGGCGGCCAGCAGGAAGAAGACGACAGACTGCTGCAGCCAAGAGATTGCCAGCACCGCGATGCCCATCGCGACGCCGAGAAACGCGATTTGCATCGACAGAAGACTGACGCCGGCGAGGAACGTCCCGAGGGCAAGCAATGTGAGCAGAACGAGGCTGGTCGCGGGTGTCGGCAGCAGTTGCTGGACACGAGATACCAGCACGATGTTCATGGCGACCAGGACGGCGACCCAGTGCAGCGTCTGAGTCCAGATCAGCCGCAAGCGCTCCTCCTTGCCGACGACATCCGGCCACTTGTTGATGACGCAGACGACGCCGATGGCGAGCGCAAGAAATTCCCAGTAGCCAACGAGTGGCTGATGTGACGCATTGGTATAGGCGACGCCCGCAAGCGCAAGCAGTAGTGCAACGCAGTAGGGGAGTTGCTGCCAAAGGAAGTGTGTCATCCCCGAATGTGTCGAGGGCGATTCTGCTCCGCCTTTCCGTTCGGTTTCAACCTCGCTCATGCGGCACCTCGCAATCATCCCTCTTGTTAGCCATTGGCGCGAGGCCAATCTGCGATTCAGAACCTGGCGATCGCTACCCGTCCGACGGCAACCGGCGGCATGGCGAGCGCGATGCCCATTACGCTGAATATCGCGGGCAGCCATGCGTGTGGAGCCTAGGTACGAAGGCGGCGGCTGCCAAAATGAGGATGCTTGCCTCCGCGGTGGCGCCAGTGACGGTGTTTGGTCGGATTCGTATTGGTATTGGGCGCAGCCGCGGGCTTCGGCGCGGATGCGCCCGGAGCGGTCGACTGTGCATATGACAGGGGCGGCTCCATGGCCAGGAACAATCCAGCCAGGATCAACGCGCTGCAAACTAATCGGGCATTCATCTTCCCCTCCATTCGACCGACAAATATTCAAATCGAGATAGCGCCGACCGCCAGCGCATAGACGCCCGCACAAGCAGCAAGCGCGACCGCGGCAAATATGATGACCTCGAACGGCTTGAAAACGGCCCCCTTGCCTTCGCGCTTGGCGAGAAAAAACAAAACCGTTCCGGGCGCGTAAAGAATTGACGACAGCAGAAGAAACTTCAGGCCGCCCGCGTAGATCATGCCGATGGCGTAGAGCGTTGCGATGGCGGCGCGGATCCCGTCGACGGTACGAGTCCGTTCGCCCGCATGGTAGGAGTCGCCGAGATAGGCCAGCTTCAGGCCGTACGCAGCGACCAGGAAATATGGGATCAGCGTCATCGCGCTTGTCATCTTCAAGGCAAGCGTGAACGCATATTCGGCAAACCAGGTGACGAGAAGAAACGCCTGGATCACGCAGTTGGTGAGCCAGAGCGCTCCGGCCGGAACCTGGTGTGCATTAACGGTCGCCAGAAAAGAGGGCATGGTGCGGTTGAGCGCTGCGGAGTGCAGAACTTCGGCCGCCAGCAGCGACCATGACAGGTAATTGCCGAGGATCGAGATCAGCAGCGCCACGCTGATGAAGACGGCGCCCCAGCGTCCCACCATCGCCTCCATCACACCGGCCATGGATGGTGTTGGCAGGCCCGTGAGTTCCTGCCGGGTCAGAACGCCGTAGGACAACAGCGTCACGAGTACGAGCAGGCAGAGAACGGACAGGAAGCCGGCAACGGTCGCAAACCCGATGTCGGAGCGGTCACGTGCGTAACGTGAATACACGCTCGCGCCCTCGATTCCGACAAAGACGAATACGGTGAGCAGCATGGTGCTTCGGACCTGCCCGGACACCGCTGCGATGCTCGGCTGCTCCGTTCCCCAGAAATTCCGGGAAATCAGTTCGGGATCGACGACGACGAAGGCGACACCGATGAAAAGCAGGATCGGGATGATTTTGGCGTAGGTCGCAATGGTATTCAGGGTGGTGGCTCCCTTGATGCCTCGCAGCACCAGGAAATGGACGCCCCACACCAGGAGCGACGCCGATGCGATGGCAACTGGCGTCGTGCCGTCGCCGAAGACCGGAAAGAACTGTCCGATTGTCGCCTTGATAAGAATGAGGCAGGCCACGTCGGCGAGGCAACATCCGATCCAATAGCCGGCCGCAGAAGCAAATCCTATGTACTCCCCAAACCCGGCCTTGGCGTAGGCGTAGATGCCCGCATCCAGGTCCGGCCGGCGGCGGGACAGCGTCTGAAAAACGAAGGCCAGCATGAGCATGCCCGTGCCGGCGATGATCCAGGCGATCAACGTGCCGAGCACGCCGGTGACGCGCCCGAACGATGCCGGCAGCGCGAAGATGCCGGAACCAACCATCGACCCGACCACGAGCGCGACGAGCGCGCTGCGCGAAAGCTTCGTGTCGACCTCTTTCGACGAAGGAGCCATGGCGAGAATGGCTTTCAATCGGAGATGAGGTGGCGCAAAGGTCTAGTTCGAGCGGATGAGCCGGCCACCGTTTGCAGGACCTTAGAGGCGGCCTTCTTGTCCGGACATCAGGGTTTTCCTGTAGAAGGCGAGGCAGGAAATTGGGCGATCGGCGTCCTGTCAGGCTCTCCCTGACGTCGCTGTCGCAACGTCCCGCTCTAATGCCGGCTTGCCGATCCGGGCGTAGCGGCGCCGGCGACCAGTACGAAGCTGGCACGGAAGAACTCGCCGGCCTTCGCGAGTTCCGCCGCGATGCGCCTTGCATGCAGCATAGCGGCTTCCTCGTTGGCGTACTCGCCCCCCGTCCGGTCCGGAGACAGGCCGTATTTGTCGACGATATGGAAGAAGTAGCGCATGCCAACGAGGTAGGCTGGTGCGCTCCTGGCTGCCAGTGACAAACCTGTAAGGGGCCTAAGCAAAAGGGATGAAGAAGGCCGGTCGATCCTCGCGTTACGTTTCGGCAAGGTCCCCGGGGGGAATAGGGGGATGCGCCCCCCGGTCCGCGGGTATCATCCGATGCTTTCGCGGGGGGCGGACCGATAGCCTGATTCTTGTGCGCAGAAGCGCGAGGAGGCAAGCCATGTCCGACCATGAACCGAACCTCACCGCCATAGACGCCCCTGGCAGCGCGCTCGCGATTGACGCCGGGCTGCGCGCCTACATGTTGCGGATCTACAATTATATGGCGGCGGGCGTGGGCCTGACGGCCGTTGTGGCGTGGCTCACCTATCAGCTCACCGGGCCCGCATTGCTTGAGAGCCCGCTGATGTGGGTTTTCATCCTGGCACCGCTCGGCCTGGTGTTCTTCATGAGTGCGCGCATCAATACGTTGTCGGCGGGAACGGCGCGCCTGCTGTTCTTCGTCTATGCCGCGTCGATCGGCATATCGCTCGCGACGCTGCTGCACATCTACACCAGCGCCTCGATCACACGCGTCTTCTTCATTGCGGCCGCGATGTTCGGGGCGCTCAGCCTCTTCGGCTATTCCACCAGGCGCGATCTGTCGGGGTTTGGCAGTTTCCTGCTCATGGGCCTGATCGGCGTCATCATCGCCAGCGTGGTCAACATCTTCCTGAGGTCCACGGGACTCGATTGGTTGATCTCGATCATCGGCGTTGGTGTCTTCGCAGGACTCACGGCCTACGACACGCAGCGGATCAAGGCGATGTATGACAGCAGGGACGACGAGACCGCCGCAGGCCGCAAGTCCGTGATCGCGGCGCTGTCGCTCTATCTCAACTTCATCAATCTATTCATGATGCTCCTGCGCCTGCTGGGCGGGCGGCGGTAGGCAGCTCAAGCCGCCGGACGCTCCGCAGCCTTGGCGAGCGCGTCGCGCAGGATCTTTTCCTTGGTCTCGTCCAGCGATGTCTTCAGCACGACCCCGCCGGCGTCCTTGATTTCGTTGAGCACCTTGTCGGCCGTCATGTTCTTGATCAGGACGAAGAGCGCCGCGTTGCCAGGTTGAAGCGATGCGGACAGCTCCTTCACGAAGGAGTCGTTGATGCCGAAATCGGACAAGGCTCCCCCGATGGCGCCGGATGCCGCGCCGACGGCGACACCGAGGATCGGATTGAGGAAGAGCACGCCGACCAGCAATCCCCAGAAGCTGCCGGTGATCGCGCCCGTTGCCGTGGTGTTGACGAGCTGGTTGAGTTTGATGCCGCCGGACTCTGTCTTCACGGCGATGACGGCATCGCTGATCGTGATCAGGTACTCTTTTTGCAATTTGAGCAGCCTTTCACGGACTTCTTCGGCCTTCGCCTCGTTTGGGTACACGATCGCGACCAGATCAGACATGGAAGTCTCCGGACTTTTCCGACGGGCAAGTTCACACAGGAAGATCGCCCCCAACCAGATGGGGCGGGACCGAGATTAGACGGCCAACCGCCAGCCCGGCATCCGTGAAAACCCCAAGACACGAGAAGAATGCTCCGGATCGTTCGATCGGGTGAAGCGCTTGGCCGATCTGTCCCACCCGGATAGCCTGATTGTCAATTTGTTGCGACATCAACGTGGTGAAGACGATCGCGAGCAGGAGCAGTGAGATGCCGGCGGCAGACCATTGACGAAGAAGCTCGTCGCCTGCTTCGACACGGCTGCCGAATCCAAGACAGGCGCGTCGCAGCGGGGCGATCGCGCGCATCAGCGTCTTCCAGGCCACTGAAGATGTCGGCGGATGCGGACTGGGACTGAGCAGGACCGCAAGCGCGGCACCTCCCAGCACCGGCAGCAGCAATTTAGCGAATCCATCGATGCCGAACAGTTTCGATGCTCGTTCGATGACTTCACTTGAGCGTGAAACTGTGACCGTCCGCGGGTGCGAAAAATATCAGGTGATTGCCTGATCACGCACCGGGAGTTCCCCAGTAGCCCCTCGCGCGCATCGCGGTTGCATCCCGTCGCACCGGGTAGATTTACCGATGTCTGCCCTCGGGCCTATCGATGAAGATGCCCACGGCGCAATCGCCGGAAGGCGTCGTCTTCCCGGGCCTGTTTTCGATAACGTAAAGGGCACCTCTTCGATGCCTCGACAGATCCTCTCATTCGCGCTCGTGACGGCGGCATGTTCGCTTATGCTTGCAAGCTGCGGACCAGGCAGCGAAACGCAGGCGACGCCGCCGCGTCCGGTCCGCACCGCAACGATCGAGAAGCGGGAAGCCTCGACGCCATTGACCTTCACCGGCCACATCGAGGCGGATGACGAAGTATCGATTGCTTTCCGGATTCCAGGACGGCTGCTGGAGAGCAGCACCAAGGTCGGCGATCGGGTTGAGGCGGGACAGTTGCTGGCGCGACTGGAATCGCAGAATGAGCTGAATACGTTGCGGCAAGCACAGGCTGCCCTCGCCGCCGCGCAGGGCCAGTTGACGCAGGCGCGCAATCATTACGAACGCCAGGAGACGCTGTTGGCCCAGGGGTGGACCACGCGTGCGAATTTCGAGGTGGCGACGCAGGCACAGCAGACAGCCAGGGCGCAGGTCGAAGCGGCGGAGGCTCAACTGGCTACCGCCCACGACCTCGTGAGTTTCACCGAACTCAAGGCCGACGCGCCGGGCAAGATCACGGCGACCGGGCCGTCCGCCGGCGAGGTCGTTCAGGCCGGGCAAATGATCGTGAGGATCGCGCGGCAGGACGGCCGCGACGCGGTATTCGATGTTCCGGCGCAACTGGTCAGATCCGCATCGACCGATCAGGAGGTCACCGTCAGCCTGGCTGACGACCCGAAGGTGACGGCGCGCGGGCGTGTTCGTCAGATCGCGGCGCAAGCCGATCCCGTCAGGCGAACGTTCGAGGTCAAGGTTGGCCTGACGAACCCGCCGGCAGCCATGCAGCTCGGCGCGACCGTGAACGGGCGGGTCCAATCCAGTTCCGGGCCGGTAATCGACATACCTGCGACGGCACTGACGAGGATGAACGGGCGGCCCGCGGTGTGGATCGTCGATCCATCGACCAAGGTCGTTTCGGTCCGCAACGTTGATGTCCTTCGCTTCGATCAGGCGCAGGTGATCGTTTCGCAAGGCCTCGATACGGGAGAGATCATCGTCACCGCCGGCGTTCAGGCGCTTCATCCCGGTCAGGAAGTGCGCCTGCTCGGGTCAGAGCCATGAGCGGCGCCAATCTTTCCGATTGGGCGCTGAGACACCGTTCGTTGGTCGTCTACTTGATGATCATTGCGGTGCTGGCCGGTGCGCTGTCCTATTTCCGCTTGGGGCGCAACGAAGATCCTGCCTTCATCATCAAGACCATGGTCGTCCAGGCCGCCTGGCCCGGCGCATCCGTCGAGGAGACGATGAAACAGGTAACGGAGCGCCTCGAACGGACGCTCCAGGAGACGCCTCACCTGGACTTCCTCCGAAGTTTCACACGGGCGGGTGTTGCAACCATTTTCGTAAATCTGAAGGGCAGCGCCAACGCGAAAGAGGTTGCCGACACCTGGTACCAGGTGCGGAAGACGGTCGGAGACATGCGTCATACGCTTCCCTCCGGTGTCGTCGGTCCGGGATTCAACGACGAATTCGGCGATACGTTCGGCATCATCTACGGCTTCACCAGTGACGGCTTTACCCAGCGCGAGTTGCGCGATCGAGTCGAAGCCATCCGATCGCGGCTGCTTCTCGTACCTGATGTATCCAAGATCGAGCTCCTGGGTGCGCAGGACGAAGTGATTTTCGTCGAGTTCTCCACCAAGGAGCTTGCGACGCTCGGAATCGACCGGTCCGCTCTCCTTGCGGCGCTCCAGTCGCAGAACATCGTGCGACCGGCTGGCGTGGTACGGACCGGCTCGGAGAACATATCGCTCCGGGTGTCGGGCAGCTTCCAGTCGGAACAGGACATCGCAAACATCAATTTCGCCGCCGGGGGGCGGATGCTTCGCCTGAGCGATATCGCGCAGGTGCGGCGCGGCTACGCGGACCCGCCGCAGCCGATGTTTCGAGTCAACGGCCAACCGGCCATCGGGCTTGCAATCGCGATGAGGGACGGCGGAGACATTCTTGCCCTTGGTGCCAACATCAGGGCGGCAATGGCAGAAATCACAGCCGACCTGCCGATCGGGATCGAGCCCATCCTCGTCGCGGATCAGCCCGTTGTGGTCGATCAGGCGATCCGCGAATTCATGGTCTCGCTGATGCAGGCGATCGCGATCATCATGGTCGTCAGCTTCATCAGCCTCGGCATCCGGCCAGGCCTGATTATCGCGCTCGCCATACCGTTCACGCTGGCGATCGTCTTTCCGATCATGGGTCTCGTCCACATAGACATGCAACGCATATCGCTTGGCGCGCTCATCATCGCGCTCGCCCTGCTGGTCGATGATGCGATGACGACCACCGACGCGACGCTTACGCGGTTGGGCGAGGGGGCGAGCAAGATCGAGGCCGCAGCTTTCGCATACCGCACCCACGCCATGGCGATGCTGGCGGGCACGCTGGTAACGATCGCCGGCTTCATACCGGTGGGCTTCGCGGCAAGCTCTGCCGGCGAATACACTTTTTCGCTTTTCGCAGTGGTGACGATTGCGCTTCTGGTTTCCTGGCTCGTTGCCGTCATTTTCATACCACTGTTGGGAGCGGCCTTGCTCGTTCCACCGAATCAAGCCAACACGGCCGAGCCGGGCCGGATTTTCCGCATGTATCGGAGTTTCCTGACATTTGCGATGCGTGCCAAATGGGTCACGATCGTGGTCTCATTGGCGTTCTTTGGCGCTTCGCTCCTCGCGATGCCGTTGATCCCGCGGCAATTCTTTCCGTCGTCGGATCGACCAGAGCTGCTCGTGGACGTCAGCCTGCCGCAGAACGCCTCGATCTATGCGAGCGAAGCAGCGGCGAAGCGGCTTGACGCGGCGCTTGCCGCGGACCCCGACGTGGCGCGGTGGAGCACCTATGTCGGACGCGGCGCGATTCGCTTCTATTTGCCGTTGAACGTCCAGCTACCGAACGATTTCTTTACCCAGGCCGTTGTGATCGCCAAGGATGTCGCCGCGCGCGAGCGCCTGCATCGCAGGCTCAACGACCTGTTGGCGCAGGATTTTCCGAAAGCCATTGCGTTCGTGTCCCCCCTCGAGCTTGGGCCACCCGTCGGATGGCCAATTCAATATCGGGTCAGCGGGCCGGATGTGGAGCGGGTGCGTGAGATCGCGCTCAAGGTCGGACAGATCGTCGCCGCCAGTCCGGACGCCAAGCAGGTAAATTTCGACTGGATGGAACCCGACCGCCAGGTGCGCATTCGCGTTGACCAGAACGAGGCGCGCCTGCTGGGCCTCAGTTCGCAGGCGATTGCAACCGTGCTTAACGCCGTCATATCGGGCACGCCCGTTACCCAGGTCCGGGACGACATTTATCTGATCAACCTGGTGGCACGTGCAACCGACGAGCAGAGGGTTTCGCTCGACAGCCTCCGAACGCTCCAGGTGCCGCTGCCGGGGGGGCAGACCGTTCCTCTCAGTCAGTTTGCCAGGTTCGAATATGACCAGGAATTTCCACTCATCTGGAGGCGCGATCGCGTACCGACCCTGACGGTGCAGGCCGCCCTCGTCGGTGAGAAGTTGCCGGAGGCCGTGGTCGGTTCGCTGTCGCCGGCGATCGAGCAACTCAAAAGCACGCTGCCTCGATCGTACAACATAGTCGTCGGCGGGACCGTGGAAGAAAGTCAGAAGTCGCAGGCATCGGTGCTGGCAGTGGTGCCGGTGATGCTGTTGGTCATGTTCACCGTCCTGATGGTACAACTGCAGAGCTTTCCGAAGCTTTTCATGGTCTTGAGCGTTGCGCCGCTCGGCCTGATCGGTGTGGTCGGCGCATTGCTGCTTTCGGGCAGGCCGTTGGGCTTCGTCGCCATCCTCGGCGTGCTCGCGCTTATCGGCATGATCAGCAAGAACGCGGTGATTCTGATCGGTCAGATCGAGGCCGAACGCGCCTTGGGCAAGACGCCGTGGGACGCTGCGGTTGATGCCAGCAGCTCCCGTTTCCGCCCGATCATGCTGA
This sequence comes from Bradyrhizobium sp., assembly GCF_036735945.1. Taxonomy (GTDB): domain Bacteria; phylum Pseudomonadota; class Alphaproteobacteria; order Rhizobiales; family Xanthobacteraceae; genus Bradyrhizobium. The sequence goes on along the minus strand of NZ_DAINNI010000003.1, from coordinate 126,038 downwards.
CAGCGATATCGACGGTACTCGGGATGATACCGATCGCGCCGACGGTGTTCTGGGGACCAATGGCATTTGCGATCATGGGTGGCTTGCTGGTCGCGACGGTCCTTACGCTCGTCTTCCTGCCGACGCTCTATGTCGCGTGGTTCGGCGCAACAAGGTCCCCCGACGAGACCGCGCTGCACAAGCCGCTGAAAGGCGAGGGCCAAGCCGGATAGGGAAATCATCATCTTCGGCTAGGTAGTCAACCCGATGTTCCCCACCCCCCGGTAGATGCACGCTGTTGGCGCCGATCGCCTTGGTGCTCGGCCACATGGCCAACGCAGATGTCACCTCGTCGCCGGACTCCCCGCGCTTCGTCCGCCGTAAGGGCATTGCAGACGATCGGGATGTCTTCATGAGCACCAATACCGACGTACAAAAGCTCCCATTGCGGACCCTGACCGCCATGGTGGTGGGAGGCATGGTAGGCGCCGGCGTGTTCTCCATTCCGCGCAACTTTGCGCAGGCAACCGGCATCTACGGGGCACTCATCGCCTGGGCTATCGCCGGCGCCGGCATGCTCATGCTCTGTTTCGTGTTCCAGACGCTTGCCAACCGGAAACCGGATCTCGATGCCGGCGTCTACGCGTATGCGCGCGCGGGGTTCGGGCCATATGTGGGCTTCTTCTCGGCGTTCGGCTACTGGGCCAGCGCCTGCGTCGGCAACGTGTCGTACTGGATCCTGATCAAGTCGACGCTCGGCGCGTTGTTCCCCTCCCTGGGGCAGGGCAACACGTTGACCGCCGTGCTGATCTCGTCGGTCGGTATTTGGGCATTTCATTTTCTGGTGCTGCGCGGCGTGAAGGAAGCGGCAGGAATCAACGCGATCGTCACGATCGCCAAGATCATCCCGCTGCTGCTGTTCGTGGTGCTGTCGATCTTCTTCCTCAAGCCCGCCGTGTTCGCGGACAACCTCTGGGGCGGGGCGGCTGGGGACTACGGCAACCTGTTCGAGCAGGTCAAGGCGACGATGCTGGTGACCGTGTTCGTCTTCCTCGGCATCGAGGGTGCGAGCAACTATTCGCGCTTTGCGGAGAAGCGCGAAGATGTGGGTGTCGCCACCGTCACCGGATTTCTCGGCGTGCTGGCGCTGTTCGCGTCGGTTTCCATCCTGGCCTACGGCATCCTGCCCCGCGCCGAAATCGCGCAACTTCGGCAGCCTTCGGTCGGTGGCGTGCTCGAGGCCGCCGTCGGCCACTGGGGAGCCGTCTTTATCGGCGCCGGCGTGATCGTCTCGGTGCTTGGCGCCTATCTGGCGTGGACGATGATGGCCGCCGAGGTGCTTTCGGTGGCGGCCAAGAAGCTGGACATGCCCGCGTTCCTGGCACGAGAGAACGCCAATCAAGTGCCGTCATCGGCGCTGCTGATGACCACGCTGCTGATCCAGACGGTGCTCATTGCCACGCTGTTCTCAGACGACGCCTTTACCTTTGCGCTGTCGCTATGCAGCCACCTGTCGCTGATACCCTATTTCCTGTCTGCGGCGTTTGCGCTGATGCTGGTGCTTCGCAAGGAGACCTACGAAAAGGATTCGGCTGATCTCCGCAAGGATACCATCATTGCCGTTCTGGCGACGATCTACACGTTATTCCTGTTGTTCGCCGGCGGAATGAAATTCCTGCTGCTCGGGTTCATCATCTACGCTCCGGGCACCATCCTCTACTACATCACCCGGAAAGAGCAGGGCCGACAACTCTTCGCACCGGCCGAATGGATCCTGTTCGCGGTCGCAGTCGCGGGCTGCGTCATCGGCATCCATGGCCTGGCTACCGGCTACATCACCATTTAGCGCACCAACAAAAAGGAGCCATCAATGGCGAACCCCCCAGCATTCGGTGTTCATTCCGAGGTCGGCCAGCTCCGAAAGGTGATGGTCTGCTCGCCTGGCCGGGCCCATCAGCGGCTTACGCCGTCAAATTGCGACACGCTGTTGTTCGACGACGTCTTGTGGGTTGAAAACGCCAAGCGCGACCATTTCGACTTCGTGCAGAAAATGCGCGACCGCGGTGTAGACGTCGTCGAGATGCATAACCTGCTCGCCGAGACGGTGGCCATTCCGGAAGCCAGGAAATGGATCCTCGACAACCAGGTCATCCCGAACCAGGTTGGACTTGGTCTTGTCGAGGAGCTGCGCTCGTATCTTGAAGGCCTCAAGCCCCGCGATCTCGCGGAGACCCTGATCGGTGGTGTGTCGACCCACGATTTTCCGGATGCACACGGTGGAGAGGCGCTGAAGCTGGTTCGCGAAGCCGCAGGCATGACCGAATATCTGCTGCCGCCGCTGCCGAATACGCTCTATACGCGGGACACGACCTGCTGGATCTATGGCGGTGTCACCCTGAACTCCCTGTATTGGCCGGCGCGGCACGAAGAGCCGATCCTCACGACGGCGATCTACAAGTTTCATCCGGACTTCGCCGGAAAGGTGAATGTCTGGTGGGGCGATCCGACGCAGGATCATGGGCTCGCCACATTCGAAGGCGGCGACGTGATGCCGATCGGCAAGGGCAACGTCTTGATCGGCTTGAGCGAGCGCACCTCGCGGCAGGCAATCAGCCAGGTTGCCGCGGCTCTCTTCAAGAAGAAGGCCGCCGAGCGCGTCATCGTCGCGGCAATGCCGAAGCTTCGGGCTGCGATGCACCTGGATACGGTGTTCACCTTCGCCGACCGCGATTGCGTGCTGCTCTATCCGGATATCGTCAACAACATCACGGCCTACTCATATCGGCCGGCCAATACGCCCTCGGGAGTGGAACTCCGCAAGGACGAAAAATCATTCGTGGATACGATCGGGGAAGCGCTGGGCCTCAAGAAACTGCGCGTCGTCGAGACGGGCGGTAACGCCTATATGCGCGAGCGCACGCAATGGGACAGTGGCGCAAATCTCGTCTGCGCGTCGCCGGGCGTCGTCTTTGCCTATGATCGCAACACCTACACCAACACCCTGCTGCGCAAGGAAGGCATCGAGGTCATCACGATCGTCGGCGCCGAACTCGGTCGCGGCCGTGGTGGCGGGCACTGCATGACCTGTCCGATCATCCGCGACGCCGTGGATTATTAGACGGAAGGCAGGGAAGCAAAGGGGCGGGTGCCATCCTGGACGAAGATGGTGCCCGAACATTGCGTCGAATGATCGCGCGCGCCCGATCGGAATCGCGTAGTCTCTCGCCGGGGGTGCTTCGCGAGCGCCGCACACGCCACGTTGATGGCTAACCTCCCGACGTCAAGGCCTATCGCCGTGGGTAGGGAGGACGGCCCAGCAATCTCGGGGGTTCAGATGCGTACATCTGGAATTCTTTTGCAGATGATTGGTCTACTTGTTGGTTCGACCGCTGCGTTCGCGGCCGAGATCGATCTGAAGGCCTTCAAGGAAGACCCGCCGCCGTTACCGTCGCCGACGTGGAGCGTGGTTGGCTCTGTCTCGCCGACGTATACCACCAACGCTCTGTTCAGCCGCGACAATCGAAAATCCGACTTCTATTATGAGCCCGATGTCAGCGTCAGACTGGACGGCTACCTGACAAACGACTTGTCTTATCGGCTCTATGCGCGCGCGCTGTACGAAGCTTTCGCAAGGGAGAAGCACGGAAATTTCTCGAACGCTCGTCTGGGCGGGCGCTTGACCGAGAATTGGTTCGGTTGGCGGTTCTCCGCCATTTACGAGAACCGCTATGATTTCGACGGCGTCTACCGTGACCTGGCGTTCACCTCGCATGACGTTATGGGCTCCGTTGCCAGAGACTTTCAGCTCGACAATGTAACGTTGTCGCCGTTGCTGCTGTTGACTTATCGTTTTTCGGATCTGGCGGAGGCTCGGCGCTGGCGCTTCGACGCCGTTCTCGGCATCGAGGTCAAACTCGATCCGAAATGGTCGATCGTGAGTGCGCCGCTATTTGAAGCCTATTGGTTCACGGATGGATTGAATTCTGGCCGGCAGGACCAGCTCTATTCAGTCGATCTCGGTTTGAGATATAGGTTCGCCGGGAACCTGTCGCTCACGACCACCGTGCTGTACGAGGTGCGAACGTCGAATGTTGCGCTTCGGCACTACAGGGATCTTCGGATTGGCCCGCGGCTCGACTTCGCCTTCTGAAAGGGAAATGAGAATGCGTGCGAAACGCTTGTTACTGCTGCTGGGGGCGGTTTTCGGATTGACGTGGGTGACCGCAGCAGTCGCGGATCCGCGCGATGCAGTTGACCGAAGTCAGCGCCTGGATACGGATGCTCTAAGAGACGACGTTGCAACTGACCGTCTTCGGACACCCGGTCATCCTCTGGTGATTGCCCCGGAACCTCAGCCCGCTCCGGTCCCAAAGCAAAAGAAGAGGTCGAGCGCCGGTACCGGCAGCAATCGATAGCGGGCTCGGCCATGCTCGGTTCGAAAGCCGGCGAAGGGGACAGGCGACAACGCCGAGCAGAGTCTCAGGGCGCGACCAGCTTCTTGCGAATCGCATAGCGGACAAGCTGCGCGGTCGATGACATTCCGAGCTTGCGCATTGCTGCGGAGCGATGAGTCTCGACGGTCTTTACGCTCAGCTTCAGGATGCCGCTGATCGATCGGTTTGTATGCCCTTCCGCGATGAGTTGGACAACGCTCTCTTCGCGCGAGGTGAGCAACTCGTCGGACCTGTTCTGCTTGTTCGATTGATAGTTGTGCAAGAGCTTCTCCAGCAGGGCGCTGGTGAAGTAGGGCCTGCCTTCGAGCAGGGCCTCGATCGCGGAAGTCAGGTGCTTTCGTGCGTCCGACTTGAACAGAAAGCCGCGGACGCCGGCCATAATGACCTCGCTCAGCAATTCCTCGCTCTCGTGCATCGTGAGTATCAAGACCTGAGTGTTCAGGTTCGCCGAGTTGAGGCGTCGGCAGACTTCGAGTCCGTTCATGAGCGGCATGGAATAGTCAACGATGACGATGTCGGGGGGCGTCTTCAATGCCAAAGCCAGGGCCTGCTCACCGTTTGTCGCCTCTCCGCAGACGGTCCAATTGGGGCGCGCTTCTACGATCGCACGAAGCCCGGAACGGACAATTTCGTGATCGTCGGCAATCAGGATGCGCTTCGCGGCGTCGTTCCCGTATGTCAGCCCGGAATTCATGGGATAATCAACGGCAATGACCAATACCAAGTGGGTGGATCGTATCGGCCATCCTTCTATGCGCTATACTACAAAACCCTGATATTCCACGGCGAATGTACCAACGGCCGGGCCTCCGCTCATGCGTCGACCAACCTTGCTCGAACGGCGTATCTGACCAGGCCGGCTGTCGAGTTCACGTCGAGCTTCCGCATCGCGGCAGACCGGTGCGCCTCGGTGGTCTTCACGCTCAGGTTCAGGATGGCGCTGATGCCCTTGTTGCTATAGCCGTCGGCAACCAGCTTGACGACGAGCCGCTCGCGCGGGGTGAGCCCCTTATGCGTGTCAGCCTCTTTCCGATCGTCGTGCCGCCCGTTCTTGAAACCGAATGGCCTGTGCGCCAGCAGCGACTCGACAGCAGAAAGCAGCAATTTGTTCGAGTCGGACTTTTCCAGGAATGCCCGCGCACCGGCCTGATAGGCCTGTTGCGCCAGCACGATGGAGTTGTGAACGGTGAAAATCAGAACCTCGGTCGGCAGCGGGTATTCCTTGATGCGCCGGGCCACCTCCACCCCGGTCATGCGAGGCATGGAGAAATCGACGATAGCGACGTGCGGCTGATATTCGATCGCCGCGGAAACCGCCTTGTTGCCGTCTACCGCCTCCGCGACGACCTCCCAGTCGGCACGTTGCTCGAGCACGGCACGGAGACCGGCACGGACCGCGTCGTGGTCGTCGGCGATAAGAATTCGCTTCATCAGTGAACTCCGGCTCATTGCACCAACGCCTCAGCTATGGAACGGCTCCTGACACTCAAGACCGCACCGCAAGCCGGCGTTTGTCTCGCTTCAATCTCGCCCGATGCGGGAACATCGCGCACAACGTCGTGCCGGAATACGATCTTGTCGGGTCAGACCCGATCTCGAGCTTGCCGCCAAGCTGCTCTAACCTTGCTCTCATGGCGGGAATCCCGACCCCCATCGAGGTCGCGTCGGTGCGGCCTTTCTCGCGTCGGGCTGGAAAGCCGCGTCCGTTGTCGCTGATCGTCAATCGAAGCCGTCGATCAGTCACGTCGGCGACGATTCTGACCTCTGTCGCATTGGCGTGGCGGAAAATGTTGGTGAGCCCTTCCTGGACGATCCGCAGCATCGCGTGCTGGCAATCATAAGAGAGCCGATCGACACCAGCGTCGATACCAAGGCTCACGCGCAACAACGTGCGGGCAGCAAAGCCATGGGCGTAGCACTCGATCGTGGCCTTCAGCCCCTCTACCATCAGGCTCTGAGGATGCAGCAGGTAGGTGAGAGAACGGATCTCCCGCAACGCTTCGTCAATCGACGCATCAACATCATCGCAAATGCTTTCGTGCGCCTTGGCCGAACCCAGGCAGGCGCGGATGCGCATCAAGCCAAGACTTGCGGCAACCAGATGCTGACAGGTCGAGTCATGAAGTTCGGACGCTATCCGCTGCTGGATACCTTCCTGAATGGTGGCCAGGCTCACACAGTTTCGGAGATCGGCCATGTTGTCTGGTTCCCATTCGGATTCCTCATGGAGTATGCGGTGATTTCCAACGAGTCGCACAATGGCGCAGTCTGCGCGGTCGAGGACGGGAATAACGGTCGTCTCGACGTCCCGCCGGAAACCTCCGAGCGTCAGGCTGTGATGAACTCTGGTTTCGTTTTTCTGCGCTAGGCACGCCTGGAGGACGTCACAGACGGACTCTGAATCCTCCCATCCCATGCAACGGGAGATGTTGAGACCCGGCACTTCGCGTGACGATATTCCCAGAAGCGCTCCGAACGCCTCATTGATCCCTTCATACGCAAACCCTCCGCCGCGCAGCGGGCGCACTGCAAAAAGGAGATATTCATCGGGAGCGCGGCCCAACTGCCTGACGGCATGGGAGACAATTGGCTCTTTCGCAGTGTCGTGCAGCGTCAACGAGCCGGCGGGAGGACTGTACGACTTCACGGCACGCACCCCGCCTTCCTGGCTAGCTCCGAATTCGCTCTCAACGGCTGGATTCGAGATTATCTACCCTTGCTCGGAACGAGCTATGGCAGCAGCCGCAAGAATACGATCGGTAGCATAGTACACATATGCGCTACCCCAAGAGGTAAATCGTGCGCGCGCAGCAACATGTTGATTTAAATCAACATTGCAAGACTGTCGGCAACGCAGCCAGGACAGCGCCAACTCGTTGTCGCGGCGTAGCTATGCCAGCAGGTCCTAGAACGCGCCGAAGATCGAGCCGAGCGCGATGGTCGCGGCTAGGGCGATGATGGGCCCGACAATGCCCACGATAACGATGTCACGATAGCTCTCGCGATGGGTCGAGCCGCAGACGGCAAGCAACGTCACCACCGCGCCGTTGTGCGGAAGGCTATCGAGTGTTCCGGCACTCATCACCGACACGCGATGCAACAGCGCGGGAGCTATCCCGAGGTCTGCCGCGCGCTCCATGTAGGTCGCCGCAAGCGCGTCAAGAGCTATGGTCAAACCACCGGATGCCGAGCCGGTCAGTGCTGCAAGCATGTTGGTCGCGATGGCAAGTGAGACGAGCGGGCCGCCGCCCACGCCGAGCACCGCGTCGCGCACGACGCCGAAAGCCGGCATAGCGGCCACGACGGCGCCAAATCCAACCAGGCTCGCAACGCTAAGGGCAGGCAGCACCGACGCGTTGGCTCCGGCGTCCATCGTTTTCCGAACCGATGGCAATCTGCGGTAGTTGATCACGAGCGTTGCCGCAATCGCGCAGACAAGTGCCGTCATTACCGCCCAGACTCCGCCGATCGCAGCGATTGACGTCCCGCCCCAACGGCTTTCGGCCAGGAACGACGTGTCGATCCGAGGGAGCAAAAAAATGGACATGATGACGTTGACCGATATGACGATCACAAGCGGAAGCGCAGCGGGTAAAAATCCCAACGGCGTCTCGCTCGGCTTGGCGCGCATGATTTCCGCCGGATCGAATTCGCGCGCGGCCGTGGCCCGTTCGCGCAGTATCTCGTCAGCGGCAAGACGCTCGCCTGAGGGAGGCTCGTGATCTCCGGGCGCTTCGTGGATTGTCCCGGCACGGTCCTGTTCTCGGCCGAGCCACCACATGCCGAAGCCGAGCATGATCAGCGCTGCCAGAGCGCCGAGGCCGGGCGCTGCAAAGGGAGTGGTGCCGAAGAATGGCATCGGAATAGCGTTCTGGATCGACGGCGTTCCCGGCAGGGCCGACATCGTGAAAGTCGATGTGCCCAGCACGATCGCCGCTGGCATCAGCCGTCGCGGAATTCCAGCGGAACGGAACAGTTGCTGCGCCATGGGCGCGAGCACAAAAAAGGCGACGAACAGACTTACGCCGCCATAGGTAACGATCGCTCCGGCAAGCACAACGGCAAGCATGGCACGTTGCGTGCCGAGCCGCTCCGTAGTGAAGCGGGCAATCGCCGTGACCGAGCCGCTGTCTTCCATGAGCTTTCCGAACAGCGCGCCAAGCAGGAACAGTGGAAAGAACTGGCCGAGGAAACCGGCGGCGCTGCCCATGAACGTCTGCGTCCAATGGGCCAGCAACGGTTCGCCGGAAGCAAGTGCGGTGATCATCGCCGCGATGGGTGCCAGCAGCAGGACACTCCACCCGCGATACGCCAGCCAGATCAAAAGGCCGAGGCCAATCAGGATCCCAGCGAGGCCAATCAAGTTCATGATCCTCAGCACTCCTGCAGCAGCACATCCAGGTCCGCGGTGGACTGCTTTCCGAGGTCTTCGGCGTGTAGCGCGAGGAATCGATCCGCGCTGTGGCGTCCCTCTTCCTTGAGCATGGCAATAAATTCCCACTCGGCATTCAGCTTTGAGGACGCGCCAAAGTCGGCAAGCTTGTCGGTCCAGATCCGGTGCGTACGCATCTCCGCCCAGCGCGAACCTTCTCCGTGACCGGGATTGGCAACCTGCCTGAGCAGCGCGATCATTCGCAGCTCCTTCATAAGTGCGGAATTGAACGAGATCTCATTGAGGCGATTGAGCACATCGTTCGCCGTGCGCGGAATATCCTTTCGTTCGCGTGGATTGATCTGTACGAGGATCGTATCGTGCGAATCGCTTTCGCGAATGAGCGGTGTGATGGTCGGATTTCCGGCGAAGCCACCGTCCCAATAGTGCTCTCCATCGATTTCGACGGCCTGGAACATGGTTGGCAGGCAGGCCGACGCCAGAAGCACGTCCGCGGAAATCTCGGCGTTCCGGAAGATGCGCCCGCGTCCGGTTCGCACGCTCGTAGCTGTGATGAAGAGCTTTATCGACGAGCGCGCGAGGCGATCGAAATCGATGCTCTTGGCAAGTATGGCGCGCAGCGGATTCAGGCCGAGAGGGTTGAGATCATAGGGCGAGAAAACTCGCGTCATCAGATCGAACGCGAAATATGCCGGAGAGCTATCGAGAGACCAGCGGCCGCGGAGCTTGTCAAATGGCGACCGCTGCAGCGGGCTGAACGCGGCTCCGCGCGCAACCAGGCGCCAATAGGCATCCAGCGCCGCCCGCGCTCCGGCTGCGCCGTCCTGAGCCCAGCCGTCAGCAAGAACCGCTGCGTTCATCGCACCAGCCGAGGTCCCGGATATCGCCTCGATGCGCAGCCAGGGCTCCTCGAGCAGCCGATCGAGAACGCCCCAGGTGAAGGCGCCATGAGACCCACCGCCTTGCAGGGCAAGGTCGATCAGAACCGGGGCCCGTGTCGTGACATTGGTGGTCTCAGGCGACATCGCAATTCTCTCAAGGGCAGCTTGGCCCATTCATACTGGGGTCTGTCAGTTCACTTCTGGAAGAGTGGTTCGAGTTCGGAGGAGTGGCGCGAGATCGATCCGATGGCGGCGTAGTGGACCATCCACTGGAATGACGGCTGTGGATCGTCATGCGCATGCTCTTCCGCCGACAGGATGTCTGATCGCATTGCACGATCCCCATATCGTTGTCAGCGGCAGTGGCGATGCGACACAGGATGAGATCTTCCGCTCCGGGAGCGATACCAGCATTGTCCATGCCGCCAGTAGTAAGGATGCCAGCGGCGATGCCGTCGATGGGCTCCGGCGACAGCTCCAGCGGCCGCACCGACTGCTGCGCCACGCGGGCCGCCAACGGCTCCGCCGATAATCGCGCCGGTCGCGGCGCCGCGCGCCGGCTGTGCGACAACTTCAGTGTGAATCGCCGTTGTCGCAATTCCAATCAAGAACAGAAGCGCCAGAGATTTCTTCATTTTTTACACTTGTTCGTTGTTCGGGCCGATCGCCGGTTCGGCCAACACCAAGGCGCCGCGCCGGCATCGAGCCGCGCGTCCGAACTCAAGTTGGATCAACATACAGCATTTGTCTTTAAGGGCCGTCCCACAAAACCCTGAGCTTCCGCGGAGAGGATACCTAGTTCGGGACATCAGGCGACGGGAAGCAAGGCTGCCGCCTTGCCGCTGATGTTTCGAGGTCCTGTTCTCCCCGCGACCTGCTTGAATCCCGTGACGGGTTGCGACAGAGTTGCTGCGATCCCCACCCGTGCGTTATTTCAAATGAAAACTGAATCAACGATCGAGACCCAATGAGATCTCTTGTTTCGCTTGCGCTCCTGTCGTGGAGCCTCCTGATGACATTTCCCGTATTCGCCCAACTGAAGGGCAACCCTGACAACGTTTGCCGGAGCGGTTACTTCCCGCGTGAGAGCAAGGACTACAGGCTGGCAAAGATCAAGGCCGCGGCCGGCGACAAGATCCATTTCTACGGCGATGATAACGAGCGTTGCCCGGACGACCAGACCTGCCGTCTGAACACCTATGTCATTCGGAACGATGAAGTTATCGTTTCTCGAACGTTTGGTAAGTTCGCATGCGGCTGGTTTCAGCCTCGCAGGGGCACCGAAACAGTGGGATGGATCCAGACCGACAGCCTTGCGTGGCGGGAGAACATCCGACGACCGACAGAACGGGACTGGCTGGGCGAATGGCGCAGTTATGACAATTACATTCGCATCTCAAAATCGAAAGAGCTCGGAAAGCTGGTCATAAGGGGGCAAGCGACGTGGGGTTCGGGCAGTCGTAGCCATTCCGGGGAGTTCGACTACGAAGCAAAGCCTGTCGGCCAAACAATCAACGCCGGCGACGGGACGGACGAGCTCGATTGCCAGGTCGCCATGCATCTCGTCGGCAGGTTTCTGGTTGTCGGTGACAATCTTCATTGCGGCGGCGCGAACGTGTCGTTTTCAGGGATATACCAAAAGAAATCCAGGCGATGAGGCACTGGACGAAGCCGATGGTCGGGACCTCTGTTTCCGGGAAGATCAGACCGCCGCCGGTCGCCACGGTCTGAAATTTTCGAACCCGGCCAACCGCTCCAGCGTTCGAAAATTGCGCTACGGCAAAAATTTTCATACTCGTGTGATCAAAAAATTTGACGCGCTGACCTTTCTCTGCGCTTAGATTCCCTTATTGGTCGCGAGTTGATTGCCCGCACTCCTGAGAACCGTCATGCGCAAGGTATGCACACACATCGCAGAGATTGCCGTACGCGCCCGGCCGCTTGCCCGGCTGGCCGATTGGCCGTGCATGTCTGTGATGACGCAGGGTTCCAATTTTCAGCTCGATGGTGAGCTGATCCGCAAAGCAAGAGCGTAATTCTCGGCGCTGGGCCGCTCCCTCCGCCGAACCGGCAGGAGGGCAGGATGAACGCCCGCAACGACGTCAAAAGACCATTCGATCAGACCGTGGACGCGAAGCCCCTGCTGGCCGCAGTTCAAGTGCGATTTGCCGCGCGGGTTGATTTGCTCGTGGCCCGGTGGCTCGAGCGCTGCGCCACGAATATCGAGGGCGGACAACGGTTGTTCGACACCGATCGGAAGCCCGCAAGTGCGGGATAGACTCGAACGTTGTCGTCTCATCTGCGCTTCGCGATGAACAACCATGACGAGACAGGCGCGGCTCGGGGAAGCGTCAGGGGATGGAGAGAGGCTGCCGGCATGGCAGCCTCTCTTGCTCCATTGCAGATTACCGCGTTGATCCGATACATCTCAAAGTCGGCTTCTTCTTTGCGGTGCACGATTACGCGCGCTTCAAGAACTAGACGCTCCCCTCACGATCCCTCAAACAAGTGGAGGCAAACCCAATCATGCCAGACACGCGGTTGAACCTCTATCGCGCTTCCTTCACATTGCTTGTTCTCGTTGTTTGTGCGTCGCATGGCGCGCTGGCGCAGGTCCTCACGCCGTTCCGCTACGAGGCCCAGGCGCAGCGAAATTGCCCCGGTGATGAGGTCGTCTGGCTCGATTTCAAGCGTGAGCGCTACTACACGAAGAACCAGAAGCGTTATGGGCTGGGATTTAACGGTAGCTTCGTGTGCCTAACCGAGGCTCGAAACAGTGGCTACCGGCGATCGCCGCTCGGGCTAAGGTAAACTGGAACCGCGAGCCGGGTCGACCCTTTGCGGGTCGGCGGTTGCTAGTCCAGCTTCAGCACCAGATGGACCGTCTGGGGGTCGCGGCGTGCGGCCGGACGAAAGCCGAATTTCCCGAACACCTTCAGCATCGCAGCATTTTCGGGCAGCACCTCCGCCGTCAGTTCATGCAAGCCGGCTGACTTCGCGATCTTGACGAGATGGCGCATCAGGAGCGAGCCGATGCCATGGCCCTGCCATGCGTCGATGACGACAAAGGCCATCTCGGCCCGACCAGGCTCGAAGACGATGTAGCGGCCGCCGCCGACAATGACCTTGTTGCCGCCGTCTTCCGCGACCGCGACGATCGCAACATGGTTCTTGAAATCGACATCCATGAAGAAGGCGCGTTCCTTGTCGGAGAAGTGGCGCTTCATGACAAAGAAGCGGCGCTGCAGCGATTGGGGGCTGGTCTTTTCGATCGCCGCGAGCATGCCGGCCTCGTCCTCGTGCCTGAGAGCACGGACTTCGATCGGCCTGCCGTCGCGGAGATGTTCTGATGCAGCGTAGTCGACGGCCTCGGGCATTGCGCCTCCTGGTTCGGAAAGCGACTGCGTTGTTCGTGCGGGTATGATCAAGGCAGCGCCGGGTTCCGCTCCCTTGATCTGGATCAAGGCTCCTTGTGCAACCCAGTCTGCCGATGCGGCGATCAGCGACCCGGCCTCGAACATTGACCTAAATCAACGCTTCGATCGGGTGAACTCGGTTGATTGAGCTTCCCGACAACTTGAGGGCCGAAACATGCCGACGGAAAATGCAATCCTGCCGGGCGGCCCCATGTCCGGGCTCGTCGCTTCGGCCGTGGAATATATGGTGGATGCCGGGCAGCGCAGCGTGCTGTTGCTCGACGTCATGCGCCAGCGCGGCGACCAGTATCGCGAGCACGTCGCGCAGACCGCGCCGCATGTGCTGAGCTATGCCGCGGAACTCATCATCGATGGCCGCAAGCTGGAGCAGCCGGTCAACTACGCGCTGGTGCGGATCATCCCGCCGAAGGGCGTCGAGATCGATCTGAAACGCCGGCCGTTCGTCGTGGTCGACCCCCGTGCCGGGCATGGCCCGGGTATTGGCGGATTCAAGGCCGACAGCGAGATCGGGGTTGCGATGAAGGCAGGCCATCCCTGCTATTTCATAGGCTTCCTGCCCGAGCCGATGCCGGGCCAGACGATCGAGCGCATCGCGCGCGCCGAGGCCATCTTCATCGAGAAGGTGATCGAACGGCATCCGGAGGCCGACGGCAAGCCTTGCGTGATCGGTAACTGCCAGGCCGGCTGGGCCGTGATGATTCTCGCCTCGCTGCGGCCCGAACTGTTCGGCCCGCTGGTCATCGCCGGCGCGCCGCTCGCCTATTGGGCCGGCGTGCACGGCAAATATCCGATGCGCTATTCGGGCGGGCTGCTCGGCGGAAGCTGGCTGACCGCTCTATCCAGCGATCTCGGAGGCGGCAAGTTCGACGGCGCCTGGCTGGTGCAGAACTTCGAAAACCAGAATCCGTCCAACACGCTGTGGACCAAGCAATACAATGTCTACTCCAAGGTCGATACCGAGGCCGACCGCTATCTCGACTTTGAACGCTGGTGGGGCGGGCACGTCAACCTGAATGCGGAGGAGATTCAATTCATCGTCGATGAACTCTTCATCGGCAACAATCTGGCCGCCGGCCGCGTCAAGATGTCCGACGGCACGGCAGTCGACCTCCGCAACATCCGTTCGCCGATCGTGGTGTTCTGCTCCAAGGGCGATAACGTCACCCCGCCGCAGCAGGCGCTGCACTGGATCCTCGATCTCTATGCCAATGTCGACGAAATCAGGGCATATGGGCAGACCATCGTCTATACGGTGCATGAGACGATCGGCCATCTCGGCATTTTCGTCTCCGGCGGCGTAGCCAAGAAGGAACACGCTGAGTTCTCCAGCAATATCGACCTGATCGATGTGCTGCCGCCCGGCCTCTATGAAGCGACGTTCGAGGCGAGGGGAGACAGCACCGTCAACGATGAGTTCGCGGTCGGGCAGTGGGTGATGCGCTGCGAGGCGCGGACGCTGGACGACATTCGCGCCATGGGCGGCAACTCGCCGGAGGATGAGCGCCGCTTCGAGACCGCCAAGCGCGTCTCGGAAATGAACCTGGCGGCCTACCGGAAGTATCTTCAGCCCTGGATCAAGTCGACGGTGACGCCGCAAATGGCCGAGATGATGCGCAACTGGCATCCGCTGCGGGTGCAGTACGAGGCGTTCAGCAGCCATAATCCCTGGATGCGGGCCGTGGAGGAAGTGGCTGAGAAGGCACGCGAGGAGCGCAAGCCGGTCGCCAGGGACAACCCCTTCCTGGAGTTCCAGGAAAGGCTGTCGAAGCAGATCGTCAATTCGCTCGACCAATGGCGGGACTCGCAGGAGGCGCTCAGCGAAGCGATGTTCCTTTCGATCTACGGTTTTCCCGCATTGCAGGCCGCCGTCGGGGTCGATCCACAGTCGGTGCCCTCGGGCCGGCGCGAGATGGATCCGAAGCATCGTGCGCTGCTGCAGGCGCGCATCGCCGATCTGAAGTCGAAGATCGAAACCGGCGGCTTGCAGGAAGCCGGCGTGCGGGCGCTGCTCTATGTCGGCTCAGCCCGCGGCATGGTGGACGAGCGCAGCCTCGAGGCGTTGCGGCGGTTGCGCCAGGCGGACGTATCAGCGCGGCTCACGCTGGCCGAGTTCAAGATGCTGGTACGGGAGCAGTTCTTCATGCTGCTGCTCGACCGTGATGCCGCGCTCGCCGCGATCCCGAAACTCCTGCCTGACAACATGGATGAACGGCGGCGGGTGTTTTCGTTGATACAGGATGTCCTCTCGGCCAGCGCCGAGATTTCGGGTGAAGTGGCGGCTCGCCTGAAGCAGGTCTCGGGCCTGTTCGGACTGGATGCGGCGGGCGGCGCGCCGAAACTCCGGCGCGTCACCTCATGACCGCGCGCCGGAGTTCCAACGGGTCCGCTCAGTAGATTCCGGTGAGGTAAAACACCCCGATTGCGACGAACACCGCGGCCGTCTTGGTCATGGTGATCACGAACACGTCCTTGTAGGCCTGCCTGTGCGTGAGACCCGTGACGGCCAGGAGGGTGATGACCGCGCCATTGTGCGGCAACGTGTCCATGCCGCCGCTCGCCATCGCTGCGACGCGGTGAAATACTTCGAGTGGAATGTTCGCCTCTTTCGCAGCGGCGATGAAGGTGTCGGACATGGTTGCGAGCGCAATGCTCATGCCCCCGGAGGCCGATCCGGTTATGCCGGCAAGCACGGTCACCGTGACGGCTTCGTTGACCAGCGGATTGGGAATTGAGCTGAGCAGGGCGGATACCGATTTGAAGCCGGGCAGGAGCGCGATGACGCCGCCAAACCCGTATTCGGAGGCCGTGTTGAGCGAAGCGAGCAGGGCGCCGGCCACCGCTGCCTTGCTCCCGTCAGCGAACCGCCCAAGCACCGGACGCCAGGCGAACACGAAGACGGCTAGGATGCCAAGCAGCAACGCGCCCTCGACGGCCCAGATCGCGGCAACCGAGCCGACCTGGGTCACGATCGGGTGGCTTCCGAGCGTGATTTCATGCCTGGCGCCATAGGCGCGCGGTATCACGAATGTCAGCACGAAATTTGCGATGCCGACAACCACGAGCGGCAACATGGCTATCCAGGGATTCGGCAAGTCCTTGTCTTCGAACGGCTCCGGCTCGTTGAGAAGCTCGGTGCCATAGCCTTCTCCCCGGCGCTGCGCGGCCTTGCGGCGGCTCTCGATATAGGTAAGGCCCACGACAAGCACAAAGATGCTTCCGATGATGCCGAGCACCGGGGCCGCCCACGTCGTCGTATTGAAGAAGGTCGTCGGGATGATGTTCTGGATTTGCGGCGTTCCCGGCAGCGCATCCATCGTGAAGCTGAATGCGCCGAGCGCGATGGTGGCAGGGATCAGGCGTTTCGGAATGTCGCCGGCGCGAAACATCTCCGCCGCGAACGGGTAGACAGCGAACACCACGACGAACAGTGAAACGCCGCCATAGGTCAGGATCGCGCAGACGATCACGATCGACAGCACCGCGCGGTCCCTGCCCAGGACGCCGATGACGGCCGCCACGATCGACTTGGAAAAGCCGGAGAGCTCGATGACCTTGCCGAAAACAGCGCCGAGCATGAATACCGGAAAGTAGTTTTTGATGAAGCCGACCATCTTCTCCATGAAGACGCTGGAGAACATTGGCGGAACCAGCGATGGATCGGTGAGCAGCACGGCGCCGAGGGCGGCGATCGGGGCAAACAGGATCACGCTGTAGCCGCGATAGGCCACCAGCATGAGGAATGCCAATGCGCCCAATACGATGAGCAGATCCACGACGAACCTCCCCTGGTTGACTTGGCGAACCCGACCTGATCAGGCGGTCGACGTGAGTATGGTCATGCGTTCGCGCTCCAATTCGCCGATGATCCTGGCGTGGTGAGAAACGGCTTCGCTCATCAGCTCGCGAACCGAGATGACCCCGATCAGCGCGCCGTTCTCGGTGATCGGCAGATGACGAATGCCGTGCTCGTGCATCAGCTTCAGGCAGTCGGCATACGTCTTGCCGATGTCCACCGTAACGACGTCCCGGACCATGATCTCGGAAACAGGAGTCGTGCCCGCGGGCTTGCCCACAAGCACCAGCCGCCGCACGCAGTCGCGCTCGGAAAGCACGCCGGCGATTGCCTGGTTATCCAGGACCACGACGAGACCGATATGCTTGTCGGCCATGAGCTGCATGGCCGACAGCGTGCTATCGCCGGGACCGACGGTCCACAGCCCCTTCGGCTTGGCGGCAAGGATCTCGCGCAGCGGCCGATAGGTGAGAATTTGCTCGGGACGTCTGAGTGGATGATCCATGAGCATCACCTGCGCTTTCAAGAGGCTGAGGCTGTCAGCTTGCGAAGCGGCGAGGTGAGCCCGTTGATCTATGTCAAGCGATCAACCGCAGGTCGTCGTGCGCTGCGATACGAATTCTTGGACGCCGCCCGGGGCCGCTACCGGGAGTCGCCGAACGCCGCCCGATAGATGGTCCAGTAAACGGCGCCGACAAACCCGGCACCGCCCACGATATTGCCGAGCGTTACCGGAACGAGGTTGTGGATGATCCCTGATATCGTGATGAGCGACGCGTCGAAGTTCGCCGGAGCGTGTCCGGTTTGCACATGCAGCCAGGCCAGCGGCAGGAAATACATGTTGGCCACGCAATGCTCGAAGCCGGCGGCGACAAAGCCGGAAATCGGAAGTATCACGGCAATCACCTTGTCGGTGACGGAACGGCCGGCATAGGCAAGCCAGACTGCGGCGCAGACGAGTACGTTGCAAAGGATGCCCTTGAAGAACAGCGTGACGCCATCAGGACGGATCTTCCCGGCTGCCGTATTCAATACCGACAGGCCGATGCGGCCGTCGTTCATGTCGAGATGATGGGAATAGTAGACCAGGACAATAAGCCCAAGCGCTCCGATGAAGTTGCCTACCCAGACGACGGCCCAGTTGCGCAGCATCGTGCCCGTGGAAACCTTGCCGCTTGCCCAGGCCATCACGATCAGGTTGTTGCCGGTGAACAGCTCGGCTCCGCCGATCAGGACGAGCAGCAGTCCGAGGGAAAAAACCAGTCCGCCGAGGACGCGTGCCGTTGCGAAGCCGAGCGTCGGGTCGCTGGCCACGATGGTATAGTACAGCGCACCGAAGCCGATGCCCCCGCCGGCCACGACCGCCAGCATGAAGGATACCGGAAACGGGAAATTGGCCTTCTTCACGCCAACCTTCTCGACAGCCTCCTTCATTTCCGCAGGACTGTAGGCCTGCAAGTTGAAGATTGGCGGCTGTGGCGCGGGCGTCGGATCAGCCATCTGGATCTTCCTGCTCGCTCCGGCTTGGCCGTTACCCGCCCGCGCTGCCGAGCGCCAGGAGGCCGACGATCTGCACGGCGATCACTTTCACCAGGGTCATCGACGGAAAGATCATGGCGTAACCGATATCCGGCCGTTCCGTCGGCGCCATCTTGGTCGAGTAGACGAGAATGGCGGGGTTGCCGGTTGCACCCGATGCGATACCGACGAGATCGTCATACGGGATCCGCATGACGTAGTGACCGACCAGCAGCACAATCGCGACCGTGATCAGCAGGACGGCAGCTCCGATGAACAGCATGGTGAAGCCGGACTCCGCGACGGTGCGGACAAAGGGTTGGCCCGCATTGACGCCGACGGTGGCAAGGAACATCGCAAGCCCGAAATTGCGCAGGACGATGTTCGCCGGCAGCGGCATGGTCCAGAGCATGGGTCCGGTGCGGCGCAGCTTGCCGAGGATGAGGGCGACGATCAGCGGTCCGCCGCCGATCCCCAGCGTCACGATGCCGACGCCCGGAATCGGGATCGGTATCAGGCCGAGCAGGACGCCCAGCACCATCCCGAGGCCGAGGGATACATAGCTGAATTCGGCGGTCGCCTTCACCGAGTCGCCGAAGTGCTTGCGAATGTCCTCCTTGCGGTCCGGCGGCGTCAACACGCCGACACGGTCGCCGAATTCCAGCATCAGGTCGGGCGTTGGTACGAGGTCGGCATCGTAGCGCCGCACATGCAGCAGGTGGGTCGAAAAGCCCGACGGCATCGGCAGGCTCGCGAGCGGAATTCCCACCACGCCGGCCCTGCCGACGAATACGCGGATGTAGTCGAGATCCGCCCGGTCGCTGGCGAGCCGGCCCGGTTCGAGCTTGCCTAGCTTGGCTGCCGCTGATGCGATCGCTTCCTGACTTTCTCCGACCACGAGCAGGGCATCGCCGGCGGACAGCACCGTATTGCCTGCCGGAACGATGTTCTGGCCGGCCTTGCGCAGCATCGTCACCTGGACCTCGCTGAGGACCGCCTTGTTCAGATCGTCGAGGGTACGCCCGGCGAAGCTGGTGCCGATCGAAATTTCGCCCATGTGGAAGCGCTGGACCTTGGTCGGAAATTTCGGCTTCACGAGCCGGGTCATGAAATAGATGCAAAGGATCGGGCCGATGACCCCGAACGGATAGGCGATCGAGTAGCCAATGGAAGGATCCTTGGTCTTGGTGACGTCGAGCGCGGCCTGTAGCGTCGCCGTGCTGGTCATCGATCCCGCGTAGAGGCCGAGCGTATGGCCGATCTTGATGCCAAAGACCTGTCCAAGACCCAGCGCCACACCGAGGCCCGCCAGACAGGCGATCAGCGCCAGAAGATTATATTTCCGGCCCGAGCCGATAATGCCCTCGAAGAACTGCCGGCCGTAGAGGATGCCGATCCCGTAGAGGAACATGATCAGGCCGGTGAGACCGATCGGGCCGATGATCTGGGCTTTCGGGGCGAACGCGCCGAGGGCAAGTCCCACGAACAGCACGGCGCCGACGCCAAGCGAGAAGCCGAAGATGTTGATCTGGCCGACCAGGTAGCCGACGCCGATGGCGAGAAACGCCGTCAGGATCGGCTGGCTCCCAATGATGTCTCGGGCGAGGTCCAACATGTAACTCTCCGGCAATGGTCTGTTAGCGGGCGTTGCAGCCGGCGTCGCGAAACTGGCCGATGACCCTGTTCGTCAGTTCGCGGGAAGGCGGGGACGTGTCGTAGTGCTTGTAGTCGATGCCCATCGCCTTCCACTTGAACTCACCCATCTGATGGAAGGGCTGAACCTCGACCCATTCGACGTTCTTCATGGGGGCGACGAATTTGGCGATGCCCTCGACATTCGCCGGATCATCGGTCGAGCCTGGCACCAGGGTGAAGCGGACCCAAGCGGGCTTGTTGATCGATGCGAGGCGTTCGGCGAAGCGCAGCGTCGGCGCGATATCGCGTCCCGTCACCTTGCGATAGGTGTCGGGATCGGAGCTCTTGATATCGAGCAGTACGAGATCGAGGACCGAAAGAAAGCTGTCGTCGGCGCGGTCGCCGAGGAAGCCGGATGTCTCGATCGCCGTGTGCAGGCCCATCTGCTTGGCGCCGGCCAAAATGCGCCTGGTGAAGGCGAGCTGCACCATGGGCTCGCCGCCCGATATGGTCAGTCCGCCGCCGAGGCTACGCAGCGACGGAGCGAAGTCGCCAAGCCGGCGCAGCACCTGTTCGACGGAAACATAGGTGCCGTCCTTGAGGTGCCAGGTGTCCGGGTTGTGGCAATAGGTGCAGCGAAGCAGGCACCCGGAGACAAACAGCACGACGCGCAGGCCAGGGCCGTCGTAGCGCGACGAGGACTCGTAGGAATGGCAATATCCGAACGCGCCTTGCTCGTCCTTGAACTTGTCCTCGTCGGGCGCATCGGGAGATACGCCCGTTCGAAGGTCGTGCCGGCTGCCGGATTCGAGTGGCTTGACCGTAGACATGTGAGCTGCCTTTAGATCTGCCCGTGGAAGGTGCGGCTGATGACATCCCTTTGCTGCTCCGGCGTCAGGCGGACGAAGTTGACGGCATAGCCTGACACGCGGATCGTGAGCTGCGGATACTTGTCCGGGTTCTTCATCGCGTCTTCGAGCGTCTCCTTGTCGATCACGTTCAGGTTCATGTGGAACCCGCCGCGGCCGAAATAGACGTCGAAGGCCTTCGCGGCCTCGTCGATCAGTTGAGCTTCGGAGAGGTGCGCCTTCTGCGGCGCGACCGACACGGTGTAGCTGATGCCGTCGAGCGAATCCTTGTAGGGAAGCTTTGCCACCGACAGGCAGGACGCCAGCCAGCCATGGCTGTCGCGGCCATGCATCGGGTTGGCGCCAGGCCCGAACGGCTCGCCCTTGCGGCGCCCGTCCGGCGTGTTGCCGGTCGCCTTGCCGTAGACGACGTTCGAGGTGATGGTGAGCACGCTCTGCGTATGGGTTGCGTTGCGATAGGTCGGATGCTTGCGGATCTTCTCCATGAACCGCGTCACCAGCCCGGAGGCGATCTGATCGACCCGGTCGTCGTTGTTGCCGAATTGCGGCGTCGAGGTGTTGCCTTCGTTCTGGTAATCGACGACGAGGCCCGTGGCATCGCGGACCGCGCGAATCTTGCCGTATTTGATCGCGCTGAGGCTGTCGGCGACGACAGACAGGCCGGCAATGCCAAACGCCATGGTGCGCAGGATGTCGCGATCGTGCAGCGCCATTTCCAGCCGCTCATAAAAATACTTGTCGTGCATGTAATGGATGCAGTTCATGGCGTGCACATAGGTCTTCGCAAGCCACTCCATTGTGGTGTCGAACTTTGCCATCACGTCGTCATAGTCGAGCAAATCGCCCACCACCGGCATGCTCTTCGGTGCGATCTGGTCACCGGACACCTCGTCGCGCCCGCCATTGATGGCGTAGAGCAGGGCCTTTGCGAAGTTGACCCGGGCGCCGAAGAACTGCATCTGCTTGCCGAGCCGCATCGCCGACACGCAGCAGGCGATCGCATAGTCGTCGCCCCAGTACGGGCGCATCAGATCGTCATTCTCGTATTGCAGGGACGAGGTATCCTTGCTGACCTTGACGCAGTAGCGCTTGAAGGGGGCCGGCATGTGGGTGGACCACAGCACGGTGATGTTCGGCTCCGGCGCCGGGCCGAGATTGTAGAGCGTATGCAGCATGCGGTAGCTGCTTTTGGTGACCAGCGCGCGGCCGTCGAGGTCCATGCCGCCGACGCATTCGGTCGCCCAGTAGGGATCGCCGCTGAACAGCGCGTCATAGTCGGGTGTGCGCAGGAAGCGCACGATGCGCAGCTTCTGCACCAACTGGTCCCACAACTCCTGCGCGCCCGCTTCGTCGAGCGTGCCTTCCTTCAGGTCGCGCTCGATATAGATGTCGAGGAAGCTCGAGATGCGGCCGATCGACATGGCGGCGCCGTTGGCTTCCTTGATCGCGCCGAGATAGGCGAAGTAGGTCCACTGGAACGCTTCCTGCGCATTCGCCGCCGGTCGCGTGATGTCGCAGCCGTAGCGCTTTGCCATCTCCGCGAGATCCCCGAGCGCGCGCATTTGCTCGGCCAGTTCCTCGCGCATCCGGATGATTTCATCGGTCGGCCACATGTCGTCGATCTGGGCGCGCTCCTGGCGCTTGACCTCGAGCAGACGGTCGGTGCCGTACAGCGCAACGCGACGATAGTCGCCGATGATGCGGCCGCGGCCATAGGCATCGGGGAGGCCGGTGATGATGCCGGAGCGCCGGCAACTCATGATCTCGGGCGTATAGACATCGAACACGCCGTCATTGTGCGACTTGCGATATTTGGTGAAGGCCTCGTGAACCCTAGCGTCGGGCTCGAAGCCCGCGGCCTTCAGGCCGGTCTCGACCATGCGCAGGCCGCCATAGGGGAAAATCGCCCGCTTGAACGGCTGATCCGTCTGCAGGCCGACGACGACCTCGTTGTCCCGGTCGATGTAGCCGGCCTCGTGCGCCAGCAATGTCGAGGGATTGGCGGCGTCAACCGCCAGCACCCCCTTCTTGCGTTCCTCCGCGAAGTACGGCTGCAGCTTGGCCCACACCGCCTTGGTGCGCGGGGTCGGGCCTGCCAGGAATTTCTCGTCTCCGGAATAGGAGGTGACGTTGCGGACGATGAAGTCGCGCACGCTGATCGAAGTGGACCAGTCGCCCGGTTGGAAGCCCCTCCAGCTATCTGTTGCCGCATCCTTCTTGAGCGCCGCGCTGCCCTTCATCACGAATCTCCCTGGCCGAACGATCCCGTTGGCCTGGCAATTCATTCGATGATCAACCGCGCATCGGTCGCTCGCCAGGCACTTGGGCGATGCTAGTAGGGGCGAGCCGACGCCACGCTTGATCTATGTCAAGCCGCGAAGGCCGTGGGGGCGTGTTCGCGAAAAATTTGTGCAGTCTGTTCGGACGCTTGCGACCAGCGCGCTGGAGTGCTGCTTACGTTGACTTAAATCAAGGTCGCCGGCGGAGCGCGCCTCAATGAATCGACGTGGCGGGTTGAACGCCGCACAAGCAGCGCCGAAACCCAACGTTCAAGTTCCCCAGGCCCAGGATTGGAGCGAGCCAATGAGTGTCACGCCAGCTGCAGCGAGTGGGACGAAATCCAAATATGACCGCCTGATCGCCGCTGCCAAGGGCGTTCCCACGGTGTCGACCATTGTCGTTCATCCCTGCGATGAGAGCTCGCTCCGCGGCGCGATCGGGTCGGCGGAAGCCGACATCATCAAGGCGATCCTCGTCGGTCCGGCCGCCAAAATCAGGGATGTCGCCGCCAGGCACGATTTGAACATCTCGGGCTATGAGATCGTCGATACGCCGCCCACCGAGGCGGCGGCTGCCAGCAAGGGGGTCGAGCTCATCCACGAAGGCAAGGGCGAAGTCCTGATGAAGGGCAGCCTGCACACCGACGAAATCATGCGCGCCGTGACCGCAAAGGATGGTGGGCTGCGCACCGCGCGCCGGATCAGCCACGTCTTTGTCATGGACGTGCCGGCGTATACCGAAACGATATTTGTAACCGATGCCGCGATCAACATCTTCCCCGACCTCGACGTCAAGCGCGACATCATCCAGAACGCCGTCGATCTCTTCAATCAAGCGGGTTTCGGCACAACGCCGCGGGTCGCCATCCTCTCGGCCGTGGAGACCGTCACCTCGAAGATACCTTCCACCGTCGAAGCTGCCGCCCTGTGCAAGATGGCCGACCGCAGGCAGATCACCGGCGCACTGCTCGACGGGCCGCTCGCGTTCGACAATGCGATCGACATGGAGGCGGCGCGGATCAAGGGCATCACGTCGGAGGTCGCGGGCCGTGCGCAGATCCTGGTGGTGCCCGACCTCGAGTCCGGCAACATGCTGGCCAAGAACCTTGCCTATTTTGCCAAGGCGGATGGTGCCGGCATCGTGCTCGGCGCGCGCGTGCCCGTCGTCCTGACGTCACGCGCCGATTCCGCCCGCTCGCGCATGGCGTCGGCCGCGGTGGCGGCCTTGCATGCCGACGCGCGCCGCCGCAAGTCACCCATCGCCGCTGCGTGATCGCCATGGACACGATCCTTGTCGTCAATGCCGGTTCCTCAAGCGTCAAATTCCAGGTGTTCACCGTGGAGGGCGAAGGCCGCCTGCGCCGCCAGATCAAGGGCCAGATGGACGGGATCGGCAGCCGGCCGCGCATGCGGGCAAGCGGACCGAACGGCGATCCGCTGGCCGATCGCGCCTATCCGATCGAGGCTGTCGCCGACGTACCCGCAGCCATGGCGGTTGCCGGCGCCTGGCTGCGCGAGGAGAACAGCATCACGCCGATCGCGGTCGGACATCGTGTGGTCCATGGCGGTCCGGATTTTGCGCGACCGGTGCTGATCGATCATGCCGTGGTGACCAGGCTCGAGCGATATGTCTCGCTGGCGCCGTTGCACCAGCCGCATAATCTGGCGCCGATCCGGACGTTGCTGAACAACTTCCCAACCCTGCCGCAGGTCGCGTGCTTCGATACCGCGTTCCATCGCGACCATGATGCGCTCGCCGATCATTACGCGATCCCGCACCACCTTCATGCCGAAGGTGTCAGGCGTTACGGTTTCCATGGCCTGTCCTACGAGTATATTGCCAGGCGCCTGCCGCAGATTGCGCCTGATATCGCCGGCGGGCGGGTGATCGTGGCCCATCTCGGCAGCGGCGCATCGATGTGTGCGATCAAGGGTGGACGAAGCGTCGAAAGCACGATGGGTTTTACGGCGCTCGATGGCCTTGCCATGGGCACGCGGCCCGGCCAGATCGATCCCGGCGTCGTGCTCTACCTGATCGCCGAAAAGGGCATGTCGGCCCCGGAAGTGCAGAATTTCCTGTATCGTGACTGCGGGCTGAAGGGCCTGTCCGGCGTCAGCAACGACATGCGCGAGCTGGAGAGCAGCGCCGATCCGCGCGCAGCCTTTGCGGTCGATTACTTCGTCTACCGGATCGGCCTCAGCGCCGGCATGCTGGCCGCCGCGCTGCAGGGGATCGACGGCTTCGTATTCACGGCCGGGATCGGTGAGAACTCGTCGTCGATCCGCGCGCGCATAGCGGAGAAATTGGGCTGGCTCGGCGTCACGCTCGATGCGGCGGAGAATGCCCGCCACGCCACCCGGATCTCGCGATCCGACAGCCGCATTCCGGTTTATGTCGTTCCCACCGACGAAGAGCTGATGATTGCGCAGCACACGCTGGCGCTGCTGATGAACCGGCAATCGCCAGACCAGAAACGCGAGAGAGTGTCATGAACATCCCGGTGTTTCCCGAGACCAGTGTCGCGCTGAAAGGCAAGAAGGGACTGATCGTCGGCATCGCCAATGACCAGTCCATCGCGTGGGGTTGCGCCAAGGCGTTTCGCGCGCTGGGCGCCGAGCTTGCGGTGACCTACCTGAATGAAAAGGCCAGGAAGCACGTCGAACCGCTGGCCAAGGCGCTGGAGGCGCCGCTCTTGATGCCGCTCGACGTCATGGTCGAAGGTGAAACGGAGAAGGTGTTCGACAAAATCCAGAAGGAGTGGGGACAACTCGACTTCCTGCTCCATTCCATCGCCTTCTCGCCCAAGGGCGCGCTGCACGGCCGGGTGGTCGATGTCGACCGCGAAGGCTTCCGGAAAACCATGGACGTGTCCTGCTGGTCGTTCATGCGCATGGCGCATCTGGCGGAACCTTTGATGAAGAACGGCGGCACCATCTTCACCATGACCTATTATGGCAGCCAGATGGTGGTGAAGAACTACAACGTGATGGGTGTCGCCAAGGCCGCGCTTGAAGCCGCGGTGCGCTACATCGCGGCCGAACTCGGCCCCAAGGGCATCCGCGTCCACGCGATTTCGCCGGGGCCGCTCGCGACCCGCGCGGCGTCGGGCATTCCCGAGTTCGACGAACTGATGGACAAGGCGCAGTCGCAGGCGCCGGCGCGCAGCCTGGTCAGTATTGACGATGTCGGCAAGGCGACCGCTTTCCTCGCGCTCGACGGCGCCAAGCTGATCACCGGCAGCGTGCTCTATATCGACGGCGGCTACCACATCATCGATTGAGGGCGATCGCAGCGATATCGTCCGCGGCGCCTTCGGCTCACAGCTTCATTACCGAGACTTCGTCGGGAATGACGAGTTCGGCTTCAGTGACCGCCAGAACCTCTGCGACCTCGATGCCGGGTGCCGTCTCCACCAGCGTGGCCCGGCCGTCGGGAAAGGCAATGACGGCCATATCGGTCACGACCATGTCGACGGGACGTGCCGATGTCAGCGGCAAGCTGCATTTGGCGACGATCTTCGACTTGCCCTTGGCCGCATGCTGCATGGCGACGATGACGCGCTTGGCACCGGTCACGAGATCCATCGCGCCGCCCATTCCCGGCACCATCTTGCCCGGAATCATCCAGTTGGCGAGGTGACCGCCAGCATCGACCTGCAGGCCACCCAGTACCGTGATGTCGACGTGACCGCCGCGGATCAGGCCGAACGACATCGCGCTGTCGAATATCGCAGCACCAGGCAGCGCGCTAATCGGCCTGCCGCCGGCATCGGTCAGCAGCGGATGCGCCATGCCCTGTTCCGGGATCGGCCCGGTGCCGATCAGCCCGTTCTCGGACTGAAAGAATACGTTCAGTCCTGCGGGTACGTAGTTGGCCACCAGCGTCGGAATGCCGATGCCGAGATTGACGAGATTACCGGAGCGAAGCTCCTGCGCCACGCGGCGGGCGATGATGGTCTGTGCATCCATGGGTCACCCGTTCGCGACGAGGTAATCGACCAAGGGACCGGGCGTCACGACATGATCCGGGCCGATCACGCCGACCGGCACGATGTGCTCGGCCGTGACGATCACGGTATCGGCGGCCATCGCCATCACGGGATTGAAGTTGCGCGCCGTCAGCGCATAGGAGAGGTTGCCGACATAGTCGGACAGAAAGGCATGTACCAGCGCGAAATCGGCGCGCAGCGCGGTCTCGAGCAGGAACGTCTTGCCATTGACCTCGATCTTCCGCTTGCCCTGTTCGACGAGCGTGCCGACGCCGGTCGGTGTCAGCACGCCGCCGAGGCCGCAGCCGCCGGCCCGGATGCGCTCGACGAAGGTGCCCTGCGGGATCAGGTCCACCTTGATCTGGTTGGCCAGCATCTGCTGCTGCGCTTTCGGGTTCAGCCCGATATGGGTGCCGATCATGCTCGACACCTGCCCATCGTCGAACAGCTTGCCGACGCCCTTGCCGGGGACGGCCGCGTCGTTGCTGATCAGGGTGATGCCGGATTTCTTCTGCCGCACCAGTTCGTCGAGCAGACGGACCGGCGTGCCGACGGCCATGAAGCCACCGACCATGATGCTCGCGCCGTTAGGGATCATCGCTACGGCTTCTTCGGCGGAAACGGATTTCATGGTCGGACTCCGGCATGCGATCGGAGGTGTCTTCGCAAAAATGGCACCCCGCCGCGCATCGTCACCTTGATCTGCGTCAAGGCTCTGGTTCCTCGTGCGCGACATTGAAACCGATGGCCCAAGGAAGGAGAACGCGATGTCAGAGCAAGCGATGTCCCCAGAAGGCATTCGAACCATGCTGGCCGAAAATCTCGACCGGCTTCGGAAGGCCAATGCGGATTATTTTCAGATGCTGGAGAAGAACCTGCCTTCGGCGCAGTTGCCCATTGGCGGTCACGCCAAACAATATTTTGACCTCATGCAGCGCAACGTGACCGCGACCTTCGACCTCTGCGACAAGCTGATCAAGTCAAAGGACGTGAAGGATTCGATGAAGATCCAGTCCGAATTTTTCCAGGACCAGATGCGTACAATGACTGATCAGGCGAGGAATTTGGGCGAGTCCACCATGAAGGCGATGACGGGAGCATTCGCGCCCAAGAGCAGCTAAATGGGCAGAGCGAAACCCCCGCGGACGCTCACCCCTCAATGACCGATGCATTGGAGGAAGCAGTCCGCGGGTCGCCGCGCTGGCTGGCCGATAGCTCACTGAAAAAGTCAACCATCCCAGCTGATGGTGACACCGATGTCGCCGGGCACGCCGCCGGAAAAATCGACGATCTGGTAGCGGATGCGGTAGCCGCGCGGCTGCAGGTAATCCGACCAGAGTTGGAAGATTTCCTTTGGAATGCCCGTCAGCGTCGTTTCCCATCCCTTTTCCATCTGGTTGATGGCGCGGCCGCGGTCGGTGCAGAGCGAATTCGGGAAACGATAGACTTCGACCTCCGACAGCCCGTTGCGCACCGCGCGCTGGATCACGGTGGCGGCGAGCTTGACCTTTTCATCTTCTGACAGCCCCGAGGGTTGGGCGAGCTTGTCGATCAGCTTTTGCTTTTCGGCGTCCGCTGCTGCCCGTTTCTTGGCGTGTTCCTCGGCCTTCTGGGCTTCCTTCAGGGCGGCCTCTTTCTGGATCTGTTTCGCGTTCGGAATCAGGTCGTCGATCTTCGCAGCCATGTTGCAAACCTCTCCTCGATACCGCTGATACTTTGATCAAGGTTACGGCCGAGGCTGGCTGGCGACCCTTGATTTGAATCAAGCCGATCCGGGACCTCAGGCGGAATTCTTGGCCGTGCCAGACATGGGGGGCCGCGTGCGACCTATTCGACAGCTTCTCGCTGGAGAGGACGAAATCCAGCTCGCGGTCCGGCTCGCGCTGCTGGCGCTGCTGATCTACTGGTCGTTCGTCGTGCTGCGGCCGTTCATCCCGATCCTCGCCTGGAGCGTGGTCCTGGCCGTCGCGCTTTATCCGGTATTCAGGTGGCTGTCGGGTCTGCTTGGTGACCGCCCGAAGCTGGCGGCGACGGTTCTGACCCTTATCAATCTTGGCATCGTCATCGGCCCCGCGACGTGGCTTGGCCTCGGCGCCGTGGAGGGGATTCGCGGATTTGCCGCGCAGCTTGAGGCCGGCACGCTAACGGTCCCGACGCCGCCCATTGGCGTCAAGGACTGGCCGGTCATCGGCCCGCAGCTTGCCGTCCTCTGGGACCAGGCCTCGACCAATCTTCGTTCGGCGCTGCGCGAGTTCGCTCCGCACCTCAAGCCGATGGCCGGCACGATGCTGGGCCTTGCCGGCGGCGCCGGGGTCGGAACGTTCAAGTTCCTGGTCGCGGTCGCGCTCACCGGCTTCCTGCTTCCGGCCGGGCCGCGGCTGGTGGCGGCCAGCGAGCGCTTCCTGTCCCGCGTGGTCGCCGACCGGAGCGAGAGTTTTCTGGTGCTGGCGGGCGCGACCATCCGCTCGGTCGCGCAGGGCGTGATCGGCATTGCCGTCGCGCAGGGGCTGGTGATCGGGATCATCCTGAAACTGGCCGACGTCCCAAAGGCGGGGCTGCTGGCCTTCGCCGTGATGATGCTCGGCATCCTTCAGATCGGATCGGCCGTCATCGTGATTCCCGTTCTGATCTGGGTCTGGGTGACCAAGTCCGTTGCGGTGGCGCTCCTGATCACGGCGTGCCTGCTGCCGGCCTCACTCGCCGACAATGTGTTAAAACCGATCGTGATGGGACGCGGCCTGACCACGCCATCGCTCGTCATCTTCCTCGGTGTCATCGGCGGCACGCTGGCGCACGGCATTGTCGGCCTCTTCATCGGGCCGATCATCCTGGCGGTGGCCTGGGAATTGCTGACGGCATGGGTCCGCGACGACGGGGCGAAGGCGCCCGCGGCCGCGGTTGCGCACCCGACCGCGCTCCAGGACAACGCGTGAGGCCGCAGCCCCGCTCGACCGGGCCGCTCAGTTCTGCAGGTCGAAGCTTGCCAGCTTTTCTCGGTCGCGGAGCACGATCTGGCGCTGGTTGTTGCCGATGAAATCGAGGATCTGAAGACCGTGCAGCCGCGACAATGCGCGCGACACGGTTTCCAGCGTCAGTCCGAGATAGTCGGCGATGTCACGCCGGCACATCGGCAGCGCGAGAACGCCGGCGGCGGTCGATCGCCGGTCCATCTCGATCAGGAAGGCCGCGACGCGCTCCAGCGACGTCTTGCGTCCGAGCAGCAGCATATGGTCCTCGGCGTGTCGCAAATTGGTGGTGGTCATGCTGAGCAGATTGCGCGCAACGGCCACGTCGTGATCGGCGACGAGTTCGAGGCTGCGCCGCTTCATCAGGCGCACGGTGGTATCGATGATGGCCTCGGCGGTGAAGCGGTGATCGGTTCCGATCTCCAGTCCGAAGATGTCGCCGGCAAGATGGAAGGCGCCGATCTGGCGGCGGCCATCCGAGAGCAGCTTGTAACTCCGTACCGCGCCGCTCACGACCTGGTAGACATAATCGGCCGGCTCCCTCTCGCCGAAGATTTCCGTCCCCTTCTTGTAGCTGAATTCATTCAAATTGACCCGTCGCGATAAATCATTCTGGACGGGGCTCTCTCCGAAAATTCCCGGAAACTCGGTGGCTGTGTCGCTAAAGCGGGCAAACATGGACCATCTCCTTCGAAGGGTGGTGGCCTCGATTTTCGTACTCCCAAATGCGACGCCGCTGTCGCATCCCGCGAAAACCCACGCACAATGCAGGCATTCTCCCGATCAGCGCCGGGCGGTCCATTGTCCCAAAGGACAGGTTAACCTTAAGGTGCGGCGGCGGAGAGATGTGTGTCAATATGACTGCCACGTCCCGGTTTGACGGCAACTGCAGGTTTTCCCCGAAATAGCAGGGTGTTAGGATTGGATTGTTAGTTGGTTTCGCCTGCAACTCGATGGGTCCCAGGCGCATGATCAAGGCAATTGCGGCTAGAGTGTTTATTGTTGGTTTGTTCGCGCTGCTGCTGCCTGCTTGTCTGACCGCGCAGGAAGGGCGGCCGCATTCCGTTCTCGTGCTCGACCAGTCGAATCTGCGTGGACCGTTCTATTATGCGCTGTCCGCAGGGTTGCGGGAGGTGTTGGACGCCGATGGGCGCTTCACGACCTACAGCGAGAACCTCGATCTGACGCGGTTCGGCGGAGCGGCCTATGAGGAAGTCCTCAAGCGGTACCTCAAGGAGAAGTACCGGGACAGGAAGATCGACGTCATCGTGGCAAACGGCCCCGGTACGCTTGAATACACCTTGCGCTGGCGCGAGGAGTTATGGCCCGGCACGCCGGTTGTTTTCGCGATGCTGGAGGCAGTCCAACTGGCCAGGCTGGGGTGGCTCGCAAACGTCACCGGGGTGGTCATCAGAAATTCCCTGGCGGATGCGATCACAAGCGCGCGTGCCGTGGTCCCCGCTCTCGACACCATCGTCCTGGTCGGCGACAGCTGGGACCGGCAGTCGCTCTTCCGGCACTGGGGCGATGAGATTCCAGCGGCGACATCCGGCCTCAAGGTGATCGATCTGGTCGGGCTGAAGATGGCGGAGATCCTGAAGCGAGTTGCCGATTTGCCCGAGCGTAGCGCCATCGTCTATTCGGGCGTGTTTTCCGACGGCGCGGGCACCTATTATCCACCGGCCAACGCCCTGCGATTGATCGCCGAAAAGGCCAACCGCCCGATCGTGGTTGGAGCCGAACCACTCCTGGACGCTGGTGCGATCGGCGGACACAGCCTGACGGGGCGCGATATCGGAGCAGACGCGGGCAAACTCGTGCTGCGCATTCTGGGTGGTGAGCAGGCAGGAGATATTCCGCCGATCACACGAGACTCCAGGCCGCTCTTCAACTGGAAGCAGATGCAGCGCTGGAACGTCAGCGAGGCGAGCCTGCCCGCCGGCAGCGA
This sequence comes from Bradyrhizobium sp., assembly GCF_036735945.1. Taxonomy (GTDB): domain Bacteria; phylum Pseudomonadota; class Alphaproteobacteria; order Rhizobiales; family Xanthobacteraceae; genus Bradyrhizobium. The sequence goes on along the minus strand of NZ_DAINNI010000003.1, from coordinate 93,897 downwards.
AGTTCGTTTTCACGAACCGACATTCCTCGAACAATACCGCTGGCAGAGCCTGGCCATCGTATCGGCGCTGTTGATCCAGGCGGGGCTGATCACGTTCCTGCTCCATGAGCGCCACCTGCGACAGCACGCCGAAATGGAATCGAACGAGCGGATGACGGAGCTTGCGCATGTCAATCGGCAGGCAACGACCGGCGAACTATCGTCGTCGATCGCCCACGAACTCAATCAGCCGTTGGGATCGATCCTCACCAATGCCGAGACCGCAGAACTGATCCTGCAATCCGACAACCCCGACCTCGGCGAGATCAGGGAGATCCTCGCCGACATCAAGCGCGACGATCAGCGCGCCGGTGAGGTGATCCGCCGCCTGCGCGCTTTCCTCAAGCGCACGCCGTTCGAGACGAGGGATATCGATCTCAACGAGATCATAGGCGAGGTGTTCAAGTTTCTTTCGGTCCAGGCATCGGCGCGCAATGTCGCGCTGTATCTGCAGGCCGCTCCGGGCATGCTGCGCATCAAGGGCGATCCGATCCAGTTGCAGCAGGTGATCCTCAACCTCGTCGTCAACGCCATGGACGCGATGGCGGTACTGCCGTACGGCCGCACCGTCATCTGCCGTACCGAACTGAACGGAGGATCGTCGGCGGTGATCTCGATTGTCGATTCCGGGCCTGGCATACCTGCCGACAAGCTTGCGCAGGTATTCGATCCCTTCTTCACTACTAAAACTCAGGGTATGGGGATCGGGCTTTCCATTGCGCGCACCATCATTCTCGCCCACAAAGGACAGATCTGGGCGGAGAACCAGAGCGGCGGCGGCGCGGCGTTTCATTTCACCTTGCCGCTGGCTGCATAGGAGGAGGGATGCAGGGGCGCGTTCATGTGGTCGACGATGATGCGTCCTTTCGCACCGCGATCGAACGGCGGCTGGCGCTCGCCGGCTATCAGGTCGCGACCTATCCGTCGGCGCAACAATTGCTCGACCACCCGCCCAGCGACGACGAGCCCGGCTGCATCCTGCTGGACGTGCGAATACCCGGCCTCAGCGGGCCTGAGCTGCAGGGCCGCCTCAACGCGCTCGGCTCCACGCTGCCGATCGTGTTCTTGACCGGCTATGCCGATACGCCGACGACCGTGCGCGCCATCAAGGCGGGCGCGGAGGATTTTCTCACCAAGCCGGTGGAGCCGCAAGAGTTGCTTGGCGCCATCGAGCGTGCGATGGCGCGGCACGCTATCTTGCGCGCCGAGCAGCAAAAACTGAAGGAGCTACAGGCGCTGCTGTCCGCATTGACGGCGCGGGAGCGTCAGGTGCTCGATCTCGTCGTGCGCGGCAAGCTCAACAAGCAGATCGCGCATGAGCTCGGAACGACGGAGCGCACCATCAAGGCGCATCGCCATCAGGTGATGGAAAAGATGAAGGTGCAGTCCCTCGCCGAACTGGTCACGATGGCGGAGCGGTTCGGCGTACTCAGGAGTGAACGTTGATGCATCCAAAAGTCGAATGTTGAGATGCGGCCGTATTTGCGGGTGTCCGAAAGGACAATATGAATGTCCTCCGCGGGGAGTAGCCTATCGCGTCGTAGCAGCTGGGAGCCCTGCGGAACGTAAATGAACGGGCGCGGGTTCCTCGGGAACCAGCGTCTGTCTTGCGGGTTTGCCGATAGTCCCGGCCTGTGCCGGTCTATGAACCGAAGGCAAGTTATCGTGGGCCAGAGCAAAGCGGTTTTTGTTGTCGACGACGACCCTTCGATGCTGAAGGGCGTGCGGCGGCTGCTCAAGCAGCATGGCTTTGATACCGTGCCGTTCGAAACAGCAAGAGCCCTGCAGGATCATGATGATTTCACGGAGGCGTTTTGCCTCGTGCTCGACATCAATCTCGGCGATGGATCGGGCATCGAACTGCGCCATCAGCTGGCGGACGCAGGCGTCTTCCTGCCCGTGATCTACATCACCGGGAACGACAGCGATGCGACGCGAATGGCGGCGATGGCTTCCGGCTGTCTGGCCTATTTGACAAAGCCATTCCCCGCGGAGTCGCTGATAGAACCGGTAAGAAGGGCCGCCGCCGGTCTTGGGTAGGGGGCCGGCCTTCGGGCTCTTCTCCGCCTGGCGTGGCACCCTGAGGGCGCCAATTCCGCGGAGCGCTTGATTCAAATCAATCCGGATCGGAGCAGGGGCGGCGCTTATAGCCATCATGAGCGCAGCATACTATCGATGCGAGCCGTTCATCGGCGCGTGTACTGCTAAAAGGCCTTGCTCGGAACGTCCTGTCCGGCGGCGGTGGCGCAGCGCTTAACTAGGGCGCTAGTCATGAAATCGAAGTGGTCAAGGTTTCTTCCACCCGTCGAGTGGCTCGCCGGCTACCATGCCTCGTGGCTGCGACCCGACATCATTGCCGGCGTCACGCTCGCGGCCTATGCGATCCCGGTCTCGCTGGCCTATGCGGCGCTTGCCGGCCTGCCGCCGCAGATCGGCGTTTACGGCTACATGCTTGGCGGCATCGGCTATGCGCTGCTCGGCTCCTCCAGGCAACTGGCGGTCGGCCCGACCTCGGCTATCTCCCTGATGATCGCGGCAACGGTCGGACCGCTGGCGGCCGGCGATGCAGTCCGCTACGCGCAGATCGCAAGCCTGGCCGCGGTCGCGGTCGCGTTGCTCTGCCTGATCGCATGGTTGTTCCGCCTCAGCATGCTCGTGCGTCTGGTCAGCGACAGCATCCTCGTCGGCTTCAAGGCCGGCGCGGGCCTCACCATCATCATGACGCAGTTGCCGAGCCTGTTCGGCGTCGCAGGCGGCGGACGGAATTTTTTCGACCGTGCCGTCAAGCTTGTGAGCCAGCTTGGCGACATGCATATGATCGTTCTGGCGGTTGGCCTTGCTGCGATTGTATTGCTGCTTCTTGGCGCAAGGTTCCTGCCGGGAAGACCGGTCGGGCTTGGCGTTGTCATCCTGTCGATCGTCGTGGCGACGGTCCTTGGGCTGCCGGCACTCGGCGTCGCCGTCACCGGAGAGATACCGAAGGGATTGCCGAGTCTCGCCATGCCGACCTTCGGGTTGCTGGAACCGGACGAACTGTTTCCGCTCGCCGCCGGCATTTTGCTGCTCGCCTATATCGAAGGCGTCTCGGCTGCGCGAAGCTTTGCCGCCAAGCATGGCTATGCCCTCGACGTGCGGCAGGAGTTCCTGGGTCTGGGCGCCGCCAACCTCGCGGTCTCGCTGGGGTACGGCTATCCGGTAGCGGGCGGATTGTCGCAATCCGCCGTCAATGACCAGGCCGGCGCCCGCACGCCGCTCGCCCTGATCATCTGTTCGGTCACGCTGGCGATCTGCCTATTGTTCCTGACCGGCCTGCTGACGAACCTGCCCAAGGCGGTGCTGGCGGCGATCGTCTTTACCGCTGTCTACAAGCTCATCGATGTCGCAGCTCTCGTTCGCATGTGGCGGATCAGCCGGATCGATTTCTATGCGGCGGCGATTGCGCTCGGGTCGGTGCTGCTGCTCGGCATTCTCCAGGGTATCTTGCTGGCCGCGCTCGCTTCCATCTTCCTGCTGCTGGCGCGGGCGTCGCACCCCAACGTGGCGTTCCTCGGCCGGCTGCCCGGCACCGGGCGCTACGCCGACAGCGCGCGAAACCCGGATGTCGAGCCGCTCGCCGGCATCGTCGCGTTCCGTCCCGAAGCGTCGCTGCTCTACATCAACGCCGAAACCGTCCTGGACACGGTGCTCGCAAAGGTCGGTGCGACGCCAGGCACGAAACTGGTCGTCTGCGGTCTCTCGTCGTCCCCGTTCATTGATCTGGCGGGCGCCAGGATGCTGCACGACCTCCATGGCGAACTCGCCGCGCGCGGCATCGCATTCCAGATCGTCGGCGCCCGCGGGCAGGTCCGCGACGTCCTGCAGGCTGACGGGTTGGCGGAAAAGACCGACAGCGCCAACTGGACCCAACGGATGGACAGCGTGCTCGGCGACCTCAGGCCCGCGTGATCTCAAGACCGGCTTTCGTTGACTTGAATCAAGGTCCGCCACTTGAGCCTGCACGAGCATCGCCACGCTCCGTGCAGGTGTCCAAATCCGCCCGGCACAGCATCGCTCGGTTATTCGACGGCGGGGCGGCAGCGCGGCAATTCAAACCGGGCTCAAAACTTGGAGGGGAAGCGTAATGACGAAATACCGAAGGATGATGCTGGTAGCCGCGCTGGGATTTTTGGCTTCGGCCGGCATGGCGGCGCCAAGCCTTGCCGAAGTCGGCCAGGTGGCCGTCGTCTTCACCAAGGGCGGCTTCATCGTGGGTGTCGGCGGTGGCAAGGGCGTGCTCAGCTTCCGCGGCAAAAAGTACCCGTTCACGGTGTCGGGCATGAGCGTCGGCTTCACCATCGGCGCCTCGACCAGCAAGTTCACGGGCAGGGCGATAAACCTGCGTAGCGCCGGCGATCTGGCCGGCACATATGCCGTGGGTGGAGCGGGCGGTGCGCTCGCGGCTGGGGCCGGCGGCGTGCAGTTGCAGAACGCCAATGGCGTGATCCTGCAGCTCTCAGGACCGCGGGTCGGCGTTGAAGCCTCGGCGGCGGTCGGCGGCGTCACCATCGTGATGCAATGATCAACGAGCGCGGGAGCCTGCCCTGGGCGGCTCCCGCACGCTTCAATAGCGTTCCTCGACGAATTTCATCCTGCGCAGGCTGGCCTGGTCGTCGTAGCGGCCCTTGTGCGATCGCTTCGGCAGCTTGACCTTGTCGCGCGCGATCTTCTTGTACGGGATCACCTGAAGGATGTGCGCGATGGCGTTGAGCCGCGCGCGCCGCTTGTCGTCGGAGCGGACCAGGCGCCATGGCGCGTGCCTGGTGTCGGTAGCCTCCAGCATCATGTCGCGCGCCCGCGAATAATCGTACCAGCGGCCGAACGATTCGGTATCCATCGGGCTCAGCTTCCACTGCCGCAGCGGATCCTCGATACGGGCATTGAAGCGGAGTTCCTGTTCCTCCATTCCGACCTCGAGCCACAGCTTGATCAGGATGATGCCGGCGTCGACGGCGAACTTCTCGACGATCGGACACAATTCCAGAAAGCGCTTGTGCTCCTGCAGACTGCAGAAGCCCATGACATACTCGACGCCGGCGCGGTTGTACCAGCTGCGGTCGAAAATCACGATCTCGCCGCCGGCGGGGTACTGCTCGATGTAGCGCTGCACAAACAGTTGACTTTTTTGCCGGTCGGACGGCGCGGGCAGGGCGCAGACGCGGAAAACCCGCGGACTCACCTTCTCCGTCAGGGCCTTGATGGTGCCGCCCTTGCCGGCGGCGTCGCGGCCCTCGAACAGGATGATCACCTTCAGCTTCTTTTCTCTCACCCAATCCTGCAGATGGCAGAGCTGGACCTGCAGCTTGCGCAGCTCCTTCTCATATTCCTTCCGCTTCATCTTCGAAGGAGTTTCGTCCTTGGTGTCTTCCTTGGCCATGTGCAATGATCCGTTGTGCAATATGGAACGCCTAGCCGCCCCAACTGAAGGTGATGCTGATATCGCCCGGCATGCCGCCGGGGAATTCGATGATCTGGTAGCGGATGCGGTATCCGCGTGGCTGCAGGTAGTCGCTCCAGAGCTGGTAGATTTCCTTTGGGATACCCCGCAGTGTTTTTTCCCAGCCGCTCTCCATCTGGTTGATGGCGCGTCCATGGTCGGTGCAAAGCGAATTCGGGAAGCGGTAGACCTGCACTTCGGACAGTCCGCTTCGCACCGCGCGCTGGATCACGGTGGAGGCGAGCTTGACCTTCTCTTCCTCGGACAGGCCCGACGGCTTGCTGAGCCGCTCGATCAGCGCATGCTTTTCGGCTTCGGCAGCGGCAAAGCGCTTGGCGTGCTCATCGGCCTTCTGGGCTTCCTTGTGCGCTGCCTGCTGCTGAATTTCCCTTGCGTTGGGGATCAGGTCGTCGATCTTGGACATGTCCAATCGCTCCGCAGTAGCCTCTGGCCAACTCTGCTCGGTTCAAGCTAGGATCGCTTGCGCCGGGCACTTCTTGATCCAAATCAAGCAAAATCCGGGAGCGCTCCGCACTGTTGTGGCGCGGGCGATCTACGGGAGAACAGATTTGAGCGACCAGATGCATCCGTTAGCCCCCCACCATCTGCCGTTCTTCATTCCCGGCCCGGACGGGTCGGACACCCTGATGGTGGTGATGGGTCTCTTTCTCGTCGGGACCATTCTCTGGGTAGGTACGCTGTACTGGAAGCTGCACAGCCTGCCGGAGCGCATGGCGCACAGGACCCACAAGCTGCAGTTCGAGATCGTGGCGGTTCTCGGCCTGATCTCGCTCTTTACCCATATGCACATTTTCTGGATCGCGGGCCTGCTGCTCGCCATGATCGACCTTCCGGATTTCGGTTCGCCGCTGCGCAGCATCGCCGGATCGGTCGAGCGCATTGCCGATGCCACGCCGGGCGCTCCGGATGCCAAGCCTGAGCCTGAACCCGATCTCGACGAGCCTCCGGTCGCGCACGCCGGCGCCAAGCCGGCCGCCAAGGAGGAGGTACGCAGCCATGCTTGAGCTGATGATCTGCTCGCTTGTGACGATCGTCCCGGACTATCTCTACCGCCGCTATCGGCAGGGCAAGCGGTTCGGCAAGGAGATCACCTTCTTCTCGGTCTGGTATGAACTGCGCTGGGGCATTACCGGCTGCCTGATGCTTACGGTCTCGCTGATCACCATGATCTTCTACTTCCATCCCTCGACCACCTCCGCGGCGATCTATTTCCGAACCATACCGATCCTGCCCGAAGGCTCCGGCCGCGTCGCCGAAGTCAACGTCGGCTACACCCAGGACGTGAAGAAAGGCGATATCCTGTTCCGGCTCGACAGCTCGAAGCAGGCGGCGGCGCTGGAAACCGCCAGGCGCAAGGTTGCCGAAGTCGATGCAACGCTGATCCACGCGCGCGCCGATGTCGTGAAGACCGAGGCTCAGGTCGGCGAGGCAAAGGCCTCCTTGCAGCAGGCCAGGGATGAGCTGGAGGTGAAGACCGAACTGCAGCGCCGCAATCCCGGCATCGTGCCACAGCGTGACATCGAGAAGCTGCAGGTGATGGTTGACCAGCGGCAATCCGGCCTCGATGCGGCCAACGCTGTAAGGGAATCGGCCGCGTTGCGGGTCTCGACGCTGCTGCCCGCCGAGAAGGCAAGCGCTGAAGCGGAACTGGCGCAGGCGCAGGTCGATCTCGACAAGACCTATGTGCGGGCCGGCGTTGACGGTCGCGTCGAGCAATTCCTGGTGCGCGCCGGCGACGTCGTCAACCAGATGATGCGACCGGCCGGCGTGCTGATCCCCGAAGGCGCGGGGCGCAACACGCTGCAGGCTGGCTTCGGGCAGATCGAAGCGCAGGTGATGAAGCCGGGCATGATCGCGGAAGCGACCTGCATCTCACGGCCGTGGGTGATCATTCCGCTCGTGGTCACGACCGTGCAGGACTATATCGCCGCAGGGCAGTTTCGCTCTGGCGAGCAATTGGTCGATCCGCAAAGCTTGCGGCAGCCGGGGACGATCCTCGCGTTCCTTGAACCGCTCTACAAGGGCGGGCTGGAAGGCGTGACGCCTGGCTCAAGCTGTATCGTCAATGCCTATACCAGCAACCACGATGCGATCGCTGACCCGAAGACTGGAAAACTGAAAGGGTTTGCGCTTCATGCCGTCGACGCGACCGCGCTGGTACATGCGCTCTTGTTGCGCATCCAGGCGCTGTTGCTGCCGATCAAGACGCTGGTGATGAGCGGTCACTGAGGGGAGTGAAATAACATGAAACGTTTATCTGCTAGCGCCGCGATTGCGATGGGTCTGATCAGCGCGTCGCTCGGGCTGTCTGGCTCGGCGTTTGCCTTCGATCTCGACGGCGCATGGGCGGGCGACGCCGACAATTGCGCCAAGGTTTTTGTGCGCAAGGGTCCGCAAGTGAGCTTCGCCGACTCGTCGGACGTTTATGGCGGCGGCTTCATCATCGAGGGCGACCACATCACGGGCAAGTACGGACGCTGTCGGATCAAGGCAAAAAAGGTCGATGGTACTGATATCAACCTGCTCGCTGCCTGCGCCTCCGACATCATGCTGCAGAATGTGCAGTTCAGCCTCAAGGAAGTCGATGCCAATACCGTGATCCGGCTGTTTCCGGGCATCTCGGGCATGGAAATCAAGTACGCGCGCTGCCCCGCGCCCTAGCTTCCCCTCAACAGGCTCCGGCAAGGGTGGTGCTCGGCCGCAGTTTCCACGCGCACGGAAACATGCTGCTATGGCAGTTCGCGCGGTCTATCGCAGGATGCGGGCAGTGAACCGCCGCAGGTGGGTAAAAGCTCTGGAGAGGCACCGGATCGCACTGGTACGGTGCTTCTTTGTGTTGCTGACCACGTTCTGCGCTTTCGAGGCGTTCGCTCAGGCCGCAACGCCCGAGCCGAAGCGGGTCATGATTCTGCATTCCTTCGGAGAGGATTTCAGACCGTGGGCCGAATACGCCAGGACCATCGGTACCGAACTTATCCGGCAGTCGCCATGGCCGCTGGATATTCAGAATCATTCGCTGGTCAGCGCGAGATCCAGTGACAAGGACGCGGAAGCCCCGTTCGTGAATTACCTGATGGCGCTCGGCGCCAGGAATCCTCCCGACCTGATCGTTTGCGTGGGGGGGCCGGCCGCCAGCTTCGTGCAGCGGCAGAGAGATCAGCTATTTCCAACGACACCCGTGGTCATTACCGCTATCGAGCAGCGCCGGGTCGACTTCGCGCGTCTCGGCGAAAACGACACCGTCGTCTCCGTATCTCACGACTTCTCCGCCTCGTTTGAGAACATACTCAGGGTCTTGCCCGAAACGAAGAAGATCATCGTCGTCATCGGAACGTCCCCCAATGAACGGTTCTGGCTCGGGGAAATACGCAAGGACATGCCGCCGTTTGAGAACCGCGTCGAGTTCTCCTGGACGGACAACATCCCGTTTCAGGACTTTCTCGTGACGGCGTCTGCATTGCCGCCACATACCGCACTGTTCTGGGGGCTAATGAACGTCGATGCGGCGGGTGTCGTCCACGAGGGCGACAGCGCATTGAAGAAGCTTCATGCTGTCGCCAACGCCCCGATTTTCTCCTATGACGACGGCTTCTTCGGGGATGAACTGGTCGGCGGGCCCATGCATTCGGTGGCCGAAGGCAGCCGACGAACGGCTGATGTCGCCGTCCGTATCCTCGGCGGCGAGAAGGCTGGTGACATCAGATTGTCGCCGACGCGGTATGCAGCGCCGAAGTTTGACTGGCGGCAATTGCAGCGATGGGGCATCAGCGAGAGTTTGCTGCCTCCCAACAGCCAGATCTTCTTTCGTCAACCGTCCGCCTGGGAAACCTACCGTTGGCAGATCGCCATGGTCAGCCTGGTCGTCCTGCTGCAGGCGACGCTGATCTCCGTTCTGCTCTACGAGCGCCGTCGCCGCCACTTTGCCGAAGTCGAGGCCCGCCGGCGCATGTCGGAGCTGGCGCACGCAAACCGCTACAGCATGGCAGGAGAGCTGACAGCCTCGATCGCGCATGAGCTCAACCAGCCGCTCGCCGCCATCCTCGTCAACACCGAGACGGCCGCGCTGATGCTCGCCCAGCCATCGCCCGATATGAAGGAGCTCAAGGAGATCCTTTCCGATATCCGACGCGACGACCAGCGCGCCGGCGAAGTGATCCGGCGGCTGCGCAGTCTTCTGATGCGGGCGCCGTTCGAAGAGAAGGAGATCTACCTCAACGAAGTCATCACCGAGGCGCTCGATCTCGTTTCGGGCTTGGCCCACGCCAAAGAGGTGACCATTGAAAGCGTTCTGTCCGCGGAACCGGTGCTGGTGCGGGGCGACCGCGTTCAGCTGCAGCAGGTCTTGCTCAATCTGGTTCTGAACGCGACCGATGCCATGACTATGCTCGATAAATCGCGGCGCAGGGTCACGGTGCGGACGGCCCGCGATCGCGATCTGGCGGAAATCGAGATCGTCGATAATGGTCCGGGAATCATGGCCGGCAAGAACGACGAGATTTTCGAACCGTTCTTTACGACCAAGCCGAACGGCATGGGCATGGGGCTGTCGATCGCGCGGACCATCGTCGAGGCGCATGACGGGCAGATTTTCGTGGAGAACAGGGCCGAGCAGGGCGCCGCGTTTCGCATCCGGTTGCCGCTGGCGCCCGGCGCGGGCGCAAGGATGCCGTAGTTGCGACGACGATGATTGCGCTCGACATGACTCCTCCAGCGCTGTTTGCCGGGCATCCAGCGGCAGCGCCGAGATCTCTTGATCTGGATCAATCCTTTCGACATTCTCGATTGATCCTATCCTTGGGTCACAGTCCGCGCCAGGCGCGTTGCTGTCGATTCCGCATTGATCGAGTGAACGCGCATGGACCCGGCCAAATTACCTACCTGGATGCGGGTCATGCTGGTTGCCGGAGTCGTCATTCTGGCCGGGGGAGCCAGCCTGTTTGCGTGGCGCTGGTATTCCAAGCCGACCACGCTGACGATCGCGGTGGGTTCTCTGGATGGCGAGGCCAGCAAGGTGGTGACGGCGCTGGCGAGCAAGCTTGCGCAGCAGAAGGCGCCGGTGCGGCTTTCCATGGTCGAGGCGGGCAGCGCGCTCGACGCGGCCAACGCATTTTCCTCCGGCAAGGTCGATCTTGCCGTGGTCAGGGGCGACGTCGGCGATCTCTCGCAGGCGCAGGCCGTTGCTATCGTGGCGCATGCCGTGGTGCTTCTGGTCGCCCCGCCGGGTTCTGCAATCACCGACATGGCGAGCCTGAAGCGTGTCGCCGTCGGCGTGATCGGCGTCGATGGCAACAGGCGGCTGATAAAGGTCCTCACCGACGAGTATGACCTCACGCGTTCCGGCGTGACGTTCAAGAATCTGGCGCCGGCGGACGTCCGCCGCGCGCTTGATGCGAAGGAGGTGCGCGCGGTCCTGATCATGATGCCGCTGGCCGAGAAATACCTCACGCTGCTGCGCGGCCTGTTTCCGCCGAGCGCGAAATCGGGGCCGGTGCTGATCCCGATCGAATCCGCCGGCGCCATTGCCGAAAAGGATCGCGCCTACGAAAGTTTCGATGTGCCGAAGGGCACGCTGCGTGGCTCCCCGGCCAACCCGGCGGATGACGTCACGACGCTGCGAACCTCGTTCTATCTGGTCGCGCAGAAGAAGCTCGATAACGACGTTATCGCGGATCTCACGGAATCGCTGATGAATGCGCGGCGAGACCTGATCCCGGAGTATCCGCTGCTCGGCCAGATATCCACGCCCGATACCGACGCGTCCGCCTACATTCCGCTGCATCCGGGCGCGGCCGCCTTCTACAACGGCACGCAGGAGAGTTTCCTCGACCAATGGGGCAACATCATTTTCCTCACGCCGATGATCTTGGGCGGACTGGCCTCTGCAATCGCGGCGGCCTGGAAATTCCTGCAGGCGGGAGGTCCGCCGAGCCGGGAAGAGGCGCTGGACGCGCTCTATGCGCTGGGACGGCGCATTCGCGCGAGCAGCGGCTTGGCCGAACTCGACGAGATTGAAGGGGAAATAGACCGCGTGCTGCAGGGTCAGCGGGGGAAAGAGATCGCCGGCGAGGAGGAGGCCCGCGAGGCCGTCGCCCTGAATGTGGCGGCGCACCGGCTGGAAAACCTGATCCACGACCGCCGGCTCGCCCTTGCAGCGCAGCAGAACGGAGTGCCAAACGCGCAGACGCCGACCTGAGCAGGCGGTTTCCCTTGATCTTTGTCAAACCTCGGGCCCTCGCGCCAACCGAAGCTTCCATTCAGGACAGGAATGGAGCCGACAATGTTTCGTTGCAACAAGGTGCTGTTCGCGCTGGCGCTGCTGCTTGTTCCCGTCGCCGCACCGGCGCAGACACCCGCCAATCCGCCCGCGCCAAGCCAGGCGCCGGTGCAGCCGCCTGCCGAACAGGTCACATTGAAGCCCGAGCAACTCGAGGCGCTGGTCGCGCCGATCGCGCTGTATCCGGATGAACTGCTCGCCAACGTGCTGGCGGCTTCGACCTATCCGCTTGAGGTCGTGCAGGCCGATCGCTGGGCCAAGGGCAACAAGAGCCTGAAGGGCGACGCGCTGAAGGCCGCGGTCGACAAGCAGGCTTGGGACGACAGCGTCAAGGCGCTGGTCTCCACGCCCGATGTCGTCGCCATGATGAGCGACAAGATCGACTGGACCAAGAATCTCGGCGACGCCGTGCTGGCACAGCAGCCTGACGTGATGGACGCGATCCAGCGGCTGCGCGCGAAAGCGCAGGCGCGCAACAAGCTCGTCACCAACAAGCAGCAGAAGGTGAGCGTCCAGAAGCAGGACAACAGGGACGTGATCGTGATCGAGCAGGCGCAGCCCGACACCATGTACGTGCCCTATTACGATCCCGCCACCGTCTACGGCGAATGGCCGTATGCTTCCTATCCGCCGTATTATTTCGGCTATCCGTCCTATATCGGCGCCGGCGTGGTCGCCGCCGGCCTTGCATTCGGCGCGGGCTGGGCGATCGGGCGTTGGGGCAATTACTGGGGCGGCGGCGTGAACTGGGGCAACCGCAACGTCTACGTCAACCACTACAACAAGATAAACAATGTCGGTAACGGCTGGCAGCACAACCCTGCCCATCGGCAGGGCGTCAAATATGCAAACCAGAATGTCGCCAACCGTTTCGGCAACAATAACGCGCGGGCCGGTGTCAGCGACCGCATGGATTTCCGAGGACGCGACGGGCAGCAGGTGCTCAAGCCCGGCGGCGATCGTCCCGGTGCGGGCGATCGGGCCGGCGATCGCGCAGGTGATCGCACCGGTGATCGCGCGGGCGACAGGGCAGGTGATCGCGGCGGCGACCGTGCCGGCGCCGCCGATCGTGCCAAGGGTGGTGATCGAGCCAAGGGTGGCGATCGGGCCAACGGCGGTGACCGCGCCAAGGGTGGCGGTGATCGCGCCAAAGGCGGCGGCAATCGCGCGGCGACGGCCGATCGAGCCCGCGGAGGCGCAGGCCGAGGCGGCGGCAGCGCCTTCGCCGGCGCGTCATCCGCACGCGCCGCCAGCGTCGCGTCGGCACGGGGCCAGATGAGCATGGGCGCCCGAGGTGGCGGCGCAGCTTTCGCGGGCCGTGGTGGTGGTGGCGGCGGCTTCCGCGGCGGTGGCGGCGGAGGCGGAGGTTTCCGCGGTGGCGGCGGCGGTGGCCGGCGTTCCGATATCGCGCTGAAGCACGATGTCGTCCTGCTCGGCCATCTCGCCAATGGTCTCGGCTATTATCGCTTCAGCTATAACGGCAGCGACAAGGCCTATGTCGGCGTCATCGCGCAGGAAGTGCAAGACCTCGTGCCGGAAGCCGTGACCCGCGGCGCGGACGGGTATCTCCGTGTCCACTATGAACGGTTGGGATTGAAGTTCCGCTCCTACGCGGACTGGCTCACGGGCGGCGCAAGGATACCCACGCCAAGAATACCCACGACATCGGAGGTAGCGCGATGAACCGGCCTTTCTCGCTCTATCGCGCTACCTCGCTTTGCGCCGTCACGATCGCCGCAACGGTGGCGCTGACGTCGGCGTCCCCGGGACAGCAAGCCTTTCCGTCGCCGGAAGACGCCGCTGCGGCGTTTGCGGCCGCCGTCAAGACCGGAACGAGAAGTGCGATGCTCCAGGTGCTCGGTAAGGACGGGGCCGACATCATCGAATCGGGAGATGAGGTCGCTGACGCGGAGGCACGCCAGCGCTTCCTGTCCCTCTATGATGCGAAGCATTCCGTCAAGGCCGAGGGCAACAAGAAGGCGACGCTCGTGCTCGGTGCGGACGAGTTTCCGTTTCCGATTCCCCTGGTGAACTACAATACCGGCTGGGAGTTCGATCCGGCGGCCGGTCGCCGCGAGATCCTGTACCGCCGCATCGGCCGCAACGAACTGGACGCCATTCAGACCTCGCTGGCCTTTGTCGATGCCCAGAACGAATATGCCGAGAAGGATCGCGGCAACGGCGTCGGCGTTTACGCGCAACGCATCGTCTCTACGCCGGGCAAGAAGGACGGATTGTACTGGCGCGACGATAGCGACCCCAGTCCGCTCGGCGAACTGGCGGCGCAGGCTTCCGCCGAAGGATACAGGGCCGGCGGCGATCGGGCCGCGCCCTATCACGGCTATTATTTCCGGATCTTGACCGCGCAGGGATCGGATGCGCCGGGCGGCGCGCTCAACTACGTCGTCAAGGGAAAGATGATCGGCGGCTTCGGCCTGATCGCATACCCGGCCGAATACGGAAATTCCGGCGTCGTGACCTTCGTGGTCAATCACGCCGGTACCGTCTACGAGAAGGATCTCGGAAAACGCACCGAGGCAATCGCAAAACGGATCTATCAGTTCGATCCGGATCAGACCTGGAAGAAGGTCGATACGACGAAGCCTTGACGCAAGGTGCCGGTGATGTCGCGGATTGTTCGACTTGCGTAACCATCGCGCTCCCGCAACTGTTTCGCAGCTAGACGACAATTTTACGAATTTTCGCCAACGAGCATCGCGTCGCCCGGCGCGCGAGCCTATTGCGGCAGACCGGGTTGAAGTTGTCGAGCGGGACACGACATATATGCCATCGTCGATCCACCTTTCCCCAAGAGCAAGAAATGAACTCGCCATCAACGATCAACCCCGGCACCGCGTGTTCCGATGACGACATTGAGTCGTGGCTGACAAGTGGCACGCGCGAGCAGCGCTTCATCGACAATATCTTTGCCGAGTTGTGCTCGCGTCTGCAGCGGGCGGGGATTCCCGTCAAGCGGGCGACGCTCCATTTCCTGATCCACCATCCGCAATGGCTTGGCGCGCGGATGATGTGGGCGGACGGCATGCGCGAAGCCGCGATTGATCGGGTCGATTATGATGTCAGGGGGAGGTCCGAATATATCGGCAGTCCCGCCAACGAAATCCACGAGGGGGCCATCGAGGTACGCGAAAAGCTCGACCAGGATCCCTCGCTGGGCCGTCGGCATGCCATTTACGACGAGATGCGGGCCAAGGGCCTGACCGATTACGTCGCGTGGCCGCTCTATCACACGCTCGGCAAGCGGCACCTCGTGACCTTTGCAACCGATCGCCCCGGCGGGTTCGACGACGCGCATGTCGCGCGCCTGCGGAAGGTGGTGCCTGTACTGGCGCTGGTCAGCGAAATCCGCATCAAGAACCGGCTGGCGCGGACGTTGCTCGAAACCTATGTCGGCGCTCATGCCGGCGAAATGGTGCTGGCCGGCGCCACCCGGCGCGGCAGCGGGACGACGGTGCACGCCGCCATCATGATCTGCGACCTGCGCGACTTCACCCGGATCTCCGACAATTGGCCCCGCGACGATGTCATTGATCTCCTGAACAGTTATTTTGATGCGCTGTCGGAGCCGATCGCGCGGCATGGCGGCGAGATATTGAAATTCATCGGCGACGGCCTGCTCGCGATTTTTCCGCTCACCAAGCCCTCGGCCTGCGCCGATCTGCTGCGTGCCGTGGCCGAGGCCCGTGAGGCCTTGGCTGCGCTCAGCGAAAACAACGGCGCCACCGGCCGCGCGCCCCTGGATTACGGGATCGGCGTCCATGTCGGCGATGTCATGTACGGCAATATCGGGTCGCGCACCCGCCTCGACTTCACGGTCATTGGCCCCGCCGTCAACATGGCGTCGCGTCTCGAAGCCCTGACCAAGCAACTGGGCAGGAAGGTGCTGCTGTCGCGCGCGTTCGCGGATCTGGTCGAGGGCGAGTTCGATCTCGAACGCGTCGGCGAACATTCGGTGCGGGGCTTCAGCGACCCGATCGAACTGTTTGCCTATCACGGCTGAAAGGGGTTTATCGTCGGTGGCCGGCCGGCAGAGGCTCGGTTTGTTATCAGGAGGAGCCGAGAGTATGGCCGGCAAAGGACGCTTGCTCAGGGACAGGATGGCCAGTTCCGGTCTCGTCCACATCATGGCGGCGCATAGTCCGCTTTCGGCGCGACTGGCGAAGGAGGCCGGGTTCGACGGCATCTGGGCCTCGGGCTTCGAACTCTCGGCGCTCTACGGCCTTGCCGATGTCAGCCTGGTTTCGATGACGCAGCACCTCGACATGATGCGCGCCATGGCCGATCGCGTCGACCTGCCGATCGTCGCCGACATCGATACCGGCTTCGGCAATGCCGTCAACGTGATCCACGCCGTCCAGCAATATGAGCGCGCCGGAGCCTCCGCCGTCGTCATCGAGGACAAGTCGTTCCCCAAGGTGACCAGCCTGGTCGCCGACGGCCGGCAGGATCTGCTGCGGATCGAGGAGTTCCAGGGCAAGATCGAAGCCGCGTGCCAGGCGCGGCAGGATGCCGGCTTCCTGGTGATCGCACGCGATGAAGCGCTGATCGCGGGATTGGGCGAGAGCGAAGCGCTGAAACGGGCCGCGGCCTATGAGGAGGCCGGCGCGGATATGATCCTGATCCATTCCAGGCAGAAGACGCCGGACGAGGTGGAAAGCTTTGTGCGGGCATGGAAGGGCAGGGTGCCGATCGTCATCGTTCCGACCGCATATCCCGCGATGACGGCGGAGCGCATCCGTGAGCTCGGAAAGATCAAGATGGTGATCTACGGCAATCACGCGATCCGGGCGGCCGTTACCGCGATGAAGGATGTGTTCGCAGCCATCCTGAAGGACGGCGGCATCCAGAACGTCGACAAGAAGATCGTCACCGTCGAGGAGATCTTCCGCCTGCAGGACATGGATCAGGTGAAGATCAACGAGA
Source organism: Bradyrhizobium sp. (assembly GCF_036735945.1). Lineage (GTDB taxonomy): Bacteria > Pseudomonadota > Alphaproteobacteria > Rhizobiales > Xanthobacteraceae > Bradyrhizobium. The sequence goes on along the minus strand of NZ_DAINNI010000003.1, from coordinate 77,146 downwards.
AGCGCTATCTGAGATGATCGGCGAGTGGATGCAGGACGGGTCTCACGTCGCCCAGCCCTGTCCGCCGCCGGTTACCAGCGCGACCTTGCCCGCCAGCGCCCGCGCGGCGTCGTGTTGTGCCATGATCTGTTCCCCTGTAAGAAAGCGGCCGGTTTGGGCCGATGGCGAACGCTGCACGGCGGTCGCCGGACGATGTCCGTTCGTTCGGGGACGGTCAAGCATCCGCCGAAAAGACGCTTGATCCCCCATCCGTCCTTCCATCCGCAGATTGGCGGCAACCACAAAGCGCTCGAGGAGAAATTCGTGGCATATTCGAACACCCAGCTTTTCATCAACGGCAAATGGCGTCCGAGCCAGTCCGGCAGGACCATTGCCGTGCTCAACCCCGCGACCGAGGAAACAATCGGCACCGTGGCCCACGCCGACCGCGCCGATCTCGACGAGGCGCTGGAAGCGGCCGCCAGGGGCTTCAAGGCCTGGCGCGCGGTGGCGCCGTTCGACCGCTGCCGGATCATGCGCAAGGCGGCTCAGATCATGCGCGAGCGTAATGACGAGATCGCGCCGCTGCTGACCATGGAGCAGGGCAAGACACTCGCCGAAGCCAGGATGGAAGCGATGGCGGCGGCCGACGTCATCGAGTGGTTCGCCGAAGAAGCCAAGCGCGCCTACGGCCGGGTGATCCCGGCCCGCGGGCCCGGCATCTACCAGATCGCGGTCAAGGAGCCGGTCGGCCCGGTCGCGGCCTTCACGCCCTGGAATTTCCCGATCAACCAGGTGGTCCGCAAGCTCTCCGCCGGCCTTGCCGCCGGCTGTTCGATCATCGTCAAGGCGCCCGAGGAGACGCCGGCGTCGCCCGCGCAACTGATCAAGGCGTTCGTCGATGCGGGCGTGCCCGATGGCGTCGTCAACCTGGTCTACGGCGTGCCGTCGGAGATTTCGGAATATCTGATTCCGCATCCGGTGATCCGCAAGATTTCCTTCACCGGCTCGACCACCGTCGGCAAGCAGCTCTCCGCGCTGGCGGGCCTGCACATGAAGCGCGCCACCATGGAGCTCGGAGGCCACGCGCCGGCGATCGTGTTTGGGGATGCCGACGTCACCTCGGCGGCGAAGATCCTGGCGGCGGCGAAGTACCGCAATGCCGGCCAGGTCTGCATCTCGCCGACGCGCATGCTGGTGCAGGACGACGTGTTCCGCGAATTCGTCGACAAGTTCGTCGAGGGCGCCAGGTCGATGAAGGTCGGCAACGGCCTCGATCCGGAATCAAAGATGGGCTCGCTTGCCAATCCGCGCCGCGTCACCGCGATCGAAGGCATGGTGCAGGACGCCGTCGGCAAGGGCGCCAGGCTCGAGACCGGCGGTCACCGCGTCGGCAACAAGGGCTACTTCTTCGAGCCGACGGTGGTCAGCGACGTGCCGAAGGACGCCCGCGCCATGAACCAGGAGCCGTTCGGGCCGCTGGCGCTGATCTCGCGCTTCTCGACCTTCGACGAGGTGGCCGAGGAAGCCAACCGCTTGCCGTTCGGCCTTGCGTCCTACGCCTTCACCAGCTCGACCAAGACGGCGACCGCGATTGGAGCTGCGATCGAGGCCGGCATGGTCTCGATCAACAGCTTCGGCCTCGCGCTGCCCGAAGTGCCGTTCGGCGGCGTCAAGGATTCCGGCTACGGCTCGGAAGGCGGCATCGAGGCGATGGAAGGCTATTTCAACACCAAGTTCATCACCCAGACCGGGGTGTGATCGTATCAGCGAAGCCGGCGCTTCGCCTACATGATACGGCCCGACGCTCCGATGTGAGCGTCGGGCTAATTTTTCACGATCCATGCGAGCAGCAGGACGACGAGCACGACAAGGCCTGCAGAGAGGCTCTTCCAGAACACGAGCGGATCGCGTTCATAGAGCGAGCGCCGCGACGTGACGGCGGGTTTCGCCCATGTCGCGCCGTTCTCGAGCTCGTGCGAGAATTCGATGACATCGCCATAGCGCTGTGCCGGGTCGACGTGGAGCGCCTTGTCCATCACCGCGTCCAGCCAGGCCGGCAGGTCGGGACGATAGCGCGCGAGGTTGGCGGGCTTGCCGAAGCGGGGCCGCGAGAACGGCTCGATCTCGCCGTAAGGATAGGCGGCGGTGAACATCCGGTACACGGTGACGCCAAGCGCATAGAGGTCGGAAAACTCGTCGCCCGGCCGGCCGCCGAACAGCTCCGGCGCCATGTAGCTCGGCGTCCCCGGGATATCCTCGGCTGGAAAATCCTCGAGCAGCGGCACGCGGGCGACGCCGAGGTCGACCAGCCGCAATCCGCCGCCCTTCAACAGGATCACATTATCGGGCTTGATGTCGCGATGGATGATGCCGGCGCGGTGCAATGTTGCCACCGCGCGTGCCAGCCTGGTCGCGATCCCGATGCCTTCGGCGAGTGAAAGCTGCGGCGAGCGGTTGAGCCTTTGCTCGAGCGTCTCGCCCTCGTAGAGCGGCATCACCGAATAGAGACGGGTCTGCCGCTCGGCGGGCAGTTCGATGATCTCGCCGATCCACAGGCTTCGCACCCGCGCCGCGACCCAGGCCTCGCGAACGAAGGCGAGGCGATAGGAGCCCTCGCTGGCGACGCGCGGATGCGGAAACTTCAGCACGACTTCGCGGCCCTGCCGCTTGTCGATCGCCTTGAACAACCGGCTGTAGCGGCCATCCGACAGGATTTCGCCGAGCGTGAAATCATCGATTGCGTCCCCGGTGTCGGGCAGATCCAGGATCGGGAGCGTCGCGATCGAGTGGGTGAGTTCGTCGCGGTCGGCCGGCGGCAGGTCGACGACATCGAGCACCAAAGCGGTCATGTTGTCGGTCGAGCCGGCATCGAGCGCCGCGTCGACCAGGGCGCGAGCGGATTCCTCCGGCGAGGTGCGTTCGCTCAACAACAGTTGCAGGCGGTGATCGGCGAGCATGCCATGAACGCCGTCGCTGCAGATCAGCAGCCTGTCATGCTGGCGCAGTCCGACGGTCGCGTAATCGAAGCGGGCGAAATCCTCGAAACCGATGGCGCGGTAGAGCAGATGCGCGAGGTCGCCGCGGCCGGCAATGTGGTCCTTGGTCAGCAGTTCCAGCCGTCCCTCGCTCAGGCGATAGGCGCGGGTGTCGCCGATGTGAATGACATGGCAGAGCCGTCGCGACAGGATGATCGACGAGAAGGCGCAACTCATGCCGCTGAGCCGGGGGTCGGTGCGGCCCTGCGTGTAGATCCAGCTGTTGGCGGCTTCGAGCGCGCGCGACGCGCGGCGGCGCACGCCGAGCGTTTCCGGCAGCGAGTAATAGGCGTCGATGAAGCAGCGAATCGCCAGCTCGGCGGCTTCGCGTCCGCCCTTGTGCCCGCCGACGCCGTCGGCGACGGCGGCGACGATGTCGCGATTGCCGACGCCCGATTGTCCGAGGCAGGTGCCGACGTAATCCTCATTGGCAGAACGCCTGCCGGTCTCGCTGACGAAACCGACGCGAACCCCGAGATTACGTTGCGAACCGATCGTCACCCGCACAGCCTGTCAAGTTTGCAACGCGCGTCGTCAGACCCGCGCCCCCGATGCGGCGCCCCATGTGGTGCGCCAGCGCACCTTGACCATGGCAAGTCCGATGAAACCAAGCAATGCCAGCACGCCGAAAAACAGGAAGCCCGCGCCAAAGCCGCCGGTCATGCCCTTGGCAAGGCCGAGCGTCTTGGCCAGGAAGAAGCCGCCGATGCCGCCGGCGCAGCCGACCATGCCGGTCATCAGGCCGATCTCCTGGCGAAAGCGCAGCGGGATCAGCTGGAATACGGCGCCATTGCCCATGCCGAGCGCGAGGACGCCGATCGAGAACAGCAGCACCGACATCCATGCGATCCGCGGCATCTCGGTGAGCGCCCAGCCCGTAGCCACCGGCGCGGCCGGTCCCTCCGGCATGAAGGCAATGACGAGATACGCCGCCACGACGACACCGAAGAACATCGACAGCGAACGGATGCCGCCGATGCGGTCGGCGATCAGGCCGCCCACGGGACGGAAGCCCGAACCGAAGGCGACGATCAGCGAGACCAGCAGGCCCGCCGCGACGCCGGAGACGTGATACTGCACCGTAAAATATAGCGGCAACGCATTGGCGAGGCCCACGAAGCCGCCGAAGGTGATGAAGTAGAAGAACATGAACCAGCGGCTGTCGGGATCGCGCAGCAGCGTACCGTAGGCCTTCAGCGAGATCGGCTTGCGGTCGCCCGGCGCATCCTTGGCGGCGCAGATGTAATAGGCGAGGATCACCACCATCGGAACGAGCAGCACGCCAAAAACGGCCTGCCAGCCCCAATGTTCGGCGATGGTCGGCGCGAACATCGTGTCGAGCACGACGCCCATGTTACCGGCGCCGGCGATGCCCATCACCACGCCCTGATATTGCGGCGGATACCAGCGGCTCGCCTGTGGCAGCGCCACCGCGAACGAGGCGCCGCCGATGCCGAGCACGAGGCCGAACAGCTCGATCGACAGCTTGGTCGGAAGTCCGAAATAGCAAACCCAGGCAGTAGCTGTGATCACGACAAGCTGCGCGGCGATTCCGGTTCGCTTGGCGCCGAACAGATCGGCGAGAAGACCCATCGGCACACGCAGCAGCGCGCCGGCGAGAACGGGGATCGCGACCAGCGTGAATTTCTCGTCGACCGCGAGATTCATGTCGCGCACGATGTAGACGATCAGCGGACCGAGCGCGACCCACGCCATGAAGCTGATGTCGAAGTAGAGAAAGGCGGCGAGCAGCGTGGGCCAGTGGCCGGCCTTCTTGAATTCAGCAAGCTTCATCCGAAAGCCTCGAACATCGGCACGTGATACCGCGCTGGTCGCGCGGCGATCCCGGCACAGAGATCTAATGTTGGGGAACGAGTCGTCTCGTCGTTGAGGCGCACTCTTGGCTTGATGTCAGCAATTCGTGTGCCAGAACCACCAGCGCGCCACTTCGAGCGTTTGCAGGACCTTTCAAGGCGAGGACACGCGGCCGTGCCCACCGTCGCTGCTACGTTTGTTGGCAAAACCGGCCGATCGCGCGTGCAAAATGGTGTTTCATCATGCCGGGCTGAGGATGCGCGCTCGAAAGGCCCGTTTTTCCTGCCGCACCGGTCGAGCGGGCAGGTCGGCATAGGGGCGTGGTTAAGCATTCGTGCACTGCACAATGGATAGCCCGCGTGGGTGATTTTTTGGGCATCGAGGTGCCGACAGCAGGCGGTTCAAACCGCGAAACCCTGCGTCGCGGCCGAAAAACCACGGATCCTCGTTTGGCACGTCTCTTGAATACCTGAGATCTCGATCGTCATAGCCGACGAGTCTCTGCCCGCCGATGGGCGCTCCAATCATCGATACCGTTGCCGATCGACGACGCATGGCCGCGTCGCCGAGCGAGCCGTCGGAACATGGATCAGAGAACATGCTCAATAAAGTGACCAAGCAAAAGTTGGTGGTGATCGGCAACGGTATGGCCGGCATCCGCACGGTTGAAGTCCTGCTGGACCGTGCGCCCGATCTCTACGACATCACCGTGTTCGGCTCAGAGCCATACGGCAACTACAACCGCATTCTTCTGTCGCCCGTGCTCGCCGGCGAGAAGACCGTCGACGACATCATGCTCAATACCGAGCAATGGTACGAGGATAACGGGATCACGCTGCGCAAGGGCGAAATGATCGAGATGATCGATCGGCGCACCTGCGAAGTCGTCACCGCAGATGGCGCGCGCGTGCCGTACGATCGCCTGCTGATCGCCACCGGCTCGAACCCGATCATGCTGCCGCTTCCGGGCAAGGACCTGCCTGGCGTCATCGGCTTCCGCGACATCCAGGACGTCGAGCGCATGGTTCATGCGTCGACGAGCTACAAGAACGCCGTCGTGATCGGCGGTGGTCTGCTCGGTCTCGAAGCCGCCAACGGCCTGATGAAGCGCGGCATGAATGTCACCGTCGTGCATTTGCTCGACACGTTGATGGAGCGTCAGCTCGATCAGGTCGCGGGCGGATTGCTGCGCAAGTCGCTGGAAGAGCGCGGCATGGTGTTCAAGATGCCGGCGCAGACGCAGGCGATCCTGGGCACGGATCGCGTGACCGGCGTGCGCTTCGCCGACGGCGAGGAACTCCCGGCCGATCTGGTCGTGATGGCGGTCGGCATCCGCCCGAATTTCGAGCTGGCGCGCAAGGCCGGTCTCTATTGCGAGCGCGGCATCGTCGTCTCCGACACCATGCAAACCTATGACGGGCGAATCTACGCGGTCGGCGAATGCGTGCAGCATCGCCGCCAGACCTACGGCCTCGTGGCGCCGTTGTTCGACCAGGCCAAGGTCTGCGCCAACCATCTCGCCATGAAGGGCTTTGCCACCTATGACGGTTCGGTGGTTTCGACCAAATTGAAGGTGACGGGCATCGACCTGTTCTCCGCCGGCGACTTCGCGCCCGGCACTGACAAGGAAGAGATCGTGATGCAGGACGCCTCGCGCGGCGTCTACAAGCGGATCATCCTGCGCGACAAGAAGATTGTCGGTGCCGTGCTCTATGGCGACACCATCGACGGCCCGTGGTACTTCCAGCATCTGCGCGACGGCACCGACGTCTCCCACATGCGCGAGCGGCTGGTGTTCGGCGCCGCGAATCTCGGCGATGGCGGCCATAGCGGCAACAATTCGGTCGCCGCGATGAGCGACGAGACCGAGATCTGCGGCTGCAACGGCGTCTGCAAGGGCACCATCGTCAAGGCGATCAGCGAAAAGAAGCTGTTCACGATCGACGACGTGCGCGCCCACACGAAGGCGTCGTCGTCCTGCGGTTCGTGCACTGGTCTCGTCGAGCAGGTGCTCGCCTTCACGCTCGGTGGCGACTATTCGGCGGCCCCGAAGGTCAAGCCGATCTGCGCCTGCACCGATCACAGCCACGACGACGCGCGCCGCGTCATCATCGAGAATGGATTGAAGACCATTCCCGCCATCATGAGGTTCATGGACTGGAAGACGCCGAACGGATGCCATTCCTGCCGGCCGGCCCTGAACTACTACCTGCTTGCGACCTGGCCGGGCGAATATCGCGACGATCAGCAGTCGCGCTATATCAACGAGCGCGTTCACGCCAACATCCAGAAGGACGGTACGTACTCGGTGGTGCCGCGGATGTGGGGTGGCGTCACGACCCCGGATGAGCTGCGCGCCATCGCCGACGTTGCCGACAAGTTCAACATTCCGACCGTCAAGGTGACCGGCGGACAGCGCATCGATCTGCTCGGCGTCAAGAAGGAGGATTTGCCTGCGGTCTGGTCCGACCTCAACAAGGCCGGGATGGTCTCGGGCCACGCCTATGCCAAGGGTTTGCGCACGGTGAAGACCTGCGTCGGTTCGGAATGGTGTCGCTTTGGCACCCAGGATTCGACCGGCCTTGGCGTCAAGCTCGAAAAGTTCATGTGGGGTTCATGGACGCCGGCCAAGGTGAAGCTTGGTGTATCCGGCTGTCCGCGCAACTGCGCGGAGGCGACCTGCAAGGACGTCGGCGTCATCTGCGTCGATTCCGGTTACGAGATCCACTTCGCCGGCGCCGCCGGTCTTCACATCAAGGGGACCGAGTTCCTGACCAAGGTCGCGACCGAGGAGGAGACGCTCGAAATCATCGCCGCGCTGACCCAGCTCTATCGCGAGCAGGGCTGGTATCTGGAACGCATGTACAAATGGTGCGACCGGGTCGGTCTCGACGCCATCCGCAAGCAGGTGGTCGACGATGTCGTCAATCGCAAGGCGCTGTTCAGCCGCTTCGCGCATTCGCAGCAGTTCTCGCAGAGCGATCCCTGGGCGGCGCGAGCCGAGCAGGGCGTCGGCCGCAACGAATTCATCCCGCTGGCGGAGCTGGAACTGGCATGACCAAATGGATCGAAATCGGGACGCTGAACGATATTCCCGTTCTCGGCTCACGCGTGGTGCGGACCGCCTCCGGTAACATCGCGGTGTTCCGGACCGGCGACGACGAGGTGTTTGCGCTGGATGATCGCTGCCCGCACAAGGGCGGGCCGCTGTCGCAAGGCATCGTCCACAACAAGCGCGTCACCTGTCCGCTGCACAATTTCGTCATCGAGCTGAAAAGCGGCATGGCGGTCGCGCCCGATGAGGGATGCACGCACACGCATCCGATCAAAGTGGAGAACGGTACCGTCTGGCTTGGCGTCCAGGCGGGAGTGACCGTACCGGCCGAATGAGGGTGATTGCCCGTGCCCGTGAAGACAACCTGTCCGTATTGCGGCGTCGGCTGCGGCGTTCTGGCTGACAGGGATGCCGCTGGTACGGTGACCGTCCGCGGCGATCCGCACCATCCCGCCAATTTCGGCAGGCTGTGTGGAAAGGGCTCGGCCCTCGCCGAGACCATCGGTCTGGAGGGCCGACTGCTTTCGCCAGTCGTCAACGGACGGGAAACGGACTGGGATACGGCGCTCGATCACGTGGCGGATGGATTTGGCAGGATCATCCGCGAGCATGGGCCGGATGCGGTCGCCTTCTACGTCTCGGGCCAGATTCTCACCGAAGACTATTACGTCATCAACAAGCTCGCCAAGGGCTTCATCGGCACGGCGAACATCGACACCAATTCCCGGCTCTGCATGGCCTCGAGCGTCGCGGGACACAAGCGCGCGTTCGGCAGCGACACCGTCCCGGGTTGCTACGAGGATCTCGAAACCGCGGATCTTCTGGTTCTCGTCGGCTCCAATGCGGCCTGGTGCCACCCGATCCTTTACCAGCGCATGACGGTGGCGAAGGCCAATAACCCCGCTTGCCGCATCGTGGTCATCGACCCGCGACGCACCGCGACATGCGATGGCGCCGATCTGCACCTGCCGCTTCGCTCGGGCAGCGACTCCGTGCTGTTCAACGGACTGCTCGCGCATCTGGCGTCGCGCAACGCTATCGATCGCAGCTTCGTGGATGGCGCCACCACCGGTTCCGAGGTGGCGCTCAAGCAGGTTGCGGGCCAGACGGTCGCGCAGACCGCCGACACCTGCGGCCTGTCGGAAGGCGCGGTGGCCCTGTTCTTCGACTGGTTCGCCAGGACCGAACGGGTCGTCACGCTCTATTCGCAAGGCATCAACCAGTCGAGCAGCGGCGTCGACAAGGTCAACGCGATCATCAATTGCCATCTGTTGACCGGCCGGATCGGCCGCCCCGGGATGGGACCGTTCTCGCTCACCGGACAGCCCAACGCCATGGGAGGGCGCGAGGTTGGCGGGCTCGCCAATCAACTCGCCGCCCATATGGAGATCGAGAACCCGCAGCATCGCGATATCGTCAAGCGCTTCTGGCAGTCGCCCGTGATCGCGGACAGGCAGGGCCTCAAGGCTGTCGACATGTTCGACGCGATCGCCGACGGGCGCATCAAGGCGGTCTGGATCATGTCGACCAATCCATTGGTCAGCCTGCCGGACGCCGATCGTGCGCGCCGCGCCCTCGACGACTGCGAACTCGTCGTCGTCTCCGATTGCATGCGCCATACCGATACCACGCGCCATGCTCATGTGCTGCTGCCCGCGCTCACCTGGGGCGAGAAGGACGGCACCGTCACCAATTCCGAGCGCCGGATATCCCGGCAGCGCCGGTTCCTGCCGGCGCCCGGCGCGGCACGGGCCGATTGGCAAGCTGTTTGCGATCTAGCCGGGCGCATGGGCCTTTCGGGATTCGACTATCCGAGCGCTGCCGCGATCTTCCGCGAGCACGCCGGCCTTTCCAGTTTCGAGAATGACGGAACGCGCGATTTCGATCTGTCGGCGCTAAGGACGATCGACGATCGTGCCTACGACGCGCTGACTCCGATCCAGTGGCCGGTGACGCGGGAATATCCGACCGGCACACCGCGGATGTTCGAGACGCGTGAATTCTTCACGCCCGATCGCAAGGCCCGTTTCGTGGCGGTGACGCCGCGCGCGGCGGTTCATGCCACCAGCCGCGACTATCCGTTGGTGCTCAATACCGGTCGGGTCCGCGATCAATGGCACACCATGACGCGGACCGGAAAATCGCCGCGGCTGTTGGCGCATGCCTTCGAACCCTATGCCGAATTCCATCCCGACGATGCGCGCATGGCCGGCGTGGAGAATGGCGGGTTGACACGGCTGACCAGCCCCCGGGGCGCGATGGTGGCGCGCGTTGTCGTTACCGCCGAACAACGACGCGGCTGCGTGTTCGTGCCGATGCACTGGAACGGGGAATATGCCGGCGACGGCCGGGTCAATGCGCTGGTCAATCCGGCGACCGATCCGATCTCCGGACAGCCGGAGTCCAAGCACACGCCGGTCCAGGCGGTGGCGTATTTGCCGAAGTGGCATGCCTTCATCCTCAGCCGTCAAGAGATCACCCCTCCCGCCGCGGGCTATTGGGTCGGCGGCCTCTCAGGCACCTGCTGGCGGATGGAGATGGCCTTCGACGAGCGGCAGCCGAGCTGGCGGGACTGGGCGCATGAGCAGCTTCGCGTCGGAGACGACATCGAATGGATTGCCTATCGCGATCCGCAGGCCGGGCGCTTCCGCTATGCCGCGGTTCGCGACGGCCGGCTCGAGGGCTGCGTGTTCATCGCACCCGATCACAGGCTGGTCTCGCGAACGTGGCTGACGGGGCTGTTCGCGGAGCAGACGCTGTCAGCGAATGCGCGGATGTCGCTGCTGACAGGACAGCCGCTCGATGCCGGTCAGGACATCGGGCCGATCGTCTGCTCGTGCTTCGGCGTCGGGCAGCATCAGATATCCGCGGAAATCCGCAAAGGCGTTGCCAGTGTCGAGGATATCGGCCGCTGCCTGAAGGCCGGCACCAATTGCGGCGCCTGCAAGCCGGAGATCGGAAAGCTGTTGCGCGGCGCTGCCGTGCGCGATCCGCACCCGGCATGAGCAATTGTTGATCGTGCAAGCGACGCTCGCTATCGCGATGCCGCAGCTTCGTCGGATTTCGCGACAACCGAAAACACGATAGCTGCAACGATGCCTGACAGCAGCGACGCCGCGAGCACGCCGAGCCGGACCTGCTTCAGCACGGCCTCGTCATCGAAAGCGAGCGTCCCGATGAAGAGGCTCATGGTGAATCCGATGCCGGTCAGAATGGCCATCGCATAAAGCTTCGCGGTCGTCGTGCCCTCCGGCATTGCCGCGATGCCGAGGCGGATCGCAAGCCACGAGGCGGTAAAGACCCCGATCTGCTTGCCGATGAAGAGACCTGCGATAATGCCGAGCGGTATCGGTGCCGCCAGATCCGAGAGGATCACGCCGTGCAGCGATACGCCGGCATTGGCGAACGCGAAGATCGGAACGATCGCGAAGATCACCCATGGCCTGAGCGCGTGTTCGGTATCCTCGAGCAGGCTGCGGCCATCACGCCGGCGCAGCGGCATCGCCAGTCCGACGGAGACGCCGGCAAGCGTGGCATGGACGCCGGATTCGAGGACGCAGACCCAGGTGAACAGGCCTGCGATCAAATAGAATGCCGGCCGGCGAACGTCGAACAGGTTGAGGGTCGCGAGCGCAACGACGCCACATCCGCCGAGCGCCAGCGCCAGAACCGAGAGATCGTGGGTGTAGAAGATCGCGATGACGACGATGGCCATCAGGTCGTCGATGATGGCGAGCGCCAGCAGAAACGCCTTCAGCGAGGCCGGTACCTTGCGTCCCAGCATGGCGCAGACGCCGAGTGCAAAGGCGATGTCGGTGGCCGCCGGTATGGCCCAGCCGCGCAGGGCAGCGGCATCGTTCCAGTTTACCGCGGCAAAGATCGCGGCCGGCGTGACAAAGCCGCCGAAAGCTGCGATCACCGGCAGCGCCGCCTGTTTCGCGCTCGCCAGCGCGCCTTCCATCACCTCGCGCTTGATTTCAAGGCCGACCAGCAGAAAGAACACGGCCATCAGGCCGTCGTTGATCCAGTGATCGATGGTCTTGGTCAGCCCGATCGATCCGATCCGGACCGCGCCGGTCGTCCGCAACAGCGCCTCGTAATCCGCGCCGAACGGCGAGTTGGCAACGACGAGCGCCGCGATGGCGGACAAGCCGAGGACCACGCCGGCATACAGGCCCGTGTTGTCTGGCACGTCCGACGCCGAACTCCTGGTGGTCATCGGGCGATCTTGCCGCTCGCCTCGATGGCGATCGACAGCGCAAGTTTCGTCTCCGCCACGATATCTTCGACCAGCTCTTCCCGGCTGACCTGAGCAGCCTGGCCGGTGAGCAAGCCCTGTTCGGCGAGCATGACGACCCCATGCAGCGAGGCCCAGATCTTCAAGGCGCTCCGCTCACGCAGCAATCCCACCGCCGGCGCCTCGAGCGCGTCCACCAGCAGCTCGAACGTCTCCATGGCGGCGCTATGCAACTCGCTGCCTTTCGGCGCGCATGCCATGGTACGAGAGGCGAACATCAGGCGATAGATGCCGTTGCGATGCAGCCCGAAATCGAGCGTGAGCTGTGCGAAGCGCGACAGCTTCGAATGCTTCGAAGGCCGTTCGATCGCCGCTCGCATCATGGCGCTGAATTGACGGAATGCTTCGGCCGTGACGGCCGTCAGCAGTGTCTCGCGATCGGCGAAATGCTTGTAGGGTGCCGGTTGCGAGACGCCGAGCTTCTTGGCGAGTGCGCTGATGCTGATGGCCTCGGGGCCGCCAAGCTCGACTTCGTGCAACGCGGCCTGAACCAGGGCATCGCGGAGATCCCCGTGGTGGTAGGCATTTAGCGCTTTGCGTGCAGGTCGTGGCGGCATTGAATTCAATGATCTATAACTTTTGCCTTGACAGCACAACGGCAACGCGAATGTAATACGATATAACTTCGCGGTGCGCCGGCGGGCTTCCGCTGTCGCGTCGAAGATCAGGCAGCGCGAGACAATGCGCGCCCACAACAGGGGAAACGCTGCGATGGCTGGAAAGCTGAAGATCCGCGTCGACCAGGATAAATGCCAGGGACATGCGCGCTGCAAATCACTGGCGCCGGAACTGTTCGATCTCGACGAATTCGGCAATGCGCACGAAGTAGGCGACGGTTCCGTCCCCGCGGGCCTCGAAGACAAGGCCTACCTTGCGCAGAGCAACTGTCCGGAAATTGCCATTGAGGTGACCGAGGAATAGCCGGTCACGACCTTTTTCATCCCTTACGATTTTCATCCTTCACGATCTGAACGAACCAAACAGAGGAATTGCTCCGATGTCCGATTCCGCCAGCATCATGCCCGAACATCCGCCCGTTACCGATTGGGTCAACGATTTCGATCACACCGATCCGACATGGACGGAGAACCCGTTTCCGATCTGGGAAGAACTGCGCGGGGCATCGCCCGTCGTGCATACCGAGCGGTTCCTCGGCTGCTACATGCCGACCACCTACCAGGCCGTGAAGGAAATCGCCTACGACACCGAGCATTTCTCGTCTCGCCGCGTCATCGTGCGCGACGTGCGGCCCGAGATCACGGCGCGTGCGCCGCCGATCACCTCCGATCCGCCCGAGCACAAGCCGGCCAAGCAATTGCTGCTGCCGCCGTTCACGCCGGACGCGATGAAGAGGCTCGAGCCGCGGGTGCGCGCGATCTGTAACGAACTGATCGACGAGTTCATTGCCGACGGCAAATGCGATGCTGCCGCGCGCTACACCAAGCACATCCCGGTCCGGGCGATCGCGCACATGCTCGGGATTCCCGAGAAGGACGGCGATCTCTTCATCAAGTGGATTCACGGCATCCTCGAGCTCGGCATCAAGGATGACAACGCGCTGATGGGAGCGGTGAGGGAGATGACTGGCTATTTCGCCGCTCACCTCGAACAGCGCAAGACGAATCCGACCGATGACCTGATCTCGGCCCTGATGAAGGCGAGGGACAAGGACGGCAACCCGCTGGCGGACGAGCACGTGCTGGGCTCGCTGCGGCTGTTGCTGATCGCCGGCATCGACACCACCTGGAGCGCGATCGGTTCCTCGCTGTGGCATCTGGCGAAGACGCCGGCGGATCGCGAGCGCCTGGTCAAGGAGCCGGAATTGATGCCGCTCGCCGTCGAAGAACTGCTGCGCGCCTATTCGCCGGTGACAATGGCGCGCGAGGTGATGAAGGAGACGACCATCAGCGGCTGTCCGGTCAAGCCCGGCAACATGGTGCTGCTGTCGTTCCCGGCGGCCAACCGCGATCCCGCCATGTTCCCCGACGCCGACAAGGTCGTAATCGATCGCAAGGAGAACCGCCACGCCGCCTTCGGTCTCGGCATTCACCGCTGCGTCGGCTCCAACCTCGCGCGCATGGAAATGACCGTGGCGATCGAGGAGTGGCTGAAGCGTATTCCGGATTTCAAGCTCGATCCGGCCGGCAGGGTGACGTGGTCGGAAGGCACGGTGCGCGGTCCACGTCAGTTGCCGCTGCTGTTCGGCAAGACGAAGTGAGAGCGAGATAGCGAAACGAGGAGGGTCGATTTGATCGGCCCTCCTTTTTCGTCTCTCCGCTACTTGACCTCGATCTTCGCGTCGCTGGCGACCTTCTTCCAGGCCTCGATGTCACGGGCGTTGATGTCGCGCTGCTGGTCTCCGGCGATGAAGTCCGCGGAGATGCCGAGCGCCAGCAGCTTTTCGACAATATCGGCCTCGACCAGCGATTCCTTCAGCGCGCTCTCGATTTTCTGCGCGACGGGAGCAGGAACGCCTGCGGGGGCATACATCACCCAGGACAGGCTCCGTTCGAAATCGACGCCTTGCTCCTTGTAGCTCGCAACGTCGGGAAGGCTGGGCGATCGTCCGCCGCACACGGCAAGGGCCTTCAGTTTTCCATCCTTCACCAGCGGCGTTCCGGTCGCCATGTCGACCAGCCCGACCGAGATATGTCCGCCCATGAGATCGTTGGCGAGCTTGGCTGCGCCGCTGAACGGGACGTGCTGCAGGCGGATGCCTGCTTTCTGCGAGAGGATTTCCCCGCAGAAGTGGCCGGTCGATCCGACGCCCCAGCTTCCGTACTGGATCGGCTCTCCCTTCTTCGACAGTTCGGTCAGCGTGCGCAGGTCGCTGGCCGAAAAATCCCTGGTCGCGATCAAAAGGATGGATGAGGTTCCGATGCGGCCGATGGTGGTGAAATCCTTGATCGGGTCATAGGGCAGGCTCGGATAGACCGCGGGCGCCAGCACATGGGTGGTCATCCCGCCGATCGTGATGGTGTATCCATCGGGCGGAGAGGTCGCGGCCTGGTGTGCGCCGAGCGTGCCGGCGGCGCCGGTGCGGTTTTCGACGTAGATGGTTTGTCCGAGACGCTTGCCCATCCGGTCGGCCAGCAGCCGGCCGAGCACGTCGCCGCCGCCACCGGCTCCGAACGGCAACAGCATCTTGATCTTCTTCGAGGGGTAGTCGGCCGCATCCTCGGTGCGGGCCGCTACCGTCATCGACGACAGCGCAAGCAACGAAAGCATCATCGCACGCAACTTCATTTACTTACTCCCTGGATTTTCATTTCTTGTGTTTTGGTCGTTTGGATCGGCAGCGCTATTGCGACATCAGGGCGAACGAGGCCGGGCGCCGGAGTGCCGCAGGATGAATCGTGTCGGCAGGTAAACCGGCCGAATCTTCCGCGCTTCGCCGCCGCCGCGGATGCGCTCGAGCAGGATGTTGGCGGCGAGGCGGCCCATCTGGTCGAGATCCCAGGTCAGCGCCGAGATCCCCGGCGTTGCATGGCGCGCGAGGTCAGTGTCGCCGATGCACACCAGCGAGACGTCGTCGGGATAGCGCAGGCCGCCGCTGGAGAGGGCGTCCATCACGCCTGCCAGCATATGCGTGCCCAGCGTGATGATCGCTGTTGGCCGGTTGGGGTCCCGCAGCAACTGACAGACATCGCTGAAGGCGGTGCTGGACCCCTGGGTCTGCGGCCGGATCAGGTCGGGATCGACCTCCAGCTTCGCCTCGGCATGGGCCTGTCGATAGCCGGCGACGCGTTCCGAACTCGGCAGCAGGGCCGCGCGTCCGGTGAGCAGGGCGATCCGGCGATGGCCGAGGCCGATCAGATAGCGCGTGATCTCGAGGCCGCCGCCGCGATGGTCGGCGCGCACCGTCGGCACGCCCGGCACCTCGCGGTCGATCGCGACGCAGGGCAGGTCGAGGTTGGCCAGTGCGCCGGTGAAATCATGGTGGGCGTTGTCGCCGGCAAACAGCAGCAATCCGTCCATCCGACGCCGCCGGACCGCCGAGATGAACGCGGTCTCGCGATCTTCCTCGTGGCGGGTTGCCGCCAGCATCAGCACATAGCCGGCGCGCTGAAATTCCTCTTCCGCGCCGTTGATCATCTCGCTGTAGAGCGGGTTCGACAGATCGGAGACCATGCAGCCGATCGTCTTGCTCTCGCGCGAACGCAGGGCCTGCGCCGCCGAATGCGGCTCGAACCGCAGGCGGTTCACCGCGCGCATGATCTTCGCGTGCAATTCCGGGCTGATATGGGGCTCGCCGTTCATGACCCGGCTGACGCTGCTGACCGATACGCCGGCCTGAGCGGCGACATCGCGAATGGTGGCGCGCGCGGGCTGCGCTCGGCGCATTGCAGGGCTCCTCGGTCGGAACGAACGGCCGAGAACTTAGCGATCTGGAAACGATATACAAGCTACAATGACCAAAAATATGCATCTTGCTTGCAACTCTGGAATGAAGTATGGAAACGTTTCCAGAAACCGGGAGCGAGGCGGCGAACGGCTGCTACCGCTCGATAACAAGCGGGCGAACGGGGAGGCGCATCGAGCCATGACGCGGCGCGTCGAAGGAAAAGTCGCCCTTGTGACCGGCGCTGCCAACGGCATCGGGCGCAGCGCGGTGAAGATGCTGGCGCGCGAGGGCGCCAGGATCGTCGCGACCGATCTGCAGGACGAGCACGGCGAAAGCCTGCTGCGCGAATTGCGCGCCGATGGATGCGAGGGCGCGTACTACCACCACGACGTGACGCGCGAGGAAGACTGGCAGTCGGTCATCGCAGAGGTCAGCAAACGCTTCGGCAGGCTCGATGTTCTCGTCAACAATGCCGGGATCGGCCTGTCGGGTTCGGTCGTCGACATGGCGTTCGCCGACTGGAAGCGGCAGGTGGCCGTCAATCTCGATGGCGTCTTCCTCGGCGTGAAATATTCGCTGCCGCTGATGCGGGCAGGCGGTGGCGGCAGCATCATCAACGTTTCCTCGATCGCCGGAATCAAGGCCTCGCCCAACGTCTCGGGCTATTGCGCGACCAAGGGCGGCGTGCGGCTGTTCACGAAATCGGTCGCGCTGGAATGCGCGGCCGCCAAGGACGGCGTGCGCGTCAACTCGCTGCATCCCGGCATTACCGAAACCGCGATATGGGACACGCTGATCGGCACCGTCGAGGACGGCTCGCAAGGCGGGCGCGAGCGCGGGCCGACGCTCGACAAGCTTACCGAACGCGCCGTGCCGCTCGGCTACAAGGCCGCGCCGGAGGATATCGCCAACGGCATCTTGTGGCTCGCCGGCGACGAAAGCCGCTACGTCACCGGCACCGAACTCGTGATCGACGGCGGCAGGTCGATCGGCTGAACGGCGCGATCGAAAAGAACAACGGGCGGCACTTTGTGCCGCCCGCAAGCAGGCGGGAGGTCGTTGTGAGTCGTATCTTTGGTGCGGTCTGCCAGAACGGCTATGTCGTGCGCGATATCCGCGCCGCCATGGATCACTGGGTCAATGTGATGGGCGTCGGCCCCTGGTACTACATCGACCGGGTGAAGACCGACTACTTCCGCCACCGCGGGCAGGACTCCGCCGTCGAGATGAGCATCGCGCTGGCCAATTCCGGCGATCTGCAGATCGAGTTGATCCAGCAGCGCAACGACGCACCCTCGATGTACAAGGAGTTCCTCGACCAGGGGCGCGAAGGCCTGCAGCACATGTCATACTGGACGCGCGACTATCAGGACCTCTACGACCGCGCGCGCTCGCTCGGCTACAAGGTCGGCCACGAGGGCCAGATCGGCGGCGAGAAGGGCCGCTTCGCCTATTTCGACACCCAGGCCCATCCCGGCACGGTGGTAGAGATCTCCGATATCAGCGGCAGCAAGGGGAGCTTCTTCGAGCATATCCGGAAAGTCGCCGCCAACTGGGACGGCTCCGATCCGATCCGGACCGTCGGCGGCCGCTGAGCCAAGCGCACCGCGCACATATCTGCAGCGAAAAGCCAAACAACAAGGACAAGGAAAACGGATGGCCAGACTTCCCCTGATCGACCCGGCGGCAACCAGCGGCGACATCCGCGCCTCCTTTGACAGGATGCCGGTCGTCCTGAACATCTTCCGGATGATGGCGCATGCCGAGGCCAATTTCATTCCGGCGATGCGGTTCGCCAATTCGATCCTGCACCGTCAGAAGCTCAGCCACGTCAATCGCGAATTGCTGATCCTGCAGGTCGCGCAGTGGGAGCATGGCGAATATGAGTGGCGGCAGCATGTGCCGATCGCGCTCGGCGTCGGCGTCACGCAGCGCCAGATCGATTGCATCGAACAGGCCATGTATGACGACGCCGCGTTCAATTCCGCCGAGAAGGCGCTCCTGGCGTTCGGCCGCGAGGTGATCGAGAACGTGCGTGTTTCAGCGCCGGTCTTCGCCGACATGCGCCGGCATTTCAGCGAGCAGGAGATCGTCGAATCGATCCTCGCGATCGGCTTCTACATGACGATGGCCCGCCTGACCGAGGCGACCGAAGTGGACCTCGATCCCGCGGCTGGGATGACCGTCTTCGAGGGAGGAAAGAAGCGACCGGGCTGATTCAAGGCTCGTCTCAGGCCGCCCCCGCGGGGGGCCGAAATCTGCGGATTGACCGCTCCGTCCGATGCGGCGCATCATCCGATGCAGCATGGAGGCAACGGCGTGGAGCGCGTGAGATGACGGATGAGCCTGAAGCGAGCGGTCCGCGACCGCTGCGTGAGATCGCCAGCTATCACGCCCACATCTACTACGACCCGGCGACCACAAAGGCCGATGCCGAGCAGTTGCGCACCTGGATCGGCGAGCGGTTCTCGGTCACGCTCGGGCGATGGCACGACGTCAAGGTCGGCCCGCACGACGAGGCCATGTACCAGGTGGCGTTTGCCCGCGAGATTTTCGCCGAACTGGTGCCCTGGCTGATGCTGAACCACGGCAAGCTGAGCGTTCTGGTCCATCCGAACACGACCAACCCGCGCCGGGATCATCTGGCTGACCCGATCTGGATCGGGCCGGCGCTGGCGGTCCACGGCGACAAATTGCCTGACCATGCCGAAATGGAGCAGGCGCCGGTGCCCAATACCAATCCGATCCTGCGGGCCTGACGCCACCTTTCGCAGTGCGAAAAGCCGCGGTGATTCAATACGCCCCGGCTTGGGTATCGCAGCTTCAGCCCCCGGGATGCCGTGGAATAAAGTTCAGTGGGCCTGCCACGATCGCCGCTTCCGCTCGTCTCGATTATGCCTTACTTTGGTTTTCATTATGGTGGGGTTATTCGGCGAATCCGGGGAATCAGACGTGATTCCAAAGCGCCGAACCGGGGACGAATGAACAGGGCGAAGACCAGCGCAGGCGGGCTTGCTTCGAGCCGCGGTAGCCGATTGCTCCGCGAGGCGGCATTCGGCGCCGCAGCGGTGGCTATGGCGCTGGGGCTCACTGTCTGGGCAACCGATTTCGACCTGGCTGGCTGGATCAATCCCGCATCCGCCAAGATCGCCAGCGGTCCCTCGTTCGAGGAGCGCTTTGGGACAAGCTCGGTGCGCCGTTCGCTGGCCATGAGCTACCCATGGCGCCCGGCTGCCCGTTCGCAACGCGCGGATTTCGAGGCAGAGTTCGGTCACATCGAAGGCCAGTTGGGCGGGCAATTGCGCGAGGCGCAAGACGTTCCGCCGACTGTGTCCGCTCCGACGGCTGAAGCCTCGATCCCACTGCCGAGGGCCCGGCCGGTTCTGGCCAACCTTCAGTCGCCGCCGAGCGATCCGCCGACGGTCTCGTCCGACAACCGCACGATGTTCGAGAAGCTGGCCGATCTCGTGCCGATGAAGTTCACGCTGGCCTCGCTGACGCCGGGCGACGGGCTGCTCGGCGAGCGCAAGGACCTCGGCGCGCTTGGCTATGACGGCCAGACCGCCGTCTACGACATTTCGGCGCGCACCGTGTACCTGCCTAACGGCACCAGGCTCGAGGCGCATTCGGGACTGGGCACGCTGATGGACAACCCGGCGCATGTCGACCAGCGCATGGTCGGCGCGACACCGCCGAACGTCTACGATTTGCGGCCGCGCGAAAAACTGTTTCATGGCGTCGCGGCGCTGCGCATGACGCCGGTGGGCGACAACGAAATGCATGGGCGGACGGGCTTGCTCGTGCACAGCTATATGCTCGGGCCCAACGGCGATTCCAACGGTTGCGTTTCGATCAAGGATTACGACAGCTTCCTGCAGGCCTACCGGAATGGCGAGGTGAAGCGCCTCGTCGTGGTACCGAACATGCGTGAGGGACTTACAGCGTCGCGGCGTTCCCCGTCTCCGTCATGACCGCTGTTGCGGGCGGCGTTTCGGATTGCGATACGCCGCTGCGCGCGGTTTTCCAGATCGACCTGAACGGCAAGACGGTATCGATCTCGACCGTCGGTCAGGCGCATCGCTTCATCACCAGTCTGGGCTCGATCGAATGGATCGAATTCCGCGCACTGCATCAGGACGCCGTTCAGGCACTGCATCGCGCCGCCGGCAACGCCATGCTGACCGTGCAGGCGACCGACGCGTTGCGTGCGCTGTTCATCCGCGCCAGGCTGTTGTGAGAAGGACGCGCCCGCATGCCCGCAAGTCACGCCGAAATTGACGACGATCGCCTGATCCGCGAATTGCTGCAGAACTGGGCGATCTGGCGCGACGCCGGCGACTGGGAGCGCTTCCGCACCGTCTGGCATGCGGACGGCCGCATGATGGCGACCTGGACGCAGGGCACCGGCGACGAGTTCATCGAGATCAGCAAGCAGGCCTGGGCCAAGAACGTCAGCATCCTGCATTTCCTCGGCGGCATCTCGGTGGACATCGCAGGCGCCCGCGCGATCTCGCAGACCAAGATGACGATCTCGCAGCGCGCCGAGGTCGAAGGGGTGCTGTGCGACGTGCTCTGCACCGGGCGGTTCTACGATTTCCTCGAGAAGCGTGAGGGACGCTGGGGCATCGTGCTGCGCCAGCCGATCTACGAGAAGGACCGCATGGACCCGGTCACCCCAGGTGCGGCGCCCGTTCTCGACAAGGCGCTGCTCGATCAGTTTCCACCGGGCTACCGCCACCTCGCTTATCTGCAGACCCGCATCGGCTACACCGTGAAGCGCGACATGCCCGGCCTGAAAGGGCCGGAAGTCGAGGCCTTATACGCGCGCGGCGCTGCGTGGCTGAAAGGTAATCCGATATAGGTGGACGATCTCGCGTTCGGGACCCAGCGCAGGTCCATACACAAAATCTCGAAAACAACCCCATGCAAAGTAGGATAGGACCGTTCCGGGCCATTTGTCGGCCTGATCGGGTGGCCCGAACCTAGCTGATCTCTTTCCGGACGGCCGCGGCCGCATCGCACATCGCCTTGAGCTTTCCGAACGCGATATGGCGCGGCATGTATTTCATGCCGCAGTCGGGAGCGACGACAAGGCGATCCGCGGCAACGTGCTTCAGCCCGTTGCGGATGCGATCTGCGACGACCTCCGCCGGTTCGATCTCGGGATTGCCGAGGTCGAGCACGCCGAGCATGATCTTCTTGGATGACAGATCCTTGAGCACGCCGAGATCGAGCTTCGGCTGCGCGGCCTCGATGGAGATCTGCTCGGCCCTGGTGTCGGCGAGTTCGGCGAGGAAGGAATAGCCGGCCGGCTTGGTCGAGCCGGGCACGACCGCCGCATAGCCGAAGCAGAGATGCACCACCGTCGGCACGGTGATGCCTTCGAGCGCGCGGTTGATGGCCTTTACTGCATAGCGCCGGGCCACATCAGGGTTGTTGCGCACCCAGGGTTCGTCGAGCTGGATGACGTCGGCACCGGCCTTCTGCAGATCCCGCGCTTCGGCGTTGACCGCTTCGGCAAACGCCATCGCCAGTTCCTCGTCGTCCTTGTAGAACTCGTTCTTCGCCTGCTGGCTCATCGTGAACGGGCCGGGCAGGGTGATCTTGGCCGCGCGATCGGTATTCTGGCGCAGAAACTCCATATCGTGCAGTTCGACCGGGCCACGACGCTTCACCGGGCCGACGACGCGCGGCACCGGCGTCGCGTGTCCGCTGCGTGAGGTGATCATCGCCGGGTTTTCGTCGTCGACGCCCTCTAGCGCGGTCGCAAAGCGGTTGGAATAGCTTTCACGGCGGATTTCGCCATCGGTCACGATGTCGATCCCGGCGCGCTCCATGTCCCTGATCGCAACGATGGTCGCATCGTCCTGCGCCTCCTCCAGATGCCCGGCCGGCAGCCGCCACATCGCATGCATGCGCGTGCGCGGCACCACCTTGGACAGCATCGCGCGATCGACCAGCCACTCCGGCTGCGGGTAGCTGCCGACAACGGTGGTCGGCAGCAGGTGTTTCGGCAGGTTCATGATCGTCTCCGTGCTCTCGTTATTGTCTCTATTCTCAGGCCGCGCGCGTCGCGGTCGCGGCGACCTCGTCCTTGACCGGATTGCGCAGCACGCCGATGCCGGATACTTCAACCTCGACCACGTCGCCGTCCTTCATCCACAGCGGCGGCGTCCGGTAGGCGCCGACGCCGCCGGTGGTACCGGTGACGATGACGTCGCCGGAGACAAGCTCGGTGAATGTGGAGCAATAGGCGATCAGCGCAGGGACGTCGAACACGAGGTCCGAGATCGGCGCGGCCTGCACCTCGACCCCGTTGAGCCGGGTCGCAATCGTCTGCTTGCTGATGTCAGGGAGTTCGTCCGTCGTGACCATCCATGGTCCAAAGCCGCCGGTGCCGACAAAATTCTTGCCCGGCGCGAATTGCGAGGTGTGGCGCTGCCAGTCGCGGATGCTGCCGTCATTGTAGCAGGCGTAGCCTGCGACATGCGCAAGCGCGGTTTCGCGCGAGATGCGGCGGCCGGTCTTGCCGATGATCACGGCCATTTCGCCCTCATAGTCGAACCGCGCCGATTCCAGCGGGCGGATCATCGGCTGGCCGCCGCCGACCTGGCTGTTGGCGAAACGGGTGAAGATCATCGGATGCGGCGGAGTGGGGTGGCCACTTTCGGCAAGGTGGGTGGCGTAGTTGACGCCGATGCAGAAGATCTTGTCCGGGTCGGGGACGGTCGGCAGCAACTCGATCTCGGCCAACGCATAGTCGGGCCGTTCGCCCTGCAGCGCCTTCAGCGCATCCAGCGATCCATTCGCAAGCAACGATTTCAGGGTCGGCCACTGCTTCAGCCGCTTGCCGGCATCGACGATGCCGGCTGGCGTCACCAGGCCATAGGTCGCCGACGGGCCGGCCTTGAAACTCGCGATCTTCATGCTCTGACACTTTCTTCGATGGAGGAAACATAGGATTCGATGGGGCGCACGATTTCGCCTGACAGGATCGGGACGCACTCGGGTGGAAAATCCTGGCGGAAGCATGCGCCGGCTTGCACGGCACGGTCGATAAAGCCTTCGAGATGGTTCATCGCGCCGCTCGGTAGATCGTGCAGGACCATCAGGCTCCATGGCTGCGACCGGCATTGTTCCAGCGCCCGATCGGCCCAGCCGTCAGGATCGTCCCAGTCGCGCGGGATCGCGTTCCAGAGCACACAGCTATGCCGGTTGCGCGTGAGGTAGTCGACCACGGACGGCTTCAACAGCCGTTTGTCGAGGTTGCCACCGCCACCGAACGGGCGGAACCAGCGATTTGGGTGGGCGAGTTCGCCGATCGCGGCCTGCGTCCGCCCGATTTCCTTCTCGGCAGCGTCCGGATCACCTTGCTGTCCCAGCGGCACCGTGTGCGTAAAAGTGTGGTTGCCGATCCAGTGGCCTTCGTCATGGGCGCGCGCCGCCAGGCTGCGCCGCTCGGGATCGCCGAGCTTCTTGCCGATCACGAAAAACGTCGTCTTGATGCCGCGTTCGCGCAAGGTGTCGAGTACGCGCGGCGTCACGCCGGGCTCGGGACCATTGTCGAATGTCAACGTCAGGCCGAACACGCAGCCCTCCGTCAGGTCGCAGGCTGCAAGGCTGTCGGCGCGATCTCTTCCGCCGCGTTTTGACCGGCGCGGGTGCCGGTCTGCCAGATCGCGGCCTTGCGCTCGATCCATTTGATCGCGGCATTAAAGGCGATCGCCATCGCCAGCACCAGCAGCACGCCCGCGAACACGTGCGGGCTGTCCAGGATGGTGCGGTAGCGCGAGATCAGATAGCCGATGCCGGCGGACGAAATCAGCATTTCCGAGACGACGACGCCGACAATGACGAGCGCGCCGCCGACGCGAAGCCCGGACAGCACGGTCGGGATCGCCGCCGGGATGATGACCCGCACCAACCGCTGGCTCAGCGTGGCGCCCATGCTGCGCGCCGCCAGCAGCAATTGCGGATCGATGGTCTGGATGCCGGCCGCCGTGGCCAGCATCGTCGGCAGGAAGCCGTAGATCGAGGCGAACGCAATCTTGGATTCCGAACCGATCCCGAGCCAGACGGTGAATACCGGATAGAGGATGACCAGCGGCACCGCGTAGAGGCTCGAGACCATCGGCATGATCAGGATGCGCGGCCGCGGCAGGCTGCCGACGATGGCGCCCAGCAGGATGCCGCCGCCGCACGCGAACGCCATCGAGATCGCGACCTCGTAAAGCGTCACGGCGAGGGCATGACCGTATTCGCCGGCCTCGTTCCAGCCGGCTACGAGCGTCGACGATAGCGACGGCAGGAACAGCTCGGGAATGAGGCCGGCGCGCGGCAGCACTTCCCACAGCACGATCAGGCCGATCAAGATCAATCTGCGAAGCGTTGCGGCGCTCATGATGGCCCTCACGCCGATTTGCGGATGTGCCGCCAGATGCGGTCACGCAGGTTGCCGAAGGTGTCGCCGCTCAGCATCTCGTAGGTGCGCGGGCGGGGCAGCGAGACCTGAAGGTGGTCGACGATGCGGCCGGGCCGCGGCGACATCACGATCACCTCGTCGGCGAGGTAAACCGCCTCCGTCAGGCTGTGGGTGACGAACACCACGGTCTTTCCGGTCGCGGCCCAGATCCGCAGCAGTTCGTCGCCCATGGTCATGCGGGTCTGCTCGTCGAGCGCGGCGAACGGCTCATCCATCAACAGCACCGGCGGATCCTGCACCAGGCCGCGCGCGATCGAGACGCGCTGCTTCATGCCGCCGGACAGTTCATGCGGATGACGCTTGCCGAAGCCGTCGAGACCGACCAGCTTCAGCGCGTCCTGCGCGCGGGCGCGGCGATCGCTTTTCGCAACGCCGCGAAGCGCCAGCGGAAACTCGACGTTCTCTTCCGCCGTCAGCCAGGGAAACAGGCTGGCTTCCTGGAACACGACGCCGACGCGGTTCGGATCGGGCTCGGGGATCGGAGCGCCGCTGATCGTGATGGCGCCCGAGGTCTGCTGGCGCAGGCCGGCCATCATCATCAACAGCGTGGACTTGCCGCAGCCGCTCGGACCGACCAGCACGACGAAGCGGCCGGGCCTGACGTCGAGCGAGACGTTTTCCAGCGCAACGACATCCTGCGTCGTGGTCTTGAAGATCTGCCCGACGTTGCGGACCTCGATCGCGCCGGCCGGCTTCAGCGGGGTTATGTTCGCCAATGGCTGCATCGTGTTTCCACCCATCTGACCAGTTCGTTGAAGGCAATCGCGATCGCGGCGATCATCAACACGCCGGCCAGCAACTGCTTCATCTGAAAATTCTCGCCCCAGGTCGCGATCTGATGGCCGATGCCGTCGCGCGAGGCGTACATCTCGGCGAGGATGACGCCGGTGAGATTGAAGATCATCGAGATCCGCAGCGCTTCCAGCAGGACCGGAAGCATGCTCGGCAGATAGACGCGGAACGCGGTCTGCATCGGCGTCGCGCCATAGGAGCGGGCGACCGTCAGATGCTCGACCTTGACCGACTCCACCGCTGTCGTGGTCGACATGATCACGATGAAGATGGTCGAGAAGAAGCCGAAACCGACCTTCTGCGAGAAGCCGACGCCGAACACCAGGATGAACATCGGCAGGAAGATCGATTTCGGAATGCTGAAGGCGAAGAACAGCAGCGGCTTTGCCACGTCGGCGAAGTAGCGGTTCTCCGCGATCAGAAAGCCGATCAGCGCGCCGACGGGAACCGCGAGCGCGAAGGCGGTCACCACTTCCGTGGCGGTGACAACCAGATCCTTGCGCACGCTCGCCCGCTGCAGGAGATCGCCGAGCGTCGCCAGCGTATCGGAGGCGGAGGGAAGCAGGCGCGGGTTGACGATGCCGGTCCGAGACAGGATTTCCCATATCGCGAACAGCGCCACCACGATGGCGACCCGCGCCGCCTTTACGCCGAGCCCGCTTTGCATCGCACCAGTCTCAGAATTTTGTCGGAACCGGCTTGAACTGCGTCGAGATGATCTCCGCCGCCGGCCCGAGGTCCTTCATGCCGCCGGCCTTGGCCATGTCGAGTGCGAGCTGAAGCTGCTCGGGGATCTTCGGCCCGTCCATGCCGCCGTCGGTCTCCAGCTTCATGATCGTGTTTTCATATTCCAGCGCGGCGATCTCGGCCGGAATTTCATAGAGCTCGGTGATCAGCTTGACGGAGGCGTCCTTGTTGGCGCGCATGAACATCAGTGCGCCATACAGCGCGTTCAGCGTCTTCTGCACGACCTGCGGCTTCTCCTGCGCATATTTGTCGAGCGCGATCCAGCCGGCCGCCAGATTCGGCGGCACCTCCTTGGAGAAGTCGAGGATGGTGCGCGCTTCGCCCGATTTGGAGATCTGGAAGCTCAGCGGCGAATAGACGACGGCGGCGTCGACGTTGCCGGCGAGCAGGTTCGGCACCAGGCCGCCGCCGCCGACGGGCACGCGGGTGAATTCGATCTTCTTGTCCTGCTGGGTCCACAGCGCCAGCAGGTCGGAGCCGGAGCCCGCCGAGGTGATAGCAACCTTCTTGCCGGCCAGATCCTTGACCGCGAGTGTCGATTTCGAAAGCGTCATCAACTGCCAGCCGTAATAGCCCGTGGCGGCGCTCGCGAGCACCTTGGAGTTCACGCCCTTCTTGCGCCCGGCCGATACCAGCGAGGTGGCGTCGAGAATGACGTCGGCAGCGCCCGCCGCCATCGCCTCGAACGTCTCGGCGCCGCCGCGATAGATCGTCAGTTCGGCTGCGATGCCTTCCTTCTCGAACAGTTTTTGCCGGACCGCGGTTTCCGCGATCGTGGTCGGCCAGTAGGTCTTGGTGGGAAGGCCGATGCGGACCTTGTCGGCGGCCTGCGCCATGGAAGGCAGGCCGAGCAAGGCCGCCAGCACGATCGTTGCCAGCGTGTGGCGTCGCGAGATTTTCATTGTGACGTTTCCCCTTTGCGTTTCTTGATTTGGTTTGCCGTTCGAATGATCAGGCCGCGGCGCCACCCCCGGAAGCTGTCGGCGGCGCGAGCTGGACGAGATTCATCGTCGTCGTGAAATGCTTGGCGAGGGCTGCGACCGCGGCATCGGCGTCGCGCTTCAGCGTTGCCTGCACGATGGCGGTGTGTTCGGCCTCCACATTGCGAGACTTTTCCGTGTCGCGCCGAATCGAAAGCCGCCGATAGCGCTCGCTCTGTTCATGCAGCACGTCGCGAAAGCCGAGCAGCCATTGCGAGCCGCAGGCATTGACCAGCGTGCGATGGAAGATGCGGTGCCGGACCACCCATTCCTCGTAGTGATGGGTCGGATCGTCGGGATAGGTGTAAGGAACGGCGCACAGTGCCGCGAACGACTTCTCGACCGAGGCAAGCCAGGCGGCATCGCCGCATTCGATCGAGCGGCGCAGCGCCAGCCCCTCGATATCGACGCGGGTTTGCGTCACGTCGCGCAGATCGGCCGGCGATACCGGGCTGACACGGAAGCCGCGCTGGTCGGAGGCCTGCACCAGCCCGTCCGCAACCAGCCGCGACAGCGCTTCGCGCACCGCGGCGAGGCTGACGGAAAACTGTTTGGCAAGCCCGGCGATGTGCAGCTTCTGGCCGGGCAGCAGCCGGGTCGAGAGAATGTCGGCACGCAGACGCTCCTGGACGGCGGACGTCAGGCTTCGAGGCCGTTCCTCGGCGCGCTCACCAAAACTCAACCCGACGCTGCTCATGGCGTGCAGATTGGCTAGGGACATCAAAGCCGTCAATCGAAAATCGATTTTTTCGATATGATATTGTTATAACTGGAAATTCGAACGAACGCTCTGCACGCTGATTCCTGGTGACAGGCGTGCAGCGGCGGCGTAGATAGTTCGCATGCGAAATAAAATGACGCCCGGATGAGCCCGCGCGAGCACCGCCTGGTGTTCCTGCTCAACGTCGCGCAGCGCCGGCTGCAGCGTTGGATGGCGGCGCAGAAGCAGAGGAACGGGGTTACGGCCTCGCAGTCGGGCCTGCTGTTCGTGCTGGGCCAGCACGACGGCGTGCTGATAGGGGAGGCGGGCGCGGCGCTCGATCTCGGCCCGCCCGGAATCAGTGGATTGGTAGACAGGATGACCGCCGCGAACCTGATCCAGCGCCGCGCCGACCCTGAGGACGGTCGGGCGTGGCGGCTCTGGCTGACGCCTGGCGGGCGCACCGCGCTGGCGCAGTCGAAGGCTGGGCTCTCCGAGATCAACGCACGCCTCGCGGACGGATTCACCGAAGCCGAGATCGATGTCGTCGCGCGCTGGCTCACCAGCATGCAGAGCAAATTTCCCAAAGGAGAAGACGAATGACCGAGCATATCAAGATCGAGAAGAACGACGGGATTCTGAGCCTGACGATGGCGCGACCCGACAAGAAGAACGCGTTGACCAACGCGATGTACGGTGTGCTGGCCGATGCCCTGGAAGCGGCCGAGACCGATACATCCGTTCGCGTCGTGCTGATCCGCGGCGAGGGCGACATGTTCACGGCCGGCAACGACGTCGGCGAGTTCGCAGCGATGGCGACCGGCGCATTTCAGGGCGAGCGGCATGTCAGCCGCTTCGTGCAGGTGCTGGCGAAATCGAGCCGCCCGTTGGTCGCGGCCGTACAGGGACGCGCCGTCGGCATCGGTACCACCATGCTGCTGCATTGCGATCTGGTCATGCTGGCCGAGAACGCACTGCTGTCGACGCCGTTCGTCAGTCTCGCCCTGGTGCCGGAAGCTGCTTCCAGCCTGTTGATGCCGCTCCGCATCGGCTATGCGCGCGCCTATGAGATGTTCGCGCTCGGCGAGGCCGTGGACGCCAGGTCCGCGCTGGCCTGGGGGCTCGCCAATCGCGTCGTACCGCTCGACAGGCTCGATGCCGAGGCGAAGACGCTCGCATTGCGTCTTGCGAAGCAGCCGGCGGGAGCCATCAGCATCACCAAGCGCCTGATGCGCAACCCCGAAGTGCTGCTGGCGCAGGTCATGGCGGAGAGCCGGCAGTTCGCGGAGCGGCTGACGACCGCCGAAGCGCGCGAAGCCTTCGCGGCGTTCGCCGAACGGCGGCCGCCGGATTTTCTGAAGCTGGCAAGCTGAGCCGGCGTGTTCGCCCGCCCGCGACCGCGCGGCAATTGACCGTCCGTGGCGGTGCCGCTACCTGTTTGAGGGTTGCGTGCGGAGGAAACCAATGAACAAGAACAATCAAGCTTCCGAATTCGACTACGTGATCGTCGGTGCCGGCTCGGCCGGATGCGTGCTCGCCAATCGCCTGAGCGCCGATGGCAAGCACTCGGTCCTGCTGCTGGAGGCGGGACCGAAGGATACCAATCTCTGGATCCACGTACCGGTCGGCTACGGAAAGCTGTTCAAGGAAAAATCCGTCAACTGGATGTACCAGACCGAGCCGGAACCCGGCTTGAACGGGCGGCAGGTGTTCCAGCCGCGCGGAAAAGTGCTGGGTGGTTCGAGCTCGATCAACGGCCTGCTCTATGTGCGTGGCCAGCACGAGGACTATGACCGCTGGCGTCAGCGCGGCAATGCCGGCTGGGGCTATGACGACGTGCTGCCCTATTTCAGGAAGGCCGAGAACCAGCAGCGCGGCGGCGACAAATATCACGGCACCGGCGGCCCGCTCCCGGTATCCGACTGGCGGCATCGTGATCCGCTGTCGGAAGCCTTTGTGCTTGCCGCCGCCGAGACCGGCATTCCGACCAATCCCGATTTCAACGGGGCAACCCAGGAGGGGGCCGGATTCTTCCAGACCACGACGAGACGCGGACGCCGCGCCAGTTCGGCATTCTCCTATCTGCGCCCGGCGAAGGGCCGCAGCAATCTGCACATCGAGACATCCGCGCTGGCGCAGCGCATCCTGTTCGAAGGCCGCCGCGCCAGGGCGGTCGAATACAAGCAGGATGGCCGTTTGCGCACCGCACGGGCGCGCAAGGAAATCCTCGTTTCGAGCGGGGCGTATAATTCGCCGCAATTGCTGCAGCTCTCCGGCGTCGGTCCGGCGGACCTTCTGAAGCAGCATGGCATCGAGATCGTGCTGGATGCGCCCGGTGTCGGCAACGATCTGCAGGACCACATGCAGGTCCGCATCGTCACGCGCTGTGCGCAAAAGATCACGCTGAACGACATCGTCAACAACCCCGTCCGCCGGGTGATGGCAGGCATTCAATATGCGGCCTTGCGCAAGGGACCGCTGACGATTGCCGCCGGCACCTCCGGCGCCTTCTTCAAGACCAGTCCGCGGCTGGCGTCACCCGATATCCAGATTCACTTCCTGCCGTTCTCGACCGACAAGATGGGCGAGAAGCTGCACTCGCTGTCCGGCTTCACCGCATCGGTCTGCCAGTTGCGCCCCGAGAGCCGCGGCTCGCTGCGCATCAAGAGCGCCGATCCCGCCCAGCCGCCGGAAATTCGCATCAATTATCTGGCGACCGAAACCGATCGCCGCGCCTTTATAGATGGCGTCCGCATCCTGCGCCGGATCCTCGCGGCGCCGGCGCTGAAGGCCTACGCGGTTGCCGAGGTCGATCCCGGCCCCAAGGTGCAGAGCGACGACGAGTTGCTGGATTTCTGCCGGCGGACCGGCAGCACGGTCTATCATCCGACCTCGACCTGCCGCATGGGCAGCGATCCGCTCGCGGTCGTCGACCAGCGCTTGCGCGTGCGCGGCATCGAGGGCCTGCGCGTGGTCGATGCGTCCGTCATGCCGGACCTGATGTCGGGCAATACCAATGCGCCGACCATCATGATCGCGGAAAAGGCGTCCGACATGATTCTGGAGGATGCAAGGTAGGCACGTAGCCCGGATGGAGCGCAGCGCAATCCGGGGTTGCTCGTCACGGAGGGACCGTTCCCGGATTGCGCTGCGCTCCATCCGGGCTACGAGTGTCACCCCTTGTACGCCCGCACCCGCTTCAGCATCTGCTCGACATGCGCGATCGGGGTTTCCGGCTGAATGCCGTGGCCGAGATTGAAGATCAGCCTTCCCTGCGCGTAGTTCGCCAGCACGTCGTCGACCGCGCGGTCCAGCGCCGCGCCGCCCGCAATCAGCGCCAGCGGATCAAGGTTGCCCTGCACGGCGACGCGGTTCTGCACGCGCTCGCGGATCAATGACGGTTCGGCCGCCCAGTCGATGCTGACCGCGTTGACGCCGGTCGCTTCGACATAGGCCGGCAGCAATGCGCCGGCGCCGCGGGGAAAGCCGATGATCCTGGCGTCAGGCACCTTCGCGCGCACGCCGGCGACGATGCGTTTCGCCGGTTCGATCGACCAGCGCTCGAATTCGCGCGGCGGCAGCACGCCGGCCCAGGTGTCGAAGATCTGCAGCGCGTCCGCACCGGCGGCGAGCTGCCCGAGCAGATACTGGATCGAATTCTCCACCAGCGTGTCGATGATTTGCGCGAACGCCTCCGGATGGCGATAGGCCATCATCCGCGCCGGCGCCTGGTCCGGTGTGCCCTGACCGGCGACCATATAGGTCGCCACCGTCCACGGTGCGCCGCAGAAGCCGATCAGCGCGATGTCGGAGGCGAGCTCGCGCCGCACACGGCGCAACGCTTCATAGACCGGCTCGAGCTTTCCGAAATCGGCGCCGCGCGCCAGTGTCGCCACCTTCTCGGGCGTATCCAGCGGATCGAGCCGCGGGCCTTCGCCGGCCTCGAAGCGCACCGAGCGGCCGAGCGCATGGGGGATGACGAGAATGTCGGAGAAGATGATCGCAGCGTCGAAGTTGAAACGGCGGATCGGCTGCAGCGTCACCTCGGCGGCATATTCCGGCGTGAAGCAGAGATCGAGAAAGCTTCCGGCCTTGGCGCGCAGCTCGCGATATTCGGGCAGATAGCGGCCGGCCTGGCGCATCATCCATGCCGGCGGCACCTGCTGCCTGCGGCCGGAGAGCACTTCGATGAAGGGTTTGACCGGGGATGTCTGGGACAATCGGAGAGTTCCTGCGAGCGGCGATGGATAGCTGCGCTCCTGATACACGCAGCGACCTGCCTGGCCAAGGACTGATGTGGAACCGGTGTAAATCCGCCGCGTTATCCAGGCCATGGAGGTACCCAATGGCTGAGAAATTCAACCCTGCGCCGCATGACAAGCATGCTGCCGATCCCCGCGAGGCGATGCTGGCCGACCGGGAAATGCATGAAAAGCTCGAGAAGGGTCTGGTCGATACGTTTCCCGCATCGGATCCCGTGAGCGCCGTACAGCCGGCGCCGTCAAAGGTCGACGCCGAGACCCCGTCGCTCTGGAACAAGGTGCTCGCCGTATTCCGCTAGGCGAGGTTCCGGCGCAACTGCATTCAAGCGCGTCATCAGACGAAGGCGGCTTGTCGTGGGCAAGCCGCCCTTGCTTTGCTCGTCTCAATAATGCGGCGGCCGTTCGTTCGCAGGGCCCGGCACATTGCTTTCGGCTTCCCGCACGCGTTCCTTGAGCTCGCCGAACTGGCGCGTCAATTTGTCGATCTCGGCCCATTGCGCCGTGATCGTCTGGTTCAGCGTCTCGATGGTTTCGTCCTGGTAGGCAATCCGCATTTCCAGCGCATCGATCCGTTCGCCGAGGCCTTTGACATCACTCATCGGAGCCGCCGTTCATCTTGTGCTCCCGCAGACCATGGCCCAGCGCCACCCGCTCGTCGAAAACGAAGCATTCGCCGCGCCAGCGGCTTTCAGATTCAGGGACGCCTTCCAGATAGCGCAGGATGCCGCCCTTGAGGTGATAGACCTCGTCAAATCCGCGCGCCAGCAAATAGGCGCTCGCCTTCTCGCAGCGGATGCCGCCGGTGCAGAACATCGCGATCTTCGTGTGCTTCGCCGGATCGAGTTTCTCCGCGGCGAAATCCTTGAACTGGCCAAAGCTCGTGATGCCGGGATCGATCGCGCCTTCGAACGTACCCATCGCAACCTCGAAGGCGTTGCGGGTATCGATCACGAGCGTATCGGGCGCTGCAATCAACGCGTTCCAATCCGCGGGCTCGACATAGATGCCGACCTGCCGCGTCGGATCGGCGGCGGTATCGCCGAGCGTGACAATTTCCTTCTTCAGGCGGACCTTGAGCCGCTGGAACGGCATCGCGGCAGCGCGCGAAAACTTGAGTTCGAGGTTGTCGAGCCGGCCGCCGAAGAGGTCGCCGTGCTGCAATGCCTGGACGAGCGCGTCGATGCCCTCATCGCTGCCCGCGACCGTGCCATTGATACCCTCGTGCGCCAGCAGCACGCTGCCCTTGATGCCGAGGCTGTCGGCAAGCGCGCGCAGCGGCTCGCGCAACTCCCGGAAGTCCGGCAGCGCGGCGAACTGATAGAGGGCGGCGACCTTGAGCATGGCGATCGTTTATCAGGCCCGCCGGGGACGGGAAACCCCGCAAAGCCCTGCAAATTCCGCGCATTGCCCCCGATGCCGCATTGGCATGCCAGCCATTGCCCTGCCCGGGAGGAATGTGCCAAGAACGCTGCCGAACCCGCGATGCCCACCCTGCGGGATG
Source organism: Bradyrhizobium sp. (assembly GCF_036735945.1). Lineage (GTDB taxonomy): Bacteria > Pseudomonadota > Alphaproteobacteria > Rhizobiales > Xanthobacteraceae > Bradyrhizobium. The sequence continues at coordinate 43,153 of NZ_DAINNI010000003.1, read as the reverse complement.
CACTTGCAACGCTGAAGAGCAACGCTGAGAGAAAGCACGCGCGATGAGGAATTTCCATTTTGCCGGCCGTTCCACGGTCCATGCCCAGAATGCGATGGTGGCGACGTCGCATCCCGAGGCCGCGCTCGCCGCGATCGACGTGATGCGCGCCGGCGGTACGGCGGTGGATGCCGCGGTGGCCGCCTGCGCGCTGCTCGGCGTCATCGAGCCGCAATCGACCGGCATCGGCGGCGATTGCTTCGCGCTGATCCAGCCCAAGGGCGAGGGCAAGATCGTCGCCTATAACGGCTCCGGCCGCGCGCCGATGGCCGCCACGGCCGAATGGTATCTCGAGCGCAAGATTCACTCGGTGCCGCTGACGTCGGCCCATGCGGTGAGCATTCCCGGCGCGATCGACGCCTGGGACACGATCCTGCGCGACCACGGCAAGATGGGGCTCGACAGCCTGCTGCAGCCTGCAATCAAGGCCGCCGAAGAGGGCTACGTCGTCGCGCCGCGCATCGCCTTCGACTGGAAGAACCAGTTCGAGAAGCTGAAGAACGGCACCAATACCGGGCGATATCTGTTGCCGCACGGCAAGCCGGCGGTGGCCGGCGACGTGATCCGCCAGCCGGAGCTCGGCAAGACGCTGCGCGCCATCGCCAGGAACGGCCGCGATGCGTTCTACAGCGGCGAGATTGCCGCGGACATGGTGGAAACCCTGCGCGGCATCGGCGGCCTGCACACGCTGGAGGATTTTGCGGCGCATTCGACCGAGGCGACGTCGCCGATCGGCACCGTGTACAAGGGCCACGACGTCTGGCAGTGCCCGCCGAACGGCCCCGGCATCACCATGCTGGTGATGCTCAATATCCTCTCCCGTTTCGATCTCACCAAGTTCAAGCCGCTCAGCATCGAGCGCTTCCATCTCGAGGCCGAAGCCGCCCGCATCGCCTACATGATGCGTGAGCAATATATCGGCGATCCCGCGCAGGTGCATGTCGATGTCGCGGGCATTCTCGCCAGGGAATTCGCCGAGGAGCATATCAAGAACATCCGGATGGACCGGCTGCTCGATCTGCCCAATGTCGCGCCGCCGATGAATCCGTCCACCGTCTACATCACCGTGGTCGACAAGGACCGCAACGTCTGTTCCTTCATCAACTCGATCGCGCATTCGTTCGGCTCGGCGATCGTCTCCAACAAGACCGGCATCCTGCTGCAGAATCGGGCCGGCGGCTTCCGGATTCAGCCCGGCCACCCGAACTGCATCGCGCCGGGCAAGCGGCCCCTGCACACGATCATTCCGAGCCTTGCCACCAAAAATGGCCGCGCAGTGATGCCGTTCGGCGTGATGGGCGGCCAGTATCAGCCGGTCGGTCAGAGCCACGTGCTGACCAACATCCTCGACTATGGCTGCGACGTGCAGGAAGCGATCGATATGCCGCGCGGCCTGCACTATGAGGGCGTCTACCAGCTCGAAGACAGCGTGCCGGCCGAAATCGTCGAGGGCCTGAAAAAGATCGGGCACAAGACCACCAGCGTGGTCGCCCCGCTCGGCGGCGGCCAGGCGATCTGGATCGACTGGGAAAAGGGCACGCTGACCGGCGGCTCCGATCCCCGCAAGGACGGTTGCGCGCTGGGCTATTGAGCGTCTAGAAGCTCCGTCTCTCCGAAAAAGAGGTTCAACGATGCGCTTTTCCCGACGCACGATCTTCCAGACCGCCTTTGCCGCCATGGCAGCCGCGGTTGCCACGCCCGCTGCCGTCAGCACGGCATCGGCCCAGACCGCAGGAAAACCCATGACCACAGCTTCAGGTTTGCAGATCATCGACAGCAAGGTCGGCACCGGCGCATCGCCGACGCCAGGCCAGACCTGCGTCATGCACTATACCGGCTGGCTCTACGAGAACGGCCAGAAGGGCAAGAAGTTCGATTCCTCGGTGGATCGCAACGAGCCGTTCGAGTTCAAGATCGGCCAGCGTCAGGTGATCGGCGGCTGGGATGAGGGCGTCGCCTCCATGAAGGTCGGCGGCAAGCGCACGCTGATCATTCCGCCTGCGCTCGGCTACGGCGCGCGCGGCGCCGGCGGCGTCATCCCGCCGAATGCGACGCTGATGTTCGACGTCGAATTGCTGGCGGTGAAGTAAGGCGCAAACGAGGGAGGCGCACCGTGAAGGTCTCGATCCTCGACGATTATTTCGACACGCTGCGCACCCTCGACTGTTTTGCCAAGCTCGCCGGGCATGACGTCACCATCTGGAACGATCACGTCCAGGGCGTCGACGTGCTGGCGGAACGCCTGAAGGACACAGAGGCGCTGGTGCTGATCCGCGAGCGCACGCAGATCCGTACGCCGCTGCTGGAGCGCCTGCCAAACCTGAAGCTGATCAGCCAGCGCAGCGTGTTTCCGCATATCGACATCGATACCTGCACCCGGCTCGGCATCATCGTGTCGTCGAGCCAGCATGCCGATACGCCGTCCTATGCGACCGCCGAATTCACCTGGGGCCTGATCCTGGCGGCGATGCGCGCCATTCCGCAGCAGATGGCGGCGCTCAAGGCCGGCAAATGGCAGATCGGCGTCGGCCATACGCTGCGCGGCAAGACGCTCGGCATCTATGGCTACGGGCGGATCGGCGCCGTCGTTGCCGGCTACGGCAAGGCGTTCGGCATGGACGTGCTGGTATGGGCGCGAGAGCCGGCGATGGCGAAGGCCCGCGCCGACGGCCATGCGACCGCAGCCGGCAAGGCCGATTTCTTCGAGCGGTGCGACGTGGTTTCGCTGCACATGCGGCTCGTCGACGCGACGCGCGGCATCGTCAAGGCGGAAGATCTCGCGCGCATGAAGCCGTCAGCGCTCCTCGTCAACACCAGCCGCGCGCCGCTGATCGAGCCGAATGCGCTGGTCAATGCGCTGCGCGCCGGGCGTCCCGGGATGGCCGCGGTCGACGTCTACGAGAAGGAGCCGCTGCGCGACGTCAACGATCCCCTATTGACCATGGATAACGTGGTCTGCACGCCGCATCTCGGCTACGTCTCGCGCGACGAATACGAACTCCAGTTCACCGATATCTTCGACCAGATCCTGGCCTACGCCGCGGGAACGCCGACGAATGTCGTCAATCCGGACGTGATGTCCCGCCGGCGTTGAGAGGGCGGCGGGTGCGCCCCGCCATGACGAAAGCCGGGGCGCCCATGCGCCGCAGACGCCTTTATCTTCTGGTTTGCTGCCCTGCTTTTCGATAGTTTCAGGACAAACGATCTTTCGAGAAGGCGCCCCATGACCGGCACGCACGACCACAGCCATTCGCACCATCACCACGATCACGACGAGCGCTGGAAGCATGACGGTGTCCGCGTCATTCCGGGCAATCAGCTCGATCCCAACGTGCCTTCGACCGCGGGCATGGACCGCAAGGCCGCGATCAATTTCGCCCGCGTCGGCGCGCAGAAATTGTGGGCGGGGACCGTGACGATCAAGCCCGACGCCAAGACCGGTGCGCACCATCACGGCCATCTCGAAAGCATCATCTATGTCGTGAAGGGCAAGGCGCGCATGCGCTGGGGCGAGCACCTGCAATTCACCGCTGAAGCCGGCCCCGGCGATTTCATCTTCGTGCCGCCCTATGTGCCGCACCAGGAGATCAACGCCAGCCCGGACGAGGTGCTGGAGTGCGTGCTGGTGCGCAGCGACGGCGAGGCGGTTGCGATCAACCTCGACATCGAGCCGGTGGAGAAGCCCGAGAGCGTGCTGTGGGTCGATCCGGTGCACCGCGATCCCGCCGAGAAGAAATAAAGAATAACAATCATCGCCGTCGTTGAGGATGGCGCGGGAGGAATGCCATGAGGCTCGTTCGCTACGAGAGCGCAGGCCACGTCGCCACCATCACGATGGACCGCGCCTCCGCCCATAATGCGCTCAACAACGCGCTATGCGACGAGCTGCGCGAAGCCTGGCAGCGCTTTCAGGACAGCGACGACCGCGTCGCGGTGCTCGCATCGTCCGAGGAGAAGTATTTTTCGGTCGGCGCCGATGTCAGGGATCTCCCGGTCAACATGTGGCATGCGGTGCCGGGGCTGGGTGTCGATCTGGACAAGCCGGTGATCGCCGCGACGTCGGGATGGGTGGTCGGCGGCGCCTTCGTACTGGTGCAGATGGCTGACATGTGCGTGGCCTCGGAGACGACGCGCTTCATCTATCCCGAAGGCAAGATCGGCACCACCGCCGGCGGCGTCTCCTCGGTGATGGCGCGGATGCCGCACAAGATCGCGATGGAGTTTCTGCTGGTCGGCGAGGAGATGTCGGCGGAGCGCGCCTACCAGATCGGTTTCGTCAACAAGGTGGCGCCGAAGGGACAGCACGTCGTGCTGGCCCAGGAGATGGCGGCCAAGATTGCGGCCAATGCCCCGCTGGTGGTGCGCGCCCTGAAGAAGCTCGCCCGCGACGCCATGCCCAAGGGACCGCTGGAAGGGGTCGCCGAGGTGCGCCGTATGCTCGATGCCATCAGGGACAGCGAGGACCTCAAGGAAGGCGTCAAGGCCTTCGCCGAAAAGCGCAAGCCCGAGTTCAAGGGCAAGTAGGAATTGCACGGCAACGTGCGGGTTGCGTAGGCGAGGATACTCGTCCGCTCGCGCGATCGTGTTCGCACGGCGGCGCGCCTGCCTGCGCTCGGAATGATGCTCCCTGCTAAGCTTGTCCAGGAAAAATCTTGGCCTGGAGATCAAGCAATGACGAATTCCGACGATCTGGTGGCGCGACGTACCGTCCTCTCAGGCCTCGGCTTCGGCGCGGCGGCGATCGCAGCTATGCCGGCGCGGGCTGCCACGGCGGCCCCTTCCGAGGGTGGAGAAATCTGGAGCAGCGAATACTGGACCAGGAAGGGCGATGTTCCCTTGTGGATGTTTCGCAAGCGGATCGGTGCGCCCAGGCCCGGCGAGGCAGCCCGGCCGGTCGTATTCTTTGTCCACGGTTCATCGGTGACGTCGCGGGTGTTCGATCTCAGCGTGCCCGGCAAGGGTGAATATTCCGCGATGAACGAGTTCGCGCGCTATGGATTCGACTGCTGGACCATGGATCACGAGAATTACGGGAAGTCCGGCCGCACGTCAGGCAATGCCGACATCGCCAGCGGCGTCGAGGATTTGAAGGTCGCGGTCGAACTGATCGCGCGCGAAACCGGTCAGAACAGGGTTCATTTCGTCGGCGAATCCTCCGGCGCGTTGCGCGCCGGCGCCTACGCCATGGTGGCGCCTGAGCGCGTCGGCCGTCTGGTGTTCGCCGCATTCACCTACAAGGGCGAGGGATCGCCGACCCTGACCAAGCGGGCCGAGCAGCTTGACTATTTCCGTGCGCACAACATGCGCAAGCGTGATCGCGACATGATCCGCTCGATCGCGACACGGGACAAGCCCGGCACTTCCGATCCGGCCGTGATGGAGGCGCTGGCGGATGTCGAGTTGCAGTTCGGTGACCAGGTCCCGACCGGCACCTATCTCGACATGACCGCCAATCTGCCCGTGGTGCATCCGGAGAAGGTGCTGGCGCCGGTGCTGCTGGTGCGTGGCGAATATGATGGCATCGCGACCGTCGCCGATCTCGAGGAATTCTACAACAAGCTGCCGAACGGCGACCGCCAACTCATCATCCTGCCTGGCACGGCCCATTCCGTGGCGCTGGCAATCAACCGGCAATTGTTCTGGCACGTGACGCGGGCTTTTCTCACCATGCCGACGCCGGCCCAGCAGTTCGTCTTTGGAAGCCACGGCACGCGTTTCTGAACAAGCTTGATCGCGCCAGCTCTTTCCTCGTCATGAGGGTTTGACCCTGCTGCCGAAGTTGGGGCCATGTTGCCGCTCCAGCCGAACAGTCGCGTCCACTGTACGCGCAGTTCATTGCGAGATTGGGGCGGTCGGTTCCGACGGCGATTGAGGCGTCAAACGGGTTGCATAAAAATCTGAAGCCGTCACACTCGCTTTTCCCGCCATGTCGTCGGGCCAGTTTCTTCAGTAGCCTGTCCGTGAAACCAGCAGATCAAGCAGTCCCTGTCCTGTCTGTTTCGATGTTCGCAGCGGCGGTGCTTTTCATCCTGACGCATGTCGCACTGCTGACCGGTGTCACCACGCCGGAGAAATTCTATTTCGACGAGGTTCACTACGTCCCGGCGGCGCGGCAGATGCTCGAGCCGGTTATGCGAGAGCCGATGCTCAATCCGATGCATCCGCCACTCGGCAAGCAGCTTATCGCCCTCTCGATCCGTTCATTGGGGGATACGCCGCTGGGCTGGCGGTATCCTGGCGTCGTGTTCGGATCGCTCGCCATCGTCGCGGTGTATCTATGCGGCCTGGCGCTGTTTGCGGCACATGGGCCGGCCATCGCGGCGAGCCTGCTCGTCTTTTTCAATCAGATGCTGTTCGTGCAGTCGCGCATCGCGATGCTGGATATTTTCGGACTGACTTTCAGCCTGTTCGCCATCGCGGCGTTCATTCACGGCTTCCGAAGAGAGCGCCCGCACGTCTGGTTCGCGCTGGCCGGGATCTGCCTTGGCCTGTCCGCGGCCTGCAAATGGAGCGGGCTGTTCGTGCTTGCCGTCTGCATCGTCATCATCGCGGCGATCCGCCTGTTGCAAAGCTGGCGCGCGGAATTCGCCGATGCGAGCGCGGAGGATTGGTACCGGCCCGATCGCTGGCCGGGCTTCAAGGCCTGGCACTTTGCAGCCTGCTTCATAATGATTCCGGCCGCCGTCTATCTCGCGACGTTCATTCCGCTCTACGGGTTTTCAATTCCGGATATCTGGGAAGCGCAACGGCGGATCTTCAGCGACAACACGACCACCGCGATCGCGGGGCACACCTATATGAGTTCGTGGCCGTCCTGGCCGTTTCTGGTGCGCCCGGTCTGGTATCTCTTCGACAAGGTCGGTGAAGACCATATCGCCGCCGTGGTGTTTCTTGGCAATCCCGTCATCCTGTGGCCGGCGCTGGCAGCCGTCGCGATCTGTCTGCGTGACTGGGTCGTGACGCGGCGGGCCGATGCCTTCCTGATACTGGCATTCTATTTCGGTCCGTACCTCGCATGGGCGTTGCTGCCGCGAACGCTCGGCTTCATCTATTACTACCTGCCGGCGGCGACCACGGCGAGCTTTGCGCTGGTATATGCCTTGAGGCGCGGCAGTACGCCGGCGTGGTTGCTGTGGGCTAGCGTTGCGATCGGCTTTGCTGGCTTCGCCGCGATGTTGCCGATCTCGGCCGCGTTCATCGGCACATCGATGGCGACGTTCAACCGCCTGATGATCTTCCAGAACTGGATTTGAGCGGCCATCGCACCGCAATAGAAAGAGCCGCCAGCCGAAAGCGGCCGACGGCTCGATCTTCAAAATCTCACTTCGCCGCGGTCTTGGTGTCCATGTTCACGACCTGGACGCGGCGGTTGATCGGGTCCATCGGCGCGTTCGGATCCTTTGGCCTGGTCTTGCCGTAACCGACGGTCACCAGGTTCGCGCCGGCAATGCCGTACTGTTCGCTCAGGTACTTCTTGATCGTATCGGCGCGACGCTCGGAAAGATCCTGGTTGTACGCCTCGCCGCCGATCGCATCGGTATGACCGGCGACCACGAAGGTCGAACCCTTCAGGCTGGCATCGGATAGCGCCTTGCCGAGTTCCTGCACGGCCGAAACCGAGTTCCTGCTGATGTCGGCCGAGTTGTAGTCGAACTGGATTTCCAGATCGATCTTGGGCTTGCCCGCGGCCAGTTCCGCGATCTCCTGGCGCTCGCCGAGCGACAGCGACCGGGTCTTGCGGTTGCGCAGGGAGTCGACGAAGTTGGTTTCCTTGGCCTTGGCGGTGGCATCCACCGGCTGCTGCGGACCGCTCGCAAGGCCGCGGGTCGCGACCGGCTTCGGCTTCAGCGCGTCCAGGATCTTGTCGGCCGAAACGGTGTCGCCAGCAGCGGCCAGGCCCACCGTCATCGACAGCGCGGCACCGACAGTCATGATTGAAAGTCCGAGATAGCGGGTCATTGTCCTAATCCTCAGTGTTAACGCCTGCAAACTGGCGTGCATGACGTTTTGATGCTGCGACGATAGGACCGGTTCAAATCCCGCAATGTGACTCAAATCACAGTATTGCAGGCCCCGGCTTTCCGCGCATTGCCCGATGATGTCCTGCATCATCTCCGGAGTTCTACGGAGCAGCGCCCATCCGAGCTTTCGATATCGCGACGCTGTGCAGAACGCTCGCGAACTCGTTTGGAATTTTGCGTTTGTGGTCGATACTCAAGTGTCGAGAAGGCTCCTTGATTCACAAAAAAAGCCCGCACGTCGCGCTGGCGCCGATGTGTGGACAACAAATCGGCCAGATGCGTCTCTAGCAGAACGCATCACAAAAAAATCTGCAGAAGAAATCGTTCGGGCAACCAATCGGGCGGCGCGGTGTTACAGTCAGTCAAACGTCAGCGTGAGTATCTCGGCTATCGTGCCAGTGCATCGGAGCCTGCCGGTTCCGGAACTTCCATGCCAACACTGATCGGCGCGGCGCTGATCGCCGCTGCAATCTTGCTGTCGACGCTGATCAACGCGCTCGGCAGCCGCTATGTCGGGTTCGAAAGTCCGACGGAGGAGAGCGCGTGGCTGGTCGATCGGATGACCGGTCAAGTGTACAAATGCCATGCGCCCCAGCCCGGCCCCGCTTCCTGCGAGGCCGAGATCGCAACCGGCAGCGTCGAAGAGCGGCAGAAGCGGTGAGATAGTTCCGCGCTGCGGAGCCGTGATCGGGAACCCGGGACTCCCCCAAGGCGCGAATCCCGCTACATTGCCGCGCGATGCCCCGCGCGAATGAACCCCGACCCCTGACCAAGCTGGAGGCCCGGCAAATCTGGCTGCAGGCCCAGCGGCTCGATGTCAGCGAACCGTTCGGCGCCGGACCCGAGGCCGTCGCGGCCGCGGTCGATCATCTCGGCTACGTCCAGATCGACACCATCCACGTCATCGAACGCTCGCACCATCACATTCTCTATAGCCGTATCCCGGGGTATGTCCGGGCGGATCTGCGCCAGGCGCAAAGTGTCGACAAGAGCGTGTTCGAATACTGGACGCATGCGCTGTCCTACGTGCCGGCCAGGGATTTTCGCTTCTTCATTCCTTCCATGCGGGAACACCGGCGCAACGGCCACAAATGGTTTGCGTCCGTGAAGCCGGAGGACACAAGCAAGGTGATGCGGCTGTTGCGGCGCGATGGCGCGCTGACCATCCGCGACATCGATGATGACGTGCTGACCGAGAAGGAACATCTGTGGCAGAGCCGCAAGCCCTCGAAACGGGCACTGCAACTCGCCTTCTATACCGGCGACGTGACGATCTCCGAACGCACCGGCATGCTCAAGACCTATGAACTGATGGCGCGGCATTTCGGCTGGGACAAGCCGCCGAAGCCGGCCAGTTCGGCGGAGATAACTGCCTACCTGCTTGATCGCGCGTTGCGGTCGCAAGGCATCGTCAGCCTCGATTCGATCTGTCATCTCGACGCGCCGAGCAAGGCGGCGGTACGGCGGCTGATCGAGGCGCGGGTGCGGCGCAAGGAACTGGTGCCGGTCGCGCTCGAAGGCGCCGGCAAGCAGGAACATTGGGGCCGACCGGAAGTCCTGGAGATTGATACGGCGGCGGAGGCGGGCGAGGGGCCGCTGCACATCCTCTCGCCGTTCGATCCACTCATTATCCAGCGCAAGCGCACCGAATTGTTCTTCGACTACGGCCACCGCTTCGAGGCCTATGTGCCGAAGGAGAAGCGCGTATTCGGCTATTTCGCACTGCCGGTCCTGGTCGGACAGGACATCGTGGCCGCCATCGACCTGAAGACCGACCGCCAGGACAAGAAATTGCTTATGCAAAAATGGAGTTGGGTCGGCAAGGGCGCTGCGAGGGCGGCGCGAAAGGATTATAAGCGCCGCATCGAGGAGGAACTGCACCGTTTCGAGCGGTTTCAACTGGGGGAATGAACCCGGACTTCGGGCCGCGTTGTCCGGCGAAAGAGTTGAGCCCCTCGTCAACGGAATGCCCGCGTTACGCCAGCGCGGGCATCTTGCATTGCAAGAGCGGGTTCGGCTCGCTAATCGTCGGGCATAAGAAACCGAGGGGAGAAACCCATGAGCCAGTCCGCCGCGCCGACCCCCAGTGAGATCGAAGCATCCACCATCCGCGCGATCTCCTGGCGGCTCATTCCGTTTCTGGTGCTGGCCTACTTCTTTTCCTATCTCGACCGCGTCAACCTCGGCTTCGCCGCGCTGGAGATGAACGCCGACCTGAAGTTCACGCCGCTGATCTTTGCCTGGGGCGCCGGCATCTTTTTCATCGGCTATTTCATCTTCGAGGTGCCGAGCAACCTCGCGCTGGAAAAATTCGGCGCCAGCCGCTGGATCGCCCGCATCATGGTGACCTGGGGCATCATCTCGGCATTGATGGCGACGGTGAGCGGCGAACTCAGCTTTTACGTTCTCCGCTTCCTGCTCGGCGTGGCGGAAGCCGGCTTCTTCCCCGGCATCATTCTTTATCTCACCTACTGGTATCCGGCCGAATATCGTGGGCGGTTTCTTGCGGCCTTTGCCATCGCCGTTCCCATTTCCACGGTGATCGGTGCGCCGATTTCGGGACTGCTGCTTGGCCTCGACGGCGTGATGGGCCTGCGCGGTTGGCAGTGGCTGTTCATCCTCGAGGGCATCCCCTCGGTGCTGCTCGGGATCGTCACCTGGTTCTATCTGACCGATAAGCCGGAGAAGGCCGACTGGCTGACGGCGGAACAGAAGGCATGGCTCGCCGCAAAGCTGCAGGCCGAGACCGCGACCAAGCAGGCGGCCAGGCACCTGACGCTCGGGCAGGCGCTGTCGTCACCGAAGGTGATCATGCTGAGCCTGATCTATTTCGGCTTCGTCGGCGCGCTCTATGGCATGCAGTTCTGGCTGCCGCAGATCGTCAAGGCGTTCGGCCTCACCAACGCGCAGACCGGCTTCGTCACCGCGATTCCCTATCTGTTCGGCACCATCGCGATGATCCTGTGGGCCCGGCACTCCGATGCCACCCGTGAACGCGTCGCCCATGTCGGCGGCCCGCTGCTGCTTACGGCGGCGGCGCTTGCCGCTTCCAGCTACCTCACCGACCCCACCATCACCATGGCCGTGCTGACGGTGGCGGCGATCGGCGTCTTCTGCACCTTCGCGGTGTTCTGGACATTGCCGACGGCATGGCTGTCCGGCACGGCCGCGGCCGGCGGAATAGCGCTGATCAATTCGATCGGCAACCTCGCGGGCTTCGGTGGGCCGTATCTGATCGGTTGGGTCAAGGAGGCGACCGGCTCGACCTCATCCGGCCTGTTGGTGCTGTCGATCCTGCCGCTCATTGCCGGGCTGCTGGTGTTCCTGGGCGGGCACGAGACGAAGACAGAGTTTGCGGGGGCGGGGCCGGTCAAGCAGTAAGGCCGACGCAGCCGGTGCGTTCGTGCTCTCGGGTGCGTCACGCTCTCGTTGACCGCAGGGAATGCTGCGGTCCGACGCCATAGAGATCGGCCGCGCGTCTTCGGATCGCAGCCGGGGCGTTGCAGTCAGCCGGTCAGCCTCGCCCTTCTCACAACTTTGAGAAGTGGGCCGGCTGTCGCGCGGGCCGCCTGTATGCCGCGGAAGGCGAATTAGCTCTGCCGGCACATCAACCCACTGGGCGGTCAGGGCTATTGACCGGGCATCTTCGAAAGCAGGGCGGCTCGCGCGTCGTTAAGACGTCGTTAACTCACGAAATGGTGTCTTGTGACGATTATTGACATTCGTCAATCAACATTCGATAGTTTCAGAAAATTCATGGAGAAGACCCGATGTTCGCCCGTTCGATTTTCTCGAACTATTACAGACTCTTGACCGGAGCGTCGCTGGCATTCGCAGTGGTTGCCTTGGGCGGCTGCAATGAAAAAGCGGCTGAAGCTCCCGCTCCGGGACGGCCGGTTCTGGTCGCCACGGTGAAATACGCGGCCGAGACTCCCGAGCGCAGCTTCGTCGGCACCATCCGCCCCCGGATCGAGACCGACATGGGTTTTCGCGTTCCCGGCAAGGTCGCCCGGCGCCTGGTCGAGGTCGGCCAGACCGTGGATGTCGGCCAGCCGCTCGCCATCCTCGACGAGGTCGATCTGAAGCTGCAGGCCGAGCAGGCGGAGGCCGAGTTCCGCGCCGCCACCGGCGTGCTGGCGCAGGCCTCAGCCTCCGAGCAGCGCGCCAAGGACCTTCGCGCCAAGGGCTGGACCACCGACGCACAGATGGACCAGAGCCGGGCCGCCGCCGACGAGGCGAGGGCGCGTTACAATCGCGCCGAGCGGCAGGTCGAACTGACCAGGAATTCTCTCTCCTATGCGACGCTCGAGGCGGATACCCGCGGCGTCGTCACCGCGACCCTGATCGAGCCCGGCCAGGTGGTCGCCTCAGGCCAGACCGCGGTCCGTGTCGCGCGCTTTGCCGAGAGGGAAGCGGTGGTCGCCATCCCCGAGACGCTGGTCGGCCGCGCCAAGTCCGGCACGGCTTCCGTAACGCTGTGGTCGGATGCGGAGAAGAAATACACCGCGAAGCTGCGCGAGATCGCGCCCTCGGCCGATCCGGCGACCCGCACCTATCTTGCGAAATTCTCGCTGCCGGAAGCCGACGACAAGGTCTCGCTCGGCATGACGGCGACGCTGACGCTGGCGGATGCGGCGACCGAGCGCGTGGCAAAGCTGCCGCTCTCGGCGCTGTTCAGCCAGGGCGGCAATCCCTCGCTCTACACCGTCGACGATGCCGGTGCGGTGAAGCTGCAGCCGGTCGTCGTGAAAGCCTACGAGAGCAATTCCGTCGTGATCTCCAGCGGTGTCAACGATGGCACCAAGGTCGTCGCGCTCGGCGTGCAGAAGCTCGATCCCGCGCAGAAGGTTCGCGTGGTCTCATCATTGTCGTTCTGAGTTAGTTGGAGAGTGACATGAAGCGCTTCAATCTCTCGGGCTGGGCGGTCAGCCATCCGACCCTGATCCTGTTCCTGATGATTGTGCTCGGCGCCGCCGGCTTCTTCTCCTACGAGCGGCTCGGCCGCGCCGAGGATCCGTTCTTCACGGTCAAGGTGGTCAACGTCTCGGCGATCTGGCCGGGTGCGACCGCGCAGGAAATGCAGACCCAGGTCGCCGATCCCATCGAGAAGAAGCTGCAGGAGCTGCCGTTCTTCGAGAAGGTGCAGACCTATTCCAAGCCCTCGTTCACAGCGCTGCAGGTCACGTTCAAGGATTCGACCCCGCCAAAGGACGTGCCCTACCTGTTCTATCTCCTGCGCAAGAAGCTCGTCGACGTGCAGGGCCAGCTTCCCGCCGGCCTGCTCGGTCCGAACGTCAACGACGAATTCTCCGACGTCGACTCCATTCTCTACATGATGATCGGCGACGGCGCCGATTATGCGCAGTTGAAGAAGACGGCCGAGGGCCTGCGCCAGCGCCTCCTGAAGGTCGCCGGCGTCACCAAGGTCAATCTCTACGGCGTCCAGGACGAACGCATCTTCGTCGAATTCTCGCACGCCAAGCTGGCGACGCTCGGCATCACGCCGCAGGCGCTGTTCGACTCGCTCGCCAAGCAGAACAACGTCACCCCGGCCGGCACGGTGGAAACCTCCTCGCAGCGCGTGCCGCTGCGCGTCACCGGCGCGCTCGACGGCGCCAAGGCCGTCGCCGAAACCCCGGTCGAGAGCAACGGCCGCGTGTTCCGGCTCGGCGATATCGCAACCGTCACCCATGGCTTCGTCGATCCGCCGACCTTCGTCGCCCGCCAGAAGGGCAAGCCGGCGATCGGCATCGGCGTCGTCACCAGCAAGGGTGCCAACATTCTCGAACTCGGCAAGGAGGTCGAGAAGGCCTCCGCCGAGTTCATGAAGGCGGTGCCGCAGGGCATCGAAGTCGAGCAGATCGCCGACCAGCCGAAGGTGGTCGAGCGCGCGGTCGGCGAGTTCGTGCATTCCTTCATCGAGGCGCTGGCGATCGTGCTGTTCGTCTCCTTCGTGGCGCTCGGCTGGCGTACCGGCATCGTGGTCGCGATGTCGGTGCCGCTGGTGCTCGCCATCGTCTTCATCGTCATGAACGCGATGTCGATCGACCTGCACCGCATCACGCTCGGCGCGCTGATCATCGCGCTCGGCCTGCTGGTCGACGACGCCATCATCGCCGTCGAGATGATGGTGGTGAAAATGGAACAGGGCTGGGACCGCGTCCGCGCGGCGTCCTTTGCCTGGGAATCAACTGCGTTTCCGATGCTCACGGGAACGCTGGTCACGGCCGCTGGCTTCCTCCCCATCGGCTTTGCCAATTCGGCGGTCGGCGAATATGCCGGCGGCATTTTCTGGATCGTGGCGATCGCGCTGGTCGCGTCCTGGTTCGTCGCGGTGATCTTCACGCCCTATATCGGCGTCAAGCTGCTGCCCAACATCGCCGTGCACCATAACCACGATCCGCATGCGATCTATGAAACGCGGATGTATCGGGGCCTGCGCGCCGTCGTGCAGTGGTGCGTCGACCACCGGATCAAGGTGGTGGCGGCAACGGTTGGCGTCTTCGTGCTCTCGATCATCGGCTTCGGCCACGTCCAGCAGCAGTTCTTCCCGCTGTCCGAGCGGCCCGAACTGTTCCTGCAGCTCCGCCTGCCGGAAGGCACCGCCTTCAACGTCACGGAGAAGTCGGTCAAGAAGGCCGAGGCGATGCTCAAGGACGACAAGGACATCGCGACCTTTACGTCCTATGTCGGGCAGGGTTCGCCGCGCTTCTGGCTCGGACTCAACCCGCAACTGCCGAATGAGGCCTTCGCCGAGATTGTCATCGTGTCGAAGGACGTCGAGGCCCGCGAGCGGATCAAGGCGCGGCTGGAGAAGTCGGTCGCCGAGGGCGAACTGTCCGAAGCCCGGGTGCGGATCGACCGCTTCAATTTCGGCCCGCCGGTCGGTTTCCCGGTTCAGTTCCGCGTGATCGGGCCCGACGCCAATACCGTTCGCGACATCGCCTACAAGGTGCGCGATGTGATGAAGCAGAATCCGAATGTCGTGGAGCCGCAGCTCGACTGGAACGAGCAGTCGCCCTACCTGAAGCTGGTGGTCGACCAGGACCGCGCCCGCGCGCTCGGCCTGACCCCGCAGGACGTCTCGCAGGCGCTTGCGATGCTGATCTCGGGCGCGCAGGTCACCACGATCCGCGACGGCATCGAGAAGGTCGGCGTGGTTGCGCGTGCGATCCCGTCGGAGCGGCTCGACCTCGGCCACGTCGGTGACCTCACCGTCACGTCGCGCAACGGCGTTGCCGTGCCGCTGCAGCAGATCGCCAAGATCGAATATTCCCACGAAGAGCCGATCATGTGGCGACGTAATCGCGACATGGCAATCACAGTGCGCACCGACGTCGTCGACGGCGTCCAGGCTCCCGATGTCACCAACCAGATCTGGCCGAAGCTGAAGGAAATCCGCGATCATCTCGAGCCTGCCTACCGGATCGAGCCGGGTGGCGCGTTCGAAGAATCCGCCAAGGGCAATGCCTCCATCTTCGTGCTGTTCCCGCTGATGGTCATGGTGATGCTGACGCTGCTGATGATCCAGCTTCACAGCTTCTCGCGCCTGTTCCTGGTGTTCCTGACCGCCCCGCTCGGCATCGTCGGCGCTTCGCTCGGCCTCAACGTCGCCAACCAGCCGTTCGGCTTCGTGGCGCTGCTCGGCCTGATCGCGCTTGCCGGCATGATCATGCGCAACGCGGTGATCCTGGTCGATCAGATCGAAATGGACGTTTCCCAGGGCCTGACGCGAAGGGAAGCCATTGTCGAAGCCACGGTTCGCCGTGCCCGCCCGGTGGTGCTGACCGCGTTGGCGGCTATCCTGGCCATGATCCCGCTATCCCGCTCCGCTTTCTGGGGTCCGATGGCGATCACCATCATGGGCGGCCTGTTCGTTGCAACGTTCCTGACCCTGCTGTACCTGCCGGGCCTTTACGCCCTGTGGTTCCGGAAAAGCCTGGAAGAAAGCGGCCAGGCCGAACAGCCTGATCTTGCGGCGCAACATGAGATCAAGTTGCATTCGAAAGGACCACACGCGATTCCGCTTGCCGACGCCGCAGAATAATTGAACATTGAGAGCTGACATGACGCTTATTTCTGAACACGTTGAGACCGATACGCGGGAAAAGATTCTCGTGGTGGCGGAGCGTCTGTTCAGGCATATGGGCTACCAGAAGACGACGGTCGCCGACATCGCCAAGGAACTGCGGATGAGCCCCGCCAACGTCTATCGCTTCTTCGATTCGAAGAAGTCGATCCACGAAGGCGTGGCCCGCACGCTGATGGGCGAGGTCGAAGTCGAGGCGCGGCGGATCGTGGCCCGGCCCGGTCCGGCGAAACCTCGCCTGCGAGAGCTGCTTACGACCATCAATCGGATGAACACCGAGCGCTATGTCGGCGATTCCAAGCTGCACGAGATGGTCGAGATCGCGATGGAGCAGGACTGGGACGTCTGCGTCGTTCATATCGAATGTGTCACCGGCATCATCGGCGAGGTGATCGCGCAGGGCGTGGCGTCGGGCGAGTTCGAGGCTCCCGACCTGCCTTTGGCGGCGCTCTGTACCTGCACCGGCATGATCCGCTTCTTCCATCCGCAGATGATCGCGCAGGCCATGAACAAGCCCAGCGCGACGATCGACCAGATGATCGATTTCCTCTTCCGCGCCCTTGAGCCGCGCAAGGCGAATTGAGCCCTTCCTGACTTGACCTGCTATTCCGAACTGCGTAGCCCGGATGGAGCGAAAGCGTAATCCGGGGACGACTCCGGCCGCTTGCGAGTTTCCCCGGATTGCGCTGCGCTCCATCCGGGCTACGAACAATAGGGAATAATCCGGCGTGACCAGCAAAGACCTGCACTTCTACGAGCCGAAGAACGGCCACGGCCTCAAGCACGACCCCTTCAACGCCATCATCGCGCCGCGTCCGATCGGCTGGATTTCCTCGCGCGACGGCAATGGAAACGTCAACCTGGCGCCGTACAGCTTCTTCAACGCCTTCTGCTACGTGCCGCCGATCATCGGCTTCTCCTCGACCAACTGGAAGGACAGCGCCGGGAACATCCAGGACACCGGCGAGTTCGTCTGGAATCTCGCCACCATGGACCTGGCAAAGCAGATGAACGCGACCGCGGCCCACGTCGCCCGTGATGTCGACGAGTTCAAGCTCGCAGGTCTTACGGCCGCGCCCTGCAAACTCGTCAATGTGCCGCGCGTGGCGGAAAGCCCCGTCGCCTTCGAGTGCAAGGTGACGCAGATCCTGCAGTTGCAGGGCGCCGACGGCAGGAAGGCGCAGGCCTGGGTCACCTTCGGCGAGGTCGTCGCCGTCCACATCGACAAGGCCTTCATCAAGGATGGCGTCTACCAGACCGGGCTGGCGCATCCGATCGTCCGCGCCGGCCGCAAGGGCGATTATTTCGAGATCAAGCCGGAAAACATGTTCGAGATGATCCGCCCGGATTGAGCGGCCTGAGTCGCCGGCTGCTCACTTCCCGACGGCGAACGCGTCGTAAACCAGTGCCTTGAAGGCGGGCAGAATGCGGCCACGTTCGTTCTGGGTCTGCTCCAGCAAGATGTAGATCATGTCCAGGCCGGGATCGACGCCGAAATAGGTGCCGCTGCCGCTGTCCCATTTGAGTTCGCCGATCGAGCCTGGTGGCGGCGGCTTGGCGTTGCCCGGATCGGTGCGAACGCCAAGGCCGTAGCCAAAGCCGAAGCCGTCGCCCGGAAAGTAGTAGTAATCCCGCCCGACGCCGGAGCCCGGCCCGACGTGGTCCGTCATCATCGCCTTGAATGCTGCCGGGCTGAGATAACGCTTGCCCTCGAATTCCCCGCCGTTGAGAAGCATCTGGGCAAACCGCGCATAGTCGTTCAGGGTCGAGACCAGCCCGCCGCCGCCGGATTCCCATTCCGGATGGGCGCGCCGTTGGCGCTCCGCGTCCAGCAGGATGGTATCGTTCGGCAGCGGCTCCGCCATTCGTGCGCGTTCTTCAGCGCTTTCCAGAACGTATTTGGTGCTGGTCATGCGAAGTGGATCCAGAATGTGCTGCTTCTCGAACTGATACAGCGTCTGTCCGGATATGATCTCGATGATGCGGCCGACCACATCGGTCGAGTGGCCATAGCGCCAGAGCGAACCTGGCTGCCTCGAAAGCGGCAATCGGGCGATGCGTTCGGCAAACACCTGGTTGCTGTACTTGCCGTCGAACAGGCCGGATTCCATGTAGGCCTTCTCGATCAGCTTGCCGCCGATGTAGTCGTAGGTGATTCCAGACGTATGGCGCAGCAAATCCTCGATCGTCATCGGCCGGTCCGGCGCGACAAGTTTCAGGTAGCGCGTTCCGTCAGTCGCAGTCGACGCCACGCCAACCCTGACGTCGGCAAACGCCGGAATGAATTTGGAGGCAGGATCGGTGAGCGAAAGTGTTCCGGCGTCGATCAGCATCATCGCCGCGACGCTGGTGATCGGCTTCGTCATCGAGTGCAGTGCAAAGATCGTGTCCGCCGTCATCGGCGCCTTGGTGGCGACATCCTGGACGCCGAAACATTTCAGATAGACCGGCTTGCCGTGCTGCTGGATCAAGACGACAGCGCCCGGCAGCTTCCCGGACGCCACCTCGTTGTTGAAGAATTCAGTGATGCGTTCGAGCTTCTGCGGAGAAGGGGCAGGGACGTCGTTGGCCGCGGAGGCATTGGCCCATATCGTAAGCGACAGGGCCGCGCAGAGAAGCCGCCCGACCCGCGATCCCGCGGTGCAATGCAGTATGCTTCGCGCCGGCGTCTTCATTGCTGGTTTGCTCCGCGGATCGATTGATTTGCCGGAGAATTTCCCGCTTGCCGAACCACTAACATGTCGCCCCCTCGCTTGCCATGTGGGTGATTGCCCCACGTGAAGGCTTCGCGACATCATCTGCATCGGACGAGGTAATGCTGTTTTTCGGCGGCGAGCGTGCGCAAAGAGGGTGAATCGAAAAGCAGCTCTCGTAACCAGGTGCGGATTTGGTTAACCTCAGGTTGCCAGGCCGGATCAACGGCCGGCGAGCAAATTTGGGAGGATGCGATGACACGCCATGAGCGGCGCGATCCACAACCGCGCGATCCGGAAAAATCGATTTCACGACGCACCATCGTTCGGGGCCTTGCCGCCTGCGCCGGCGCCACGGCGGCCGGGGTCAGCGGCGCGCTCGCCCAGGCCACCGCGCAAGGCAGCCCGCCTCAAGGTCCTGTGGCGCCACCGTCCACGGTGACAAATCCGCCGCGTGATTTCAGTCCGCGCGGTGTGCCGACCACCTATTTCTGGGATCCTGACATCGTCGCCATCGATCCATCCTTCAACAACCTCGCCCAGCCCAACACCGCGATCAAGCGGCTCTATACCGGCGTGTTGTGGGCGGAAGGGCCGGCCTGGAGCTCGCAAGGACGCTATCTGCTGTGGAGCGACATCCCCAACAACCGGCAGATGCGCTGGTCGGAGGATGACGGCCACGTCAGCGTCTTCCGTACGCCCTCCAACAATTCCAACGGCAACTCGTTCGACTTCCAGGGACGCCAGCTGTCCTGCGAGCATCTCACCCGCCGCGTCGTGCGCTATGAGCACGACGGTACCGCGACCGTGCTGGCCGATTCCTTTGACGGCAAGAAGCTGAACTCGCCGAACGACGTTGTCGCGCACCCGGACGGCAGCTACTGGTTCACCGATCCGCCCTATGGCGGCCAGCTCTATGAGGGCGAGCCCGACGTGGCGGGAGGCCCGAGCAACGCCGGTGGCAAGCTCAATCCGAAGATCGGTCAGCCGGCAGGCTTCGTGCCGGGCAGGCGCGAACTGCCGACCAACTGCTATCGCATCGATCCGTCCGGCCGCATCGACCTCGTGGTGACGGAAGAGCAGGTGCCCGATCCCAACGGGCTCTGTTTCTCGCCCGACCACAAGAAGCTCTATGTCGCCTCCACCGGCAAGGGCCCGGGCGATACCGGTCCGGGCGGCAAGGGCGAGGTCTTCGTGTTCGATGTCGGCACCGACAACAAGCTCAGCAACCACAAGCGCTTCACCGATTGCGTGGTTGATGGCATCAAATGCGGACCGGACGGCCTGCGCTGTGACGTCAACGGCAATCTCTGGGCTTCGAGCAATGCCGGCCGCTCCGTCGGCTACAGCGGCGTGACCGTGTGGTCACCGGAGGGCAAGCTGCTCGGCCGCATTCGCCTGCCCGAGGTATGCGGCAACATCACCTTTGGCGGTCCCAAGCGAAACCGCCTGTTCATGGCGGCGAGCCAGTCGCTCTATGCCGTGTATACGGCAACCCAAGGCGCAGGGCCGGGCTGATCGCTCAGCGTCCTTCACGGCATCATTCCGGGCTCTCGCTTTGCGAGCCCGGAATGAGGCGGAAGCCGTTCATTAGAATTTTCTACAAATTCGCAACCGGCGAAAAACCCCTCCGGCAAAAGCCGGGCGGGATTAAACCCGGCCTTTATGGCGAGCGATCCATCGTCCCCTGCAATAAGGGGGCTCGTCCATCAAATGCCTGTTTCCAAATATTTTACCGTCGTTGGCTCGGTGTTGCTGGCGCTTTTGTTCGTTTCGAACGCTTACCTCACCTACGACGAGAGCGATTTGCGGTTTGATGGGTCGCTGCACGAGAGCGCGCTCTACGCGCCTCGACAGGAAGAAATCCGGACCACGAGAGAGCCTCGCTTCACCCGTGACGTCACGCCTGCCGCCCGCGTCAAGGAAGTGTTTGCCGTATTCGTCCCGAATGAGCATCGCCGCAACAAGCGCGACTCGTGAGGGCTCACCGGCATTTCAGTCGGCCGCCGCCAGCAACTCCAGCAAGACGGCTAACGGCAGGATAATGCCGTCGTCCGGGAACGGTCGGGGACATCGGCCGTTATCTTCCAGTTTATCAATTTCGCTTCATTCCCGCGGCGAAACGTCCCCCAAAACCCGCGCTTTTCAGCTAGGATATATCGGCGTTTGGGACAGGTGAGGCGTGACGTCGCGCCCGATCATGAGGAGGGCCGCCATGAGCTTCCGCCGCGATTTCATCAGCAAGCCGATCTTCGCTCTGGCGCGTGGCGCGGTGCCGGCGATGTCCGACACCGAGCGCGAGGCGCTGGAGGCGGGCGATGTCTGGTGGGACGCCGATCTCTTCACCGGCAATCCCGACTGGTCGAAATTGCTGGCGGTCGCGCCGGCTGCCTTGACCGACGAAGAAAAGGCCTTTCTTAACGGTCCCGTCGACGAGCTCTGCGCCATGCTCGACGAGTGGAAGATCAATTGGGAATGGCGCGACCTGACGGCGGAGGTCTGGACCTTCATCAAGCGCCACAAATTCTTCGGCATGATCATCCCGAGGGAATTCGGCGGGCTCGGTTTCTCGCCATATGCGCATTCGGAAGTGGTGCGAAAGCTGTCCTCGCGGTCGCTGACGGCTGCCGTCACCGTGATGGTACCGAACTCGCTCGGGCCGGGCGAACTGTTGATGCGCTTCGGCACCAAGGAGCAGCAAGATCGGTGGCTGCCGCGCCTTGCCGATGGCCGCGACATTCCCTGTTTCGGCTTGACCAGCCCGGAGGCGGGATCGGACGCCGCCTCGATGGTCGACACCGGCATCATCTGCAAGGGTAATTTCGAGGGCCGCGAAGTGCTGGGCCTGAGGCTGAACTGGCACAAGCGCTACATCACGCTCGGGCCGGTGGCGACGCTGCTTGGCCTCGCCTTCAAGGCCTATGATCCGGATCATCTCGTAGGTCCGCAGAAAGAACTGGGCATCACCGTCGCCCTGATCCCGACCCATCTGCCGGGCGTCGATATCGGCCGCCGCCATCTGCCGGCGATGCAGGTATTCCAGAACGGCCCGAACTGGGGCCGCGATGTCTTCATCCCGCTGGACTACATCATCGGCGGGCAGGAGCGGCTCGGGCAAGGCTGGAAGATGCTGATGACGGCGCTCGCCGCCGGCCGCGGCATCTCGCTGCCGTCGCTTTCAGCCGCGGGCGCGGCCTATGCGGCGCGCACCACCGGCGCCTATGCCCGCATTCGCGAGCAGTTCGGCATTTCGATCAGCAAGTTCGAAGGTATCGAGGAGCCGCTCGCCCGCATCGCCGGCACTGCTTACCTGCTCGATGCCGCGCGGCGGCTGACCTGCGCCGCGCTCAACCAGGGCCATCATCCCGCTGTCATCTCCGGTATCATGAAGCTGCACGCCACCGAGCGGATGCGGATCGTGATCGACGACGCCATGGATATCCATGGCGGCAAGGCCGTCATCGACGGGCCACAGAACTACATGGGAAATCTCTATCGGGCGGTGCCGGTCGGCATCACGGTCGAGGGCGCCAATATCCTGACGCGAAATCTCATCGTGTTCGGTCAGGGCGCGATCCGCGCGCATCCATTCCTGCTTGAGGAAATGAATGCGCTGGGTGAAGCCGACCGCGCCAAGGGGCTGGACGCGTTTGACAAAGCGTTCTGGGCGCATGTCGGCCACAGCTTCAGGACCATGCTCCGCGCCTGGGGCCGGAGTTGGACCGGCGGCCTGTTCGCGCCGGCGCCCGATGCCGGTGAGGCGACGCGGTTCTATCGCCAACTCTCGCGTTACTCCGCCGCGTTTGCGCTCTGTGCCGACATGGCGCTGCTGACGCTCGGCGGCGCGCTCAAGCGCAAGGAAATGCTCTCGGCGCGGTTCGGCGATATCCTCTCCGAGCTCTATCTATTGTCCGCGGCGCTGAAGCGCTGGCAGGATGAGGGGCGGCAGCGCGAGGATTTCGCGGCGCTTGAATGGTGCATGGCAAGTGGTTTCCGCACCATCGAAAATCGCTTTGCCGAAATTCTCGCCAATCTGCCGAACCGGTTCGTCGCTGTGATCCTGAAATTCCTGATCCAGCCGTTCGGCGCCAAGGTGACCGGCCCGTCCGATCGCGTCGTGCAGCAGTGCGCCGCGCTGGTGCTGGAGCCCTCGGCGGCGCGCGACCGGCTCACGCCGGACCTTGCCGCCGTCGACGACGACGGCGGCGTCGCGCGGCTGGAAAAGGCATTCCGCCTGGTCACTTCAGCGGAGGACGCAGCAAAACAGATGCGTGCGGCGCGGCTGCATGACTGGAAGGAGGCGGTGAAGAAGGGCGTCATTACCCAGGCCGATGGCGAGAAGCTTCAGGCCGCGCATGAGGCCGTGGCCGGGGTGATCGAGGTCGACGACTTCGCGCCCGAGGCATTGTCGCCGATTTACAGGAAAGGCGCCGACGTGCATCAGTTCTTCCAGGAGCTGGGTGAGCAGAGGGCGGCAAGCTGATGGCAAGACCGGTCTTTATCGTCGACGGCAGCCGGACGCCGTTCCTGAAGGCACGCTCCGGCCCCGGGCCGTTCACGCCGGTCGATCTCGCGGTGCAATGCGGCCGGCCGCTGTTGGCGCGCCAGCCCTTTGCACCGGATGCCTTCGACCAGGTGATCCTTGGCTGCGTCAATGTCATTGCCGACGAGATGAATCCGGCCCGCGTCGCCGCGCTGCGGCTCGGCATGGGCGAGAAGATGGTTGCCTTCACCGTCCAGATCAATTGCGGCTCGGGCATGCAGTCGATCGACACCGCCTATCGCTACATCCGCGAAGGCGTTTCCGATCTGATCCTGGCCGGCGGTGCCGAGGCGCTGAGCCATGCGCCGCTGGTCTGGCCGCAACAGGGCGTGCGCTGGTTTGCCGGCCTTGCCGGCGCCAAGGGCATCGGTGCCAAGATCATGGCCGCGTTGAAAGTGAAGCCCAGCTATCTCAAGCCGATCATCGGGCTGGAGCGCGGGCTGACCGATCCCATCACCGAACTCAACATGGGCCAGACCGCCGAGGTGGTCGGACATCTCTTCGGCGTGACGCGGGCGCAGTCGGATGCCTATGCCGCCGAGAGCCACCGGCGGCTGGCGAAGGCGCAGTCCGAGGGCTGGCTCAAGGGCGAGGTCGAGATCGCGTTCGCGCGCGACGGCAAGTTCTACGATCATGACGACGGCGTGCGGCCGGATTCGACGCCGGAGTCGCTGGCAAAACTGAAGCCGGTGTTCGAGCGTCCCTGGGGCAAGGTCACCGCCGGCAATTCCTCGCAGATCACCGACGGCGCGTCCTGGGTGATCCTCGCTTCCGAAGAGGCGGTCGCCAGGCACGGCCTGACCCCGAAGGCGGCCATCCTCGACAGCCAGTGGTCGGCGCTCGATCCCGGCATCATGGGCCTGGGGCCGGTGCTGTCGGCAACGGAACTGCTGAAACGCAATGAGCTGACGCTGTCGGAAATCGAGACCTGGGAATTGAACGAAGCCTTTGCGACGCAGGTACTGGGCTGCCTTGCGGCCTGGAACGATGAAAAATTCTGCAAGGAGATCCTCGGCCTCGACGGTGCGGCAGGAGAAATCGACCAGAGCCGGCTGAACGTCGACGGCGGCGCCATCAGCCTCGGTCATCCCGTCGGCTGCAGCGGCAACCGCATCGTGCTGCATCTCATCAACGCCATGAAGCGGTTGGGTACGCGGCGCGGCATCGCCACCGAATGTATCGGCGGCGGGCAGGGCGGCGCGATGCTGATTGAGACGGTGTGAGCATGGACAGCCAGATCATGAACGCCCTCGGCGATCGCGTGCTCGAACTCGGCCCGACGCCGGATGCCAATGGCCCGTACAGGAATTTCAAGCTGACGCGCGATGCCGACGGCGTCGCCTGGCTGCTGTTCGACCGCGAGGGCACCAGCGCCAACACGCTTTCAGCCGACCTGATCGAAGAACTCGACAAGGTGTTGGCCGAACTGGAAAGCCAGCGGCCGACGGGCCTCGTCATCCGCTCCGCCAAGAAATCCGGCTTCATCGCCGGCGCCGACGTCAACGCGTTTCGGGGCGCCACCGATCCGGGTGCGGTCGAGATGGAGATCGGTCGCGCCCATGCCGTGATCGATCGCCTCGAAGGATTGAAAATTCCAACGGTTGCCGTGATTCACGGATTCTGCCTCGGCGGCGGCCTCGAAGTCGCGCTCGCCTGCCAGATGCGGATCGCCATCGAAGATGCACGGTTCGGTTTCCCCGAGGTGATGCTCGGGCTGCATCCCGGTCTCGGCGGCACTGCGCGCTTCACGCAAACAGTCAATCCCCTGCAGTCCATGCCGCTGATGCTGACTGGCAAGACCATCGATGCGCGGAAGGCAAAGTCGCTTGGGCTGGTCGACGCGGTGACGCAGGAACGTCACGTCCTGAATGCGGTAAAGGATGCCGTGTCCGGCCGCCTGAAGCGTGCGCGGCCGGGGATGTTCAATACCCTCTTCGGCTTCGGCTCCGTCAGGGGTTTTGTCGCCTCGCGCATGCGCCGTGAGGCGGCCAAGGCTGCGCCGCAAGAGCACTACCCCGCGCCCTATGCGCTGATCGATCTCTGGGAAAAGCATGGCGGCGACCGGCTGGCGATGCTGCGGGCGGAGCAGCCGTCGTTCGCGCGGCTGATGGTCACGCCGACCGCGCAGAACCTGATCCGCGTCTTCTTCCTGCGCGAGCAGATGAAGAAGCTCGCAGGCAGCGGCAGCAGGATCGGGCACGTTCATGTCATCGGCGCGGGCGCCATGGGCGGCGACATCGCCGCCTGGTGCGCCGGCCAGGATTTGCGCGTGACGCTCGCCGACATGAAGCCGGAGCCGATCGCGGGCGCGATCAGGCGCGCCGCCGAACTCTACGGCAAGATCCTGCGCAAGCGCACCTCAGTGCGCGATGCGCTCGACCGGCTGATGCCGGACATGCAGGCGGAAGGCGTGCGCAACGCCGATCTCGTCATCGAGGCGGTGCCGGAGAAGCTCGAGCTGAAGCAGAAGGTCTATGCGGGGCTAGAGCCGAAGATGAAGCCCGGCGCCATCCTTGCCACCAACACGTCGAGCATTCCGCTGCAGGATCTGCGCACCACGCTGGCAAAGCCCGAGCGGCTGCTCGGCTTGCACTTCTTCAATCCGGTCTCGCGGCTGCAACTCGTCGAGGTCGTCAGCCATGACGGCACCGACCCCGAGCTCCTGAAGCAGGCGCTGGCCTTCGTCGGCGCCATCGACCGCTTGCCGCTGCCGGTAAAATCCTCGCCCGGCTTCCTCGTCAACCGCGCGCTGACGCCGTACATGCTGGAAGCGATGCTGATGCTCGACGAGAAGATCGACAAGGCCGTCATCGACGCCGCCGCGAAGAAATTCGGCATGCCGATGGGGCCGATCGAACTGGCCGATCAGGTCGGCCTCGACATCTGCCTCGACGTCGGCGACATGCTGCGCTCGAAATTCGGCGACGCGCTGCCGTCGACGCCGGCCTGGTTGCGCGACAAGGTCGCCAATGGCGAACTCGGCCGCAAGACCGGCAAGGGCTTCTACACCTGGAAGGACGGCAAGGCCGACACGTCAGGCATGTCCGCGATCTCGGAGCCGTCGGCGGAAATGATCGACCGGCTGATCCTGCCGATGTCGAACGTCTGTGTCGCCTGCCTGCGCGAGGGCATCGTCGACAACGCCGACGTGGTCGACGGCGCCATGATCTTCGGCACCGGCTACGCGCCGTTCCGCGGCGGTCCCTTGAACTATGCGCGAACCCGCGGCGTCGAGAACGTGGTCTCGACGCTGGATGCGCTGACCGACAAGTTCGGCGGCCGCTTCACGCCCGATGCCGGCTGGGAGAATTTCAGGTGAGCGAAGCCCAAATTACTGGAGCTCATTTGCACGCCCCGGCCAATGCCGCGACCGAGCCGCGCGGCGATCTCTGCATCCGCACGCTGGCGATGCCGGCCGACACCAACGCCAATGGCGATATTTTCGGCGGCTGGCTGCTCAGCCAGATGGATATCGGCGGCGGCGTGTTCGCTTCCAAGATCGCCAAATCCCGCACCGTGACGGTCGCGATCGAGGCGATGAATTTTCGAAAAGCGGTCTATGTCGGCGATCTCGTGTCGGTTTATGCCAACCTGGTGCGGGTCGGGCGCACCTCGCTCACGGTCCATCTCGAAGCATGGGTGGTGCGGCGCCAAGAGTTGCAGTCGATCCTGGTGACCGACGGCAACTTCACCTACGTCTCGATCGACGACAACGGCCGTCCGCAGCAAGTCACCCCGGACGGCGTTATCAAGACCTAGCTTTTTGTTTTGACGCGTTTTCTTGACGCGAACCGGTATCCACTTCGCTTGAAAACGCTATGGATCTTACGGGCAGGGCCGCTCGTAACCGTCGCGGCCGATGAACGTGCCACGGCGTGGATCATAGGTCGGCGAGCGCATGCAGCGCGGGGTATTGTCGTAATAGCGGGGCGGGGGAGGCGCGTATTGCGCCTGGACACCGCAATAGCGCGGCGAGACCGCGACCCATCCTCCGGGCTGTTCCGCGTAGCAGCCGCCCTCATACCAGCGATAGCCGCCCGGCCGCGGCTCGCCCTGGGCGCCGATGGCTGCCCCGGTGCCTGCGCCGACGATGGCCCCGATCGCGGCCCCGCGACCGCCGCCTAACGCGCCGCCGACAATCGCGCCCGCGGCGCCGCCGAACAGCGCGCCTCCGAGCGTGCTTTCCTGCGCCGCCGCTTCCTGGAGCGGCGCGCAAACCGCAAGGGCGACCAGCATCGAGAGCGCGAATTTCGGCATCATGTCAGTTCTCCAGCCATTTGAGCGATTCGCCGTATTCGAAACCAGCTTTGACATAGGTCGGTCGTGCGGCGCAACGGGCAAGCGAGGAACGATTTACGGCGCAACCCGTTGTCGGCTCGGAAGAAATCAAAGGCTGGGCCATGTCGGATAGCTATATTATTGAAATCGGTTCGCAGCAGGCCGGGATCATCGTGCGCGCTCCCGGCGGCTACCGGTTTTTCGCCGCCTCACGGCGCTTTTACCGCCTCGAAGGCCAGATATTCCGCAATGCACGCGAGGCCGAACGCGCCGCCCGCCGGCTCGTCCGGGGGATGGCGCTGGCGGCATAACCGCCAGCGCGGGTCGTCGTCGGTCAGAGCTTGGTCGCAGCGCGGGATAGTAGTTTCCAGTCGTTGCCCTGCTTCTGCCAGTTCATCAGGATGTGCAGGTTCTGCGGCGTCTTCTTGCCGTCGTTGAACTCCTGCTCGCCGACGAAGGTGAAGCGCACGATGGCGGAGGGGCCAACGACGCGGATCGTGGGATCCTTGTAGGCGAGCGAGGTCCACTTGTAGTTGGCCTTGGCGACGCCATCGAGAAGCGACGCCTTGGTGTCGACCTTTGCATTCGAGTGGCTATAGCTCAGATCGTCCGCGCAGAGTGAAGCCAGCCCTTCGGCGTTGCCGGCGGCCTGCGCCACGCGGAAAGCCTCGACGTTCTTGGTGACGGCGTCCTCGTCCGCACCGGCAAAGGCGGGGGTGATGCTCGTGAGGCCAAGGCCCAACCCAAGACCCAAACCGAGTGCGAGCACGGGCAAGCCGAACTGACGGCGATCGACGTTCATGATTTCCTCCAACAGTTTCTGGTTGTATCCCAGTGTTGCAGCCGCAAAACGCTTTGTCGAGTGGCCGTGCGCACGACGCGGCTCGCGGGTCCGGGGGCGGCCGCCTTAACCAGGATTGCTCGTTCCGCCCCTCAGCGGCCCTGGTGGCCCATCTCCCTCGTTGACCGCGGCTCCAATCAGCCGCACCATAACGGCAACTTTGTGCCCCAGGTCTATCGAGTTAAGGGTGCCGATCGTGGCCGGCCTGTCTCACCGCCAGACTGAAATTCTCAACATTGCCCGCGCCTTTGGCCGGGTGATGGTGGAAGACCTCGCCAAGCGGTTCGAGGTTTCGGCGCAGACCATCCGCAAGGACCTCAACGACCTCTGCGACCAGCGCTCGCTGACCCGCATCCATGGCGGCGCCATCATCGCGTCCGGCGTGGAGAACCTCGCCTATGAGGCCCGCCGCTTCGTGGCTGCGGAAGAGAAGCGGGCGATCGGCCTTGCGGCGGCGCAGCGGATTCCGAACGGCTGCTCGCTGTTCATCAACATCGGCACCACGACGGAAGAGGTCGCGAGCGCGCTGACCTCGCATGAGGATTTGCTCGTCATCACCAACAACCTCAACGTCGCGATGCTGCTCTACCGGCATCCGCGCATCGAGGTGATCGTGGCTGGCGGTGCGGTGCGCCGTGCCGACGGCGCGGTGATCGGCTCGACCGCGACCAGCCTGATCGGCCAGTTCAAGGTCGACTACGCCATCATCGGCGCATCCGCGATCGACGAGGAGGGCGCGCTGCTGGATTTCGACTATCGCGAGGTGCAGGCGGCGCAGGCGATCATCGCGAATGCCCGCAGCGTCATGCTGGTCGCGGATTCGACAAAACTCCGCCGCAGCGCGCCGGTGCGTATCGCCCATCTCGGCCAGATCCAGACCTTCGTGACCGATGCGCCGCTGCCCGCGGGCCTCGCCAATATCTGCCATCACCGCGGCATCGAGGTGGTCGAGGCGATGGAGAAACGGGCGAGCGATATCGACGATTCCAGCGGCGAGCCCGCTCCGGCTGTAGCTTCGCCACCCATTCGCATGCGCTAGTTTCGCGTCACTGAACGTCGTCGACGCTGCTTTTCACGATTTCCGCACCCCGTCATGCTGCACCATTGCCGGCGCTGCCCCTTGCTCGTGTCGATAGTAGACGTCGCAATCAGCGGCTCCGCATTTTCGGATTGTCTTGCGATCCTCGTCGATCAGCAGGGATTCGATCGCAAGCGCGCAGACATGCAGCGGAATTTCGAACCTCCGGTGCGAACGCCATCGGTAGTTGACCAATCCGTCTGAACGCGATTTGACCAACTCCCGCGCCGCATGGGCGGCCTGGATGGCAGCGCTCACCGCATCCAGGTCAGGCTGTCGTACCCGATGTCCGGAAGCTGTCGCTGCCAGCAGGTCGTGAAGGTGTTCGCGAAGGCGGCGTGCTCGTTTGACGATGCGCGGGGCTCTCTACGGGCTTGCGGCCGTCAGTATCTGGTCGGGTTGGATTGTGGTCGCTCGCCTCGGGCTGAAGACCAGCCTCACGTCATGGGACATCGCAGCGCTTCGCTTTGGCGTCGCCGGCTTGCTGCTGATCCTGCCGGGCGTGTTCTGTATCGCCTTCGGTGCAGGCGGCGTCGTTGATTTCATGCAGAGCTTCGGGCACGCACTGTTTCTCGGATCTGCGCTGGCCTGGGCCTGCTACACCGTCGCAATGCGTCGCGTGCGCCTGGATTGCTTGCACGCCGCAGCCATTGCTGCCGTTGGCGCTCTGGTTCTCTACATGCCCGCCTATGTGTTGGTGGAGGGTGCGAAGATCGCTAACGCTCCGTTGGGCGATCTGGCGCTGCAGGCCTTCGTGCAGGGCGTCCTGACCGCGATCGCTTCGCTCGTCTTTTACGGACGCGCGGTCAGCATACTCGGCGCGTCGAGCGGCGCCGCTTTCGCCGCCTTGTCGCCCGCGATGACCGCGGTCATGGCCATTCCTGTTCTCGGTGAGTGGCCCTCGGCGACGGACTGGGTCGCCATCGCCAGTATTTCTGTCGGCGTCTACGTCGTGAGCGGCGGACCGTTGCCGCGACCGGTCACCCCGGACGCCGGATAAGTCGAAGCCGCCCGGCAATTGATCCCAGCTTTCGTTTCGCTTTCGACTTGCTTTCGTTTTTCGTTGTGTTTAACTCTCATTCGAAAGCGAAATCGCCGAAGCGAAGAGGCGACCGCCGGGGGATGCGTTTCGTTGGATAGGGTATTCGACCTCGCCATCATCGGAGGCGGCATCAACGGCTGCGGCATCGCGCGCGATGCGGCGGGCCGGGGCAACTCTGTTTTCCTATGTGAAATGAATGACTTGGCCAGTGGAACGTCGTCCTGGTCGACAAAGCTGGTGCACGGCGGGCTGCGCTATCTCGAATATTACGAGTTTCGGCTGGTCCGCGAGGCGCTGATCGAACGCGAAGTCCTCTGGCAGATCGCGCCCCACATCATCAGGCCGCTGCGTTTCGTTTTGCCACATCACGCTGGCTTGCGGCCGGCCTGGCTGCTCCGGCTCGGGCTGTTCCTCTACGATCACATCGGCGGCCGGCACCTGCTGCCACCGACGCGCTCGGTCGACCTGGTCCATGACGAGGTGGGCAAGCCCTTGATCGCCAACCGCTACAAGCGCGGTTTCGAATATTCCGACTGCTTCGTCGACGACGCGCGCCTTGTCGTGCTGACCGCGCGGGATGCCGCCGACCGCGGCGCCGAAATTCGCACCCGCTCGCGCGCGGTCGAGATCGGGCAGGTCAACGGCGTCTGGCACGTCACCGTCGAGAACACGATCAGCGGCGCGCGCACGACCATTCAGGCCCGCGCGCTGGTCAATGCCGGCGGTCCCTGGGTCGAGCAGGTGTTGTCGGCAGGTTCCGGCGTCAACGCGCGCGCCAAGGTGCGGCTGGTGCAGGGCTCGCACATCGTGGTGCGCAAGCTCTACGAGCACGACCGCGCCTACATGTTCCAGAACGCCGATGGCCGCATCATCTTCGTCATTCCCTATCAGGACGATTTCACCCTGATCGGCACCACCGATCGCGACTACGATGGCGACCCGGCCAAGGTGAAGGCCTCCGACGAGGAGATCCAGTACCTCTGCGCGTCCGCCAGCGAATATCTGAAGAAGCCGGTGCTGCCCAGGGACGTGGTCTGGACCTATTCCGGCGTGCGGCCGCTGTATGACGATGGCGCCAGTGAAGCCAAGGCGGCGACCCGCGATTACGTCTTCGAGCTCGATACGCCCGGTGGCGCGCCGCTGTTGTCGATCTATGGCGGCAAGATCACGACCTATCGCCGCCTGTCGGAAGAAGCGCTGGAGCGGCTCGCGCCTTATCTGCACAGCGCAAAAGAGAAAGAGGGCTGGACCGGCAAGGCTCCGCTGCCCGGCGGCGACATGGACGTTTCGGCGGTCGCCGCGCTGGCGGCGGAACTGACGCGGAAATATCCGTTCCTCAGCCCGGCGCACGCCGGCCGGCTGGCACATGCCTATGGCACGCGTGCGACAAAATTGCTCGGCAATGCGAAATCATCTGATGATCTTGGGCAGTCGTTTGGCGCTACCCTGACCGAGAGCGAGGTCCAGTACCTGATGTCGAACGAATGGGCCTGCACCGCCGAAGACGTGGTGTGGCGAAGATCCAAGCTCGGTTTGCGGCTGTCCAAGGATGAGATCGCCGTGCTGGATGAATGGATCAATGCTCATCGTGCCTCCGGTGAACGTCCCTTGCGTGAAGCGGGAGGACGGCCATGAGCGTCACGCTCGAACATGTCACACGAACGGTGGACGGCATCCCGACCATCCGCGACGTCTCGCTGACGCTCGAACGCGGCACGCTGAGCGTGCTGCTCGGGCCGACGCTGTCAGGCAAGACCTCGATCATGCGACTGCTCGCCGGGCTCGACAAGCCCGGCACCGGCCGCGTGCTGGTCGACGGCAAGGACGTCACCGGCGCCGACGTGCGGCAGCGCTCGGTCGCGATGGTCTATCAGCAGTTCATCAATTATCCCTCGTTCACGGTCTATGAGAACATTGCCTCGCCGCTGCGCGTGCAGGGCAGGCCGCGCGAGGAGATCGATCGCCGCGTGCAGGAAGCCGCCAGGCTCTTGCGGCTCGAGCCGTATCTGAAGCGCACCCCGCTGCAGCTTTCCGGTGGACAGCAGCAACGAACCGCGATCGCGCGCGCGCTGGTCAAGGGCGCCGACCTCGTGCTGCTTGACGAGCCGCTCGCCAATCTCGACTACAAGCTGCGCGAGGAACTGCGCACCGAATTGCCGCGCATTTTCGAGGCGTCGGGCGCGATCTTCGTCTATGCGACGACCGAGCCGTCCGAGGCGTTGCTGCTCGGCGGCAACACGCTGTGCATGTGGGAAGGCCAGGTTCTGCAGGTCGGCGATACCTCAAAAGTCTATCGCCAGCCCGATACGCTGCGGGTGGCGCAGGTGTTCTCCGATCCGCCGCTCAACACCATCGGCATCGAGAAGAAGAACGGCTTCGTGCAATATGCCGGCGGCATAAAGGCGCCGGCCACCGGCCTCTACGCATCGCTCGCCGACGGCGCCTACCGCGTCGGCTTCCGCGCCCATCAGCTCGAAGTGGCCAACGGCATTGCCGGGCGCCACGCGTTCCACGCCACCGTCACGGTGACCGAGATCACCGGCTCGGAAAGCTTCGTGCATCTCAATCGAGATTCGTCCAATTGGGTGGCCGTGCTGCAGGGCGTGCATGAATACGAGCCGGGCCAGACGCTTGATGCGGTGCTGGATCCCGACAATCTTTTCGTGTTCGACGCCGCCGACCGCCTGGTCGCCGCGCCGGGCAGGGCGTTTTCAAGCGAAGCTAATCGCGCTGCGCGGGAAGAAAACGCGTCACGAAGCAAAAGCGCGTGAGGGGGATGCGACATGGCCCGCATTGACCTCGTCGATCTCGCGCACTCCTACGGCGGCAATGACGCGCCGCCGGAATCCTTTGCGCTGAAGCCGGTGACGATGACCTGGCGGCAGGGCGGCGCCTACGCACTGCTCGGCCCCTCCGGCTGCGGCAAGACCACGCTGCTGAACCTGATCTCCGGCATCGTCACGCCGTCGCGCGGCAAGATCCTGTTCGACGGATCAGACATCACGCCGCTGTCAACCCAGAAGCGCAATATCGCGCAGGTGTTCCAGTTTCCGGTGATCTACGACACCATGACGGTCGGGCAAAATCTCGCATTTCCGCTGCAGAACCGCGGCGTGCCGAAGGCCGAGGTCGAGGCGCGGGTGAGGCAGATCGCCGATCTGCTCGACCTCACCTTCTATCTCGACCGAAAGGCAACGCGGCTGACCGCCGATGCCAAGCAGAAGATCTCGCTCGGCCGCGGCCTCGTCCGCTCCGATGTTGCGGCAGTTCTGTTCGACGAGCCGCTGACGGTGATCGATCCCGAACTCAAGTGGCAGCTGCGCTCGAAGCTGAAGGCGTTGCACCGCGAACTCGATCTCACGATGATCTACGTCACCCACGACCAGACCGAGGCGCTGACCTTTGCCGATACGGTGGTCGTCATGCATGACGGCCGCGTCGTGCAGAGCGGCACGCCGGCCGAATTGTTCGAGAAGCCGGAGCATACTTTCGTCGGCTATTTCATCGGTTCGCCCGGCATGAACATCGTGCCGGCCGCGGTGAGCGGGCACGAGGCTCGAATCGATGGTCACGTCATCGGCCTGCACCGGAACTACGGCGTGCTGCCGGCGGGTGCGAAGATCGAGATCGGCGTGCGGCCGGAATTCGTCAATGTCGCCGCGCCGGCATCCGGTCTGCTGTCGGCATCCATCGAGCGCATCGACGATCTCGGCCGCGTCCGCTTTGCTCGCGTTCGCGTCGGCGACGCCAAATTCGCCGCGCGCGTGCCGGCGGGGTTCTCCGTGCCGGACAATACGGTCGGGCTCGTATTCGATCCCGCGCATGTCCACGTCTATGCCGACAGCCGTCTGGTCGAGGGGGTTGCCTGATGGACAAGACCGTCAATCAAAAGGCCTGGTTCCTGGTGCTGCCGGTTTTCGCGGTGGTCGCGTTCTCCGCGATCCTGCCGATGATGACGGTGGTGAACTATTCGATGCAGGATACGTTCGGCAACAACCAGTTTTTCTGGAACGGCGTCGGCTGGTTCAAGGAGCTGCTCGATCCCTCGACCGATCTCGGCGGCCGTTTCCTGGCCTCGCTCGGCCGCAACCTGCTGTTCTCCGCGATCATCCTGGCGATCGAAGTGCCGCTCGGCATCGTGGTGGCGCTGTCGATGCCGCGCGAAGGCTGGAGCGTCGCCGCCTGCCTCGTCATCCTGGCGCTGCCGCTCTTGATTCCCTGGAACGTGGTCGGAACGATCTGGCAGATCTTCGGCCGGCCCGACATCGGCCTGCTCGGCTATACGCTCAACAGTCTCGGCATCGACTACAACTACGTCTCCAACGAGTTCGACGCCTGGGCCACCGTGATCGTGATGGACGTCTGGCACTGGACCAGCCTCGTCGCGCTGCTGTGCTATGCCGGGCTGAAGTCGATCCCCGACGCCTATTACCAGGCGGCGCAGATCGACGGCGCTTCGCGCTGGGCGGTGTTCAAGGCAATCCAGTTGCCGAAGATGAACCGCGTGCTGCTGATCGCGGTGCTGCTGCGCTTCATGGACAGCTTCATGATCTACACCGAGCCGTTCGTCGTGACCGGCGGCGGTCCCGGCAATTCGACCACCTTCGTCTCGATCGAGCTGGTCAAGATCGCGCTCGGCCAGTTCGACCTTGGCAAGGCCGCGGCACTGTCGCTGGTCTACAACCTGATCATCCTGATCGTGTGCTGGATCTTCTACACCGTCATGACCAATGCCGGGGCCGATCGTCCTGAAAAGCAGGGAGGTGCGTGATGAACACGATCCCCGGCCGCCGCATCATCATCGTGGTGTTCCTGATCTTCCTGCTGTTGCCGATCTACTGGCTCGTCAACATGAGCTTCAAGACCAACAACGAGATCGTCACGACGATGACGCTGTGGCCGCACCAGCCGACGCTGGAAAACTACAAGCGCATCTTCACCGATGAGAGCTGGTATTCCGGCTACATCAACTCGCTGAAATACGTCGTCATCAACACCGTGATCTCGATCGCGGTGGCGCTGCCGGCGGCCTACGGCTTCTCGCGTTATCGCTTCCTCGGCGACAAGCATCTGTTCTTCTGGCTGCTGTCGAACCGGATGGCGCCGGCGGCGGTGTTCGCGCTGCCATTCTTCAATCTCTATTCGGCGATCAATCTGTTCGACACGCCATGGGCGGTCGCGCTGGCGCACTGCATCTTCAACGTGCCGTTGGCGGTCTGGATCCTCGAAGGCTTCGTCTCGGGCGTGCCGCGCGAGATCGACGAGACCGCGTTCCTCGACGGCTATTCGTTCCCGCGCTTCTTCGTGAAGATCCTGGTGCCGCTGATCGCAAGCGGCATCGGCGTCGCCGCGTTCTTCTGCTTCATGTTCTCCTGGGTGGAACTGCTGCTGGCGCGCACGCTGACGTCGGTCAACGCCAAACCGATCTCGGCGATCATGACGCGCACGGTCTCGGCCGCCGGCATGGACTGGGGCCTGCTCGCCGCCGCCGGCGTGCTCACCATCATCCCCGGCGCGCTGGTGATCTGGTTCGTCCGCAACTACATCGCGCGCGGCTTCGCGCTGGGCAGGGTATGAGCATGATCCCGAAAAGTGGACACCGGTTTTCGGACAAGATCATGCTCGAAAGAGGGGCGTAAGCCCATGGAAAACATTGCATGGATGGCCTGGACGCTGCCGACGGCGATCTTCTTCGTGATGCTGGCGCTCACTTTGGGCGTGATGACATGGCTTGCCGCCGTCTATCCGGAGGCCGAGCGCGTCGGCGTGCTGCGCATTCCGACCACGCGCGGCGACCGCTTGTTCATTTCGCTGGTGCTGGCAGCCGTCATTCACTTGCTGTGGATTGCCTTTGTCGGCACCGATCCGATCGCCACGCTGCCGATCGGGGAGGGCGTCGAAATATCGAGCCTGTGGCTCGCAACCCTGATTTCGCTCATCTCGGCCGTTGCGATTTTCCGCACGGTCTGACGAGCGAAGAAGACAGATCCGGGATCAACCCGGGCCTGAATGAGTGTCTATCGCTGCAACCGGAGGAACCAACATGCGACGCTTGAGAGGAAAGAATGGTCCGTTGACCAGGGAGAGCTTTCTGACGATGACCAGCGCGGCCGCGCTGATCGCCGCTTCCGTGACCGTCGCCGCGCCCGCCCGCGCGGACGACGCCGTCAACCAACGCTGGATCGACAGCGAATTCCAGCCCTCGACGCTGTCGAAGGCCGACCAACTGAAGGAGCTGCAGTGGTTCGAAAAGGCCGCCGCCCCCTTCAAGGGCATGGACATCAATGTCGTCTCCGAGACGATCACGACGCACGAATATGAATCGCGCACGCTGGCGAAAGCCTTCACCGAGATCACGGGGATCAAGGTCAAGCACGACCTGATCCAGGAGGGCGACGTCGTCGAAAAGCTGCAGACCCAGATGCAGTCCGGCAAGAACGTCTATGACGGCTGGATCAACGATTCCGACCTGATCGGCACCCACTTCCGCTACGGCCAGACCGTGATCCTGTCGGACTACATGACCGGCGAGGGCAAGGACGTCACCAATCCGCAGCTCGACGTCAACGACTTCATCGGCAAGTCCTTCACCACGGGACCGGACGGCAAGCTCTACCAGCTTCCCGACCAGCAGTTCGCGAACCTCTACTGGTTCCGCTACGACTGGTTCACCAATCCCGAGTACAAGGCCAAGTTCAAGGCCAAGTACGGCTACGATCTCGGCGTGCCCGTGAACTGGTCGGCCTATGAAGACATCGCCGAGTTCTTCACCAACGACATCAAGGAGATCAACGGCGTCAAGGTCTATGGCCACATGGACTATGGCAAGAAGGATCCCTCGCTCGGCTGGCGGTTCACCGACGCCTGGCTGTCGATGGCCGGCAACGGCGACAAGGGCATCCCGAACGGCCTGCCGGTCGACGAATGGGGCATCCGCATGGAAGGCTGCCGTCCGGTCGGCTCGTCGGTCGAACGCGGTGGCGACACCAACGGTCCGGCGGCGGTCTATTCGATCACCAAGTACCTCGAGTGGATGAAGAAATACGCCCCGCCGCAGGCCCAGGGCATGACCTTCTCCGAAGCAGGCCCGGTGCCGGCGCAGGGCAACATCGCCCAGCAGATCTTCTGGTACACCGCCTTCACCGCCGACATGGTGAAGCCCGGCATCGCGGTCGTGAACGCGGACGGTACGCCGAAATGGCGCATGGCGCCGTCGCCGCACGGCTCGTACTGGAAAGAGGGCATGAAGCTCGGCTACCAGGACGCCGGCTCGGCGACGCTGCTGAAGTCGACGCCGGCCGATCGCCGCAAGGCGGCCTGGCTCTATCTGCAGTTCATCAACTCCAAGACGGTGTCTCTGAAGAAGAGCCATGTCGGCCTCACCTTCGTGCGTGAATCCGACATCTGGGATAAGTCATTTACTGAACGTGCGCCGAAGCTCGGCGGCCTGATCGAGTTCTACCGCTCGCCCGCGCGCGTGCAGTGGACCCCGACCGGCAACAACGTGCCTGACTATCCGAAGCTCGCGCAATTGTGGTGGCAGAACATCGGCGATGCGTCGTCCGGTGCGAAGACGCCGCAAGCCGCGATGGATGCGCTGGCCGCGGCGCAGGACTCCGTGCTCGAACGTCTCGAGAAGAGCGGCGTGCAGGGCGCCTGCGGGCCGAAGCTGAACAAGAAGGAGACCGCCGAGTTCTGGTTCGCCAAGTCCGCGAAGGACGGCCACGTTGCTCCGCAGCGCAAGCTGGCGAACGAGAAGCCGAAGGGCGAAACCGTCGACTACGACACGCTGGTGAAGTCGTGGCCGGCAACCCCGCCGAAGCGGGCTGAGGCGAAGTGAATTTCGCAAGTCGCGAGTGATGCAAAAAGACAGAGGCCGGGAGCGATCCCGGCCTTTTCCTTCGGGGGCGGAGCGTCGCGCCGTTACTCCGCCGCCTGCGCGGCGCCGAGTGTCGGGTAGTCCGTATAGCCCTTGGCGTCGCCGCCATAGAAGGTGTTCTTGTCCCATTCGTTCAGCGGCGCGCCCTTCTTCAAGCGATCGACGAGGTCGGGGTTGGAGATGAACGGCTTGCCGAAGGCGATGAGATCGGCGGCGCCGGCGTCGAGCACCCTGGTCGCGAGATCGAAATCGTAGCCGTTGTTCGCGACATAGGCGCCGTCGAAGCGCTTGCGCAAGGACCCATAGTCGAACGGCGCGTTGTCGCGCGGGCCGCCGGTGGCGCCCTCGACGACGTGGATGTAGGTCAGATCCAGCGCGTTGAGCCCGTCCACGATGTGGTCGAACAGCGGTTGCGGATTGCTGTCGGAAACATCGTTGGCCGGCGTCACCGGCGAGATGCGGATGCCGGTGCGCTCGGCGCCTGCGACCGCGGCCACCGCCTTGGAGACTTCCAGCATCAGCCGGGCGCGGTTCTCGATCGAGCCGCCGTAGACATCGGTGCGCTTGTTGGCTCCGTCTTTCGCGAACTGGTCGAGCAGATAGCCGTTGGCGCCGTGGATCTCGACGCCGTCGAAACCGGCGGCCAGCGCGTTCTCGGTGCCGCGCTTGAAATCGTCGATGATCCCTGGAATCTCCGAAAGCTCCAGCGCGCGCGGCTCGGAGATCTCGGTGAAGGTGCCGTTGACGAAGGTCTTGCCTTTGGCGCGGAGCGCGCTCGGTCCGACCGGCTTGCCGCCGCCGGGCTGCAGCGAAACATGCGAGATGCGGCCGACATGCCAGATCTGGATGAAGATGCGGCCGCCTTTTTCGTGCACGCGGTCCGTGACCTTGCGCCAGCCCGCGACCTGCTCCTTCGAATAGATGCCGGGGGTGTCCTGGTAGCCCTGGCCCTGCTGCGAGACCTGGCTGGCTTCGGTGATCAACAGGCCGGCGGAGGCGCGCTGGCCGTAATAGTCGACCGCGAGCGGACTCGGCACCATGCCGGGGGGCACCGCGCGGTTGCGCGTCAGCGGCGCCATCACGAGGCGATTGGGCAGCGTGATTGGGCCGAGCTTGAAGGGCTCGAACAGTTTGGTCTGGCTCATGTCAGGGGGTTCCGGGTGAATATCGATACCACGAGAGTTGGGCATCGCAGCCATTTACGCAATGGCCGAGCCATTCGGCTTGCGCAGACGTGCTGCGCATGGTTCCGGCTTTGTTGCGGGATCGTGCCGGGCCCGGGCACGCCGGCGTAGGATGACCCGCTCGAAATCGGGTGCGGCGCAGAACGGGCCTTCTTCCGTACGCTGCCCTGACGTTCCAAATCGCGCTGCGGAAGCCCGTCTGGCCGCTATCGCACCGGATCGACCGGCCGACGCGTCAGGCACGATCACATTGCGGCGATGGAGCCTCTCTCGCCGACGACGCCCACGGACCCCTGCGCCGCGGCGCCCATTCGCCTGGTGTCGAGCTCGACGGCGAGCCCCACGATATCCACCTGCATCAGCTCGAAGGTCAGGCATTCGCAACCGATCGAGCGAAACACCTGGCTGGCGGCCTTCTGGACGCTGTTGCCGAAGGTCTGGTGGTCCATCTGGATCTCGAGGCGCGGGATGCGGCTGCACATCGCCTTGACCACGGATTGCAGGCGCATGCAGACCTCGTTGCGATAGTTCTGCGTGCTCTCGAACGAGGCGCGCGGATCGACGATCTGGGTGCGCACGACATAGACGAGGTTGAGGGCGAAGCGGTCGGCGGAGACGGCGCCTTGCGAAAACTTGAAAACTTCGGGGCGCAGGTCGATCCGCGTGATCTGCCGGCCGCCGGCCCTGATCCGGTGCAGGCCGGCGCCGAGGGCCTTTTCAAAACGGCCGTTGCGGTAGAGCAACAGGGTCTCGAATTGCTGCACGCAGATACGGTCGAACCCGACCAGCGCCATCAGGCCCCTCCGCAGCAGCGT
Source organism: Bradyrhizobium sp. (assembly GCF_036735945.1). Lineage (GTDB taxonomy): Bacteria > Pseudomonadota > Alphaproteobacteria > Rhizobiales > Xanthobacteraceae > Bradyrhizobium. The sequence continues at coordinate 2,651 of NZ_DAINNI010000003.1, read as the reverse complement.
CGAAATCCAGGCCCAGACGCCGGCGATAACGGCGATAACGATCAAAGTGAATGCGATCGAACCAAGAAGCTCACCCACGTTAATCCCTCCCGCGCCACGATTCTTGTTCTTGTTGGCGACGCCGCAATTCCGATTCTTCCCCTGATACTTCTCTTGGCGTTTCCTGCGTCGAAAATAAGTCATCGCAGCTTCAATCGGAGCGATTGAACAGAAAAAAGCCGGTTCGGCACGGTCATTTGAATTTCAAATGGACGGATTGTGACGTCGGATTGAGAAGCATGTTTGTTCGCCAATGGCGAGTGGATAACATGTCGCCAGGCTTGACAGTTCATCGAGTCCGCCTCGGACTTGGTCCCGTCATTGCGCGCGCAGCGCAGCCAGACCTCATCCTGTGGAGCCGCGCAGCGGCGTCTCGAAGGATGAATGGCACCAGCGGGGCCACATGGTTCGAGACGGCGCTACGCGCCTCCTCACCATGAGGTCTCAATTGGCGCGCAGATAGCGAGGTGGGCACGCTTCCGCCTTCGCTCTTCGAGCTACGGCGGACAAGTCGCTTTGCCCATCCTTCGAACCGCCATCATTCAGCTAGCTGTGCCGCGGCACGTCGGCGCCATCCGTCCCGTACTGCCGTATCTTGTTGCGCATCGTGCGCACCGAAAGCCCTAGCAGGCGCGCAGCGTGGGTGCGATTGCCGTGGCAACTCGCCAGCGTCTGCAGCACGAGTTCGCGCTCGATCGCCTCGACGGTCAGGCCGATCAGCAGTGGCACGATCTGATGGGGTGAGGGCGTCTGCGAAACCGACTGCGGCATCGCGGGCATGGGGACACAGTCCATGCCAAGGTACAGGTCACTATACTCCCGGGGCATCTACACCTCCCGATCGACGCTTGCTCCGGAACGCGGAGCAGAAACATCAGGAATCACATTCCCCCAAACCGCGGCGAGCGTGGGCGCGAATGGTTAATGGGAGGTTAATGAGCACGGGGAAGTACCGGGCAGAGCGCCCCGGATGTCGCTGCGCTCATCCGAGCTATTTACTATTCGCTACTCGCTACCTTGCCGGCTCCTTCTTCCGTTCTTCAACCACCTCCGCTTCCGCCGGCTTGCCCGAGCGCACCATCAGGAACGTCCCCGAGGCGGTCGTGCCCGGCAGCTTCCAGCGGCCGTCGATCTCGGTGGCGTCGGCATTGACCGTGCCCTCATAGGTCACGGTGTCGTAGCCGTGGCCGGGTGGTTCGTAACGCTTGATGAACGAGACGGCGCTGCCGGAGCGATGGCCTGTGATCGAAGCGTTGTGGGTGCCCATGGGGCATCCGGGCATCGTGCAGGGTTCGGTCACGTTGCCTCCGAGCGCGCCGCCTGATTCGATGAGCGTCGCCAGGAACGTCACCATTCCAACCTGCGACTGAATGAAGGTACCGTCCCAGACCCCGGTCAGGCTGTTGTCGGGCATTGCGGTCCTGATGAGTAAGCCGTCGTCATGAGCCGTCAGTCTCCTTCAGCTTCTTCGCATCGAGATGCGCGCTCGATTCGTCTTCTTGAACCGCTGCGACAGAGTATTCGTTCCAATCTCAGGGATATCCATCCGGCAAACTCCGGGTTGCACATCAATCGACTTCCCGATGCGGTGCATAAAAAGACCGGGCGTATCGCCCGGTCATTGCTTGTCGGATGGATGCCCGGGTCAAGGCCGAGCATGAAATGCAGAGCGCCGGGAGCTTCTCACAGCACCCGGTTGCTCTCCTTCACCTTCTCGGCATCGAGATACACGCTGCTTCCCATTTCCTTGAACTTCTGGCTCATCGCCGCCATCCCGTCCTCGATGGTGCCGCTCACCGACATGCCAATGCTTGCCGGGTCATTCAGCGTCGCCGCGTAATCGCGCACGTCCTGCGTGATCTTCATCGAGCAGAACTTTGGACCGCACATCGAGCAGAAGTGCGCGACCTTGTGGGCTTCCTTCGGCAGCGTCTCGTCGTGGAAGCTCTTGGCGGTGTCGGGATCGAGGCCGAGGTTGAACTGGTCGGTCCAGCGGAAGTCGAAGCGGGCGCGGGACAGCGCGTCGTCGCGCAGTTGCGCGGCGGGGTGGCCCTTGGCGAGATCGCTGGCGTGCGCCGCGATCTTGTAGGTGATGACGCCGACCTTGACGTCGTTGCGGTCGGGCAGGCCGAGATGCTCCTTCGGCGTGACGTAGCAGAGCATGGCGCAGCCGAACCAGCCGATCATGGCGGCGCCGATGCCCGAGGTGATGTGGTCGTAGCCCGGCGCGATGTCGGTGGTCAGCGGCCCAAGCGTATAGAACGGGGCTTCGCCGCACTCCTTGAGCTGCTTGTCCATGTTGATCTTGATCTTGTGCATCGGCACATGGCCGGGGCCTTCGATCATCACCTGGCAGCCCTTGTCCCATGCGATTTTTGTCAATTCGCCGAGGGTTTCGAGCTCCGCGAACTGCGCGCGGTCGTTGGCGTCCGCGATCGAGCCGGGACGCAGGCCGTCGCCGAGCGAGAACGAGACGTCATACTTGCGCATGAGGTCGCAGATCTCGTCGAAGCGGGCGTAGAGGAAGCTCTCCTTGTGATGCGCCAGGCACCACTTGGCCATGATCGAGCCGCCGCGCGAGACGATGCCGGTGACGCGGTTGGCGGTGAGGT
>NZ_DAINNI010000002.1:0-159323 GCF_036735945.1 Bradyrhizobium sp. | reverse complement strand
ACAAAAAATCTCAAAATTCGCGTTTTCGGGCGCGAATCCGCGAAGTCGGGTTAGGTTTTGATTTTCGGAGAACGAAAATGGTGGCAGGTCATCGCCTGCCACCATTTTTATGCCCGCGCTGGACGGTCTGCAGGCGCGATTGCCCGAGCCGTCACCGCTCGTTCGCTTAGCTGCCGGGCGGGCTGTACGCGCCCTTGAGCTGCGCCGCTTTTTGCCGAACCTGCGTGATTTCGTCCGGCGTCCACAGGCGGGTCAGGGTCACATTGTGGACGGCGCCGCTCGCAATCACGGTGCCTGATATCGCGGGTGCCGCGCTGGGATCGGGCACATCGAAGATCACGATAAAGCCGGGCCCGTTGGTAGCGGTGCTGTACATGGAAACCAGTTTGCCGCCGGCGGCTTCGACAAGCTTCTTGGCCGCTTCGTAACGATTGGTCTTGGGATTTTCCAGGATCGCGTTGAGAGCTTTGGGCGTGTATTGTCCGGTCATACTGAAATGCATGATGTCCTCCTGTTGGGGGCGTATTTGATCGCTGAGGCGCTGGCCTCTCGTCCGGCTCAGATGAAAAGCGAGCCGGCCCAAAACCTGGAGAAAGGATTTTTGCCCCGCCGTGGGCAATGATGCCGCTGATAATCTGGCGGGTCTTCGGCACTCCCCGCGCGCGGCTGCCGTCAGGCTATATCAAGTTCCGGTTGCGCGGAAGAGATCAGGCTGCGTCGGGAATCTTCGACGCGATTGTTCTGCCGGCGAAGCGGCATTCTGGTACGGTAGAACCGTCAAGGCTCGGTGATGTCATCAAAGATGAAGTGCTGCGCGCGCTACTTCGTCGCCCCGAAGCGGCTGTCGAACGAGTTCGACGACACGATCGGCGCGGAGCCGGAGACGTGATTATCCTTCGCAGCCGGTGCCGGCGTAGCGGCGGCGGTATCCGACACGGACGGTTTCAGCGGCGGGCGGCTCGCGGCGTGCTTGACTTCCGGCTTCGGCGCGGCGGCCTTGGGCGCTTCGGGCCGCGATGTCTGCTTGGCCTCGGGTGCCTTCGGCTTTGACGGCGGCGTGCTGGCGGTCGCGTCGGCGGCGCCGCCGAGGCCGACCTTGCGGGCGAGATTGGAGAAGAAGCCGCCGCCTTCGTCCTTATCCGCCGGTGCCGCGTTGGCGACCCGGGTCGGCGTTGCGGCAGGGGCGGGAGCAGGCGTAGCAGCCGGCGCCGCGGCCAGCTTCGGCGCCTCCGGCGGACCCATCAGCAGGTTCTCGGACGGCGCCTTCGGCGGATTGACGTGGGAGGGAATCGTGCCGGGCGCGCGCGCCATCAGCGAGAAGGACCCATCGCCCGCCTCGGAGAGGCCGGTATTGCCCTCGGGCACGCGCGCGGCGAACACCTTGTTCATGCCGCCATCGATGCCGGTATTGATCCGCGCCATCGGCGTGCCCTTGGCAACCAGCCGCGCCGTCTCGGCGAGGTCGGTGGCCTGCTTGTCGCGCACCGCGTCGGCGACTTCCTCGGGGATCACATAGGCCGGGCACTTGGCCGAAGCGTCGAACATCAGGTCGCGCGTGGCGTTCGGCGGCTTGGCGGCATCGAACACGTATTTCTTTTCGCAGAAATCGACCTTCGGCTCCTGCTTCGTCACCTCGAAATGATCATTGCCTTCCTTGATCATTTTCCAGAACGGCATGTTCGGATTGTTGCGATGCTTGGCCATGTTGACCGGCGTCATCTTGAACGGATAGGCCTGCAACTGGAACGACTTCTGGCCGCCGAAGAAAGACTCGCGGCCGAGCGAATAGATCTCCGCGATCTGCTCGTCGGTCATCGCGTAGCAGCCGCGCGAGGAGCAGTCGCCATGCACCATCAATTGCGAGCCGGTGCGGCCGAGCGCCTTGTCGAAGGCGTTGGGATAGCCGGTGTTGAAGGAGAGGTAGTAGGCCGACTGCGGGTTCATCTGCGCCGGCGAGATCGAATAGAAGCCTTCCGGCGCCTGCCGGTCGCCTTCGCGGACCTTGGGACCGAGATCGCCCGACCAGCGGCAGATCGGATAGGTCTTCAGCAAGGCGAAGCGGCCGGTGCGGTCCTGCTTCCAGATCTCGAGTTCGGCTTCCTGCTTGAACAGCCGCACCAGGATCGGCGACTGCAGGTCCATGTTCTTCGCCGTCATGTCGGCGATCAGTTTCGGCGGCACCGGCTGGTTGGCCTTGGCGTTGTTGGCCAGCGAGATTTCGTCGCCGTTGCAGCCGGCCATCAATACGCCCGCGCCCGCGAGGGCAGCCGACGTGAGAAGCGCGCGAACCAGCGAGCGGTTAATCAAGGGCTAAGCTCCACACCCACCGGGCATCTTCGCACCCCAAATCATAGCGAACATACCCTGAAGCCATCAGCTAAAATATTAGCCATTGCCACCCTGCGTCGCAACCCGAACGAAGCCGTTCAGCGTCAACGGCGGCAGGCATGGTCAACAGAGTTTAAAGACCGCGCTAAGGGCCGAATTAGGGCCGCGATTGAGCGATCGGGCGAAATAAAGGCGTTCACGAATCCTTAGTGATTGGACAGCCGCCCCCGGCACTGCGCCGGCAAATCAGCCGAGTTTGCGGCCGATATCGAGGAATTTCTGCCGCCGCTGCTTGCGGACGGCGTCGGCGTCGAGGTTGCGGAAGTCGTTGAACGCTTCCGCGATGGCGTCGCCCGTTGCCGCAATTATGGCGGCGGGGTCGCGGTGGGCGCCGCCCGGAGGCTCGTTGAGGATCCGGTCGATCACGCCAAAGCGAAGCATGTCCTGCGCCGTGATCTTCATGTTGGTGGCGACTTCCTGGGCCTTGGTGCCGTCACGCCACAGGATCGAGGAAGCGGCTTCCGGCGAGATCACGCTGTAGATCGCGTGCTCCAGCATCAGCACGCGGTTCGCCGTCGTAATGGCGATGGCGCCGCCCGACATGCCTTCGCCGGTGATGATCGCGACATTGGGCACGCCGAGCGAGAGACAGGTGTCGGTCGAGCGCGCGATCGCTTCCGCCACGCCGCGCTCCTCGGCACCGATGCCGGGATAGGCGCCGGCCGAATCGACCAGCGACAGCACGGGAATGCCGAAACGGTCCGCCATCTCCATCAGCCGCACCGCCTTGCGGTAGCCTTCGGGGCGGGCCATACCGAAATTGTGCTTGATGCGGCTGTCGGTGGTGGCGCCCTTTTCCTGGCCGATCACGCAGATCGGCTCGCCGCGGAAGCGGCCGAAGCCGCCCATCAGCGCCTCGTCGTCGGCGAACTTGCGGTCGCCGGCGAACGGGGTGAATTCGGTGATCAGCGCGCCGACGAAATCGCTGAAATGCGGCCGCTGCGGGTGACGCGCCACCAGCGTCTTCTGCCAGGGCGTCAGATTGGCATAGAGGTCGGACAGCGCCTGCTGCGCCTTGTCCTCGATCCGCGAGATCTCATCGCCGATGTCGCTGCCGGTCGCTGCCAGCGCGCGCAATTCATCGAGCTTGGCCTCAAGTTCGGCGACGGGTTTTTCGAAGTCGAGATAGCTGCGCATCTGATCCGGCATCAACACAATATAGGTAACAACGCGCTCGCAGGCGAAGCTGTTTTCGGTTCGTTACAGGAAAGCACGCATCTTCAATGATTTAGCGCGCGTCTCGGTCCGACTGACCCGGATTTTCCGAAAGCGCGCCAAGCAAGGCCGCAGCGGGAAACGGCTGTTTCGGGGGAGATGCGCCCGAAGTCAAGGCGGATGAAGCGCGCAGGTGGATATCTCCGTGTCCCGGACGCGGTGCGGCACGAAGTGCCGCCCCGCAGAGCCGGGACCTATTTGCACGTGGATGTGGGCCCCGGCGCAGCAGCGCATCACTACGTGCTGCGCCGCATCCGGGGCACGAGACCTACTTCTCCGCCAGCGGGTGCAGGTCACGCACCAGGCTCTTCAGCCGCTCCTCGACCACATGGGTGTAGATCTGCGTGGTCGAGATGTCGGTATGGCCGAGCAGCGTCTGCACGATGCGCAGGTCGGCGCCGTTATGCAGCAGGTGGCTGGCGAAGGCGTGGCGCAGCACATGCGGCGAGACCAGGCGCGGCGCCAGGCCCGATGCGGTCGCGAGCTCTTTCAAGTCGCGGGCAAAATGCTGCCGCGTCAGATGGCCGCTCTCTCCGAACGAGGGAAACAGCCATTTCGAGGTGGTGACGCTTTTCTTCTTGTCGGGCCGGAGCGCTTCCATCGCGGCGAGATAATCCGCCATCGCCTGCCGCGACGCCTCGTTGAGCGGCACCAGCCGCTCCTTGTTGCCCTTGCCGCGCACCATGATCATCGCGGCGTCGCGCCGTGCGGCCGACAGCGGCAATGCCACCAGTTCGGAGACGCGCAGGCCTGTGGCGTACAGCACTTCGAGCAAGCAGTAGAGCCGCATCGCGCGCAGCCGCTGCTGCGGCGAGGCGTTCGCGGCTTCCGTCAGCTCCTTGGCCCGCGTCAGCATGCGGTCGACATCTGCGATCGACAGCACCTTCGGCAGCCCGCGGCCGCGTTTCGGACCGGACAGGATCGCGGCCGGATCGTCGCCGCGGATACGCTCGTTGAGCAGGAAGCGGAACAGATGCCGCATCGCCGACAGGCGGCGCGCGACGCTGGAGGATTTGAAGCCCCTGGTATCGAGGTCGGCCAGATAGTCGCGCAGCATGTCCGTTTCGGCGCCCGTAAAACTTTGCCCCTGGCGGGCGAGAAAGTCTGTGAGATCCGTGAGGTCGCGCCGGTAGGCGTCGAGCGTGTTGATGCCAGCCCCCTGTTCCGCCGCGAGCATGTCGAGGAACAGGTTGATCAGCTTGTCGTCTTTGGCCGTCTTGCTGGAACGCATTGCCCCCGACACCGCGCGCACGAGATGCCTCTCCCCGAGTTGGACTCTCACCAACCAGACGATAGCGGCTATTTCTTGAGGAACTTGTCTGCGGAGATGGTGACCGTCATTTCCCGGGGCTTCGGGGTGACGAAATTCGCCAGCGCGAAAACGACGCCATAAATCACCCCGGCGATGATGCCGACAACAGTCAGAAAGCGGAACAAACTGGGCATAGGGGGCTCAGGGCGCGAAATTAACCAATTGAATCATCCAACATGTTCCCATCCCCGTGGCAAGAGTCTCTGGCAAGGGGCTCGATGGGGGTAGTATAGCTGTCGCAGCGCGGGGCAAATCCCGCAAAACCCCAGGGCTTTTGATGTCCGAGAGCTTTTGATGTCCGAGACCGCCACACCGGCGCAGCCGAACCCGACCCAGGAGGCCGATATTACGTCGGCGCTGGGAACGCGTTCGATCGTGCTGGTCGGCATGATGGGGGCCGGCAAGTCCACCATCGGCCGGCGGCTGGCGGCGCGGCTCGGCCTGCGATTTTTTGACGCCGACGTCGAGATCGAGGTCGCCCATGCCGGCATGACCATCCCGGAAATCTTTGTCACCCACGGCGAGCCCTATTTCCGGGACGGCGAGGCGCGGGTGATCGCGCGGCTGCTCGATGGCGGACCGGCGGTGATCGCCACCGGCGGCGGCGCCTTCATGCGCGAGGAGACGCGGAACCGGATCCGCGACAAGGCGATCTCGCTCTGGCTCAAGGCCGACATCGACGTGATCATGAAGCGCGTCAGGCGCCGCGCCGACCGGCCGCTGCTCCAGACCGAAGACCCGGTCGCGACCGTCGCCCGCCTGCTCGAAGTGCGCGAGCCGGTCTACCGGACCGCCGACCTGACCGTTGCTTCACGCGACGTGCCGCATGATCGCATCGTCGAAGAAAGTCTCGATGCCCTGCGCGCCCTTCTGTGCGCCAGCAGCCCTTCCAACCAGCCGGCCACCGACGGGATCAGCGTTACGCCATGACCGCGCCCTTGAAACATTCCGCCGACATTACCGTCGACGTTGCGCTCGGCGATCGCGCCTATGACATCGTGATCGGCCGCGGCGCGCTGGAGCAACTCGGATCCCGCGTGGCCGCGCTGCGCCCGGGTGTGCGGACCGCCATCGTCACCGACCGCACCGTGGCGAAGCACTGGCTGGAGCCAGCCGAGCGTTCGCTAGCTGCGGCCTCCATCCCGACCTCGCGCGTCATCGTCGAGGAAGGCGAGATATCGAAGACCTATGCCGGCCTGGAAAAGGTCTCGGAGGCGCTGATCGCGGCCAAGATCGAGCGCAACGATCTGGTGATCGCGCTCGGCGGCGGCGTGGTCGGCGATCTCGCCGGCTTCGCGGCCGCGATCCTGCGCCGCGGCGTCGATTTCGTGCAGGTACCGACCTCGCTGCTGGCGCAGGTCGATTCCTCGGTCGGCGGCAAGACCGGCATCAACTCGCCGCAGGGTAAGAACCTGCTCGGCGCGTTTCATCAGCCGGTGCTGGTGATCGCCGATACCTCCGTGCTCGACACGCTGTCGCAGCGCCAGTTCCGCGCCGGCTACGCCGAAGTGGCGAAATACGGCGTGCTCGGCGACGAGGCCTTCTTCAACTGGCTGGAAGCCAATCATACCGACCTCTTCGCAGGCGGCGCGGCGCGCGAGCATGCGATCGCAACCTCCTGCCGCGCCAAGGCCGCGATCGTCTCCCGCGACGAGCGCGAGAACGGCGAGCGCGCGCTGCTCAATCTCGGCCACACCTTCGGCCATGCGCTGGAAGCCGCGACCGGCTTTTCCGATCGCCTGTTCCACGGCGAGGGCGTCGCCATCGGCATGGTGCTGGCGGCGGAGTTCTCCGCCAGGCTCGGCATGATCTCCGCGGACGACGCCGCGCGCGTCGAGCGCCACCTCGCTTCGGTCGGGCTACCGACCCATCTGCGGGACATCGCGGGCTTCGCCCAGGAAGGCCTGGCCGATGCCGACGCGCTGATGGCGCTGATGGCCCAGGACAAGAAGGTCAAGCGCGGCAGGCTGACCTTCATCCTGCTGCAGGCCATCGGCCGCGCGGTGGTCGCCAATGACGTCGAGCCGGCGCTGGTGCGCGACTTCCTGCAACAGAAGCTGATGGGATGAGAGCGGGATTGTCCAGACGGAACCCGGCGCGGCGTCGCGCGGGGCCAAGTCCGTTATGAGGTCCGTTATGAGGAATGCATGAGCTCGACCGCGTTCAACCTGCTGCTCGCGATCCTGTTGCTCGCCGCCAACGCGTTCTATGTGGCCGCCGAGTTTGCGCTGGTGAAGAGCCGCGGCTTTCGCATCAAGGCGATGGTCGAGCAGGATCGCTTCGCCGCGCGCCTGCTGCAGGACATGATGGGCAATATCGAAGCCTATCTCGCCTGCTGCCAGCTCGGCATCACCATGGCCTCGCTCGGCCTCGGCTGGGTCGGCGAACCCACGGTGTCGGCATTGCTCGAGCCGGTGCTGATTCCGCTCGGCATGTCGGAGCGCACCCTGCACTTCGTGTCGTTCGTGGCCGGCTTTCTGGTGTTCTCCTCGCTTCATATCGTGATCGGCGAGCAGGTGCCGAAGACATTCGCGATCCGCCAGCCGACCCCCGTCTCGCAGTGGATCGCCTATCCGCTCTATCTGTCCTATCTGGTGTTCTATCCCCTGAACTGGCTGCTCAACAGCGCTTCCCGCGGCATCCTGCGCATGTTCGGCGTCAAGGAATCCTCGCAGCATGAAATCCTCACCGATTCCGAGATCGAGGGGCTGGTGGAGGAATCCGCCGTACACGGCGCGATCGAAAGCGGTGAGGCCGAGTACATCCACAATGTTTTCCGCTTCGGCGACCTCGCCGTGTCAGACGTCATGGTCCACCGCACCGCGATGGTGATGATCAATGCCGACCTGCCGCCGGACGAACTGGTGCGCGAGGTGCTGTCGACCGAGTACACCCGCATTCCGCTGTGGCGCGACAAGCCGGAGAACATCATCGGCGTGCTGCACGCCAAGGACCTGCTGCGCGCGATCCGCGCCAGCGACGGCGACACCTCCAACATCAATGTTTCGGCGATCATGCTGCCGCCCTGGTTCGTGCCGGAGATGCGGCCGCTGTCCGAACAGCTCAAGGCGTTCCGCCGCCGCAAGACCCACTTCGCGCTCGTCGTCGACGAGTATGGCGAGGTCGAAGGCATGGTGACGCTGGAGGACGTGCTGGAAGAGATCGTCGGCGACATTTCCGACGAGCACGACGTCGTGGTCGCCGGCGTCCGCGTCCAGGCCGACGGCTCGGTGGTGGTCGACGGCTCGGTGCCGATCCGCGATCTCAACCGCGCCATGAACTGGCATTTGCCGGACGAGGAAGCGACCACCGTCGCCGGCCTCGTGATTCACGAGGCGCGCTCGATCCCCGAGCGCGGCCAGAACTTCACCTTCCATGGCTGCCGCTTCCGCGTGCTGCGTCGGGAGCGCAACCGCATCACCGCGCTCAAGATCACGCCGCTGCCGCGCGAAGCCCAGGGGGAGGATCCGAAGCCGAAGCGGGCGGGGACGGCGTTCTGAACCTGCGCGCTGTCGCCATCTTCTATTCGATGTCGATGCTGACGCCGGCGAGCTTCCACTGGCCGTCGGAGGGAATGAAGCCGAGCTGGTACTTCACCTTCTTCGGCGTGGTGTCGAAGCGGCCCTTGAGGCGCAGGACGCCCTTCTCGTCGATTTTGGCGTCTTCCTCGGGAATGACCGGGCTTGCGACGATCGCGTCGAACACGGCGTGCTTCTCGACCAGGTCCTTGAACACGGTGCGCAGCTTCTCCGGCGGAAACTGATCGCGGAATGGTTTTGAGATCTTGGCATGGAGGACGGTGAAATTATCCGAGGCGACCGCGTCGTTGAGCGTCACCAGAATGCTCTTGATCAATATTTCCTGGACGAAGGGGCTCGGCATGTCGAGCCCTTGCGCCCTGACCGGGGACGCCGCGATCACCAGCGCGACGGCAGCGGCCCATTGCAAGCGTGCCCAATATCGCATCGGACGACCCCATCGACCTGCGGCGGCATCGGGGGCAGGGCAACCGCGCGTCGAACGGAACCTGATCCAGCGCCTGATTGATTGTCTCACAGTTGCGAGAATCGTTCGACCATCTCGGCCGATCTTCACAGGAAGCTGGCGCACGGCCTGACGCCAGATATTCGATTACGAGCTTCTGCGACATCGTCATCGGATGCTCATATTCTTGCGGCAGGGTTCGAGGAAACTACCGGCCGGCGTTTTCTCCCGGCGCGTGGGCCTTGATGGCGAGCGCGTGCACGGAGCCCTCGAGTTCCGATGCGAGCGTCGCATTTACCATGCGGTGACGTTCGACCCGGCTCTTCCCTTCGAAGGCGCCAGATACGATATAGACCCTGAAATGCGTTTCGCCGCCCGGCCTGTGGCCGGCATGGCCTTCATGCAGATGTGATTCGTCGGCGACGTCGAGGCTTTCCGGCAGGAAAGCTTCACTCAACTTGTTTATGATAGTGTCCCTGGTGCTCATGATGGAGGCAGATAATTCCGTGTCTGCTTTTCGTCAATGATGCATCCGAACCGGAGGTATTCGCAATGTCAAGACTTGAAGCCTTGGCCATTGCGTAGTCAAAGTCAGCTATGCCGATCGACTCATCCAAATTCTTCGATTCCATTCGCATCAAGCCCAACAAGGTCAGCGCGAAGGCGCAGGCGCGTGCGAAGGAAGAAGCCGCCATGTGCGAGTGGGCGGGCTGCCAGAACAAGGGACCGCACCGCGCCCCCAAGGGGCGGGAGAATTCCCGCGAGTACTGGCACTTCTGCCTCAACCATGTCCGCGAATACAACCAGTCCTACAATTTCTTCCAGGGCATGAATGCCGACGCCGTCGCGCGCTACCAGAAGGATGCGCTGACCGGCCATCGTCCGACCTGGAAGATGGGCGCCAACACCGCCGGCAAGAAGGGCAAGCAGCCGAGCGCCGAGGATTTCGACGGCGCCGCCGATCCGTTCAGCATGTTCTCCGAGCTCAACGGCCGTGGCCGCTGGCGGCCCGGTCCGGGCGCGCAGGCCAAGGCCGAAACGCGCAAGGTGATGAATGCCGAGCGCAAGGCGCTGCAGGTGATGGGGCTCTCCGCCGAAGCAACGCTGGATGACGTCAAGGCGAAGTACAAGGCACTGGTCAAGCAGCACCACCCCGACGCCAATGGCGGCGACCGCTCCACCGAGGATCGCCTGATCGAGATCATCAAGGCGTATAATTACCTGAAGACGGTGGTTCGCGCGTAGCTTCGAGCGTTCGTAGCCCGGATGGAGCGCAGCGCAATCCGGGACTCCTTCGTCCCTTGATCCACTGGCCCCGGATTTCGCTACACTCCATCCGGGCTACGATTTTTCTCACTGCGGCATTGGCCCGATATAGGCCGAACTCGGCCGGATCAGCCGGCCGCCGCGCTGCTGCTCGCGGGCATGCGCGGTCCAGCCGGCGGCGCGCGCCACCGCGAAGATCGGCGTGAACGCCTGGCGCGGGATTTTCAGCGCGTCGAGCAGGATCGCGGTGAAGAATTCCACGTTGGTGTCGAGCGGGCGGTCCGGGTTCTTCCTGCGCAGGGCGTCGCGGATATAGGCCTCGACCTCGCCGGCAAACGGCAGGTCGGCGCCGTCACCCGCCAGCCGCTCGATCGCAGCCTTGAGCACATCGGCGCGCGGGTCGCGGACGCGATAGACCCGGTGGCCGAAACCCATCAGCCGCTCGCCGCGCGCCAGCGCGCTGTCGACCCACGGCTTGATCCGCTCGCTCGAGCCGATCGCATCGAGCATTTCCAGCACCGGCTCCGGGGCGCCGCCATGCAGCGGTCCGGTCAGCGCGCAATAGCCGGCGGTGACGGCGGCGAACAGGTCGGCCTGCGTCGAAGCCACCACGCGTGTCGCAAACGTCGACGCGTTCATCCCGTGGTCGCACACGGTGACGAAATAGGCGTCGAGCGCCGCGGCTTCGCGCGCGTTGGGCTTATGCCCGCGCAGCATCGACAAGGTGTCGGCGGCGTGGCTTGCGGTCGGATCGGGCGCGACCGGCTCGTTGCCTTTCGCCCGCTGCACCAAAGCGCCGGCGATCACCGGAAACGCGCCGACGATTGTCGCTTCATGCGCCAGCCCTGCCTCGGCGCGCAGGCCGGCGACGCCTGCGCGAAAGCCGTCGACGATCGACAGGCCGCGCGTGATGCCGAGCAGGTCGGGCAGGCGGGCGAAGGCGCGTTCGCGCCCGGCACCGAGTGCGGCGCGCACCGCGGCTTCGCCGATCGGCTGGCCGGTGCCGCCGCTCCAGAGGCGGGCGGTCACGCCCTCGAATCCGGTCTTGCGGGCGAGGTCGTCGACCCGCTCCCCGGCAATGATCAGTTCGCCGCGCTCGCCGTCGACATGGCTGAGCACGGTTTCGGCGGCCGGAACCCCGTCGAGGCCGATCGGGGTCTTGGAAATCTGCATGTTCATGGAGGCTCTCCTTTGCTGACGGCAAAGGTCTGATCTCTCGACAGATTGATCAATCTTGATTATATAAATCAATATGAAAAAATCCGCCGGGCTTTATCTGTCGGCCCGCGAGGCCTCCGCCGAACTCGCGATCTCGCAGGCGACCCTCTACGCCTATGTCAGCCGCGGCCTGATCCGCTCGGAGCCCTCGGAGGATTCCCGCAGCCATCGCTACCGCGCCGAGGACGTCCGCACCCTGAAGGAGCGGCGTACGCCCTCGCCGGAGCCGCGCGGCCTGCGCAGCTTCGATGCGGATCTGCCGGTGCTGGACTCGGCGATCGGGACCATCACCGAGGACGGCGCGATCTATCGCGGCGTCAACTGCATCGATCTTGCCGAGCGCGACACGCTCGAACATGCCGCGACGCTGCTGTGGGACGTGACCGGCGTCGACCCCTTCGATCAGGACAATTGCCCGATCATCTCGGACGAGATGCGCGCCGTTGCCGAGGCCGCGCGCAAGGCCAATGCGATCGACCGCGCCATTGCGGTGCTGGCGCTTGCGGCGGCGGCCGATCCGCGCGCCTTCACCCGGGCGCCTGATGGCCGCGCGATGGTCGGCGGCCGCATCGTGCGGCTGGTGGTCGCGACCATGCTGAACGCGAAATCATCGGCAAAGCCGCTTCATGTCCAGATCGCCCGCGTCTGGGCGCCCGATAACAAATATGCGCCGGATCTGATCCGCCGCGCGCTGGTGCTGCTGGCGGATCACGAACTGAACGCCTCGACCTTCACCGTGCGCTGCGCGGCCTCCACCGGCCTCAATCTCTATGACGCGGTGATCGCGGGCCTCGTCGCGCTGAAGGGACCCAAGCATGGCGGCGCCGGCGTGCTGGCGGCGCAGCTATTGAAGACGCTCGCCAATGGCGAGGTCGCGCCTGTGATCCGCGAGCGCGTCGCGCTCGGCGAACGCTTCGCGGGCTTTGGCCACGGCGTCTACAAGCACGGCGATCCCCGCGCGCGGGCGCTGCTGGCAGCGCTGGCAGGCTCCGGCGCCGATCGCAAATTCACCCATGAAATTCCGGAGCGGATCGCGGAAGCGACCGGCGAGTTCGTCAATATCGACTATGCGCTCGCGGTGCTGGTGCATACGCTCGGCCTGCCGCCCGGCCACGAACTGGTGCTGTTCTCGATGGCGCGCACGGTGGGCTGGATCGCGCATGCCTGCGAGCAGTTGCAGCATGGCCGGCTGATCCGGCCCCGCGCCCGCTATGTCGGGCCTGCACCGGGGCGGAGCCCGGTTCGCGCTTGACGGCGGCGCAGCGTCCAGACGCCGAGCGCAATGATCGACGCCGCGACCACGCCCAGAATCCAGATGTGCTTGCCGACGTGCTGGTGATGCGGCAGGCCGGCATAATGATGCAGCGCCGAGATTGCGAACACGCCCGGCAGCACATGCGCCATCGCCCATGCAATGACGGCGGCCAGATTGACGCCGTAGAAGCGGACCGGCGGCATGCCGAGGGCGCCGGCCGTAACCGGCACGAAGGCGCGGATCGGCGGCACGAAGCGCGCGAACAACACGGCAAGCATTCCCCAGCGCTGGAAGAACGCCTCGCTCTGCGCCATCACGGCCGGATATTTCGACATCGGCCAGGCGCTCAGGATTTCGCGTTGCGAGCGGTGCCCGGCCCAGAACGCCGAGCCGTCGCCGAGCAGGGCGCCCGCAATCGCCGCCGCCAGCACACCCGGTAGCTGCAACTCGCCGCCGGGCACCAGCGCACTCAGGGCCAGGATGATGGTCGAGCCCGGCACCAGCGCGCCCACGACCGGGATGGCCTCCAGGAGAGCGGCGAGAAACAGCGCCAGGTACGCCAGCCATGGATGGGCCGAAACGAATCCGATCAGGGGATCGAGGAATGAAGTCACTGTTGTTCCGTCCGCGAGGTGGGGCGCCCGAACCCACAGCTATCAATCCCCGGCGGGGGCGGAAAGGGCGAGGCGGACGTTGCTTTACGCCCGGCCGGCGGCCAAACCGGCAAAAGTGCGGCGTGATTCGCAGGGCAGCCCTCCAAAAAGCTGATACGCAACCTATCTCAATGATAAGGCAACGGAACTTTGATTGCGCCGCGGGCTTCTGCCGGCCGTTGCTCTCTGCTAGGTTGGCGACAGCCCCCATCCGCAGCCATACAGCAAATCTGGTTTTGGGAATGCCCGGGACCTCGGAGGATTGATGACGACCGCCGCCATGAGCAAAGTAACGGAGCCGGCCGGAATGCCCGACATGAAGGTGTCGGTCCGGCAGGTTTTCGGTATCGACAGCGACCTCGAAGTGCCGGCCTATTCCGAAGTCGACCCGCACGTCCCGGAAGTCGATTCGGACTACCGCTTCGACCGCGCCACCACCCTGGCGATCCTCGCCGGCTTCGCCAAGAACCGCCGCGTCATGGTCACCGGCTATCACGGCACCGGCAAATCGACCCATATCGAGCAGGTTGCCGCGCGGCTGAACTGGCCCTGCGTGCGCGTCAACCTCGACAGCCACATCAGCCGTATCGATCTGGTCGGCAAGGACTCGATCGTGGTCAGGGACGGCAAGCAGGTCACCGAATTCCGCGACGGCATTCTGCCCTGGGCGCTGCAGCACAATATCGCGCTGGTGTTTGACGAGTATGACGCCGGCCGCCCGGACGTGATGTTCGTGATTCAGCGCGTGCTGGAAGTCTCCGGCCGCCTGACGCTGCTCGACCAGAACAAGGTGATCAAGCCGCACCCGGCGTTCCGCCTGTTCTCGACCGCCAACACGGTCGGCCTCGGCGACACTTCGGGCCTCTATCACGGCACCCAGCAGATCAACCAGGGCCAGATGGACCGCTGGTCGATCGTCACCACGCTGAACTATCTGGCGCATGACGAGGAAGTCGAGATCGTGCTTTCCAAGGCGCATCACTATCGCACGCAGGAAGGCCGCGACATCGTCAACAAGATGGTGCGGCTCGCGGACCTCACCCGTAACGCCTTCGCCAATGGCGATCTCTCGACGGTGATGAGCCCGCGCACGGTGATCACCTGGGCCGAGAACTCCGAAATCTTCGGCGACATCGGCTTTGCGTTCCGCGTCACCTTCCTCAACAAGTGCGACGAGCTGGAGCGGCCGCTGGTGGCCGAGTTCTACCAGCGCTGCTTCAATCAGGAACTCCCCGAGTCCGCTGTGAACGTGGCTCTCTCGTAGTCGTCGTCCCCGCCTGGTGCGCAATTGCGCACGGGGCGCGGGGACCCATACGCCGCGGCGTTTCGGTAGGGTGATGGTGCTAGAGATCGGCAGAATAATAATCGCCGGTGGTTATGGGTCCCTGCGTTCGCAGGGACGACGGCGGTGAGGTGGGAATGACGACGTCCAATTCCAAATTCCGTACCGGATCCAAGGAAGCGCCGACCGAACCGTTCAAGCGCGCGGTGACCTCCTGCCTGCGCGCGATCGCGAAGGCGCCCGAACTCGACGTGACTTTCGCCGCCGAGCGGCCGGGCCTGGCGCCGGGCAAGGCGCGGCTGCCGGAGCCGGCCCGCAAGATGACCAGGCGGGATGCGGCGATCGTGCGCGGCCACGCCGATTCGATCGCGCTCAAGCTCGCCTGTCACGATCCCAAGGTGCATCGCAAGCTGATGCCGGGAAATCCGCAGGCGCGCGGCGTGTTCGAGGCGGTCGAGCAGGCCCGCGTCGAAGCCATCGGCTCGCGCCGGATGTCGGGTGTTGCGAAGAATCTCACCGCGATGCTCGACGACCATTTCCATCGCGGCAAGTATGACGAAATCACCGACCGTGCCGACGCGCCGCTGTCGGATGCGCTGGCGATGCTGGTGCGTGAACGGCTGACCGGGCTCGCGCCGCCGACGGCGGCCAAGAAGATGGTCGATCTCTGGCGTCCCGTGCTGGAGGACAAGATCGGCACCCGGCTCGACCAGCTCAGCCGGGTCACCGAGGACCAGGCGAAATTTGGCGACCTCGTGCACGATCTGCTGTCGGCGCTCGATCTCGGCGAAGACCGCGATGCCGACGCCGATGACGACGAGAACGAGGAGAACCAGGACGGCGAGAACGATCAGTCCGGCGCCGAGGGCTCGCCCGATTCCGACGCCGCGCAGGAGATGAGCGCCGACCAGGCGCAGGCCTCCACCGACGAAATGTCCGAGAGTGCGATGGAGAGCGCGCAGGCCTCGACATCGGATACGTTCGACGACGGCGAACTCGGCGACGACGAGACGCCGGGCGAGGCGACGCGGCCGAATACCCGCGGCGCCAACGAGCCGCGCGGGCCGGAATATCACGCCTTCGCGCCGAAATTCGACGAGGTCATCGCCGCCGAGGATCTTTGCGACCATGACGAGCTGGAGCGGCTGCGTTCCTATCTCGACAAGCAACTCGCGCATCTGCAGGGCATCGTGGCGCGGCTCGCCAACCGCCTGCAGCGCCGCCTGATGGCGCAGCAGAACCGCGCCTGGGAGTTCGATCTCGAGGAAGGCATCCTCGATCCCGCGCGGCTGTCGCGCGTGGTGACCGATCCCTATCATCCGCTGTCCTTCATGCATGAGAAGGAAGCGACCTTCCGCGATACCGTGGTGACGCTGCTGCTCGACAATTCCGGTTCGATGCGCGGCCGGCCGATCACGGTGGCGGCGACCTGCGCCGACATTCTCGCGCGCACGCTGGAGCGCTGCGGCGTCAAGGTCGAGATTCTGGGCTTCACGACCCGCGCCTGGAAGGGTGGGCAGTCGCGCGAAGCGTGGCTTGCGGCAGGCAAGCCGGCCAATCCCGGACGCCTCAACGATCTCCGCCACATCATCTACAAGTCGGCCGACGCGCCGTGGCGGCGCGCGCGAAAGAACCTCGGCCTGATGATGCGCGAGGGTCTGCTGAAGGAGAACATCGACGGCGAGGCGCTGGACTGGGCGCACAAGCGCCTGCTCGGCCGTTCCGAGCAGCGCAAGATCCTGATGATGATTTCGGACGGCGCGCCGGTCGACGATTCCACGCTGTCGGTCAATCCCGGCAACTACCTCGAACGGCACCTGCGCCA
Organism: Bradyrhizobium sp.; assembly: GCF_036735945.1. Lineage (GTDB taxonomy): Bacteria > Pseudomonadota > Alphaproteobacteria > Rhizobiales > Xanthobacteraceae > Bradyrhizobium. The sequence goes on along the minus strand of NZ_DAINNI010000002.1, from coordinate 142,925 downwards.
CATCATCGAGGAGATCGAGACCCGTTCGCCGGTCGAGCTGATCGCGATCGGCATCGGTCACGACGTCACGCGCTACTATCGCCGCGCGGTCACCATCGTCGATGCCGAGGAGCTCGGCGGCGCCATCACCGAAAAGCTCGCCGAATTGTTCAGCGAGACCCACGGCGCCGCGCCCGCGCCGACCGGCCACCGCCGGCCGCGCCGGTTGCACTCGTGAGAGCATGTCGCCGCGCATAGGCCGCCGCCGCGTTCTGGCTTACGCCGCGGCAGGGCTATCGGTTTCGGCCATGCCGGGGCGCGCGCTGGCGCAGACGGCCGTGCAGCGGCCGACCAAGCCGGCCGTTCCCGACGACTTCTCGGTCACCACGCCTGTTTCGATCGAGGTCAACGCCCGGCCGTTGCCCTCGTTCGACACCCGTGACCGGTCGCGCGTGCGCTTTGGCGACCTCGAATACCGCAGCGGACTGATCCTGACCTCACGGTTTCGCGGCTTCGGCGGCCTGTCCGGCCTGCGGCTCGACGCCAGGGGCGAGCGCTTCATCGCGATCAGCGACAAGGCCGGCTGGTTCACCGGGCGCATCCTCTACAAGGGCCGCGAGATGATCGGGCTCGATGACGTCGAGGCATCGCCGATGCTTGGGCCTGACGGCAGGCCGATCGCCTCCCGCGGCTGGTTCGATACCGAGGCTCTCGCGCTCGACGGGACGCTGGTCTATGTCGGCATCGAGCGCGTCAATCAGTTGCTGCGCTTCGATTTCACCACAAGCTTTACGCGTGCTCGCGGCGAAGTGATCGCGCTGCCGCCGGCCGCGCGCAAGCTGCCGTTTAACAGGGGCATCGAGGCGCTGGTGATGGTGCCGAAGGGCAACCAGCCTCTGGCCGGAACGCTGATCGCGATCTCCGAACGCGGCCTCGACGCACAGGGCAATATTCTCGGCTTCCTGATCGGCGGCAAATCGCCCGGGCAATTTTCGATCCGCCGCACCGAGGATTTCGACATCAGCGACGCCGTGCTGCTGCCGTCCGGCAGCCTGCTGGTTCTGGAACGCAAGTTCTCCTGGATCGGCGGGGTCGGCATCCGCATCCGCCGCATCGCGCTTTCCTCCATCGCCCCGGGTGCGCTGGTCGACGGCCCCGCGGTCTTCAACGCCGACCTCGGCGACGAGATCGACAACATGGAAGGCATCGACGCCCATGTCACGCCGGAGGGCGACACGGTGCTGACATTGATCTCCGACGACAATTTTTCGCTGATCCAGCGCAACCTGCTGCTGCAGTTCACGCTGGTCGAGTGAGCTGTGGCGGCGCTGGACCTTGCGAAAAATCGCCCGGCAGGGTTGATCAGGACGCGGTTGAGCGGCAGACGCCGGCTCGCTAGCATCGCGGCCCGCTTCCTCCCCTTCCGGATCCCCCGTCATGAGCGCTCTGTTTACCCCGATCAAGCTGCGCGGCCTCACGCTTGCCAACCGCATCATGGTGGCGCCGATGTGCCAGTACTCCGCCGTCAGTGGCGAGGCCACTGACTGGCACTTCACCCACATCAATTCGCTGGCGCTGTCGGGCGCTTCCGTGTTCTGCATCGAGGCGACCGCGGTCGAGGCCACGGGCCGCATCATGCCGGGCTGCCTCGGTCTTTACAACGATGCGACCGAAGCCGCGCTGAAGCCGATCCTGGCTTCGGTACGCAAGCGGTCGAAGGCCGCGGTGATGATGCAACTCGCCCATGCCGGCCGCAAGGCGTCGAGCCACACGCCCTGGGACGGCGGGCAACTGATCCCGGTCGCCGAAGGCGGCTGGCGGCCGGAGGGACCGTCGGCGATCCCGCACAAGGAAGGCGAGACGCCGCCGATCGCGTTCGATGCCGCGGGCCTCGCCCGCGTGCGCGACGCCTTCGTGGCCGCGACCAAGCGCACCGAACGGCTCGGCATCGACGCCATCGAGGTGCATTCGGCGCACGGCTATCTGCTGCACCAGTTCCTGTCGCCGATATCCAACCGGCGCACCGACCAGTATGGCGGCAGCTTGCAGAATCGCATGCGCTTTCCGCTCGAGGTGTTCGACGCGGTGCGCGCGGCGTTTCCGCACGACAAGCCGGTCGGCGTTCGCGTCTCCTCGACCGACTGGGTCGAGGGCGGCTGGGATATTGAGCAGACGATTCAATTTGCGCAGGAGCTGAAAAAGCGCGGCGTCGACTGGATCGACGCGTCCTCGGGCGGGGTGTCGCCGCTGCAGAAGATTCCACTCGGCCCCGGCTACCAGGTACCGTTCGCGCAGGCGATCCGTGAGGCGACCGGGCTGACCACGATCGCGGTCGGCCTGATCACCGAGCCGAAGCAGGCCGAGGAGATCATCGCGTCCGGCAAGGCCGACATGGTCGCGCTCGCCCGCGCCATGCTCTACGACCCGCGCTGGGGCTGGCACGCCGCGGCCGAACTCGGCGGCGAAGTCTCCGCCCCGCCGCAATACTGGCGCTCGCAGCCCTCGACGCAAAAGGCACTGTTCGGCGCGACCACGTTCGGGACGCGGTAGCGGCGTCACTCTGTCGCGCGAACCTCTGCCCAGCCGTTTCGTCATAACTCGGCCGCACGCGAGGCGTGCTATGCTGTCGCTGGCGCGCGACAGACGCGCTTTTAATTAACAACATACAGCGAGGACGCCCATGGAGATCGGATATTTCACGATGCCGTCCCATCCGCCGGAGTGCGGGTTGAAGGAGGGCCACGACTGGGACCTGCAGACGCTGCGCTGGCTCGACGAGCTCGGCTACCAGGAAGCCTGGATCGGCGAGCACCACACCGCGCCCTGGGAACCGCATCCTTCGCCCGACCTCATTCTCGCGCAGGCGTTCCTGCAGACCAAAAACATCCGCCTCGGGCCCGGCGGCTTCCTGCTGCCCTATCACCATCCGGCGGAACTCGCCAACCGCGTCGCGATGCTCGACCATCTCTCCGGCGGCCGGCTCAACTTCGGCGTCGCGGCCTCGGGCCTGCCGAGTGACTGGGCGATGTTCAACGTCGACGGCATGTCCGGCCAGAACCGCGACATGACGCGCGAGGCGCTGGAGATCATCCTGAAAATGTGGACCGAGGACGCGCCCTGGACCCACAAGGGCAAGTACTGGACCGTGAGCAAGCCGGACGTGATGTTCGACTTCCTTAAACCCCACATCAAGCCGCTGCAGGCGCCGCATCCGCCGATCGGCGTCGCCGGCCTCTCCAAGGGCTCGGACACGCTCAAGCTCGCGGGCGAGCGCGGCTACATCCCGATGAGCCTCAACCTCAACCCGGCCTATGTCGGCAGCCACTGGGAATCGGTCGAGATTGGAGCTGCGAAAACCGGGCGCAAGCCGAAGCGCAGCGACTGGCGCATGGTGCGCGAAGTGTTCGTCGCCGATACCGACGAGGAAGCGTGGCGGTTGTCGGTCGGCGACATGATGGGCCGGATGATGACCGAATACTTCCTGCCGCTGCTCGGCCATTTCGGCTTCAAGGACTACCTCAAGGCCTCGCCCGACGTGCCGGACTCCGACGTGACAGCGGAGTACTGTGCGCGCAACAACTGGATCGTGGGGTCGCCTGCGACGGTCACCGAGAAGATCGAAAAAATCTATCACGAGGTCGGCGGCTTCGGGACGCTGCTGGTGTTCGGCTTCGACTACAAGCACAAGCCGGAAGCCTGGCACAATTCGCTGCGCCTGCTGAAGCAGGAGGTGATGCCGCGCCTCAAGCACCTCGACGCCGGTTTGACCAAGGCGGCGTGAGGCCGTTTTTCCTTCTCCCCTTGTGGGAGAAGGTGGCGCGAAGCGCCGGATGAGGGGTCTGTCTCCGCGGAAGGAACCCCTCATCCGCCTACGCTTCGCTCCGGCACCTTCTCCCACAAGGGGGGAAGGGAAGTGAGCCCCACCCAAATTCCTCAATGCGTCTGCGGCTTGGCGTCGGCGGCGCGGACTTGCCAGAATTTCAGCAGGCGGCGGGCGTTTTCCAGCGTCAGCTTGGCGTATTGCTCCTTCGCCTTGGCCAACTCGTGGCGGCCCATCGAGCCGGAGGCGAAGCGGGCCTCGAGCACGGCTGTGACGGTTTCCCAGCCAAGGCCGGCGACGCGGCAGGGGATCAGCACGCCGTCGTCGCGCAGGCTCTGCATGACCGGGCGGATCACCTCGACGCTGGAGCCGGACAATTCGGCGAGCGCCGCGACCGTCTCGGCATATTTTCGCTCTTTTGCAAACGCCAGCAGCGCCATCTCGGTCAGCTTGCCGTGCTTGGCGAGCGAGGCGACGAAGCGGCGGGCGGCGGTGAAATCGCGGGTGCGCGACATTTCGCGGTCGGCGCCGCTCGCCGCGGTGGCGATCGCTGTCCTGATTTCCTCGAACATATGCGGCGGCGCGCGCGACAGCAGCCGCTGGCGCACGGCCTCGGTGGCGGTCTTCAATAATTGCTGGCGCTGGTCGGCGGGCAGGTCGACGCGGACGCCGGTCTCGACGGCCAGATGGGGATCGGTCTCGGCCTGCTTCAGCACGATGGCATAGCCTGACGCCGACATCCGCGCGCCGGGATTGGTGACGAGCCGCAGGCTGACGGAGGGATAGTGCCGCTTCAAGAGCGCATCGGTGACGATTTCGGTCAGCCACCAGCGCCCGGAGATCGCGAGCAGATGCTGCTCGCCCTTGGTCTCGGCGAGTTCGACCAGATCCTCCGGCGACAGCCGCGCCGATTCGGTCAGCACCGGGCGCGCGATCGTGATCTCGTCATTGCCGGCGAGGCGCTTGACCACGGACGGCGGCGCCTGCTTGACGGAGGCAAGCTGGGTGGAGGTTTCGGCCAGCGCAATGCGCGCGGCGACGTCGGCCAGCGCGCGCAGCTCGATGGTCTTGATCAGCCGCTCCAGCACGTCGCCGAACAGCTCGATCTGTTCGCCGGAATAGCTTTCGGCGGCCAGCAGAAACAGGTCGGTGACCTGCTTCAGCGTGTCCAAATGTTTCGTGGTCGAGCCGGCCTTGATGGCCGCTTCGACCTCATCAGCGATCGATCGTTCCAGCATCGCTCGTCCTGAGCGGTTGAAGCCAGTTCTGGCAGCAGAGCGATCAGGATAGGGAGCAGTGCTGAACGTTGCGTAAACCATTGGGGTCGCGCGGCGGCGGGAATACGGCCGAAACGGTACAAGAGGAGGGGTGAGCGTCCCGCGCATGCCGCCCTGCGGGGGTGCGGCCGCAGTTGTGCTGATGCAAAAGCTGCGGTCTGATTGATGATAAGACCAAGAATTCGGGGAAATGCCGCCATGCTGGACCGGCCGGGCCTGCTGCCTGAGGAAATCGACCGTGAAACTACGGAGCGCTGGCTTGCCGCATTCGGCGCGGCGCTGGCGAGGCGGTCGGCGGCGGAATTGTCGCGGCTTTTCCTCTCCGACAGCCATTGGCGCAATCTGTTCGGCATCTCCTGGCATTTCGCGACCTTCAGCGGCAATGCGACCGTCGTCGCCGAACTCCTCACCCGTTCGGAGCAGGCGCGCGCCGGTAAATTCCGCCTCGACACGGCACGGCTGGCGCCGCGCGCTTCTGTGGTTGGCGGTCGCGACGTCGTCGAGGCGATCTTCACGTTCGAGTGCGTGAACGGCCCGGGCTATGGTGCGATCCGCCTTGCGCGCGACGCCGATGGCGAGATGCGTGCATGGACGATCTCGACCTCGCTTGATTTCGATGCCATCTGCGCCGCGCGCGAGGCTGATGCCGCGACGTCGCATGTCAGGGATTTCGCCGGGCCGGATTGGCTCGAGGAGCGGCATGCTTCCGCGATCTATGACATCAGCGATCCCGACGTGCTCATCATCGGCGGCGGCCACGCCGGCATCTCGGTGGCGGTCGAGCTTCGGCGTATCGGTCTGACCGCGCTGGTTGTCGACCGCATGGCGCGCGTCGGCGATAACTGGCGGCTGCGCTATCGCGGGCTGAAGCTGCACAACAAGACGCCGGTCAATCATTTGCGCTATCTGCCGTTCCCGCCGACCTTTCCGGAATACATCCCGAAGGACAGAATCGCGAACTGGCTGGAAAGCTATGTCGACATCATGGAAGTCGATTTCTGGACGCGCACGAATTTCGAGGGCGCCGACTATGACGAGGCGTCGCAGCGCTGGACCGCGCGGCTGACGCGCGAGGGCGTGGGCCGCACGCTGCGCCCGAAGCACATCGTGCTCGCGACCAGCGTCAGCGGCACACCGAATATTCCAGACATCGCCGGCATCGAGAATTTTGGGGGTGAGGTGCTGCACTCCAGCCGCTTCAGGGCGGGCAAGGAATGGAAGGGCCGCCCGGTCGTCGTGTTCGGCACCGGCACCAGTTCGCACGACATCTGCCAGGAGCTGCAGGCCGCCGGCGCCGACGTCACCATGGTGCAGCGCAGCCCGACCATGGTCGTCAATGTCGAACCGGCGCAGCTTTACGACAAGACCTATCTCGGCGACGGCCCGCCCATTGCGTCCAGGGACATCCTCAATTCCGGCGTGCCGCTGCCGGTGATGAAGATGGCGCACAGGATCGTCACCGACGAGGTGAAACGGCTCGACGCTGTGCTGCTCGGGCGCTTGGAGGCTGCGGGCTTCCGGCTCGAATTCGGCGAGGACGGCACCGGCTGGCCGCTGAAATTCCGCACCCGCGGCGGCGGCTATTATTTCAACGTCGGCGCCTCCGAGCTGATCGCCGACGGCAAGATAAAACTGATGCAGGCGTCTGATATCGAGGGCTACGCCGCTGACGGCATCCGGATGCGCGACGGCTCTACGCACAAGGCTGAGCTGTTTGTGCTCGCCACCGGCTACAAGGGGCCCGATCATCTCCTGGCGCAATTGTTCGGCGAGCAAGTCGCGCGCCGCGTCGGCCGCGTCTGGGGATTCGATGAGGCCACGCAGGAGCTGCGCAACATGTGGACGCGCACACCGCAAGCGGGCCTCTGGTTCACCGGCGGCGCGTTCTCGCAGGCGAGAATCTACAGCCGCTACATCGCGCTGCAGATCGATGCGATCGAGGCGGGAAGGCTGGCGAAGGCGGGGTGACGCGTTCATCCTTCTCCCCTTGTGGGAGAAGGTGGCGCGAAGCGCCGGATGAGGGGTTCTTTCCGCGGAGACAGACCCCTCATCCGTCTCGCTGGCGCTCCGCGCCGGCGATCCACCTTCTCCCACAAGGGGAGAAGGGAAGGTCATTCCTCCGTGGCCGCATCCTCCGGGTCATCCGCGCTCGCATGCGCCGGCGGCACCGGCATCGGGGACTTCTCGAACTGCTTCGGCAGGTTCACCGGGCGGTAGCTCGGCAGCGCTTCCATGCGCTGCAGGACGGACTCGTGAATGACAGCGCCGTCCGGAATGAAGCGCGGCTCGGCGTCCGGGATGTAGTAGCCGAAATGCGTTTGTCGCGCCGGCCATTCCCTGTAGTTCGCGCTCTTGGGCAGATATTCGAGCAGCCACCACGCGCCCTTCAGCGAGGTGTGGAGATCGCCACGGATATCCGGCGCGACATAGGAGAACGGGCTGCCCTTGCGCTGGATGCCCCAGGCGAGTTGGTTGACGGTGGCCTGGTTGACCTTGAGCCCGCTCAGCATCGCCTGCTCGATCATCCAGAGCAGCGGATATTTGGAAAGCCCGCTTTGCTTTTCCGGATAGCCGCCGCCGATATCGGCATGCACGCCGGCGAACCACACCTGCTTGATGTCCTGAGGCGTATCCTTCACGTCGTTGAAGCGGACCGGCTTGTAGGTCTGCGGGTCGTCCCACTTCTTCAGCCGGAACATGCAGCGCCGCTCGTCCATCGAGATCGCCTGGCGGAAGATCTCGACGCTCGGGTTGACCAGCGTGAAGGCGAGCTCCTCCAGGCTCGGCCAATAGAAGCGATCGGCCCGCGGCACGATCACGCTCGCGACCGTATCCCAGACGCCGACGAAGCGGATGGTAGGCCAGCGCGTCGAGGTGATGCGCGCGAATTGCGCGGCATTGTCGAACGCGCTCTGCGGCAGCGCGGCTTCATCGGCGGCGACATCGACAGCCGACCTGATCTTCGCCCGCAGCTTCGGCGCTTCGTCGGAGGAGAACTGCTTGTAGGCGATCAGGCCGCTTCCCGCGAGATTGACCTGCTCGGGCGAGATCAGGCCCACTTTATGAATGAGCCCCGCCAGCACCCGCACGGTATAGGCGCCGCGGGAAAAGCCGAACAGGTAGATCGCGTCGCCCGCCTGGTAATGGTGGACCAGGAAGGAGTAGGCCGCGAGCACGTTGTCATCGAGCCCATAGCCGGTGGCGAGCCCCAGGATGGCGTTGAAATCCTGCTTCAACCTGTGCCACGGGTCCGGCCGCGCCAGCGTGCCGACCCCCGGATCGTAATAGACAAACTGCCGCGGCTGCGTCTTCTCCGTCTTGCGCAGGCAGCGATAGAGCTTGAGCACATTGGAGATGTTCTGGGAGATCTCGTTGCCGGTGCCGTCGCAGCAGATGATGATGTTGCGCATGGTGACGCTCCGCGGGTGCTACCGGAGCGAGTATAGCGGAATTTTGCGGATTTTGGATGGCGGATGGTGCTTCGTCCACGACGCATCCGTTGCATAAGCGGCTTGGGTCAGGCCGCTTCGGTGACGGCGCGAATCTTCAGGTGCACGCCGGTTTCCTCCTGCAATGCGCCGATCACGCCGAGCAGGTTTTCGGCTGTGGATTGCCGTCCGGTCCGAGCATGCGCATCAGGCTCTTCGGCGAACGCCACAGCACCTCGCCGCGCCGCTCGAACCCGACCGTCGCATTGACATAGGCCCGCAGGGCCGCGCGGCCCTCCGCGATCTCGCCCTGAAGCAACGCCTGCACCGCCTCCTGAAACAGCACCCAGCGGAAAGCCGGCTCGCGCTCCACCCGCGCCCGCACGGTGTCACAAAATTCCGGGTCAGCGGCATGGCCTTATCCTTCAACTAAGTCCATTCATCGAGGGACCCTGAATCTACGAAATGACTGGCATGCGAGGCCAAGCTCTACTCTTTAAGCTTTCGAAAACGACAAAATAACCTCTCGTCGCATTCGTCCACCCAACGCTTCCGGTGCATTGCGAATTGTTGGGGGAGGGAGATATCGACGGTTGGCAGGAAGGGTCCGAGCCCGTCTATTATCGCTGCAAAGCCCTGAGCGCTCTGCAACAGCGGATACGATCTTCGCATTAGGAATGAATGTACCTCGAACGGTATTCTCGCCAACCACGTATACGGCCTTGCCGCCCGGCGAAAGCACACGTGCGGCCTCCCTAACAGCCTTGTGCATGTCGTCAATGTAGTGAGCCAGTACGGCCGCGTTACGGTTCGAGAGCCTCGGCTTGAGTTTCAAATCAGCAATAATCTCGCGGATGTCCTCATTTTCGAGAGCATTCTTATCGCCGCACTCTGTGCCTACACTCTCCGTCCGTATGCCCCCCAACTCCTCAACGGAATAACCCATCCATACCAACGAAAACTTGCTGCAGCGCATGTAGTCGATGGCGTTCAAGTAGGGAGGGGAAGTCAAGACCAAGTCGACCGTGCCGCTACGGATGAACAATTTTCGAGCATCGCCAAGCGAGACTGATGCTACTGGGCCCCGGTCCGCTTGGTCAGCGGAGATGCAATTCTTAAGAACATGCTGAACGGCGGCTAGAAATTTGTTGAATGGCTTGACAGGTGCTTGGTTGAAGACCTTGTGCGGTCGGCTATGCGACAAGTCCATTGCCAACGACGCGCCAGCCTGCTTTGTGATAATAAGACGCGAAAACGCACACCAGAGTGCATCTCTGGAATGGTCGTCTCGCACTCCATTGATTGCCCTCGAAAGGGATGCTAGCTGACGGCGTGCGTAGTTATCAAACCAATATCGAATAAATCGTCTTGTCTCTGGGTCAGCGCCGTCGGGGTAAGCTTCGCCGACATGGCGAGAAGTAAAGTCGGCTTTCGCGCGCTCAAGCACCTCCGTGGCTTTCCTTCGAACTTTATCTACGTCTAACGACCTTGTCCAAACGCGCGCAAGGAGAACAGCCAGCGGATCAATATCAATACCTATTGCGGTATGACCGCTCGCTCGCGCGACAGCGAGTACGGTTCCAGAGCCCATCATGGGATCAAGCACGCGAATCGGTAGCGACTCTGCTGCGAGTATATCGAGCGCAATGCCTGGCGCCATTCGGGCGGGAAATGGGTGGACCGGGTCACGTCCAAGTGCTTCGTGAATTGTCTTTTTATAGGTCTTGCTCATTGTCGGCGCCGCAACTTCATGAGTATTCTTGGCAGGTGGAATGGTCGATAGGGCAAGCTAAACAGCGGCAAGTCGCTCTCTAATGCGTGCCTTCAACGTCTGTGGAATGATACCAATTCCTCGTGCAACTTTGTTTGGTAGTTCTCCGCGATTTCCGGCAACCTCATATTGATTGCGAGGCGGCCGCGAGATACTCACCCAAGCATTCTCACTTTCCTCAAAGCTAACGATTGTATGGAGATCTGCAAAAGATACAGTCACCAGACCATCAGTTCCGCAAACGAACACTACGAACGAGTCCGGAAACTTGTGTTCGAGGTCAAGAAGGTCTGCGGCTTGCTCGATTGTAAATGTGAATCGCCAGGGTGACATCCTCTTTGAGGAGTGCTTCATGTAGACTCCGATCCTGCCGTTCACGACGAAGGCGTTCATCCTGCCCTCGCGAACAAATGGTCGAAACGAAGTCGAATAGTCGGTCTCTACGATCAAGCGTCGAAGTACGGCGCCCTGATAGAATTCGTAATCATCCAGCATTTTTCACGTTCTTTACGAAGCTGATGCTGCCGTTAAATTTGTAGATCACGCGTGCCTTCTTCTCGTCGTTGAAGAAAATCTTGAAGTGGTGTGCAGCATTAGGAAACTCACGACGAACTTGCCCGAACAGCCCCTTTGTGCGCTCGATCTTGACCTTATCAGCGTCCTTCATCTTCTCGATCGTGCTGGAAGGGTGGATGGCTATCGAATCCGGCGCACTTGGCAGCATGCGCTGGACATACTGAATCAAATAGTCTGGCAGAGCGTCGTTGCCTATCTTGCCTTGCAGTGCCTTGAGGGCAGCTAGCGCATCATCGTTCTTGTGGATCGTCTGCTCAACATCATCGGAATAGTCAAAGATCGGGAAGGACATTTCTCCCTTGTCTAGCAGTACGTTTGCCTTGTCGATGCTGCTCGATGCCACTGCGGCAATGCGTTGGTCCGCCAACCACACCGGCGATCCCTTCTTTGTCTTGATGGCCTCGAGCGCAAGTTTGTGGAAGACGAAACAGCGCTGCCAGTCTAGATAGAGTTGTTCGGGGATCGTTAGTTCAAAGTGAGGGAGGTGTTTTCTTCTGGACCCAAACATGCGAGCGCGCTGAATATAGGTGTCTTGCTGTATTTTATGTTTGGAATCGCGCGTAAAAAACATCGAAAGAAGGTTGTCGAAAGTGACGCCGCGGGAGACGATGTTGCCTCCGATTACGAACGTGAACATAGCTGCGGGTGAAGTCGCCGACTTAAAGTCAACGTTCTTGTCCCGTTCGCTGTTCATAATAATTGTCGTGGTCTGGTCGCAATTTCTTACGATATAGCCGAGGATGCGGCCCGCTTGATCGGTGCCATATAGCTTGGCAGCAATCTTGTCGAGTTCGTGCGTGTAAGTCTCAAATTTCTTGGAATGAACGTCGGATAGAGCGTTCATTACATCATCAATCGGTTTCTTGTCTGACTTGTGATCAAGCTTTTTCCCGCTGGTATGGATGAGCATTGAGAAGTTTTCGTCAGCGCCAGTAGAGAGATTTATCGCGGCGACGCGAATAAGAAATCGAAAGATCGCTTCGCGTAGGTACTTTGGGCTATCATCCGTGTCTGGCAGCGTTTGCAATGAGAAGCTGACTTCGGTGTCGAGTGGGAAAAATACATCCTGGCCGGTGTAGGCTTCGTGGGGTGGAAAATTGACCCATTTCTCGTTGTCGTTGTCGAACGTATTATTTAAGTCCAATCGCGCTGGCGTCGCAGTGACGCCAATGTAGATGCCATCATGATTGATCAATTGTTTGATTAGCGCATTGATGCGCGTCACGTCGCCCTTGTTGATCAGCGCATTGGGTGTGGCAAAGTCTGCTTCATCGTCGATAATGATTTTCTCTTTAACTCTTTCAAGCTTTTGGTTCAGTTTAGTTAGGTCACTGGCGTTCTTCTTGCAGAAGATGATGTGAAATCCGGTTGAGAGAGAGTAATCTGGGTCAATAACATCGGAAAAATTTCGAGCCGCTGGTGAGAGGTTTGAACGCTGAAACCGATCGAGGTTTTGTTGAAGTAGCTGCACACTGTCATTCAGCAAGTGGACGATGACGCGATATCCGTCATCGAGGAGCTTGGCTGTCAGACAAATCATCATCTCGGTCTTCCCGCTCTGCGGTTCGCCGTAGATGACAAAAGAGGTTGTTCCTGCGTTCAAAGTCTCGCATGCGCTCGTCACTGCGGCTTCAATACAAGACGTTTGTTTGCCGAGTTTACGAATGCGATTGAGTTGGCCCTGATAACGGTCGCGTTTGGCCGCGATTTCTCTCAGGTCGTTGATATTGACGGCCAACGATTTCTCCTGGTTGAATCATCTGTCGGCTCGATCATAGCGGGTATCCGCTTTGCATCAAGGGGAAGGGAAGTAGGCAAATATGCGCATGTTGATGGACAATTGAAGGACTCGGCCGCTTCAAACTTTGATCCACCGATTTTAGTTTTCGCTTCAACTCGCCTTCTTCACGGAGGCGGGCTTGCCGACCTTCTGCACGATCGGGTCGGCGCGTTTTGAGCATGTTGGTCGCACGTTGCGGCGGCTTTCCGCACTGCGTCAAGTGCCTCTCGCAGATGGCCACGGCTTGCTATATATCCCATGGTGGGCACGCTCCGGCGTGGTCCCTGCGAGATTGAGGCAGAGCCGATATGTCGAAGCCGGTCATTTTCACGATTTCTGCAAGCTGGGACGACGAAGCCTCGGTGTGGACCGGGCATTGCGACGACATCCCGGCTGCCGCCGATGCGCCCACGCTTGACGAGTTGCTGGCGAAGATATCGGCGATGGCGCTGGACCTGTTGCCGGACAATCATCCCGATATCGATCCGTCGTCGCTGTTTCTTCAGATCACCGCGCTGCGCGAAGCCGAGCCTGCCGTAGCCTGAATGGCTCCTCAGTTCGATAAGCCATTGCGCGATGTGCTGCGCGCCCGCGGGTTGCATGCTGGTTTGGCAGGGCAAGGGCAGCCACGAAATCTGGCATAGCCCGATCACCAAGCGGAATTTTCCGGTGCCGGTGGGCATTCCGAGCCGCCACACCGCAAATGCCATTCTGCGTCAGGCGGGGTTGCCGAAGGCGTTCTGAACCCATTGAGAGAAGCGAAATCGCGGATCGCCGGGACAAGTCCGGCCATGACGGTGAGACTGCGTGCTCTCGCGCCAAAACAAAAACGGCCGGGTCTTTCGACCCGGCCGTTTCAAACTTCGATCCGCCGATTTGAGCTTGCGCTTAGCTCGCCTTCTTCACGGGGGCGGGCTTGCCGACCTTCTTCTCGATCGCGCGCTTCAGGTCGAGGGCGCGGGGGGAGAGGACGTCGGCCTTGGCCTTCAGCAGGTAGGCATCGAGGCCGCCATTGTGGTCGACGCTCTTCAGCGCGTTGGTCGAGACGCGCAGGCGCACGTTGCGGCCGAGCGCGTCCGAGATGAAGGTGACGTTGGTCAGGTTCGGCAGGAAGCGCCGCTTGGTCTTGATGTTCGAGTGGCTCACCTTGTGGCCCACTTGGGGGCCCTTGGCCGTCAGTTCGCAGCGCCGGGACATTGTCAAAATCCTCTTCCATCCCCGCCAAAAGCCAAGCGTCTCACGCGGCCAGCGCGCGGGGGTCCAAAATCGCGTCCATTTCCAGGAACCGCGGGTGTATAGGGGGAGATGGCCGCGAGGTCAAGGTTGTGCGGCCGGCAAAGTATCCGGTAACGGCTGGTTTACCAGGGGTTCCAGCCACTTAAGCCATCATATAAAGGGCGCAATCCGCGCCGACACCATGGCTTTCGAACAAGTGCCGGCTGTGGCCGCCCGCCTGATGCGCGGGCAAGCCCTCGGAGGCCGGGTTTATGCGTGATTGTCGCGAAACACGCGTTGTTTGCCGGATATTTTGGCCTAAATGAACACCAGCACGCGCCGACCCCGGGACTTCTCATTCGTGACCACGCCTCACGCCGTCTCTCCCTCTGCCGTTGTCTCAAGGCTGGCGCTCGTCTTTGGCCTGTTCGCCCCGGCGTGGCTTTCGCTCAGCCCCCAGGCGGCCTCCGCGCAGGGGCGGCTGGAGGCGCAATATGAGGCGACGCTGGCCGGCATTCCGGTCGGCAGGGGCGCCTGGACCATCGAAATCGGCGACGACAGCTTTGCCGCCTCCGCCCAGGGCGGCACCGCGGGGCTGCTGAAGGCTTTTTCGGGTGGCTCGGGCTCCGGCTCCAGCCAGGGCCGCGTCGTCAACGGCGCGCTGGTGGCGAACGCCTATACCGCGACCACCACCACCCAGAAGAAATCCGAGACCATCCGGCTGTCGCTAGCCGGCGGCAATGTGAGGGAATTTTCGATCGACCCGGTTCCGCCGGTCGATCCCGGCCGCATCCCCGTGCTGGACGCCCACCGCAAGGGCGTGTTCGATCCCATGACGGGCTCGATGCTGCGGGTGGCAGGCAATGGCGAGCTGCTGTCGCCGGATTCCTGCCGCACGGGCGCGGGGATCTTCGACGGCCGCCTGCGCTACGACCTCAAGCTCGACTACAAGCGCATCGAAATGGTGCGGGCCGAGCGCGGCTATCACGGGCCGGCGCTGGTCTGCGCCATCTATTTCACCCCGGTCGCCGGCTACATCCCCGACCGGCCGGTCATCAAATACCTCGCCACCGAACGCCGCATCGAAATCGCCTTCGTGCCGATCGCGGGAACCCGGATTTTGGTGCCGTTCCGGATGTCGATCCCGACCCCGCTGGGGCTGGCGATGCTGGAGGCGACGTCGTTCGTGACGAGTGCAGCCCCGCCGCGGGTGGCCAAGACGAATTGAAGCCAAGGTTGGCACTCGCCGTCGTCCCTGCGAACGCAAGGGACCCACACGCCGCGGCCGTGCCGATTAAGGGAATTCGGAGTTGCCGGCCGGCGCCAACCCGTGAACGCCTGTGGTTATGGGTCCCTGCGTTCGCAGGGACGACGGGGAGAGAGGGCATTCGCCGCCGCGGCCAATCTCGCTGCAACCACCATGAATCATGTTGACTCCTCGCCACTTCTGATTCGACTCAGGTCATTAAGAAATCAAGCCCGAAACCGCCGCTTGTGGAGCCCTTGTAAACTTGATCTAGTGTGGCCCTGTGCGCTTCAGCGCGAGATGTTGCGGTGAACGTATCGGGTTTCGGTAGGAGTCAGCGATTCGGACGCGATTCGTTCCAGACTCGTTCCAGAGATTAAGCCGCGACCGCATCGCCGTCGCAAAGTGAAACAGAATTGGCGGAATTGACGCCGGACGACCAGATATCATCCATCATTGCGCGCGAAGCGAAGCCGTCCATGCGCTGGATGGATTGCGTCGTCGTTCATTCCCCGCAATGACGGACAGGCGGCGGCACTCGAAACAAGAAACACCTGCACAGAATGGCTTTCTCACCTTCCTCGTTCGCAACCGAACGCGCACCCGGCGCGGGCGTTACCGCCGTGCTCGGGCCGACCAATACCGGCAAGACGCATCTCGCCATCGAGCGCATGCTGGCGCATTCCTCCGGCGTGATCGGCCTGCCGCTGCGGCTGCTCGCGCGCGAGGTCTACAACAAGATCGTGGACCGCTCCGGCGTCGAGAGCGTCGCGCTCGTCACCGGCGAGGAGAAGATCAAGCCGAAGTCGCCGCGCTACTGGGTCTCGACCGTCGAGGCGATGCCGCGTGACCTCGACGTCTCGTTCCTCGCCGTCGATGAAATCCAGATCGCGGCCGATCTGGAGCGCGGGCATGTCTTCACCGACCGTATCCTGCATCGCCGCGGCCGCGACGAGACGCTGCTCCTGGGCGCTGCGACCATGCGCCCGATCATCGAGCGCTTGCTGCCCGGTGCTTCCATCATCACGCGGCCCAGGCTGTCGCAGCTCGAATTCGCCGGCGACCGCAAGATCACGCGGCAGCCCAGGCGTACCGCGATCGTCGCGTTCTCGGCCGACGAAGTCTACGCGATCGCCGAATTGATCCGCCGCCAGCATGGGGGCGCGGCCGTGGTGCTGGGATCGCTGTCACCGCGCACAAGAAACGCACAAGTCGCGATGTTTCAGAACGGCGACGTCGATTATCTCGTCGCGACCGACGCGGTCGGCATGGGGCTGAACCTCGACGTCGATCACGTCGCCTTTGCTTCCGACCGCAAATACGACGGCTATCAGTTCAGACGGCTGACGCCGGCCGAGTTCGCGCAGATCGCGGGCCGCGCCGGGCGCGCCACGCGCAACGGCACTTTTGGTACGACGGGACGCTGCGCGCCGTTCGAGCCGGAACTGGTGAACGCGCTGCAGAACCACACCTTCGACAGCGTCAAGATGCTGCAGTGGCGGAATTCGAAGCTGGATTTCTCCTCGCTCGGCAGCCTGCAGGTCTCGCTGGCGCTGCCGCCGGGGCACGAGGTCCTGACCCGCGCGCCGATCGCCGAGGACCAGCGCGTGCTCGACCACGCCGCCCGGGACGGCGAGGTGAGGGACATGGCCCACGGCAAGGCCGCCGTGGAGCGGCTGTGGGATGCCTGCGCGATTCCCGACTACCGCAAGATCGCCCCGGCAGCTCATGCCGAACTCGTGACCACGCTTTATGCATTCCTCATGAAAAAGGGACGCATACCTGACGCATGGTTTGCCGCCCAGGTCGACCAGGCCGACCGCGTCACCGGCGACATCGACACGCTGTCGGGCCGGATCGCGCAAATCCGCACCTGGACCTTCGTCGCCAACCGCCCGGACTGGCTGTCCGATCCCGACCACTGGCAGGGAATGACGCGGGAGATTGAAAATAAATTATCCGATGCGCTGCATGAACGCCTTACGGAGCGTTTCGTTGACCGGCGGACCAGTGTATTGATGCGCCGCCTGCGGGAGAACTCAGTTTTGAATACGGAAATTGGCAAGACCGGCGAAGTGATTGTTGAGGGCCATACGATCGGCCGGCTCGATGGATTTACCTTTGCGCCAGACGCGGCGGAGGCGGGCTCGGATGCGAAGGCGCTGCAGGCCGCGGCCCAGCAGGTGCTGGCCAGCGAGATCGACGCGCGCGCCGGCAAACTTGCCGCAGCGCCCGACGATCAGCTCGTGCTGACCTCCGACGGCACCATCCGCTGGACCGGCGATGCCGTGGCAAAGCTGGTCTCCGCGGAAGACGCGCTGCATCCGCGCATCCGCATCATTGCCGATGATCGGCTGACGGGCGCGCCGCGCGAGGCCGTGCAGACGCGGCTCGATCTCTGGCTGAAGACGCATATCGAAAAGCTGCTGGGCCCGCTGTTCGGCCTGTCGAAGGCCGAGGACATCACCGGCATCGGCCGCGGCATCGCGTTCCAGCTCGTCGAGGCGCTCGGCGTTCTGGAGCGCGCGAAGATATCGGCCGAGATGAAGGATCTCGACCAGACCTCGCGCGCGACGCTGCGCAAGTACGGCGTGCGCTTCGGCGCCTATCACATCTATTTCCCGGCGCTCTTGAAACCCGCGGCGCGTGCGCTGGCGTCGCTGCTATGGGCCGAGAAGCAGGACAATGTCGACATGTCCGCGCTGTCGGGCGCGCAGCACCTGGCGAGTTCGGGCCGCACCTCGTTCCCGGTCGACAAGGCATTGCCGCGCGATGCCTATCGTGTGCTCGGCTATCGCCAGTGCGGCGAGCGTGCGGTGCGCGTCGATATTCTCGAGCGCCTCGCCGATCTCATCCGCCCCGCGCTGGCGTGGCGCGAGAGCTCGCCGGGCGAGAAGCCGGCCGGCGCGTTCGACGGTCGCGGCTTCGTGGTGACGCAGGCGATGACCTCGCTGACCGGATCGGCCGGCGAGGATTTTGCCTCGGTGCTGCGCGCGCTCGGATATCGCATGGATCGCCGCCCGCCATTGCCGCCGAAGCCGGTGGAAGTGGTGGAGACGGTTGCTGCCGAGACACCGCCGGTGGCGGCGACTGCGGAAGCAGCAGCCGAAACGCCGGTCGAAGCGACAGCCGAAACACCGGCGGAAGAAATCGCCGCCGAGGCGCCCGTCGCGAGCGAGCCTGTTTCCTCGGCATCGCTGCTGCCGGATGTGACGCCGCTCGCGCAGGCGACGGAGGAGCCCGCGCCGGTCGAGACCACGCCGGCGGAAGCCGCGATCGCGGATGCGCCACCGGAACAGCAGCCGATGGAAGCGGTCAGCGCCGCTGAAGCTGCCGCCGAGCCCGCAACCGCAAGCGAGGCGCCCGCCGAAGAAGCCGCGCCTGCCGAAGCCGTTGCAGCGGAAGCCGTTGCAGCGGAAGCCAAGGCGGATGGCGAAGCAAAGGCTGAGACGCCGGCCGAGCCGCAGCTCGTCGAAGTCTGGCGGCCCGGTGGCCGTTCCGACGAGCGCCGTCCGCATCACGATCGCAACCGCCAGCGTCATCAGCGCGCGGGCGACGGCGCGCAGGCTGCCGAAGGCGAGGGTGCGCAACAACGCCATCGTCGCGGCCGCCGCAACGATTTCAGAAAGCCGCGCGAGGGCGCACCGACGGAAGCTGCAGCGGCGCCTGCCGCCGAGGGCGCAGCGCCGGCGGAAGCGCAGGAAACGCGTCACGACCGTCCGCCGCGCGAGCGCTTCGAAGGCAAGGGCCGCGACCGCGAGGAGCGCCGCGACAAATTCGATCGCAACAAGGGCGACCGCAAGGGTGGTGGTCGCGACAAGGGCGATCGCGAACGCGGCGGCCGCGAGTTCGGCGGACGCGACAAGGGCGGCCGCGACAAGCGCGAGTCCGGTCCTTCGCATCGCCAGTGGGCGACCAGCGCAAATCCGCGCGAGCGTGATCGCGCGGCCGATCCGAATTCGCCGTTCGCAAAACTCGCGGCGCTGAAGGAGCAACTCGCCGGCCGCAAGGAATAATCGAGAGGGCTGATTGGAGCGGCAGCGTCTCGACAAATGGCTGTGGCACGCGCGGGTGGTGAAGGCCCGCACCTCGGCTGCTGATCTCGTCGAGAAAGGTCACGTCCGCATCAACGGCGTGCGCGAGAAGGCGCCGGGGCATGCGGTGAAGGTCGGAGATGTCCTCACCGTCGGACTCGATCGTGGTGTGCGCGTCCTCAAGGTGCTGGCGTTCTCGGAGCGGCGCGGCGATGCGACGGCTGCGCGCGTGCTCTATGACGAGCTGCACAGTGGCAAGGAGTAAATGGCCGTAAACGACCGGCGGGGCCGCCTGAAAAACGGCGGCCGGGGGCTTGCTGCTTCCCTTGCGGCAGCGCACCGCATGCGCTACGCAAACCCCGGAAAACTGAGCCTTGTTCGGAGCGCTGGATGACTTACGTCGTCACTGAAGCCTGCATCAAATGCAAATATACCGACTGCGTTGAGGTCTGCCCCGTCGACTGCTTCTACGAGGGCGAGAACATGCTGGTCATCCATCCCGACGAATGCATCGACTGCGGCGTCTGCGAACCCGAGTGCCCCGCCGACGCCATCAAGCCCGACACCGAGCCGGGCCTGGAGAAGTGGCTCGAGGTCAACACCGAGTACGCAAAGACCTGGCCCAACATCACGCAGAAGAAGGAAGCGCCGGCGGACGCGAAAGAATTCGATGGTGTCGCGGGCAAATTCGAGAAATATTTTTCCAAGGAGCCCGGATCGGGCGACTGAGCCTGTGGATAAATTATCGGTTCGTTGAGCCTGTTTTCGGCCCCAATCTGAGCCGAACCGGCCTGTTTGATTTAACCCTGTTAGCCGACTTATGGCGGAACCGGCCCGTAAGGTCCCGGAACCGGCCGTAAATCATTGATTTTTGCGGAAAATGTGCTATATTGGGCACATTCTTAGCCGATCCGGCCATTGCGTATCATGTGGCCCCGATGGGTTCCGTAAAAACATCGAACAGGGGCGTGGCAGTTCCGCGCGCAGGCTGTGTCACAGAAAACGCGTAAAAAGAGTGCTTCCAAGAACGTTAAAGTTAAAAAAGCCGCTCCGGCCAGCCGCAGCGCAACCAAGGGCCGTGCCAAGGCGCCCGTAAAGGACGCCAGGAAGGTTTCGGCTGCAAAGTCCTCCAAGAACAAAAGAAGCGCAATGCCAGAAAAGACTGCCAAGACCGCCGCGAAAGCGACGGGTTCGAAGACTGCCCCGAAAGTTGCTGCCAAGGCTCCCGTAAAGACCCCTGTGAAGGCTGCTGCTCCGAAGGCTGCCGTTGCGCCGAAGGCCCCCGCTCACAAGCCGGCGCCCGCGGCTGCCGCGCCGCGCGTCGAAGAGCCCAAGAAGGTCGTGACCCAGCGTCAGGGCTTCAAGGCCAATGAATTCGTGGTCTATCCGGCTCACGGCGTCGGCCAGATCCTGGCCATCGAGGAGCAGGAGATCGCGGGCGCCAAGCTCGAGCTGTTCGTGATCAATTTCATGAAGGACAAGATGACGCTGCGCGTGCCGACCGCCAAGGTCGCCAATGTCGGCATGCGCAAGCTGTCCGAGCCGGCGCTGGTCAAGAAGGCGCTGGAGACGCTGAAGGGCCGTGCGCGCGTCAAGCGGACCATGTGGTCGCGCCGGGCGCAGGAATACGAAGCGAAGATCAATTCGGGCGACATCGTCGCGATCGCCGAAGTGGTCCGCGACCTCTATCGTTCGGAATCGCAGCCCGAGCAGTCCTACTCGGAACGCCAGCTCTATGAAGCGGCGCTCGACCGTCTGTCGCGCGAAATCGCCGTGGTCCAGCATTCGACCGAGACCGAGGCGGTCAAGGAAA
This sequence comes from Bradyrhizobium sp., assembly GCF_036735945.1. Lineage (GTDB taxonomy): Bacteria > Pseudomonadota > Alphaproteobacteria > Rhizobiales > Xanthobacteraceae > Bradyrhizobium. The sequence goes on along the minus strand of NZ_DAINNI010000002.1, from coordinate 121,986 downwards.
TCGAAGCCCAGCTCGCCAAGAGCCCGCGCCGTGGCGCCAAGACTGAGGCGACCGAGGCGGACGGCGAAACCGACGAGGCGGATGTCGAGGCCGATGGCGACGACGCGGCCGTGGCGGACGAAGCCGCCTGAAAGAATCCCAAGGACTAAAACGAAAAGCCCGCTCGAAAGATCGGGCTTTTTGTTTGCGCTCATATTGTTTGCTTATGCGCGCGACGATAAGGCTGCGGTTCCCGGCGGCTGTCAGGGCATGGCCGTGATCGACCGCAACAGGAGAACCACGCTCGTCACCAGCGTGCAGCAACTGCTCGACAGGATGAAGAGAAGAAAGTTTTCCATGCGGCGCCTCCCATGCGTCAGGAAGTGACGCTCGAACTGGCTATTCGGTTCCGGCGCTGTTCTGTTCCGGCCAAGAGTGGGGAAGAAGTCTCCGACGAAAATTCGCGAGCCTTCCCGAAATCGCAAGGCGCCGGGAACTCTCGGCAAGCGGCATGGAACCTGACCTCGGGTTCCAGTTCCATTTTCTTAGCGCGGAATGGACCAGTTTTCGACCTCTTGTAACCCGAATCGAGGGAGATGCTCCGCGCCACATCCATCTACCGCAAGGGGGATTCGATGAAAGGCCAGTACGTCTTCTTCGCCGTTCTGATGGCAGCGCTGTCGGCGGCGCTGCTTCCGATCAACGCACCGGCTGCGCAGATCAAGGAGTGCCGCGCCAGTGTGCCCGCCAGGGCGCAAGGACAGTGGTCATGGCGGCTGATCGAGGGCCGCAAATGCTGGTACGCCGGCAAGGCCGTGATCGCGAAATCGGCGCTGCGCTGGCCCGTCACGACGCCCGTGCAAGCCAAGGCCCCGGTAGTGGCGCCCGCCGTGCAAGTCTGGGCCCCTGAACCGACAACCGTCGGCGTCGTCACGGAGAAGCGCAGCGATCCCATGAATGCGCAGGCGCAGATGACCGATGATGCCGACAGTTTCGAATCGCGCTGGCAGGCGCGCGCCCGCGGGCTTTAGCCGGAGAACCATTCTCCCCGTCCGGCGTTGATCGCGCTGGGCGGCTTGCGCGGAACCAGGCTTCCGGAAGGGAACTTCTGGCGTGCTGATGCGTTGATGCGCATGACCTATGAGAACCGAACCACACCGCCGCGCTCTCGCGAGGAGCGAGCCGCGCTGATGGAAAAACGCCGCGAGGACGCCGAGAAGGCCCTCGACGAGCGCAAGAAGGCCGACGACGCCTTCCGCGCCAATTACGAGCGTCTCAAAGCCGAGCGTCTCGCCCGCGAGGCGGCCGGCGATTCGTGATGGGGCGCGACGATTCGAAATCCGTCATCCGGTTCTTCAAGCGCCTTTCCCCATGACACGTTCTCTGATCCAGTGACGCTAGCGGCCACGGTTCGCTTGGCAGCATGCGTCGGGGTGGGCACATGGTTTTCTGGATGGTGGCTGCCGCTGGATTGGCGATCGCCTACCTGTTCGGCGCGACGCCGACGGGCTTTCTGGCGGGAAGGCTGCTCAGGGGCATCGATATCAGGGAGCATGGCTCCAGATCCACCGGTGCAACGAACGTATTGCGCACCCTGGGAAAATGGCCTGCCCTGGGCGTGCTCCTGATCGATGTGCTGAAGGGCATGGCGGCGGTCGTCTTTGCCCGCTGGTTTTACGCCTCGCTCCATGCGTGGCCATTCATTGCGCCACCGGCGGCGCTCGATCTGCAATCCCTTATGCCGTGGGCTGTGTGCCTCTCTGGATTGGCCGCGCTGCTGGGGCATGGCCGTTCCATCTGGTTGAATTTTACAGGCGGCAAATCCGCCGCGACCGGGCTCGGTGTGCTGCTGGCAATGTCCTGGCCGGTAGGTCTGGGCGCCGCAGCGGTCTTTGGCGTTGCGCTGGCCGTCTCGCGGGTTGTCTCGCTGAGCTCGATGCTGGCGGCGCTGGCCGCGATCGCCCTCGTCCTGATCCTGGAGCAGCCCTTGCCCTACTGCCTGCTGGTGATCGCCGGCGGCATCTACGTCATCGTGCGGCATCGCGCCAACATTCAGCGGCTCCTCGCCGGAACAGAGCCGCGCCTCGGGCAAAGCAGCCCGGAAGCGAAAGCGGCGCCGCAAGTCTAGGGCAGGGACTCATCGTGATTAATGCGCAAAGCAGAGACGTTACCGCTCTGGTATCCCGGCCGCGCGCATTCCCTCACACAATTGCCCGAGCCTCGCCATCCAGGCTGGATTATCAAACCGGAAGACATTGGCGCGGTATCGACGGATGGTGAAGCTGCGATCAAGCGCCAAGCCCGCCTTTGCACTGGACCGTGCCTCGTTCAGGTCTCCCATCATCCCCAGCACACCGGCGAAATGAAAGTGAGAGAGCGCGTGATTGGGATTGGCTTCGATGCTTCGGCGCAGCCAGCCAATTGCTTCAAGGTCCGCTTTGGTCATCAACTTGGCCATTCCGACAAACATGAACCAAAGAAAGGCACGCGTGTCGCGCGGGGACACTCGCAGCGCATCTTGAACGTGCCCCTCGACCTCCTCGCTACGCTCCAGCACATACTTTCCAAGCCCGATGAACCCGTGCGCATCGGCTAGATTCCGATCCAGCCTCAAGGCTTGGTGGCATTCGGCGATCCCGTTGGCAGCTCGTTCTGTTCGAATGTGAACTGCCCCAAGGAGCATGTGGGCTCTGGGATGATTCGGCGCGCGCAGCAACGCGCAATTGAGCGCGTTCTCTGCGGCCTTGAAATGCACCGAACCGTCGTCGGTCACAAAGGATGAACCGATCGATACATCGACCTGAGCCGCGGCAACTGCCGCTTCGATGTTGTCGGGATCAAGCGCCACAGCGCGCTCGAAGAAGTCCCTTGCCCGTGCCAGGAACGCGGGCGTCACGCCCTTGTTCAGGAAAGCCTTGCCCTGAAGGAATAAATCCATGGCGTCCGGTCGGAGCACCCGTTCCGCGCGTCTTGCCTCGGCCTTGATGAGTTCAGCGTTCAGCGTATTTGCGAGTCGGGATACGATTTCATCTTGCATATCCAGCAGATCGGCAGCCGACTTGTCGAATCGCTCGGCCCACACTTGAGTTCTGGTCTGCGTGTCGGTCAACTGGACGTTTAGGCGAAAGCGGTTGTCGCCGCGTTGCACCGACCCCTCCAGCACGTACCGGACACTCAGTTCACGGCCGATCTCCCTCACGTCTACCGCCTTTCCCTTGAAGGTGAATGCGGTGTTGCGGCCGATGACGAAGGCGCCAGCGATGCGTGACAGGTCCGTCGTAAGACTGTCGGTCACGCCATCAGCGAAATACTCTTGCTCAGGATCATCGCCGAGATTTGCGAACGGTAGAACGACGATAGACAGACGCGGTATCGCAGATGGAGGCGGCGGTTCTGGAGGGGCAGGGGGCTCGAGTGCCACCGCGATCGAACGGCCGGGCCCGCAAATCTGACTTTCGCTGATTGCCAGCATGTAGCCGCGGCGCGGCACGGTCCTTAAGGCGGATCGGTCGACATATCCCAAAGCACGCCTGACGTCGCCTACGGCATGGACGAGAGAGTCTTCCGTGACCTCACAGTCCGGCCAGACCTCATCCATGATCTCGTCTTTGCTGATCAAACGTCCGGCTCGCGTGGCGAGAAGCCGAAGTAACAACCAGGCTCGAGGGCGCAAGGGAACAATGTCGCCGCGCCCGTCGATCAGCAGTTCACGGCCGAGGTCAATGGTTCGCTCGCCGAGAACGATTGAATGCTGCAGTGACTCGAGCAAGGTCGCCTCTTACAGGTCCCTTCCGAAAATTTCGGGATACTTTCAGGACGCAAGGTCAATTGTACCGCATCATGATGCGGCTTGGGATAGCGAGAGTTCCGGGCAGCCGTTCACCCAAACTGTAGCGAGCGAAAGGCACGCATCCATGATCCGCCTGGTCTTCTTCGCAGCGTCAAGTCGTTCAGTTTTCAGCATTTTTGGAATCGCCCTGTTTGCTCTCATTTTCCCGATGGCCGCCCTGGGGCAAGACATCAAAATCACCCTCCTGGGTACAGGATGTCCTCCTGCGGTCATGAATCGGTTCGGGCCGAGCACCCTCGTCGAGGCGGGCGGGCAGAAGTTCATCTTTGATGCTGGCCGAGGCGCCCTCCAGCGGCTCAACCAGGTCAAGGTGCCCTGGCAGGGAATAGATGCCGTCTTTCTTACTCACCTGCACTCGGACCACGTGGTCGGCTTTCCGGACCTGTGGCTGACCGGTTGGCTTGTGGGGAGGCCAGGCCGGGATCGACCACTGCAGGTGCGGGGGCCAGCAGGGACCCAGCGCATGATGTCGTTCCTCGCGCAGGCATTCGAGTACGATATCCGAATTCGATTAGACGACGACCGAGCACCACCAAACGGCGTGGTCATCCTCGCCGAGGACATTACCGAGGGGGTCGTGTATGAGAACAGCGGCGTGAAGATCACCGCGTTCGAGGTAGACCACACGCCCGTAAAGCCTGCGTTCGGCTTTCGGATCGATTATTCCGGCCGGTCCGTTGTGCTCTCCGGAGACACGCGCATCTCTGAAAATCTCATTCGGCACTCACAGAACGTTGACCTGTTGATTCATAACGTTGTCTCGCCAGAGACATTCCAGCGCGTTGGAGTTCCGCCGGCGCAGACTGCAAACATCATCGCCCACCACACCACGCCGGAGCAGGCGGGTGAGGTGTTTGCTCGGACAAGGCCCAGGCTGGCGGTGTATTCACACGTTGTGTTGCCAAACGCCACCGAGCAAGATCTGATACCACCAACGCGGAAGACTTATTCGGGTCCCGTGGAACTTGGTGAAGACCTGATGGTCATCGAGGTCGGAGAGAAGGTCGAAATTCGAAGGCCCTCCAGGTCTTAAGCTAGTCTAAGCCGATCGAAGCCGGTTCACAGGCGCTTATCAGTTTGTCTTTGAACTCGATGCTCGTTGCCGCATGCGAATGCCACGCCCTATTCGCTCGTGCGTCCGCTGCTGGCCCGGGTTTATTTCGCGCGCGGCCTGGCGAGTGCATTCAGAGACGATCGGGCGCAGCCAGCAGCGGCCCCGGCCTCAATCCACCACGATCTTCACGCGATCGCGCGGCTTGACCTGGGCGTGCTGGTCGAGGCCGTTGAGGATGCGGAATCGGTCGGCCGGGCGGTCGACGCCGGTCATGCGGTGGGAGAGCGATTCCACGGTGTCGCCGGGCTGCGCGGTGATGATCTTGATGCGCAGCGGGCGCGCGGCCTGGATCTCTTCGAGCGTCAGGCGGCGGAATGAATTGACGGTCTCGCGCGCATTGCGCTCGCTCTCGGTGTTGCGCTGCTTGGCGGCGAAGATGAAACGGTAGACGTCGCTGCCGTAGCGCAGCGCAAAGACCTTGAACTGCCACTGGTCGCCGTTGGCGTTCGCCGCGGCCACCGGGAAGCCGTTGATCATGAGGTCTTCGGTCGAGCCCTTGTCGACGCCTTCCATCCAGCCCGAACTCAGGTAGTCCGACAGCGACTGTTCGGCCGGCACCCGCACCACGTCGAAGCGCATCGCCTGCGTGCCGCCCTCGCGCACGCCGATCACGGCCTGCGCGGTGTTGTCGAGCGTGAACGTCTCGGGCGCCTGGAAGGTGAAGCCGAGTTTCGGGTGCAGGAAGCGGCGGCCGCGCACAAAACCTTCGCTCGGGTCCTCGCCATAGACGATGTTGTCGATCGCGGCGAGGTAGGTCTCGCGGTCGCGCTCGCCGGACTGCGGCGAGCTATATTGCCGGGCGCTGGCCTGCGCGTTCTGCACGCGCTCGGGCGTTGCCGGATGCGAGGACAGGAAATCCTGCGCGCGGGGGTCGAGCGAGGCCGACTTGCCGGCCTTCAGCGCTGCATTGCGCTCCATCGAGGCCAGGAAACGCGACGCGCCATAGGGATCGAAATGGGCGCGGGCTGAAATCCCGACGCCGATACCGTCGGCCTCGAATTCCTGCTGTCGCGAGAAACTCGCCATCGTCAGCTTGGTCTTCGCCAGCGCCAGCGCAGTCAGATCCGGATCGTTGCTCATGTCGGTGACGACGCGCGTCACCACGGCCGCCTGCCGCGCCTGGTCTTCCCGGATCGAGGCGTGCTTGGCCAGCACATGCGCCATCTCGTGGCTGAGGACCGAGGACAGTTCCGAGGTGTCGCTGGCGAGCGCGACCAGCCCGCGCGTCACATAAAGCTGCCCGGTCGGCAGCGCGAAGGCGTTCACGGCGCCGGAATTGAGAATGGTGACCCGGTAGGCCTGGTCGGGCCGGTCGGACGCCGCCACCAGACGGTCGACCGTCTTGCCGATCAGGGTCGCGAGCCTCGGGTCGTCATAGGCGCCGCCATAGGAGGCCAGGATCCGCTCATGCTCGCGCTCGCTCGCCGGCGTCTGAGCCACCGTGCGGCTCGGCTTCGGCGTGGGCGCGGCCGGTGCGGCGGTCTCGATTTTTCCCAGATTCCCACAGGCGGAAAGCGCCAGCGCGGCGCACAGCAACGCCGGCGCGGCCAAGAGGCGGCAGCCCGTGTTTCCTTCGCGCCGTTCCGCACGTTGCGTCAAATCCGCCACCAAGATCGTGATCCGATCGAGACCAGTGATCTCATCCCTGTTATCGCGCATGATCCTAGTCGAAAACCGGTGCCCAGTCTTCGGATCAAACGCTATTTCCCGCCTAGCACCTCGATCTGCCCCACCCGGAACACCTCGATCCGTGGCCCTCCCCGCGACGTCACAACGCCGCGGACACGAATCCGTCGATTTTCGAATGACTTGGGTCCAAGACCGGCGCTCTCCAACGCCGGAATGATCCGCCTTGGAATAGTCGCAGCAAAGTCCCGTGTCCAGTTTCGACCGAAATTCAGATAGGTGATTGTCCCCGCCTGCCGAACGGACAGTACTCTACCCTCGACCACCGTAAACTGCCCAATCGCGGCCAGAATATCGCCCGGACTTTCCGTGTTTTTTATGGCCGCAGCGTCGGCCCAGATGCCCAATTTGGAGTCGCGCGCCGCATCTTCGGCGGTGGCCAGTGCCGCCGCGCAATTCTTGTCGGCGATATCGGGTGAAACCAGCGCCTCGCCGCGACGCAGCAACTCGCTTTGCACCGAATGTTCCGAGCCGGCAGCGAAGACGAAGGCCGGCTGCCGGCCGTAACGGTCCGGCGAATCGTCCTCGCCATGCAGAATCACGTCGCGGCCGGTGACGATGGCCGACAGGGCGGCTGTGGCGCTGGTCCTGTCGGTTCCAGCGCGCTCGATGCCGGCGAGGCGGATTTCGCGGCCGTCCTCGAGCCGAAAGCTGCGCGCATCGACGACGGTGGCAACGCGGCCCCCGCCCTGCGGTTCAAACGCGCAATCGGCAGCCTCAGCCCGGCCGAGGCACGCCAGTGCGAGGAGCGAGGCGGCGCAGGCCGGAAGCGAAGCGGAACCCCGCGATATCGGACGCATCATAACGCTGCTCGCTATCGTGCCGTTCCTGTATGCTTGATCAGCAATCACAATACTACCTTAGATTGCCACGCAGGGGGAGACAATGGAAGTCAACGGCATCGCCCATATTTTCCTCACCGCCTCGAATTTTGCGCGCTCGCGCGACTTCTATTCGAAGCTGCTGCCGTTTCTCGGCCTCAAGCCTGTGATCGAGACCGAGACCACCTACTACTGTGTCGGCGGCCGCACCGCCGTCGGCATCAGCGCGCCGTCGGCGGAGCACGAGGGCGCGGCGTTCGAGCAAAAGCGCGTCGGCCTGCATCACCTCTGCTTCCGCGCCCGCGAGCGCGCCGATGTCGACGAGTTGCACACCTTCCTGCAGACGCTGGGCGCAAAAATCATCCGCGCGCCGCGCGAGGATCTGTGGGCGCCGGGATATTATTCGATGCTGTTCGAGGACCCCGATGGCATCAGGCTCGAACTCAATCACGTACCAGGGAAGGGGCTGTTGGTGTAGTGTCACCACACCGCAAATCAATCAGGCAGATTTCCGACATTCCGTTGCGGAGGCAACATGAAGCATCACTCATGCTGGTTTGTGGTGTTACTTGCGCTCATTGCGGCCGGAGCGCCGTCGGCTGTCGCAGAGGAAGTGGCGAAGGCAGGGGATGCCAACCAGGCTGCTCTCGGGCCGGTATTCTCAAACACCGGCCCCGACGCCGAAATCTACGGCGCTGCTGCGGGGTTTCCGGCCGGCGATCGCACGACAGCCAGTCAGCCGCAGCACCTCGTCAGTACCTACACCCATTTCGGTGAGTTGTTTCCATCACGCCCGGTGCGACGCGCCGAGACGCCCTGGCCGTTCAAGCGAGCGGCCGAGCCCTCGATCTCCTACACGTTCCGATCGGAGAAGTTTGCGATCAAGGACTATCTCGACCGCAATCCGACCACGGGGCTGTTGATCGCAAGAGACGACACCATTCTCTATGAGCACTATCAATATGCGCGTAGTGATCGCGACCGTTTCCTCTCACAGTCCATGGCGAAGACGATCACGGCGATGCTGATCGGCATCGCTGTGTCCGAAGGAAAAATCAAATCGATCGACGATACCGTCTCGGCCTATGTGCCCGGCCTGGCGACGACGGAATACGGAAAGACCTCGATCCGCAGCCTGCTGCATATGTCATCAGGCGTCGCCTTTACGGAAAACTACGATGGCAATGACGACATCGCCCAGCTCTCACGCGATCTCTTCGTTGCACCTGGAAAGGACCCCATCGCCAGCGTCGCTCAATTCAACACGCGTATCGCCCCGCCCGGAACCAAATGGCATTACGCCAGCGTCGAGACGGAAGTCCTGGGTCTGGTGCTGCGCGCCGTCACCGGCGGGCCGGTCGCGGACTATCTCCACGACAGGATCTGGCAAGCGATCGGCGCAGAGGCCGACGCGTCGTGGGCGATCGACGGCACCGGACAGGAAATCACGTTCTGCTGCTTCAACGCGGTCTTGCGCGACTACGCGCGGCTCGGCCGTCTGCTCGCCCATGACGGCGCATGGGAAGGGCGTCAGCTGATTCCGCGGCAGTGGCTATTGGATGCCACGACGGTGCAGCCGGCCGATGCCTATCTCGCGCCCAAGACCGCCACGCCGTATTTCGGCTACGGATACCAGGTCTGGCTGCTTCCCGGTGAGGCGCGCCGGTTCGCGCTGCTGGGCATCCGGGGGCAAGCAATCCTGGTCGACCCCGCCTCCAAGCTCGTCATGGTGCACACCGCCGTTCGCCAGAAGCCGGCGGAGCCGGGCTCCTATGCGGAGACCCTCGCCCTGTGGTTCAGCGTGGTCGCGCAGCTCGGAAAATGATCGAACGCTACTGCGAAGCCGTCCCATGCATGAACTGCGGGCCTATGCGTCACCATCGGAGCCATGATGCGACCCGTCTATCCATGGACCAGGGCCCGAAATGTCAGCGCCGCCCTCCCCAGGGTTCTTGGCGTGCTTGCGGAAAGGCCAGGCGATGGCCATGCCTCCTGCGACGAGGAGGATGAGCGCGGCTGCGGCTATCCAATGTGAGATCACGATTCAATCCCGCCCGTCTGATCCTCGACGCGGATGGCGACGGTGTCCATCATGAAGTGCTGATCGAGCAGCTCGTCGACGAGCGCCAGGCATCGTCGCAAATTGCGCTTTCGTATCCGCGAAACACGGACATGTGTCGTTGCGCGGTCGGCGTCATCCATCGGCAGCGAGCCCAGCCCGGATCGCTCCAGCTCCAGGCTCAACGCTTCAGCGTAGTTTCGTATCTTGTGAATGTTCAGGAATTCCGGGTCGCCGCCGGCATTCAGATCGAAGCGAAGTGTTATCGATCGTGGCACGGACCGCTCCCACCAGGTTGCTTTCAGTCACTATAGCAACCTTGGCGGAAGAGCGCCATGCGAGTTGGATGTTCATGATGAATGGACGGTTGCCGCGTGGGTACATTTGTGGAGCGCCAGGCTCAGTGCAGCAGGATGGGTGGACCGAAGCGATATCTCCCGCACAACGTTTGATGGGTTTCGCTTCCGCCTTCGCTCGTTGAGCTACGGGGAACAAGTCGCTCCAGCCATCCTGCAGGGGGCATTCCGCTTAACGGAAATCGCGACGGAATCTCCTTTCCCGCGCCTTGCCGCTCATGATGCCATGCGGCATGATCGCGCCGAAAATTTTTCAAGCCCGCAGGCAATGCGGCGCGTTTACAGGGAGGCCTTCGTGAAAAGAACAATAACAGGCATTGTCGCCACGGTGCTGGCGATGTCGGCGACTGCGGCGCTGGCGCAAGGCAAGCCGCCGCTCAAGCTCGGTGGCATCCTCGACATGTCGAGCCTCTATGCCGATATCACGGGGCCGGGTTCGGAGACTGCCGCGAAAATGGCGGTCGAGGATTTTGGTGGCGAAGTTCTCGGCCGCAAGATCGAGATCGTCGCGGCCGATCATCAGAACAAGGCCGACCTTTCCGCCAACATCGCCCGCGACATGCTCGACAATCAGGGCGTCGAGATGCTGTTCGATGTCGCGGCGTCGGCCACTGCGCTCGCCGCCGGTGAGATTGCGAAGGCGCGCAACAAGATCGTGATTTTCAACGGCCCCGGCTCGATCCGGCTCACCAACGAAGCCTGTGGCCCCTACACGGTACACTACGTGTTCGACACTTTCGGCCAGGCCAATGTGACCGGTCTCGCCGCTGTCAAGCAGGGCCTCGATAGCTGGTACTTCCTGACCGCCGACTACGCCTTCGGTCAGGATCTCGAGAAGGACACCACCAACGTGGTGGTGAAGTCGGGTGGCAAGGTGCTCGGCAGCGTCCGGCATCCGCTCAACACGTCTGACTTTTCCTCCTTCCTTCTGCAGGCGCAGGCTTCGAAAGCCAAGGTGATCGGGTTGGCCAATGCCGGCGGCGACACCGTCAACGGCATCAAGCAGGCGGCCGAGTTCGGACTGATGAAGGGCGGCCAGAAAGTTGCGCCGCTGCTGGTCTTTGTCACCGATATCGACAGCATCGGTCTGGAAACGGCGCAGGGGCTGCTGCTTTCGGAAGCATTCTACTGGGACCTCAACGACGAGACCCGCGCGTTTTCCAAACGCTTCATGGAGCGCATCAAGCGGGCTCCGACTTCGGCGCAGGCCGGCGTCTATTCGTCGGTCACGCACTACCTGAAGGCCGTGAAGGCTGCGGGCACCACTGATTCCGCGGCCGTCATGAAGATCATGAAGGAAACCCCGATCAACGACATGTTCGCCAGGAACGGCAAGATCCGCGAGGACGGCCGCATGGTGCATGATATGTACCTGTTCGAGGTGAAGAAGCCGTCAGAGTCCAAATCGCGCTGGGACATTTACAAGCTGCTGGCGACGATCCCCGGCAGCGAGGCGTTCCAGACGCTGGAAGCCTCGCGCTGCCCGCTGGTGAAGAAATAACGCGAAGCGTCATCCCGGGGCGATGCGAAGCATCGAACCCGGGATCTCGAGATTCCCCGGTGTGCAAGGCACACCTGAGGTCTGGTCCTTCGGACCATCCCGGAATGACGGCCTAAAACCAACAACAAAGAAAGCACGACACATGAGCGCAAACGAAATGGTCCTCCAGAAACTCGAGCAGGGCCTGCTCACCATCACCATGAATCGCCCGGACCGGCGCAATGCGCTCAATCCGGACATGACCCGCGGGCTGGTGGAGGCGGCGCGGCGCGCGGTCGACGATCAGGAGGTGCGCGCCGTGCTGATCAAGGGCGCGGGCGGCACGTTCTGCGTCGGCGGCGACGTCAAGTCGATGGCGGAAGGCCGCGCGCCGCTCGGCTTCGAGGCCAAGATGGTCAATCTGCGCCGCGGCATGGAAGTCTCGCGAATCCTGCACCAGATGTCGAAGCCCGTGGTGGCGCAGCTCGACGGCGCGGCGGCCGGCGCCGGGCTGTCGATCGCGCTGTCCTGCGACCTGCGCGTCGCCAGCGCCTCCTGCAAGATCACCACCGCCTTCGCCAAGGTCGGATTGTCAGGCGATTACGGCGGCACCTATTTCCTGACCCAGATGCTCGGCAGCGCGAAAGCGCGCGAGCTCTATCTGACCTCGCCGGTGCTGAGCGCGACGGAGGCCTATAATCTCGGCATGGTGACCAAGGTGGTGCCGGATGCCGAGATCGACAGCGCGACGCATGATCTCGCGATGTCGCTGGCGCAGGGGCCGTCGGTGACGCTGGGCTACATCAAGCGCAACATCAACAATGCCGAGACGATGTCGCTGGAAGCCTGCTTCGACGCCGAAGCCATCCATCATTCGCGCTCGGGCGAGACCGCCGACCACAAGGAAGCGGCGAAGGCGTTCGTCGAGAAGCGCAAGCCCGTCTTCCAGGGGCAGTGACGATGGCCGAGTATCTCAGGCTGCGGCAGATCTGCCTGGTGGCGCCACATCTCGAGCCCGTGATCTCCGATATCTCTGACATCATGGGCCTCGATGTCTGCTACCGCGACGGCAACGTCGCGAAGTACGGGCTGGAGAACGCGCTGCTGCCGGTCGACACCATCCTGCTCGAGGTGGTGGCGCCGTTCCAGGCGGGTACCGCGGCGGGACGCTTTCTCGACAAGACCGGCGGGCGCGGCGGCTATATGGCGATCTTCTGCTGCGACGATCCCGATGCGCGCGGCAAGCACGCCAACGGGATCGGCGTGCGCACGGCGAACGTGATCACGCACGCGCCGTATCACGGCGTGCAACTGCATCCGCGCGATTGCCGCGCCGCCTTCATCGAGTTCAACCACACCGACGGCAGCGACGACGTGCTCGGCCACTATCCGCCGGCCGGACCGGACTGGCAGAAGGCGATCCGCAAGGACGTGACGCTGGCGCTGACCGACGTCGAGATGCAGAGCCCGGACCCGCAGGGGCTCGCGGCGCATTGGGGCAAGATACTGGGAATCACGGCCGGCAAGAGTGCGGACGGTCAGGCTGAATTGAAACTGCCCAACGCGCGCTTCAGCTTCGTCAGCGGCGCCAGCGATCTGATGAGTGGATTGACGTTCAAGGTCGCCGATGTTGGCAAGGTGCGTGACGCCGCCAGGGCGAAGGGTTGCAAGGTGTCGGGCGACAGCTTTGATCTCTGCGGCGTGACGTTCAGGCTGGTGGGGTGAATGCCATCCACCAGCCCGTCGTCCCTGCGAACGCAGGGACCCATAGCCACCATTGCTGATGGCGAAGGAAGCCATCTCCCCTTGTGCCCTCTCCGGGGCTGCGGCGTATGGGTCCCGGCTCAAGGCCGGGACGACGTGTTGAGGGAGTTGCGCCGCCCTACCGCCCCTTGAAGTTCGCGACGCGGCGCTCGGCGGTGGCCTTGACGCCTTCCTTGAAATCTTCCGTCTGGCGCAGCTTGTTCTGTTCGACGAGTTCGTGGTTGGTCGCGGCCAGCACGCGGTCGGCGAGGCCGGCGCGCATGGTGGCGCGGGTCGAGATCAGGCCGAGCGGGGAACATTCGGCGATCTCGGCGGCGAGCTTCATCGCTTCAGTGCGGACCTGGTCCTGCGGCACGCAGATGTTGGCGAGGCCCATCCTTGTGGCGTCTTCGCCGGTGACGCGGCGGCTGGTGTAGAAGATCAGCTCCGCATTGTTCTTGCCGACCAGGTCAGGCAGCGTCGCGGTCAGGCCAAAGCCCGGATGGAAGCCGAGCTTGGTGAAATTGGCGGCGAAGCGCGCTTCGGGACAGGTGACGCGGAAGTCGGCGGAGACGGCAAGCCCGAGGCCGCCGCCGATGGCCGCGCCGTGAACGGCGGCGACGATCGGCTTCTTGTTGCGGAAGATGCGCACGGCCTGGACGTAGAGATGGTTGATCGGCAGGTTCGCCGCCGGGTCCTTTTTCGATTCCTCTTCCTGCTCCTTGCGCTTCGGATCGGAGAAGTCGGCGCCGGCGCAGAACGCCTTGCCTTGCGCGGCGAGCACGGAAGCTCGTATCTCGACGTCGTTGTCGAATTCCTCCAGCGCGTCGGCGATCTGGTTGATCAGCGCGACGTCGAAGAAGTTCAGCGGCGGTTTGCGGATTTCGATCAGGCCGACGTGACCGTGCTTCTCGACGCCGATATCAGTATATTTGGTCATGAGGTTTCCTCGTTGAATTAGCGCAAGCCGAGCCCGCGGGCGATGATGCCGCGCAGCACTTCGGTAGTGCCGCCCTGGATCGTCAGTTTCGGCGCGGTCTTGGTGGCGAAGGCGAGCTGGTTTTCCAGCGTCTCGCGGTTGGTGGCGGTTTCCTCGACGAAGGCGGCAAGCTCGCGCACGCGGTGCGGCAGCTGCTGCTCCCAGATGGTGCCGATGTCCTTGACGATGGAGGCCTCGACCACCGGCTCCTTGCCGGCCTGCAGCATGCCAGCCACCGACACCGACATGCGCCGCATGGTGTGGACCTGCGCCACCAGCCGGCCGATGCCCTCGGCGCTGCGGGTGTCGGGATTCTTGCCGACGGCGCGCACCAGTTCGGTCAGGACATAATAGGTCTCAAGGAAGCGCTCGGGACCTGAGCGCTCATAGGCGAGCTCGCTGGTCGCCTGCTTCCAGGCGCCGTCGATCTCGCCGAGCACGTGATCGTCGGGAACGAAGAAGTCGGTGAAGACGACCTCGTTGAACTCGTACTGGCCGGTGATCTGGCCGATCGGATTCACCTGGATGCCCGGCTGCTTCATCTTGACCAGGAACTGGGTCAGGCCGTGGCGGCGGTTCTCTTTCGTCGGCGGCGACGTGCGGAAGATCGCGATCATGTAGTCGGCGATATGGGCCGAGGAAGTCCAGATCTTGGTGCCGTTGATCAGATAGCCGCCATCGGTCCTGGTGGCGCGGGTCTTGGCCGCGAACAGGTCCGAGCCGGAGTTCGGCTCGCTCATGCCGATCGCAAAGCAGATCTCGCCTTTGCAGATGCGCGGCAGGATCTCCATCTTGATGTGTTCGGGCGCGTATTTCAAAAGCACCGGGCCGCTCTGGCGGTCGGCGACGAAGAAGCGCCGCGTCGGTGCGTTCGCCACGCGCATTTCCTCGGTGACGACATAGCGCTCGAGGAACGAGCGCTCGTGGCCGCCGTATTTTTTCGGCCAGGTCATGCCGAGCCAGCCGCGCTCGCCGACCTTGCGGGAGAATTCCGGCACGTCGGTGTCTTCGCGGTTCGGCTTGTGCGGATCAAAGGTGCCGGCGGCGATTTCCTCGGCGAGGAAGGCGCGGACTTCCTTGCGCAGTTGCTCGCATTTTTCCGGCAGGCGGATCGGATCGAAACGAAGGGCTGCGGTCATTGTCTATCTCGACTTCTCAGCAAATCAGTGTGGATGTCAGCGCGAGGCGACCAGCGGCCACAATTCATCGGCGCCTCTGACACAGACGAGCTTGCCGAGCTCGACCGCCCAGTAGCTTTCCGAGCCGAAATCGTCGCGCCAGGCGAGCGCGCGCAGCGAATAGCGGTGCAGGATGTGCTCGATGGTGAAGCCGATCGCGCCGTGCACCTGGTGGGCGATGCCGCCGCCTTTCTCCGCTGCTTCCGCGCAGCGGATTTTTGCCGCGACGGCTTCGAGGAACACTTCGTCGTTGAAGTCGGTGGCGTTGGAAATCGCGTCGGCGGCCGAGGTTGCCGCGGCCAGCGCCGCCGCCGATTCCCCGGCAAGCCGAGCCAGATTGTGCTGCACCGCCTGGAACTTGGAAATTTTCTTCTCGAACGCGACGCGCTCGTTGGAATAGCGCACTGAAATCTCCAGCATCGATTCCAGCGCGCCCGCGATCTGCAGGGAGCGTGCGACGCCGCCCATCAGCATCAGCCGGGTCTGGTCGAACCCTTTCGGCGCCGGCTTGATCGCGGCCGGCTGCACCTTGTCGAGCGTCACCACGTCGGATTGATCGCCGCCGAGGTTGAGGCCGGACTCGATCCGGCATTTGCCGGCGTCGACGAGGGCGATGGAGAAGTTGCCCTTCGCATCGGCGGCGAGCACCGCAAAATGCCTGGCGGCCTTGGCGAACGGCACGCCGCGGGCCCGGCCCGAGAGGCTGCCGTCGGCATTGACGGTAATCCGGTCCTTCGGGCTCGCCGGCACCACCGTCATCTCGCCGTCGGGCGAAGCGATCCTGGCCTGGGCGAGCAGCCAGCCGGCCAGCATGGTTTCGGCGAGTGGGACTGCGACGGCAAAGCGGCCCGCGGCGCTCAGCACGCTGAAGCCTTCGGCCAGCGACGCGCCCGAGCCACCGCAATCCTCCGGCACCCAGGCCAGCGGCAGACCGGCGTCCGTCAGCGCCTGCCACAGCGGCGCTTTCCATTCACCCTTCTTGTCGCGATTGATGGTTTGGGCGTCGGCGAGATCGGCGAAGATTTTCTCCGCGGTCTCGGCAACGATGTTCTCACTCTCCGCCACAGCGTTCCCCGATTTGAAATTGGCATGCCAATCCCGACGGATAGCGCCGGGGGCGGCTGCGGTCTTTTCTTGCGCTTTATGATGGGCAAAAGCCATAGCCCTGACAAGCGCTCTCCGCAGGGCGGCCTGCGAGGGCGGCATGATGATCGAGCATCCGAGAATAATTCCGCGAAACGGATTTGGCCGAGGTTGCGCGCGATCGGCCGCGCGATATGGTACGGCCGGCCTACCAGCGGGCGCGTTCGAAGCCCAGCCAAAAACAACAGAAGGAAATGCGGATGTCGAAGGATGGTTTGTGCGCGATAGTCACCGGTTCTGCCTCGGGCCTCGGGGCCGCTACCGCCGCCATTCTGGCCAGGGGCGGCGCGCGCATCGTCGTCAATTATTCCAACAGCAAGGCGGAAGCTGAAGCCACCGCCGACCTCTGCCGCAGCGCCGGCGCCGAGGTCGTGGTGGTGCAGGGCGACGTCTCGCGCGACGAGGATTGCAAGAAGATCGCGGCCGCCGCCGCGTCCTGGGGCCGGCTCGACGTGCTCGTCAACAATGCCGGCACGACCAAGCACGTGCCGCATCACGATCTCGACGGGCTGTCGGCGGAGGATTTTCAGCGCATCTATGCGGTGAACACCATCGGCCCGTTCCAGATGATCCGCGCGGCGCGCGCGCAACTCGAAGCCGGCGCGAAGGCTTCCGGCAAGCCGTCCGCCGTGGTCAACGTTTCCTCGGTCGCCGGCATTTCCGGCGGCGGCTCCTCGGTCGCCTATGCCGCGAGCAAGGGCGCGCTCAACACCATGACGCAATCACTGGCGCGCGCGCTGGCGCCGCTGATCCGCGTCAACACGGTGTGCCCCGGCTATATCGATACGCCGTGGTTCACCAAGGGCCGCGGCGAGGCCGGTGCGAAGGCGGTGCGCGACGCCGTGGTCGCGAAGGTGCCGCTGAAGATCGCGTCCACCGCCGAGGACATCGCGCAACTGGTGTGTTTCCTGGCCTCGCCGGCGTCGAGCAACATGACGGGCGAGTTCGTCCGCATGGATGCGGGCATGCATCTGGTGCTGTGACGGCTACGGACTAACCCCGTCATTGCGAGGAGCGGCAGCGACGAAGCAATCCATGCTTCGCCCGCCGCACGATGGATTGCTTCGCTTCGCTCGCAATGACGGCGGAGGGAATGGTGCCCTCTATCGATTCCCGGGATCCGATATCACCCGGCTGGCCACCAGCCGGTTCCAGATGAACAGCACCACCAGCGCGCCGATGGTGGCGGTGATGAAGCCGGCGCCCTGGTCCGGGCCGTAATGGCCGATGGCCTGGCCGATGAAGGTGGCCAGAAACGCGCCGGCGATGCCGAGCACCGTGGTCAGGATGAAGCCGCTCGGGTTGTTCGGCCCCGGCGAAACGATCCGCGCGATGATGCCGGCGATGAAGCCGACGACGATGACCCAGATGATGCCGCTCATGTGCTGTCCCTTTCCGATCCGTCGATGGTGAAGCAGCGCGGGGCTGCCGCGCTGATGCGCGGCGTCAAATCCGGCCCGACATCTCGTTGTCGCTCGGCAGCCTTCCGTCCGGCGTCAGATGATTGACGACGTCGGGCAGGTACTGGCTGAGGCCTTGCAGCAGATCGTTGCGCGACAGGCCGCTCTGCGAGGCGAGGGAGTCGATCTGGTCGACGCCGAGCGCGTTGGCGAGGTCGCCGGGCGAGACCTGCTTGTTGGGCCCGTTGCTGACCCACGAGTCGGCTTGATCGCCCAGCCCGTTCTGCTGGAACTGTTTGAGGAGATCGCCGAGGCCGCCGCTCAGGACGGTGCCAGCCGCGCCGCCTGCGAGCAGGCCGCCCAGCCCGCCCTTGAGCAGGTCGCTCATCCCGCCCGCGCCGCCGCCGGGCATGCCGGCAGTCACATGGCCGGGTGCGGGCGGAGGTACGGGTGTGGGGCGCGGCGCGGCGCCGGCCTGATTGCCGGTGAAATGCTTGATGCCCTTCCAGGCCAACAGCGCCAGGATCGCCATTGTCATGGGCGACATGCCGCCGCCGCTATCGGATTGTGCGCTGGGGGTGCTCGGGCCGCGCGGGCCATTCTGCATGCCGTTGAGTACGTCGAGTAAACCCATGGTCGTCTCCTCCGTAGCCCCGCGTCAACATAACGGCGGGCCATGACTGTTACAAGAAGTGGCACGGCCGGCGCCTGCGATAGGCACGGCACGCGCGCTCTGCTATTCGAAGCCCGGTGTAACGCGGTGAGTGCGAAATGGTTTCGGGGCCGGCGATCGGTATTGCGGGGGCGGGCAGCATCGGCTGCTTCGTCGGCGGCATGCTGGCGGCCAGCGGCCGCCGCGTCGCGCTGCTGGCGCGCCCGCGCGTGATTACTGAAATCGAAGCCAATGGGCTGCGGTCGACGAGTTTTGAAGGGTTCGATCGGACCATTCCACGTGCCTCACTCGCATTGTCGGAAAATCCTTCTATTTTCGAAGGCGCCGGCACCGTGCTGGTAACCGTCAAGAGCGCGGATACCGCCGGTATGGCCGACATCATCGCGAAGCATGCGCCGGCCAATGCCGTCGTCGTCAGCCTGCAAAACGGTGTCGGCAACGTTGCGGTGCTGCGCGAGCGCCTGCCGGGGCGGCGCGTGCTCGGCGGCATGGTGCCGTTCAACGTGATCGCGCTGGGTGAGGGGCGGTTTCATCGCGCGACCTCCGGCGACATCGTGATCGAACGGGACGAGGCGCTGCCGGCCGGGAAGCTGTCGGTGCCGGGCCTGAAGGTGCGCAGCAGGACGAACATCGAAGGCGTGCAATGGGGCAAGCTGCTGCTCAATCTCAACAACGCGCTCAACGCGCTGGCCGACCTGCCGCTGCGCCGGCAAATCGGTCAGCGTGAATGGCGGCGCCTGTTCGCCGACCAGGTCGCCGAGGGTCTCGCCGCGATCCGCGCCGAGGGCATCAGGCCGGTGTCGCCGACGCCGGTCCCGCTCGCATGGCTGCCGTCGCTGCTCCGCCTGCCTGATACGATCTTCGAAGCGCTGCTCGGGCGGACCATGAAGATCGATCCTGAGGCGCGTTCGTCGATGTGGGAAGATCTGAAACATGGCCGCCGCACCGAGATCGACTATCTGCAGGGCGTCATCACCGGGATAGCTGTGCGTCACGGGCTCAAGGCGCCGCTGTCACGCCGGATCGTGGAATTGATCCGGCGTGCCGAGCGCGAGGGCCGGGGATCGCCCGGCCTGACGCCGGATCAGGTTCGCGCGAGCTGAACGCGCGAAAATGTGTTGAACTGATTGCGCGCGAGGGAGAGGCGAATGAAGCGAATAAATCTGGCGCTGATCGCGGTTGCCATTGCGGTTGTCTCGGCGGGCGCGGCATCGACCCCGGCCCGCGCCGTGCCGCCGACGGTGACACCGTCGCCCGGCTATGATGCGAGGCTGCAAGAGCAGCGGGCGGCGTCGCGTGCGGCCACAGCGCCGGCCGTCAAGTCGCGCCGCGTCAAGCGCGGGCGGACGCACTGATCGGAAAGATCAGCCCTTCTTCTGCCTGGAGGCTTGCTGCTGTTGTTGCGGTTGTTGCTGCGGATTCAGAATCCGCTTCAGCCCGTTGAGGCTCTCGGAGAGCCGCGGCCATTCACAGGAGAACTGGTTCTTGGCGCAATGGGCGGCCCGCAGGCGCGCGGCCTGCTTGACCGGGCTTGCCACCGGTATCGGCACCTTTTCGAATTCGACCGGTGGAGGGGAGATCGGCTCGTCGCGCAGCGAGACCTGCTGGACCTCCTGCGCCGGCGGCTCTGCCTGCTTGGCGGCCGCCTGGGCCGCGGCGTGATTGCGCCGCTCGCGCTCGAGATAGGCGGTATATTGCTCGTCGATCTTCTTCTGCTCTTCCGGCGTCGGGTTGGGGCCCGCGATGTCGAAGGTCCGGTCCTGCATGAAGTCGTAATAGGTGTATCCGCCACCGGACTTGCGGCGGCCGGCGTATTTCGCATTACACTCGGCGAGCTTCGTCGTCTTTTCTTCCTTGGTCTTCGCCTGCTCGGCCACGTCGGCGCAGGATTCGAAGTCATACGGCGCGCTGCGCCACCACTGGGCATCCGCAGCCAACGGCGCGAGCACGAACAGCCCGCCGATCGTGGCTACAACAAATGAAGATGCACGTGAGGCGATCACGGACGAGAGTTTCCTGTCGATTCTCTTGGGAACTTTGCTTGAGTCGATTGTCATCATTTTGGCAGCGCTGTCACGCCGAAATTGCACGATTTTCCCGCTGGTGTTGAGACTCTACCTGTGCCATGTGACCGCTGGAACACGGTGCTAGGCCATTAGAAAATTTGAAGAAATCCAATGGCGAAGCAGGACTGCGCGCGAGATGTTGAACCGATTCTAACCGCGCCATCTTAGAGCGGCCGGAGAAGTACGCCACATTGTGGCAAGAATCAGTCGGAGCCTCAATTAGTCAGAACCTCGGGCGCGGGCCAATGTGCGCGACGCCGTTTCGTGGAAGGTCGCGCGATAGAGCCTGGCGAATTCGCCCATGTGATGAAAGCCGTTGGCGCGCGCGCACGACGTCACGGTGACGGCGTCGGATCCTTTCACGAGCTGGCCGCGGGCCGACCAGAGTTGCTTGAGACGCAAATAGCGGTGCAGGCTCATGCCGCGCACGGTCGCGACCGCGGTGCCCAGCGTTCGCACCGACACGCCGCATGTTTCGGCAAGGTCGGCGCTGTAGATCGCCGAGGCGGCATGGAAGGCGACATACTCGTCGATGATGCGCACGAGACGGCAATAGCCGCGGCTGGCAATCCGGTTCGTCAATTCCGACGTCCTGCTGCCGCGGAACATCTCATCGATCGCGCGCAACAGGCCTTCCTGAATGGTGAGCGCCGAATTCGGCTCCTGAAACAGGTCTGGCCGGGCGGAAGCCATCTGCAGAATGCGCGTGGTGGCCGATCGAACCGTCGCCAGGTCGTCGGCAAGCGGCGTGAACGCGCATAACTCGTCCGGCGTATCGAGCCATTCACGGTCGCGCAGGGCGGGCCCCAAGGTGATGATGGCGTGCAGTGATCCGTGCGGCTCGACGAATTGCAGATCCACATTGCCGCGCATGCCGACAAAGGTCGGACGGTCCACGGTGAGACCGTTGACCGATACTTCGTGGGCGTCCTTGAGCTGGAAGATGACAACGCCCTGCGCGGAGCGGTAGCTGACATCGATGATGCGCGGAAACGAGGAGAGCACGCCGATCTGGCAATGCGGCAACTGCACGATTGCGCGCGCCGTATGAAAATTCGCAAGGCTGAGCGGCACGCTGCGAGCTTCCGCGACGAACTCGACCGGCCGGAAGGCGTCGATGTCGGAAAACTCAACGATCGAGAGCGCCGGTGAAGGCGAAAGGTTCTGAAATGGCATTGTGAAGCGATTGGTTTGAATCGTCGAATCCGATCGTAGCGTCGAATGGTCTGGTTAAACTGATATTAACAGGTGTGGCCAGGCAAGCGCGATTTCACGTTGCGGCCGTGGCTTGCCCGTGGAACCCGATGATAAGGTGTCGCAGGACTGCCGCATGGTGTGTTGCAAATCCATTATAGCTGCTCCTGCGGAATGCTATTGGTTTTGCGGCAACGGAACAATTCAAGTGGCCGCGCCATGCGGCATGGCTGAAAAGGCTTGATGGCTGAAAACGGCCTGGTTCAAGGCACAAGGGGGAAACAGTCTGCATGAGCATCACGACAGCCATGACCAGCGTGCCGAAGCCCGCGCCCGACCTGATCGAGGCCTTCAGGGGCGCGCCGACCTCGGTCATTTCAGACAATCTTGCCCGGCTGCCGGGAGCGGTCGGCCTGCGGCCCTTCCATCGCGGCGGCAAGCTGGTCGGCGTCGCCTTCACCGTGCGCACGCGGCCGGGGGACAATCTGGCGATCCACCGGGCGCTCGAACTGGCCGGCCCCGGCGACGTGATCGTGGTCGATGGCGGGGGCGATGAGTCGCGGGCGCTGGTCGGCGAGATCATGAAGAATATCGCCGAATACAGGGGCGCCGTCGGCTATGTGATCGACGGCGCGATCCGCGACGTCGCCTCGTTCGCGGCCTCGGAGTTTCCCTGCTTTGCGCGCAGCGCCATCCACCGCGGCCCCTACAAGAGCGGCCCGGGCGAGATCAACGTGCCGGTTTCGATCGGCGGATCGGTCATCTCGCCCGGCGACATCGTGGTCGGCGACGAGGACGGCGTGGTGTCGTTTCCCACTGCTGTGGCGGCCAGCCTGCTGGAAGCGGTGCGCGCCCAGATCGCGCGCGAGGAACAAACGATCATCTCGATTCGCGAAGGCCGCTACCAGGGCAGCTACGGCAAGTCCTGAAGCCCGACGTGTCTTGAAGCCTGACGGAGGAATCATGAGTCAGAAGGACGAGTTTCACAATCTCGACAACCCGGCCGACGGCCTGTTTCGCGAACTCGCCGCCGGCGTCACGACGCGGATCTTTTCCGGCGAGCAGGCCATGCTCTCCGTGGTGACGCTCGGGCCGAACGCGCAAGGCACCTTGCATCATCACCCCGAGGAGCAATGGGGCGTGCTGCTCGACGGCTCCGCGATCCGCGTTCAGGGCGGGGAGGAGATAGCGGTGAAGAAGGGCGACTTCTGGCGCACGCCCGGTAACGTTCCGCACACCATGCGGGCAGGACCCGACGGGGCGCGTGTGCTTGACATTTTCAGCCCGCCGCGGCCCGAGTATAAGAAAGCCGGGTCCGGCTTCGGGACATAGATAAAGCCTGCGAACAAAAACAAGATCGCAGGCGTCATCGGGAGGAAAGTTCAGGTGAAGATTACACGACGCAATCTGCTTGCGGCATCGGCCGCGTTTGTGGTGACGCCGGCGCTGGGGCAGACGGCCAAGAACATGACGCTGGTGGTGCCGTTTCCGCCGGGTGGCTCCACCGACGCGCTGGCGCGGCTGCTGCAGTCGCATCTGCAAACCAGGCTCGGCCGCACCGTTCTGGTGGAGAACAAGTCCGGCGCCGCCGGTTCGCTCGGCGCCATCCAGGTCGCCAAGAGCGCGCCCGATGGCGCGACATTCCTGGTGACGTTTGATTCGCACGCGGTGATTCCGTCGATCCTGGAAAAGCCGGGTCTCGATGTCGAGAAGGATCTTGTGCCGGTGTTCCTGGTCGGCACCGCGCCCTATGTCGTCGCGGCGAATGCGGAGCGTCCCTACAAGAATTTTGCCGACGTGATCGCGGCCTGCAAGGCGAATCCCGGTGCGGTGAAATATGCGTCCGTCGGCATCGGCACGCTCGGCCATCTCGCGATGACGGTGCTGGGCAAGAAGGCCGGCGTCGAGATCACCCACGTACCCTATCGCGGCGGCGGCCCGGCGATGAACGACGTGCTCGGCGGCCATGTCGACATGATCATCGGATCGGCGGCGCTGATCACCGCGCAGCTCGGCACCAACATGTTGCGGCCGATCCTGCAATTGGGCCGCGAACGAATGCCCGTGCTCAAGGACACCCAGACCGCGATCGAGGCGGGCTATCCCGATGTCGAGACGCTGGCCTGGTGGGGCGTCTTCGCGCCCAAGGACACCCCACCCGACATCATCGCCGGCATGGCGAAATCGGTGAAGGAAATCTTGAGCGAGCCCAGCGTGGCATCGCAGCTGCAGGAGACCCAGCAGATGACGCTGCTGCTTGCCGACGGCAAGGATTTTTCCACCTTCTTCGCCAGGCAGGTCGGCATCTGGGGCCAGGTCGTGCGCGAGAACAACATCAAGGCGTAGGGCGGGGCGAGTGGCACGCGAAGGCCGGCGCGCGAGTGCCGGCCGAAGGGGATGCTGATCGGATGACTTAAGGCTTCATGGACTCCGTGAAGGAGTTCGTGCGCGTCTGATCAAAGAGCAAGAAACAGCTTGATTGCGATCACGTTGACGATGTCGACGAAAAAGGCGGAGACCAGAGGCAAAATAATGAACGCGTTTGGTGACGGGCCGTAGTGCTCGGTGACGGCGGTCATGCTCGCAATCGCGGTCGGCGTGGCTCCGAGGGTAAGACCGGTGAATCCGGCACTCAGGACGGCGGCCTGGTAGTCGCGGCCGAGCAGCGGGAACAGCACCATGATGATGAAGGCTACGGCCACGACCGCCTGCATGGCGACGACGACCAGCAACGGGCCAGCGATATCGACGAGGGTCCAGAGCTGCATGCTCATCAGCGATATCGCGAGAAATACCGAGAGGGCATAGTCGGAAACGAGCTCCAGTGACGGCGTGCGCGCGGGCCACGGCAACTTTGGAAAGATCAAAGGGATCGTGTTGGACAATACGATGCCCATGATGAGGCACGGCACGAAGAGCGGCAGCTTGACGCCAAGCTCGGTGATCGGTCCGTGCACCAGATATCCAAGGATCACGGCGACATTGACCATGAGCAGGGCATGCATCAAGCTGTACTTGTCGATCGCCGTGATGTTCGCCTCAGGCGCTATCGCGTCAGCGCCGGCCGCTGCAATCCCAGGGCCTAGTTTTTGACGCTCGATAAGGAATTTTGCGACCGGTCCGCCGAGAAGGCTCGCCATGATCAAACCCAGGGTCGCCACCGCCGTACCGGTTTCGACCGCGGCAGGAAATCCATGCTCCGCCGCAATCGCGGGCGCCCAGGCGATTGTCGTGCCATGTCCCCCGACGAGCGCGATAGAGCCCATGATCACGCCTGCGGCCGAGGGCAGGCCGAACAGCGAAGTGCCGAGCGTTCCGATCACGTTCTGCAGAAAAACGAAAATCGTTGTCAGCACGCACAGGACGACCAGTGCTCTTCCGCCGGCGAGCAGATCGGTCAACCGGGCATTGATTCCAACCGCCGCGAAGAAGATAACCAGCAACCTGTCACGGGCGATCATCTCGAAGCCGATTTCCCGGCCGGTGGCGGCATGAAAGGCCCACAGGGCAACCGCCGCAAGAAATCCACCGGTGACCGGCTCCGGGATGTTGTAATTGCGCAGAAACGCGACCTTTCGCGTTACGATCACGCCGAAAAAATAGACGACCAGACCGAGAGTGAGCGTCAGGAAATCCGGTGCCACAAGCGAATTGGCTGGTGATGTCATGATGCCTTGCTGCAGTCGGGCGAATTGGTTGAGGCCTCGTGGAAGCCTATTTCATTTGCGGGCCTGCTGGTAGTGGGCAATGCGGCAACCATGGTGCACTGGCGGGAGATCGTGTGCTGACAGCGTGCCGCCGAAAGGAACTGCCTCATGAAACGCATCCGCATCATCCACAAGACCGAGTATTTCTACAAGAAGCCCGTCACATTTGGTCCTCATCGAGCGATGATGCGGCCCCGCGAGGGGCACGACGCCCACATTGCGAGGGCGCACGTCAATGTCGAACCAAGAGCGGAGGTAAGCTGGCTGCGCGACGCCTACGATAATTCCATCGTCATTCTGACTTTCGATGGAGCATATCGATCTGATGGCGTATCGCCTGCCGAGCCATCCCTGCGACGGCACGATACTCCACAAGTGGCTGCTGGATCTTTATCGGCCTGGTCAAGTCATCAAGACGACCGATCTCTTGAGCAATTTGAACACCCACATTTATCGGTCATTCAAATACGAATCCCGTGATGCGTATGGGGTTCAGTTGCCGAATGAGACCCTCACGCGCGGCAGTGGGACATGCCGCGACTTCGCGGTGTTCATGATGGAGGCCGCTCGATATTGGGGCTTCGGCGCGCGATTTGTCACCGGCTATATCCAGATGGCCGAGGGCCAGCATGGCGCGACCCACGCGTGGACCGAGATCTACATTCCTGGCGCAGGATGGCGCGGCTTCGATCCCACAAACAACAAGCTGGTCAGCAGCGAACATATCCCGGTCGGCGTGTCGCGCGAACAGGAGAAGGCTTCTCCCCTGTCCGGTTCATGGGAAGGACCGTCAGATGCCTTCGACCGGATGGCGGTCTCGGTACAGGTCGTGGAAGCGCCGTGACATCGAACATGCCGCGGGGCCAGGTCGTCGTTCGCAAGAACAATATCGAGACTCAGGGCATTGGGGTGCGCATCGGCGACAAGGGCCTTGATCCCCGATCCACTCACGAAAAAGGCCCCACCCGAGGTGGGGCCTTGATCGTTTCAGCTGCCGGACGTTTTAGTTGTAGTCCGAGTACTTGAACTGCGGCAGCGCCTTGAGCTGATCCTTGGTGGCGCTCATCATGGCGTGGTCGGGCTTCCAGTCGGTCGCCGTGTTGGCGCGCGCGGTCGTGGCGGTGCTGGTGGCCGCGCCGGTCGTCGTTTCCCTGGTCGTTGTTTCCTTCGTCGTCGGTGCGGTCGAGCTGGTGCGGGTCGGCTCCTCGATGAATTTCAGCTTGTCCATGGAGACGGCGATGTCGTGCTCGCCCATGCCGAGGAAGCCGCCGACGCCGATGACAACAGCGGCGACCTTGCCGTTCTTGTCCACGATCAGTTCGTTGATGTCGCCGAGCTTCTCATTGGCGTCGTTATAGACGTTGAGGCCCATCAGCTTGGATGCGCGCCAGTCGCCCTTCAGCATCATCTTCTCATGCGAGCCGGCGGTCGTCGCGGCAGGCGCGGCGGGCTGAGCCGTCTGCGGGGACTGCGCATAGGCGGGTACGCTGAATACGGCGGCGCTCACAAGAGCCGCGGCGAAAAGTTTCTGCATGTAGCACTCCTCGAAAGGTTGATTGGTGCTTCTAGAACCGAACGCGCGAGCGAATGTTCCTCGGCCGGCTGCGGAAGTTTTGGCGATGGCGGCATTGCCCCGCATTTTGGAAACTAGTCGCGGTCTTGCGCGTTGGACCGTCAACCCCTGCCGGGTGGCAGCCGGTCGCAACGGGGAACGATGGACGCAGTCATTTTGCCGGCTTCTTGCTGCGACACCAACGCATCGATACGCGCTGACATCTAACCCGTTCCCGGCATGGGTGCCTGTTGCGATACGCCACGGGTATCCACGTCTTTGGCCCCGTCCGAAGGGCTGGCGATGTCGCGCCCGCTTTGCTATGTAACGGCCCAGCACCTGCTTGCAGCAGGTCCGCGGTCCCGTAGCTCAGCCGGATAGAGCGACGGTTTCCTAAACCGTAGGTCGGAAGTTCGAGTCTTCCCGGGATCGCCAGCTCGTTCGGGTCCATTTGCGCGGATCGCCGCGGTTTGAAACAGCCGATGACCGATATCGCCACCATCACCCCGAACCCCGCGATTGATCTCTCGACGGCTGTCGACAGGATCGTGCCGGTGGCCAAGCTGCGCGGCCGAACGCAGCGGCGCGATCCCGGCGGGGGCGGGATCAATGTCGCGCGGGTGATCAGGCGGCTCGGCGGCGATGCCCGTGCGATCTACCCGGTCGGCGGGGCGATCGGAATTCTGCTGCGGCAATTGCTCGATTCCGAAGGGGTGACCAGCCACACCTGGCGCATTGCGGCCGAAACGCGCGAGAATTTCTTCGTCGACGAGATCGGCGCGGGCAAGCAGTACCGTTTCATTCTGCCGGGGCCGCGGCTCGGCGAAACCGAGTGGCAGGAATGCCTGAAGCTGGTTGCGGCGATCGAGCCGTTTCCGCGCTTTCTGGTCGCCAGCGGCAGCCTGCCTGACGGCGTTCCCGACGATTTCTATGCGCGCGTGGCGCGGATCGCGAAGCCGCGCGGCGCTAAGCTCATTCTCGACACGTCGGGACCGGCGCTCGCCGCAGCGACGGCCGAGGGCGTCGACCTCATCAAGCCGAATCTGCGGGAGATGCGCGAATTGAGCGGCAGCGAACCCTCCGACGCCTACGAATGGGAGACCGCCGCGCGTGAGCTGGTTGAACGGAAGAAAGCTGCGGTGGTGGCCTTGACGATGGGCCACCTTGGCGCAGCGCTGGTGACGCGCGAGGCCATCCTGCGTGCGCCGCCGATCCCGATCACGCCGCGGAGCGCGGTCGGGGCCGGCGACAGCTTCCTTGGCGCGCTGGTCTGGCGGCTCGCCGGCGGGGCCGCTATCGCGGATGCCTTCCGTCTGGCCGTGGCCGCGGGCGCGGCGGCGCTGATCCATCCGGGAACGGAATTATGCCGGCCTGACGAAGTCGCGCGCCTCGCCGATCAGGTGACGATCGAAACCGTGTGAACGGCCGGTCGCTTCACGCCGGGACGGCGCGGCGCCTCGCTACGCGCCCTTGTCCAGCAGCATCTTGAACCCGGCGCGGACGCGTTGCGCCTCGCGCCTGGCGGTCTCGGACGTCTCGCCGAGGCCGAAATAGCCGTGGATCAGGCCGAGGCCGTCATGATAGCTGGTCGGCACGCCGGCGGCCTTCAGCGCATCCGCATAGGCCTTGCCTTCGTCGCGCAGCGGATCGAACCAGGCGGTGCAGACGACCGCGGGTGCGAGGCCTGCGAGATTGCTGGCGCGCAGCGGCGACACGCGCCAGTCGGCGCCGTGGGCGCGATCCTCGAGATAGTGTCCGGAAAACCATTCCATGGTCGCGCGGGTCAGGAAATAGCCGTCCGCGTTCTCGGTGCGCGAGGGAAAGCGCGCATTCTCGGCTGCATCGGCGAAATTGCCGAGCACGTCGATGACGGGATAGACCAGCATTTGCGCCGCGAGCTTGATGCCGGCGTCGCGGCAGGCGAGGGCGGTGCTCGCTGCGAGATTGCCGCCGGCGCTGTCTCCGGCGACGCCGAGGCGCGCGGCATCGCCGCCGAACTCGGCGATGCGGGCAATGACATCCTTCGTCGCCGCGAAGGCGTCCTCGAACGCGCCGGGAAAGCGCACCTCGGGCGGGCGGCGATAGTCGACGGAGACGACGACCGCGCCGGTCTCGATCGCAAGCCAGCGCGCCTGCCGGTCATGGGTCTCGAGATCGCCGGCGACCCAGCCGCCGCCGTGAAAGAATACGACGGTCGGGGATTTCCCGGTCGCGTTCCGGTAGACCCGCGCGTTGAGGAAGCCGGCCGCACCCTTCACCTTGATGTCTTCCGCGCTTGCAACCGGCGGCGGCGGCACCGCCGCACGCGCCGCGGCCAATGCGCGCAGGTCGTCGCGGCAGGTCTGCGGCGTCATCGCCGCGGGATCGCGCAGCGGCAAAAGCGGGATGATCTGGGCAACGACGGGATCGAGCGGCGGAATCATGCGAAGCCTCATCTGAAGTAGGGCGGGAGTGTAGGTAACGGGCCGGGTCACGGCAATTGCGCCATTCGCCGGGCAGCCCTGTTGCCGGACGGCCTTGCCGATTTCCTTCAATTGGTAATGGTTCCCGCAACCGGACGCGCTGAAAGCGCTGATAGAATTGCCCTCCGTTTACCGGACATTATCCGTAAGCGGGCGCGCGGGGAACGGACCGGCGCGCGGCTCATTACTCCTTTTGAGGGAGTGGTGCGATGAATCAGTTTGCTGGAATGGATCGGGCGCTGGACGACGTGCTGGTGCAACTCGGCGGCATGGTGCTGAGGCTGTCCAGCCCGCAGGTGACGCGAACGGCGGAAGAGCGGCACGCACTCAAGCGATCGGTCAATCAATTCGCGGTGTGCGCCGCGCGCTCGGGCGATCCGCGCGTGCACCGGCTCAAGTCCGAACTCGAAGAAACGATCAAGCCGGGCCTGCGGCTGGTGGCGAGCCGGTAGGCGCTCGCCACAAACGATTCATTTGTGATGGCGACCGGGCAATGCCCGGTCGCGGTGGCGTGCCTGCGAACTCAAAGCGTCTTGAGATACTCGATCAGCGCCTTGCGATCATCCGCCGACAGCGCCGGCCCGATCACGCCCTTGATTGCCTTGTCCTTGCTGAAATCCTTGCGAAATTCGTGGCCGCGATTCGAGTTGCCGCGAATCGAGGTGTCGAATTCGAAGGCGTTGGTCATCGGAATGTTCTTGTAACCAACCTTCACCTCGTCGTATTCGCGGCTGCCGAGATAGAATTTCTTCGGCCGCTGCTCCGGATCGCCGAGCAGATCGTCGATGGTCGGCACCGAGCCATTGTGCAGATAGGGCGGCGTCGCCCAGACGCCGTTCAGCGGACGCACCTTGTAGGCCAGTTCGCCGCGGAGTTCGTTCGGCATGTAGCCGTCGATCCGCTTGCGATCCGCCTCGCTCATCGGCGGCCTGGTCTGGTCGTAGATGGTGTTGACGGTCTTCTCGACGAGTTCGCCGAGCGCGAACGCAAAGCCGGGGTTCTTGATGCCGAGATTTTCGGGCACTGAGACCGTACGGGCCATCATGTCCGCCGCCTGCGCCGGATCGGTGCCGATATGCGAGATCGGGATGTTCTCCACCTTGAGGATCGCTTCGCCGTTCTGGTTCCTGGTCCACCAGTCCTTGTTGTTGAAATCGTAGAACGCTGCGCTCGTGATCGGCGGGCGGTGGCATTCCTGGCAATGGGTCTCGTAGAGTTTAGCGCCCTTGTCGGCGAGTTTCTGGTCGATCGCGGGCAGAATGTCGGCCGGCCATTTCGGCGATCTGAGTCCCGAGAAACCGTCCGCGGCGTTCGGCGGCTTGTTGCCCTTGATCATCATCTCCATGGCGTCGAGCGACTTCACGTCGACGCTCGATTTGTAGAGGCCCTTCGACGGATCGGTCAGGTTGAGCTCCGCGGAGACGCCGAGCGATTCGCCGGCATTGCGCACCATCGGCTGCATGATCGAGCCGTTATACTGAACCCAGTCGAACCACGGCGTGTTCCAGATCCGGGGGAAGTGTACCGGCGCGGAGGAGCCGGCGTAGTTTTCCGGCTTCTTCAGGTCGATCGAAAACACCTGGTTGCCGATCCGGTTGAGCGCATCGAGCCGTCCGTAGCCTTCGACGATGCTGTGGGAGGCGACGCGTTCTTCGAGATTCTTGACCTGCTTGTACTGGGCGAGAACCTGGTCGAGTTGGGTCTTCAGCGCCTCGCGGTCGTCGACACTGGAGTCCGGCCCCAGGACGCGGTCGGCGAAGCGGCCGAAGCGGCCGGGCCAGTACCGCGTCAGCGCCAGCGAAATGCCCATGCCCTGCTTCATCGCGAAGAGATTGGTGAGCGCGGGCCCGCCATCGATGACGACGGCGGTGTCCTTAAAGGTGAAGCTGCCGGTGTGGCAGGCCGCGCAGGTCAGGCCGACACCTTCCATCTCCTGCTTGGTTCGCGGATTGCGCCATATCGCGCCGGTCGGATCGAGCATCGGCTTGCCTATCGCAAAGCCGATCGGAAGCGTCTCCTTGCCGGGGATGACGGTATCGGCAATGAAGCCGTAGCGATCGAGATAGGCAGGGTCGCTGAAGAGACCGACGTCGGTGAACGGCACCCAGGAAATCGTCGGCTGCTCGAGCGCCATGAGCCACTTGTAGGGGAAGCCGAAGGTCCGCGTTCCCTGGTCGGCGTGGTAGAACCAGCTCAGCTTGTCCTTCGCGATCCCCTGGTCGAGCCACACCGTCTTCTTCGGCGCCGGACGCTCCACGATCCTGACGTGAAGATCCTGCCAGAGCTTGGCGATGTCGTCCTTGAAGGCGGCGTAGCCGATGCCGACGACCGCCAGCCCGATCACAATTTTCGCAATCGTCTTGCCACGCATGGCCTGCCCCCTCTTCAAAACCGCGCTGTCGGCGCGCAATATCGGTCTGTTATCAAAAGGCGCTGGAAAACGAATCATCCTCGGCGTGCGAACTAGTAAGATTCCACCCTATAGTGGCACCCTGTGTCTGTCCATGAATCCAGCGCCGTGGGGCCTCGGTGAGGCAGCCCCGGCTGTTTTCCAGTATAGAGTTGCGATGATGCGGCAGAGTGTCAGACAGATCACATGACGGCAGAATTGGCGGAGCGGCTGCGAATTGAGATCGGCCCCGGCGAGGCGGTGTCGGGGCTGCTGATGCGGCCGCCGCAGCCGCGCGCAGTTTACGCGTTCGCGCATGGGGCCGGCGCCGGCATGAGTCATGCGTCGATGGAGGGGGTCGCCGCCGGCCTTGCCGAGCGGGGCATTGCGTCGCTGCGTTATCAGTTTCCCTATATGGAGAAGGGCAGCAAGCGGCCCGATGCGCCGAAGGTTGCGCACGCCGCGGTGCGGGCCGCGGTTGCGGAAGCGGCGCGCCGCTGCCCCGCGCTGGCGCTGATCGCGGGCGGCAAATCGTTTGGCGGACGGATGACGTCGCAGGCGCAGGCGGCGGAGGCCCTGCCCGGCGTACGCGGGCTCGCCTTTCTCGGCTTTCCCCTGCATCCGGCCGGCAAGCCCGCGAGCGATCGCGCCGGGCATCTTGCCGACGTCGGGCTGCCGATGCTGTTCCTGCAGGGCACGCGCGATGCGCTGGCGGAATTGAGCCTGCTCGAGCCTGTTGTGAAAGGTCTGGGGTCGCGCGCGACGCTGCATTTGCTCGAAGGGGCCGATCATTCCTTCCATGTGCTGAAGAGTTCGGGGCGGAATGACCGCGAGATGTTGGGCGAGGCGCTGGATACGTTCGCGGCGTGGGTGGAGACGACCCTCGGCGGCTAGGTCGTCGTCGCTGCGAACGCAGGGACCCATGACCACAGGGGTGCGTGGTTGAAGGAAGCCGTCTCTCCTCGTGCCCATTCCGCAGGCCGCGGCGTATGGGTCCCGGCTCGCGCTTCGCCTGGCCGGGACGACGGGATGCAGTTGCGCTCCGCATCATCCCGGCCACGATATGTCCATGACCTAAATCCTGATCGTCAATCCAAACACGACCAGCTCAATGACCGAATCCCTTGCACAAGCGCTTTGCGTTTGTCGCAGGCAATGACGGCGGTTACACGGAGGCCGGCCCACCATAGATCTTGTCGCGCAGGCGGCGCATGCCGGTGAGCCAGCGGTCGCGGTTGGAAGCCTTGCGCAGCATGTATTCCGCGACCTGCGGGTGCGACAAAATCAAGAAGCGTTCTTCCGCCATCGCCTCGATCACCATCCGCGCCACGTCCGGCGGCTGCAGCACGCCGTCGACCCGCGCGGCGCTGGGGCCGGGCGTCGTCATGCCGGTCTGCACCGATTGCGGACACAGCACGGAGACGCGGATGCCGCGGTCGCCATATTGAATGGCGAGATGCTCGGCGAGCGCCACCGCCGCATTCTTCGTCACGCCATACGGCATCGAGTTAAGCGACGCCAGCAGGCCTGCCGCGGAGGCCGTGTTGAGCAGGTAGCCGGAGCCGCGCGCGATCATGCCCGGCACCAGCGCACGCGCGGCGAACACATGGCTCATGACATGGACGCGCCAGCTCACGTCCCAGTCGGCGTCGGAGGCGGTCTCCTGTCCCTTGCGCGACAGGCCGGCGTTGGAAAAGAATACGTCGACCGCGCCATATTTGTCCTCGGCCGCGGCGATCAGCGCCTTGATGTCCTCTTCCAGCCCGACATCCGCCGTAATCGCCAGGCCATCGATATCGCCTGCGACTTTCGCCAGTCTGTCCCGCGACGTCTTCAGGTCGGCGACAACGACGCCGCGGGCGCCGCCTTCCGCGTAGGCCCGCGCCACCGCTTCGCCGATCCCGCTCGCAGCGCCCGTGACGACGCAGACCTTGCCTTTGATGTGCATGCTCGGCTCCCACCTGTTTCTTTTTCTTGGTAGCAGCCAGAGTGATATGGCCGCCGCTGTGTGGTCAATGTCCGATTGCGTGAGCGGTCGACTTTTTGCACGCGCGCTGCGGCAATGCTGGTGCCGGCCGCGCCGCCGTGCCATGACGCGCTGATCCGACAATCTGGAGAATCGAAGGATGCTCGACGTACGGGATGAGACGATGACGGCCGCGATGCCGCCTGCTGGTTCGGCCGCCTGGTCGCGAGAGGCCGCATGGTCGCTCTACAAGCTGCCCTTCAACGATCTCCTGTTCAGGGCGCAATCCGTTCATCGTCAGAATTTCGATCCCAACCGCGTGCAACTGAGCAAGCTGCTCAACATCAAGACCGGCGGCTGCCCCGAGGATTGCGGCTATTGCAGCCAGTCCTCCCATCACTCGACCGGGCTTGCCGCCTCGAAGCTGATGGATGTCGAAAGGATCGTCACGGAGGCGCGGAAAGCACGGGACGGCGGCGCGACGCGCTACTGCATGGGCGCCGCATGGCGCAATCCAAAGCCGAGAGACATGGACGCCATCGTTGAAATCGTCGGCGCGGTGAAGGCGCTCGGGCTCGAAACCTGCATGACGCTTGGGATGCTTGACCGTGCGCAATCGGATCGACTCTGCGCGGCAGGCCTCGACTACTACAACCACAATATCGATACGTCGGAGAGTTATTATCCGCAGGTAACGTCGACGCGGACATTTTCCGATCGCCTCGACACGCTGGAAAACGTCCGGCAATCCGGCATGAAAGTGTGCTGCGGCGGTATTCTCGGCATGGGCGAGCAGGAAGCCGACCGCGTCGACATGCTGGTGACGCTGGCAAACCTGCCGGAGCCGCCGGAGAGCGTTCCGATCAACATGCTGATTCCGATCGCCGGCACGCCGCTTGCGGAAGCGGCGCCGATCGGGTCGATCGAGTTTGTCCGGATCGTAGCGCTTGCGCGCATCATGATGCCGACATCCTATGTCCGCCTCTCGGCGGGTCGTTCGGCGATGAGCGACGAGACGCAGGCGCTTTGCTTCCTTGCGGGCGCCAACTCGATCTTCGTCGGCGACACCCTGCTGACGGCCGGCAACCCGGAACACGAGGCTGACCGAAAACTGTTTCAGCGGCTGGGATTGCAGGCGATCTGATCGGGCTTCGCGCCAGGGAGCCCGGCTATCCCTGATAGAGCCCCTTTTCGCGCGCCTGGCGGGTGGCGAGCGCGCCGAGCATGTCGAGCGTCGGT
The DNA here is from genome assembly GCF_036735945.1 of Bradyrhizobium sp. GTDB lineage: Bacteria > Pseudomonadota > Alphaproteobacteria > Rhizobiales > Xanthobacteraceae > Bradyrhizobium. Next base: position 86,950 of record NZ_DAINNI010000002.1, on the reverse strand, counting down.
GTCGAAAGCCCGGCAGCGCGCGCAAACGCGGCGGGCGCGCGGACCAGCACATCGATCTTCATGGCGCGGCCGAGTTCGTAATCCTGCAGGATCGATGGCTTGTGGTCCGGCGCGGGACCCGTGCGCGTCACCCGCTTGACTTCCGGAAAGCAGCTCTGCGCGACGTTGTTGGCCTCATCCAGCAGGCGCGGCACGATGTCGGCGAGATCAGGATCGTCGCGCACGGCCCGCGCGGTCAGCCCGGTCAGGAGGCACAGCACCGACATCGACATGTTGGTGAGGAGCTTCGACCATATCGTCTCCCTGATCTGCGCGACATCGGGCGACTCGATCGAAGCCTCGTTCAGGGCGGCACGGAGTTTTGCGACGCGCGCGCTGGCGCGGTCGTCGCATTCGCCGATCAGGAGGCGGTTGCGCTCGGGCGACAGGTTCGCGACCATCCCTGGGGCTGTGACTTCATTGGATGAAAACACCACGCCGCCGACGATGCGCTCCTTCGGGATCGCCGCGCGCAGGCGGCCGCCGGGGTCCAGGAAGGCCAGATCGGGCACCGGCGGATGTTTCGGCGAAAGCCCGATATCGTACCACCAGGGAATACCGTTCTGCGCGAACACCACGGCAGTATCGTCGCCGAGCAGCGGCTGCAAACTGTCTGCGAGGCTCGGCAGGCCGGTTGCCTTCAGCGTGCAGATCACGGCGTCCTGCGGGCCGAGCGCGGCGGGATCGCTGGATGCGCGCACCTTCGCCTTGAACTCGCCATCTCTGACCCGCAGCGTCAATCCGCCGGCTTTCACGGCATCCAGATGTGCGCCCCGCATCACGCAGGAAACGTCATGTCCCGCACGCGCGAGCCGCACCGCAAAATGGCTGCCGACGGCGCCGGCACCGAAAACGCAAATCCGCATGGGACGAGAAGATCCTGTCGGGAGGGAATGGCGTTCTCAGTCTTCACGAAGCGCGGCCCGGGCGCAACCGGCCTGCCGCACAGGGCGGATTGCGGAAGGCGCGGCCTTGGTAGCGTGGGAACCCCCGCCGTTCAGTGGGTGTTCATCCGCAAGCCGTCACGCTCGCGGCATAACGGCAATGGGACGGGTAACGGTGAGGAACGTGCCATGTCAAGGATCGCAGTCGGAATTGCCGCGATTGTCTTCGCAGCAGCGCTGACGATCGCAGACTTCGCGATCGCGAAAGGCGGCCACGGCGGCGGTCATGGCGGCGGCCACGGCGGCGGTCATGGCGGCGGTCACCATGGCGGTCATCACGGCGGCGGCCATCGTGGCGGAGGCCACGGGCACCATTTCGGCGGCCGGCATCATGGTGGCGGCCACTTCCATGCCAGATCACACCGTTCGTTTTCCGCGCCGCGATCATTTTCGTCACCGCGCATGAATTACGCAGGTGGCGGCCGTGCGATGAGTTCTCGCGCGCTCGCTCGCCACTATCGCTATTCCGCCGCCCTGCACAGTCCGGCCATGCGCGCCAGCGTCACCGCAGGCGCGGCGCTGGCAGGATGGCACTACGGCCGCGGCAGGGGCGGCTGGTGGCGGCATGGCAATGGCGGATATGGCTGGGTCGGGCCGCTGTTCTGGCCGTTCGCCTATTTCGACATCTATGATTATGCGCTGTGGGGACCGCGCGTCGGCGCGCCGTTCTGGTACTACGGCTACGACGACATCTATGCCGGCCTGTTCGGGCCGTACGACTATCGGGGCCTGTCGGGCTACTTGCCGCCGCGGGATTCTTCCGGCGGGCCGGACCGGCTGTCGCTGTTGTGCGGCGAGGACAGCCGCGAAATCGCAGGGCTGCCGATCGACCTGATCGCGCAGGCGATCGAGCCGACCGAGGTGCAGCGCGCAGCGCTCGACGATCTCGCCAATGCGTCGGTGACTTCCGCCCAGAAGATCAAGGCGGCGTGCCCGTCCTCGATCGCGCTGACGGCGTCCGGCCGGCTGGCCTCGATGCAGCAGCGGATCGAGGCGATGATTGCCGGCGTCGCGACCGTGCAGCCGCCGCTGGAGAAGCTGTACGGCCTGTTGAACGACGAGCAGAAGGCGCGGCTGAACGCGGTTGCCGAAGATCAGGAACGAAGAACCGAGCGGCGCCGTAGCCGATCATTGGCGCGGCCCTGCGAGGTCACGCAATCCTCGAACCTGCAATGGCCGGCCGAGGAAATCGAGACGAGACTGCACCCGACGGAGGCGCAGCGCGGCAAGCTGACGGCGCTGCAGGACGCCAGCGCCAGGGCGGCCGAAATGCTGGCCACCTCGTGCAAGCCTGATGAAGCCGCGACGCCGACCGCACGGCTCGCGGCGACCGGCAAGCGGCTGGACGTCATGCTGGATGCGGTCAAGCAGGTCCGGTCGGCGCTTGACGGCTTCTACGCGACGCTGACCGACGAGCAGAAGGCCCAGTTCGAGGCGATCGGCCCGCGGCGGACCTCTGTGGCGGACCGGGCAGATCGGCGGCGCTACGGCCGCTGGTAATTCGGCGGCCGTGACATCGCCTGCGATCCCGGCCTATTGTTCGGCATAACAAGAATGCCGAACAATGAGGCCACCGAATGACTGCCAATCCCGTCCTGTGGAATCTCGACGCCCGCGGTGTCGCGACCGTCACGCTCAATCGTCCCGAGGTGAACAATGCCTATGACGGCGGGCTGATCGGCGGCGTGCTTGCGGCGATGGACGATCTCGGCAGGAAGCCGAACCTTCGCGTCGTCGTGCTCAAGGGCAACGGCAAGCATTTCCAGGCCGGCGCCGACCTGAAATGGATCAACGGTGTGCGGCCGAAATCGATCGAGGAGAACGAGGCGGTATCGCGCGCGACGTTCGAGGCGGTGCAGCGGCTGAACACGCTGCCGATCCCGACGGTGGCGCTGGTGCAGGGCGGCTGTTTCGGCGGCGGCACCGGCGTGATCTCGGCCTGCGACGTCGTGATCGCCGCCGACAATGCGATGTTCTCGATCACAGAAGTGCGCTGGGGCCTGACGGCGGCGATCATCATCCCGCAACTCTGCGACGCCATCGGCGTCCGCCAGGTGCGCCGCTACGCGCTGACCGGCGAACGGTTCGGCGCCGAGGAGGCGCGGCGCATCGGGTTGGCGCACGAGGTGGTGCCGCTGGCCGATCTGGAGACGGCGGGCGCCAAGGTCGTCGAGCAACTGCTCGCCAACGGGCCGCAAGCGCTGGCAGAGACCAAGGCGCTGGCACTGGAAAGCTCGTTCGGCGGCATGGCGGTCGACGACGCGGCCTATGCACGGCTGGTGAAGATGCATTCGGCGCGGCGGCAGACCAAAGAGGCGTCGGAGGGGCTGGCGTCGTTCGCCGAGAAGCGCGCGGCGAATTGGGGGAAGAGCGCATAGTCGCTTCGACCTGCCGCTGTACGGCATCAGCTACCGGAGTATCAGATTTGCCAACCAAACGTATCGCCATCGCTGGGCTGGGCGAGATCGGCCGAACCGTGGCGCGTAAGATGGCGCAGGGGCTGCCGGGCCTGTCGCTCGCGGCAATTGCGACGAGGGACCGTGCGAAAGCGCAGGCGTGGCTCGATGCCGAGGGCATCAGCGCGGCGCTGGTTTCGCTCGATGAACTGCCCGGCCATGCCGACCTCGCCGTCGAATGTGCGCCGGCTGCGATCCTCGACCAGATCTGCCGGCCGATGCTGGGCGCGGGAAAGCAGGTGATGGTGCTCAGTTCCAGCGCGCTGCTGCCGCGTCCTGAACTCGTCGATCTCGCGCGGGCGCATGGCGGCCAGATCATCGTGCCGACCGGAGCGCTGATCGGATTCGATGCAGTGTCGGCCGCCGCCGAAGGCATCATTCATTCGGTGCAGATGGTGACGCGCAAGCCGCCTCGCGGTCTCGCCGGCGCGCCCTACCTAGTGGAGAACGGCATTTCCGTGGAGGGGCTGAGTTCGGCGCTCCGTGTCTTCAATGGTTCGGCGCGCGATGCGGCGGCGGCGTTTCCGGCCAACGTCAATGTCGTGGCGGCGCTGTCGCTCGCAGGCATCGGCCCCGATCGCACCACGATCGAGATCTGGGCCGATCCGGCGGTGACGCGGAACTGCCACCAGATCAGGGTGGATTCCGATTCTGCCTCGTTCTCGATGTCGATCGAGAACATTCCGTCGGAGAATCCCAAGACGGGCCGCATCACCGCGCTGTCGGTGATCGCGGCGCTACGAAAGTTGGCTTCGCCGCTGCGGGTCGGAACTTGAGCCGTTCAGCGCGGCGCGCTAGCTAGGATGGGTCGGGAGGCCTCGGCCTCCAGTGTCGATCCCGGGAAGTTGCGCTTGCCTGTCAAAACCATCATCGAGCCCGCCCGCGAAGTCCCGCTCTATGGCGAATACGAAGTCGCGGTGCTCGGCGGCGGGCCGGCCGGCATTGCCGCCGCCGTTGCTGCCGCTCGCGCCGGCCGCCGCACGCTGCTGATCGAGCGCTACGGCTTTCTCGGCGGCATGGGCACGGCTGCCGGCGTTACCAATTTTTGCGGGCTGCACGCCAATGTCCACGGCGAGATGCACCGGGTGGTGCAGGGCGTCGCCTCCGACCTGCTGGCGCGGATCGACCGGCTGGACGGCCTCAACGCGCCGCATTTGATCCTCGGCAAGATCCTTGCGCAGGCCTACGACACCGCCGCCTACAAGATCGCGGCGGATGATCTCCTGACCGCGCACAAGGTCGACATCCTCTTTCACGCGCTGGGCGCCGGCGCCGTGATGGGCGACGCGCGGCGCATCGACGCGCTGATGGTGGAGACCAAGGCCGGGCGGCAGGCGATACGCGCCGGCATCTTCCTCGATTGCTCGGGCGACGGCGATCTCGCGGCCTGGGCGGGGGCGCCCTTTGAGGTCGGCGACAATGCCGGCGGCATGATGTACCCCTCGATGATGTTCCGCCTCAACGGCATCGACCCCGAGAAGGCGGGCGATGCCTGGCGGACCATTCCAATGCTGATGGAAAAGGCCGAGGCCGCGGGCACGCATCATTTCCCGCGCAAGACCGCGATCGTGCGGCCGCAGCGCTCGGCGATCGAGTGGCGGGTCAATTTCACCCAGCTTGCGCGCGAGGACGGCAGCGCGGTGAGCGGGATCGATCCGGACCAGATGACGCGCGGCGAAATCGAGGGGCGGCGGCAGGCGGTCGAGGCGTTCGCATTCCTGCGCACCGTGCCGGGTTTTGAAAAATCCTACATCGTCGATCTGCCGCCGCAGCTCGGCATCCGCGAGACGCGGCGCGTGATCGGCGGCTACATGCTGTCGGGCGAGGACGTGCTCGGCTGCGCCTCGTTTCAGGATTCCATCGGCGTCAACGGCTGGCCGATGGAGCAGCATGTCGCCGGCGATGTCGTGTTCAAGTTCCCGCCGATCCCGGAATCGCGCGGCTTCAACGAATTGCCGTATCGCATGCTGGTGCCTGAGGGCATCGACAATCTCCTGATGGCCGGACGCTGCGCCTCGATGACCCATGAGGGCCAGTCGGCGGCGCGGGTCTCCGGCGCCTGCTTTGCGATGGGGGAGGCGGCGGGCCTCGCCGCGTCATTGGCGCTGTCGGGGAATACGATTCCGCGGGACATCGCGGTTGAAAAGCTGCAACAGATGCTGAAGCAACAGGGCGCGTTCATCGGGCGGGATCAATCCCTACCCGACGGCCTGTAAGCGTTACGGAGGAAGCCGGATGAGGATGTTTGCGCGGCTGGCGCTGGCGGGCATGGTGGCGATGGCGGCAGGCGGGATCGCCCGCGCCGAGGATGTGCTGAAAGCAAAAATCGGCGTGCTGCGGCTGTCGTCCTCGGCGCCGGTTTTCATCGCGCAGGACAAGGGCTATTTCCGCGAGGCCGGGCTCGATATCGAGCTGAAATTCTTCGACGCGGCGCAGCCGATCGCGGTGGCGACGACCTCCGGCGATGTCGATTTCGGCATCACCGCCTTCACGGCCGGGCTCTACAATCTCGCCGGCAAGGGCACGCTGAAGGTGATCGGCGGCATGAGCCGCGAGAAGGCGGGCTATCCCCTGATCGGCTATTTCGCCGCCAATAACGCCTATGCGGCCGGGCTGAAGACGCCGAAGGATCTCGCGGGCAAACGCATCGCGGTGACGCAGGTCGGCTCCAGCTTTCACTATTCGCTTGGGCTGCTCGCCGACAAATACGGCTTCAAGCTGGCGGATGTGAAGATCATGCCGCTGCAGTCGCTGTCCAATGCCGCCGCGGCGCTGAAGGGCGAGACCGTCGATGCGGCCTTGTTGCCGATCTCGACCGCGCGGGCGCTGGTGGATTCCGGCGGCGCGAAATTGCTCGGCTGGGTCGGCGACGAAACGCCGTGGCAACTGGGTGCGGTGTTCGCCTCGCCGAAGACGCTGACCAGCAAGCCGCTGGTGACAAAACTCCTTGCGGCGCTGGCGCGGGCCGATCGCGAATATCACGACGTGATCCTGGCCTCGGTGAAGGACGGCAAGGCCGATATCAACGACAAGACCAAGCCGCTGCTCGAGATCATCGCCAAATATACCAATTTGCCGGTGGAGCAGGTGGTTGGCAATTGCGCGTATATCGATCCCGAGGGCAAGCTCGACGTCAGGAATGTCGCCAACCAGATCGGCTGGCTGCAGGACCAGGGCTTTGTCGACAAGGGATTTGACGCTGACGCGATCATCGCGAAGGAATATGTGAAGGCGGATTGATGGGGCTAACATCGAACTGGGAACCACATGGACCTGATCGCCGACCAAATCAGCCATCGCTTCGGCAAGCTCGACGTGCTCGACCGCGTGTCGTTCACCGTCGCCGCCGGCGAGGTGGTCGCGATCGTCGGGCCGTCCGGCTGCGGCAAGAGCACGCTGCTGTCGATCCTTGGCGGGTTGCTGCGGCCGAGCGCGGGACAGGCCGAACTGCGCGGCGCACCGCCGGCCGAAAGCCTCAATCCGCTGACCTTCGTGTTCCAGGATTTCGCGCTGCTGCCGTGGTGCACGGTGGAAGCCAATGTCGAATTTCCGCTGGTTCACACCGCGCTCGACGCCGCTGCGCGGAAAACTGTCGTCGACGATGCGCTGCGCCGCACCGGGCTATCGGATTTTTGCGGCGCCTATCCGAAGCAATTGTCCGGCGGCATGCGCCAGCGCGTCGGCATCGCGCGGGCGCTGGCGGTGCGGCCGGCGATCCTGTTGATGGACGAGCCGCTGTCGGCGCTGGATTCGCAGACGCGCGAATTGCTGATGGAGGATTTCATCCGCCTGCTCGCCGACGGCACGATGGGCGCGGTCTATATTACGCATAATCTGGAAGAAGCGGTGCGGCTTGCTGATCGCATCGTGGTGCTGTCGCGCCGTCCGGGCCGCGTTCGCGAGGCCGTGACCATTCCGATGACGCGCACTGAGCGCGGTGGCGTCGACGCCCGCGGCAGACTGCTCAGCCTGCAGAACCAGTTGTGGTCGCTGATCCGCGACGAGGCGATCGACGCCGAGCGCGAGGTGCAGCATGCTTGACCGCGCGCCACAGGAAACGCGCCGGGACGAGAGCAAGCCGCGGCCGGTCGCGTTCCGCGGCGCCGGCTTTACGCCGAGCGCCGGCCGCGCGTCGGGCTGGATCGCGCTGGCGCTTGTCATCGCGATCTGGCAACTCGCCGGCAGCGCCGGCTGGGTCAACGCGCTGTTCCTGCCGGCGCCTTCGGCGATTGCGGTCGCGATCTACAAGCTCGCTTTATCAGGCGCGCTCTGGCAGCACGTTTCGGCCTCGGTGGTCCGGATCGGCTCGGGCTGGCTGATCGGCACGGTGGCCGGCGTGATCGTCGGCTTCGGCATCGGGCTGTCGACGCTGGCGCGCGGCGTCGGCATCACCTTCATCTCGGCGCTGTTTCCGATTCCCAAGATCGCGCTGCTGCCGCTCCTGATCCTCTGGCTCGGGATCGGCGAGGAGCCGAAGATCGCGACCATTGCGCTCGGCGTGTTCTTCTCGACCGCGATCTCGGTCTATAGCGGCGTCGACGCGGTGCCGCGCAATTTGATCCGGATGGCGCAGAGTTTCAACGTGCCGTTCCACGCCATCGTGACGGGAGTGATCTGGCCGGGCGCGCTGCCGTCGATTCTCGCAGGGTTCCGCATCACCGCGTCGGTGGCGCTGTTGCTGGTGGTGAGCGCGGAGATGATCGGCGCGCAATACGGCATCGGCGCCTTCGTGCTGCAGGCCGGCAATCTCATGCAGACCGATCAGTTGCTGGCCGGCGTCGTGATCCTGTCGCTGTTCGGGCTGGCGGTGGGGAAGGCAATCAACGTGCTGGAGGCACGGTTGCTGCACTGGCGGTGACGTTGTGCTGCGGTGTCTCCACCGTCATTGCGAGGAGCGATAGCGACGAAGCAATCCATGTCTCCGCTTGCCGCGAGATGGATTGCTTCGCTTCGCTCGCAATGACGACGGAGAGCGTGCCACTCCTCACGCATTCCCGCGATCTTCGCGGAACAGGTCGAGCTTCTGCTGCACCGGCCGATCAGAGAACGAGAACAGCACGGAGTCGGTTTCCGCTTCATGCGTGACCCAGTGCCAGCTCGGCACCACGAACAGGTCGCGCGCGCCCCACTCGAAGACCTGGTCGCCGATCCTCGTGCGCCCCTTACCCTCGATCGCGGCGAACACGGTGGCGTCGGTTGAACGGTAGCGCGCCGTCTTGAACCCCTTCGGCAGCAACTGGATGAAGGTGCCGATCGTCGGCATCGCGAAGTCGCCGGTTTCGGGGTTGGAGAATCTCAGCTTCAGCCCGTGACACGCGTCCCACTCCTCGCGCACCCTGGCGCGCTCCAGCGCCTCGCGCGTATAGCTATAGGGATAGTTGAAGATCGGCGATGTCCTGGATTTGCGCTTCTCGTCGACCGGCAGCAGATTGTGGCCGTAGCGGGCAAAGCTGTCGCCGGCGGGCTTTGAGATCTTCTGCTGGTCCTCGTTCGATCCTTCGGCAAAGGACGCATCGAAGAACTGCACCATCGGAATGTCGAGGCCGTCGAGCCAGAACATCGGCTCCGATGTTTCGTTGGAATGGTCGTGCCAGGTCATCGACGGCGTGATGACGAAATCGCCGGGCTCCATCAGCGTGCGCTCGCCGTCGACGGCGGTCGCGGCGCCCTTGCCTTCCAGCACGAAGCGCAGCGCGGACTGGCTGTGGCGGTGCGCCGGCGCGACGTCGCCGGGGACCACCATCTGCACGCCGGCAAACAACGACGTCGTGATTTTCGACTGGCCGCGCAGGCCGGGGTTCTCCAGCACCAGCACGCGTCGTTCGGCTTCCTTGGCGGTGATCAGCTTGCCGGCTTCGGTCATGTAGTCACGGATCGAAGCGAACTTCCAGAGATGCGGACGGCACGCGCTGCGCGGCTCCGGCGTGATCAGGTCGTTCATCACGTTCCACAGCGCGGAGAGATTTTCGCCGTCGATCTTCCTGTAGAACGCCTCGCGTTCCGGCGTCTTCTGCACGGCTTCCATGGCAAGCCTCCCGTCATTCTTATGGTTCTAGATTGACAGTATACTTACGAGTTGGGTAGCGTCAATGTGGTAAAGCCCGGAAGGGTCGGAACAATCAGGGAGGTTTTCGATGAAGCTGCACGGCTATTTTCGCAGCGCCGCGGCCTACCGGGTCAGAATCGCGCTCAACCTCAAGGGGCTGACGGCCGAGCATCTGCCGCATCACCTTCGCAAGGGCGAGCAGAGCGCGCCGGCCTATCTCGCGCTGAATCCGCAGGGATTGGTACCGACGCTGGAGAAGGCCGGTGCCGTGCTGACGCAGTCGCTCGCGATCATCGAATGGCTGGACGAGACCCATCCCAATCCGCCGCTGCTGCCCCGCGACCCGCTGCGCCGTGCCAAAGTGCGCGCCTTTGCGCTCGCGATCGCCTGCGACATCCATCCGGTGCAGAATTTGAAGGTGCTGAACCGGCTGCGCCAGCTCGGCGTGCCGGAGGAGCAGGTGACGGAATGGGCGGCCTGGGCCAATCGCGAGGGCCTTGTCGCCTGCGAAGCGCTGGTCAAAGGCGAGAAGGGGCCGTTCTGTTTCGGCGATAAGCCGACGATGGCCGATCTCTGCCTGGTGCCGCAGCTTGGCAACGCGCGGCGCTTCGGGGTCGATGTGTCTGCGTTTCCTCGCCTGCTCGAGGCGGAGGCCGCGGCCAGGGACATGAAGGCGTTCGCGGACGCCGCACCGGACAGGCAGACCGATGCCGAGTAAGCCTGATACCATCACCATGGACGCGGTCTACGCCGCGCCCGGCTATCTGTTCCGCCGCATGCAGCAGATCGCGGTCTCGATCTTCGTCGAGGAATGCAGCGCGTTCGATCTCACCCCGGTGCAATACGCGTCGCTGGTGGCGATCCATACCCATCCCGGCATCGACGCCACGCGGCTGTCGGCGGTGATCGCCTTCGACCGCTCGACGCTCGGCAACGTGATCGAGCGGCTGGAGAGCAAGTCGCTGATCGAGCGCAAGCCCTCGCGCGAGGACAAGCGCGTCAAGCTGCTCCATCTCTCGAAGGCGGGCGCGGCCGTATTGCGCGACATCATGCCGTCGGTCGAGCGCGCGCAACTGCGCATGCTGCAGCCGCTGAAACCCGCCGACCGCAAGACGCTGCTGGCGCTGCTCACGCAGCTCGTCGACCTCAACAACGAGGCCTCGCGCGTGCCGCTGCGCGCGGAGGATGCGCTGGAGCATCTGGGGAAGGCGGGTTGAGGGTGAGTGGGTAGCCCGGGTGGAGCGAAGCGCAACCCGGGGGAATATCGCCTTTGGCAAGACCGTTCCCGGATTTCGCTGCGCTGCATCCGGGGCACGTTGTAGTGCCTCTTTCTGCGGTAGCTACATCCTCATCAGCGCCTGACGATCGATCTTCCCGGTTCCGGTCTTCGGCAATTCGGCGATGAACCTGATCTCGCGCGGATATTTGTAGGGCAGCAGCCTTGTCTTCACATAGTCCTGCAGCCTCTTCGTCGCGTCGTTCTCGTCGAACTCGCGCTGGTTCATCACCACCACCGCCTTCAGCGTCATGCGCCTGTCGGGCAGTTCGGCGGCGAACACCGCGCATTCCCGGATGTCGGGGTGCTCGGCGAGGCATAGTTCGACCTCGAGCGGGTAGACCCACTGGCCGGAAATCTTGATCAGGTCGTCGGCGCGGCCACGGAAGAAATGGAAGCCATCGGCGTCGCGCACGAAGCGGTCGCCGGTGTAGATCCAGCCACCCTCGCGAATGGTCTCCGCCGATTTGTCCGGCCGGTTCCAGTACAGCGGCGTGTTGGAATCGCCGCGTACCCACAGGATGCCTTCCTCGTTGTCGCCGACCTCGCGGCCGTCCTTGTCCCTGAGCAGGATTTCATAGCCGGGCACACGCAGGCCCGCCGCGCCAAGCTTCTTCCTATCGGGACGGTTGGAGAGATAGATGTGCAGCACTTCGGTCGAGCCGAGACCCTCGATGATCTCGATCCCCGTCAGTGCCTTCCAGCCGTTGAAGACCTCCGCCGACAGTACCTCGGCGGCTGACAGCGTCATGCGCAGCGAAGAGAAGTCGGCATCTTCAGCGCCTTCGGCCTTGGTCAGCGAGGTGTAGAGCGTCGGCAGTCCATAAAAGACGGTCGGCCGATACTGCGCGATCGTCTCGAAGATCGCCGCCGGTTTCGGCTGTCCCGGCAGCAGCAGCGTCGCGGCGCCGACCGTGAACGGGAAGGTGATGGCGTTGCCGAAGCCGTAGGCGAAGAAGATCTTTGGCACCGAGAAGCAGATGTCGTCGGCCGTCAGCTTCAGCACGTTCTGCGCAAACGCCTGCTCGCTATAGGCCATGTCGTGCTGCAGATGGACGATACCCTTGGGGCGGCCGGTCGAGCCGGACGAATACATCCAGAACGCCATGTCGTCGCGTCCGGTGTCGGCCTCCGCCAGATCGGTCGGGAAGTGCTCCAACCATTCCTGCGCGACGAGGGTATGAGGCGCGGCGTGCGGGCTCGCGGCGCCATTGACCACGATCAGGGTCTTGAGTGGCGTGTCCTTGCAGGCCTCCGCGTTGAACCGCGCGGTAAACTCGGCTTCCGCGACCGCGACAGCAGCACCGGCATCCGAGAGATAGAACTGCAGCAGGTCCGGCGGCGTCAGCGTATTGATCAACAGCGGCACGAAGCCGGCGCGTACCGCACCGAAGAACGCCGCCGGGTAGGCCGGCGTGTCGTCGAGGAACATCAGGATGCGGTCGCCGCGCTTCAGGCCGAGCGACTGAAAGCCCCGGCCCCATTGCGCGGCTTCGGCGCAAAGTCTGGCGTAGGTGCGCGTGCCGCCGGGGCCGGTCAGCGCCAGCCGCTCGCCGCGGCCTTCAGCGAGATTGTCGAACAGGATGCGGCTCGCGTTGTAGCGTTCCGGAACCGCAAAACCGATCTCGCGGCTGCCCGGATTGTCGCGCGGGACGGAATCGGAAATGTCCGACGTCATGCCTGGCTCCCGGTTGTCTTCGCCGCCTCGTAGCGCGCCATGAATTCCGGCGACATCGCCCGCAGCCGGGCGTCGGCGATCCGCCCGGAGCGGGTGATGTAGCTGTAGGCAAAATCCATCAGGTCGAGCTTCATGTGTTCGGGGAAGCGTTCGTACCAGTCGGCGCTGGTGCGCGCGGCCGTCACCAGCTTCTGCACGGTCGGCTTGCGTTCGGCCTGGTAGCGGGCGAGACCGGCGGAAATTTCCGGCTCCGCCTGCAGCGCCTTGGTCAGTGCGATCGCGTCCTCGATGGCGAGCCGCGTCCCCGAGCCGATCGAGAAATGCGCGGTATGCAAGGCGTCGCCGATCAGCACCATGTTGCCGTGCGACCAGTTCTCGTTCCAGATCCACGGGAAATTGCGCCACACCGACTTGTTCGAAACCAGCGAATGGCCGCCGAGCGTCTCCGCGAAGATCTCTTCGCAGATCGCCTTTGACTCTTCGATCGTCTTGTTCTCGAAGCCATAGGCCCGCCAGGTCGCCGCGTCGCATTCCACCAGGAAGGTGCTCATCGAGGGCGAATAGCGGTAGTGATGCGCGTTGAAGAAGCCGCGATCGGTCTTCACGAAGGTCTGCGACAGCGTGGCGAAGCGTTTGCTGGTGCCGTACCATGCGAACTTGTTGGTCGCGTGCGAAACCGTGGCGCCGAACTCCTTCTCGAAGCCGCGACGCACCAGCGAGTTCAGCCCGTCGGCGGCAACGATCAGGTCGTAGCCAGCGAGTTCGCCGAGCGACTTGATCGTGGTGTCATAGCGCGCCGCGACGCCGGCTGCGCGCACGCGCTGCTGCAGGATAGTCAGCAGTTCGAGCCGGCCGATCGAGGAGAAGCCGATGCCGTCGATCTCGACGCTCTGCCCGCGCAGATTGAGCGTGATGTTCTTCCAACTCTCCATCCGTGGCGTGATGGCGTCGACCGTCTCTGGATCGTCGGCGCGCAGAAATTCCAGCGCCTGCTCGGAGAATACGACGCCGAATCCCCAGGTCGCGCCTTCAGGGTTCTGCTCGAACAGGTCGATATGCGCGTCCGGATGGCGCCGCTTCCAGAGATAGGCGAAGTAGAGCCCGCCGGGGCCTCCGCCAATGACGGCGATGCGCACGTCTTCCTCCCAGATAGACAGTATACTTACTAATTGGAATGAAGACTAATCCGCGCCGGCAATTTGCGCTACAGAAAAATGATGAGGGCGCGCGAACTGCACCGGTCCCGACCAGGCCAGGACCGGCGCCATGGGCTCGCTTCAGTCGAAGGCTCTATCGCGAACGGTGGTCCGCTCTGCGGAAGCTCCTGGTTTGAACGAGGCTCAGGTGCAGCGGCGCACCCTCACGCCGTTCACCCACACCGATCTGCACACCACGGCGGGCTTGCGGACAACGACCGCACCGCGCGCTCCGGCGCAGCCGGCGCGGTAGACGCCCCTGGCGCATACCACGGCGTTGGCATCGGTCGATTCAAATGTCATGGCGGTGCCGAAGGCAAACAGGGCGGACGCAACGATCAGCAGGTAACGCATCTCAATCTCCCGGACTTCTATGGTTGGAATTTCTTCAAGGTTCTGCGGAAATGGTCACGGCGCCCGTCAGGCAGCTCGCCTCCTTGCTTCTTGATCGCGGACCCGCTGTAGTGAAACTTTCATTCATCGCTGCAAGGAAACTCAAGGAAAATCCAATGGCGCAGGTCAGGCCCAAATGGCTGGCGTTCTATGCTGAACGTGTCGAACCGGTCTCAAAGGAAATATTCTCTCACATCGAAAAGATGATTATCGGGACGTTGATCGTATCGGCCGGCGCGCATGTCTCGAGCTCCGAGCCGGCGATCGTTCTGTTCGGCTATCTCAGGCACGGCCTTATCGGCCGCGGCGTCATGCTGTTCGGCGTCATCCTCCTGGTGCTGAATTTTCTCGACGGGCTCTACAAGCTCGCCAAGCTCAATTGGCATATCGCGTACCAGATCGTGATGACGTTCTTCTATATCGCGCTGACGGTACGGCTGATCCAGCTCATCCTTGCGTTTCGCGGCGGCGAGTGACCGGCGATCCCCGGATCATCGGAGGATCGCCGCGAGGCGCGGTGATTATCGCGCGGCGAACTGGGACAGAACGTCCTTGCACGCAGGCGAAATCAGCGAGGCATTGGTCGCAAGGCACTGCACGATCCGGCCGCCGCCGGGCGGCACGGCGCCGCAGATGGTGCGGACGTCGCCGCCGCAGGCCGAGCGCAGCACGAACAGTTCTTCGCGCGGGCGTAGCGGCCGCAGCACGATCACGGCTGGCGCCGCCGGCGCAGCGGTGGCCGCAGCGCCAGTGGCTGGAGCTGCACCCGCCGCTGGCGCGGCGCCGCCTCCTGTCACCGCCGAACTCGTCGGCTGTCCGGCGGCCGCACCAGCCGCGGCCTTCGGTTTGCCGGACTTGGGTGATGCTGCCGTCGCGGCGGCAGGCGCTGCAGGCTTCGGTGCGGCGGTCTCTGCAGGTTTGGCAGGCGCGGCTGCCGCCTCCACGGCGCGCACCGCGCTCTGGCAACTCGGAGAGAGGCTCGACATGTTCTTGGCGAGGCATTGCAGCGACGCCTCGCCGCCCGGCGGCACGCTGGAGCAATGCGCGATGTAGTCGGAGCGGCACTGCGACTTGACTGCGTCGCGCTGCGCCTGGCTCGGGCCTTGCGCCGATGCGGGTACGGTATATGCGAATATAGCGGCGGCCAGCAGCAGGCCGAGGTTTCTCGTGTGCGTCAATGCATCGATCATTGGAATGAATCCCTTTGTCTTCGCCGGAAGCTGCCGCTCCAACTGGAAGTGAATCTCGAAAACGCTTGGTCGCAAAAATCGGGTTGCATCATTTTCGCTTTCAGGTTCCGCTGCAAGCGGATTGTTGCTATTTTCATGGGATGGCGGAAAGCCATTTTCCGCATAAAGCCTTTTCCAGAACAAGAACCGATTTGGGGCACGAAAAATGAAGGCTTCGCGTTCACCTGCACGTCCGAGTTCACGCGGCAGGACCCAACAAAACGGCGTGATCATCTGTCGTACAGGTTTCGCAATCGCCGCCATGGCGATCTTAAGTGCCTGTGAACAAAATGCTTTTGTGCCGCCTCCGCCGGCAAAGGTCGAGGTGGCGGTGCCGCTGCAGCGGTCCTTCACGCGCTATCTGGAAGCGACCGGCAATACCGCGGCATTCAAGAACGTCGATCTGGTTGCGCGCGTGCAGGGCTTTCTGCAATCGATCAATTATAGAGACGGCGCCTACGTCAAGGAGGGGACGTCGCTGTTCACGATCGAGCCCGACACCTACAAGCTGAAGCTCGAACAGGCACAGGCGGCGGAAGCAGGCGCGCAGGCAACGCTGCGGCAGGCCGAGGCGGACTTCAAGCGCCAGCAGGATCTGGTGCAGCGACAGGCGGTTTCCCAGGCCACGCTGGATAGTTCGACGGCGACGCGCGACAATGCGCAGGCGAACCTGTCGCAGGCCCAGGTCAATACCAAGATCGCGGCGATGAATTACGGATATACCAATGTATCGGCGCCGTTTGACGGCGTCGTCAGCGCGCATCTCGTCTCGATCGGCGAACTCGTCGGTGCGTCTTCGCCGACGCAACTCGCCACCATCGTGGCGCTCGACCCGATCTACGTGAATTTCAACGTCAACGAACAGGATGTGCTGCGGATTCGCGAGGAAGCGCGCCGCCGCGGAATGACGGTCGACGATCTCAGGCAGTTGCCGGTCGAGATCGGGCTGCAGACCGAGGCCGGCTTCCCGCACAAGGGCAAGCTCGATTATGCCGCCGCGACGCTGAACCAGTCGACCGGGACGCTTCCCGTGCGCGGCGTACTGCCCAATGCGGACCGCGCGCTGCTGCCGGGATTCTTCGCCCGGGTTCGCGTGCCGGTGGATCAGGTGGAAAACGCCTTGTTCGTGCCCGACGTCGCGCTCGGCGCCGATCAGGCCGGACGCTACGTACTGGTGGTGAACGCCGACAACGTCGTCGAGCAGCGCAAGGTGCGGACCGGGCCGCTGGAAGGTGAGCTGCGCGTCATCGAAGAAGGTTTGAAGCCGGACGACCGGGTGATTACCGCCGGGTTGCTGCGCGCGATCCCCGGCCAGAAGGTCGATCCGCAATTGAGAAAGATCGAAGCGCAGCCGGCTGCGGGCAGGTAGGAGCCGGGCATGATTTCGAAATTCTTCATCGAGCGTCCGGTTCTTTCCAACGTCATCGCCATCCTGATGATCCTGATCGGCGGCGTCTGCCTGTTCCGCCTCGCCGTCGCGCAATATCCTGATGTGGTGCCGCCGACGGTCCAGGTCACCACTCGCTATCCCGGCGCCAGCGCGAAGACCGTGATCGATACGGTGGCGCTGCCGATCGAGCAGCAGGTCAACGGCGTCGAGGACATGCTCTACATGCAGTCCTATAGCGGCGCCGACGGCTCCTATTCGCTGACGGTCACGTTCAAGATCGGCACCGATCTCAACTTCGCGCAGGTGCTGGTGCAGAACCGGGTCTCGAGCGCGCTGTCGCAGCTTCCGCAATCCGTGCAGAACCAGGGCGTCACGGTTCAGAAGAAATCGACGGCGATCCTGCTGTTCGTGACGCTGACGTCGCCGAAATCGACTTACGACAGCCTGTTCCTGAGCAACTATGCCACCATCAACATTCGTGACGAACTGTCGCGTCTGCCCGGCGTCGGCAATGTCACCGTGTTCGGCGCCGGCCAGTATTCGATGCGGGTCTGGCTCGATCCGACCAAGCTCTATGCGCGCAATTTGATGCCGCAGGACGTGATCTCCGCGATCCAGCAGCAGAGCCAGCAGGTCACCGCGGGTCAGGTCGGCGCGCCGCCGACGCCTGCAGGCCAGGCGTTCCAGTACACGCTGAATGTTCGCGGCCGGCTCGAGGATGTCAAAGAGTTCGAGAACGTGATCGTGAAGACCGGCAACAGCGGCGACGTCACCCGCGTGCGCGACGTCGGCTGGGTCGAACTCGGCGCCCAGACCTACAGCCAGCTGTTTTCGCTGAACAACAAGCCGGCCACCGGCATCGGCGTGTTCCAGTCGCCCGGCGCCAACGCGCTCGAAGTCCAGCAGGCGGTCAAGCAGAAGATGGAGGTGCTGGCGAAGGCGTTCCCGCAGGACGTGGTCTACGACACGCCGTTCGACACCACCAAGTTCGTCTCCGAATCGATCAACGAGGTCTACAAGACGCTGATCGAGGCCGGCCTCCTCGTGCTGGTCGTGATCCTGATCTTCCTGCAGGACTGGCGCGCGATGCTGGTGCCGGCGACCACGGTGCCGGTCACCATCATCGGCGCGTTCGCCGCGATGGCGGCGCTCGGCTTCACCGTCAACATCTCGACCCTGTTCGCGATCGTGCTCGCGATCGGCATCGTGGTCGACGACGCCATCGTCGTGGTCGAAGGCGCGGCGCACAATATCGAGAAGGGCATGTCGGGCCACGACGCCGCGATCAGCGCCATGGACGCGCTGTTCGCGCCGATCATCGGCATCACGCTGGTGTTGATCTCGGTGTTCCTGCCGTCCGCCTTCCTGCCGGGATTGACCGGGCGGATGTATTCGCAGTTCGCGCTGGTGATCGCCGCCACCGCGCTGCTCAGCGCCGTCAACGCGGCAACCCTGAAGCCGACGCAGTGCGCCCTGTGGCTGCGCCGGCCGGCGCCGCCCGAGCAGCGCAACTTCTTCTACCGCGGCTTCAACGCGGCCTATGACCGCCTGGAAGCCTGGTATGGCCGGCTGATCGGCCGCCTGGTTGCGCATGCCAATTTTTCGGTGATCGCCGCGCTGATCCTGATCGCGATCGGCGGCTACGGGCTGTCACGGGTGCCGACCGGCTTCATCCCGATCGAGGATCAGGGGTACCTTCTGGTCGCCGTGCAATTGCCTGACGGGGCGGCGCTGGATCGGACCCAGCAGGTGCTGAACCGGGTCAGCGACATCACCGGCAAGTCGGCGGGCGTCGATCAGGTCATCACCATCGCCGGCATTTCCGCGCTCGACAACTCCTCCAGCCTCGCCAATGCCGGCGTCGCCTATCTGATCCTGAAAGAGTGGAGCGCGCGTGGAAAGGGCGAGGATCTGCGCTCGCTGTTCGTTGGTCTGAACGAAAAGCTGTCCGTGATCGAGGAGGCGCGCATTCTGGTGGTGCCGCCGCCGCCGATCCAGGGCATCGGCAATGCCGCCGGCTTTGCGATGCAGGTGCAACTGCGCGACGGCAACTCGGATTTCAGCAAGCTGCAGGCGATTGCCGGCGCGATGGTGTCGAACGCGGCGACGCAAAGCGCGCTGCAGCGGGTCAGCTCGCCGTTCCGCTCGATGGTGCCGCAGCTCGACGTCGAGGTGGACCGGATCAAGGCCCAGACCATGCATGTGACGACGGACCAGGTGTTCTCGACGCTGTCGTCCTACATGGGGTCGAGCTACGTCAACCAGTTCAACAAGTTCGGCCGCACCTTCCAGGTCTACGCGCAGGGCGACGCGAAATTCCGCCTGACGCCGCGCGACATCGAGAAGCTGACCGTGCGCAACAGCCAGGGCGACATGATCCCGCTCGGCGCTGTGGCGAAGATCACGCCTGCCGTCGGCCCGTCGCTGATCAGCCTGTACAATCTCTATCCGTCGGCCACGATCATCGGCCTGCCGGCGACCGGCTACAGCTCGGGACAGTCGATGGCCCTGATGGAGGAGATCGCCGCCAAGACGCTGCCGCCGGGTGCCGGCTTCGAGTGGACCGCGATGTCGTATCAGGAGAAGGTCGTCGGCGGGCAGATCTACTGGGCGTTCGGCCTCGCTCTGCTGCTGGTCTATCTCGTGCTGGCCGGCCAGTACGAAAGCTGGTACGCGCCGATCTCGGTCATTCTCGCGGTGCCGTTGTCGCTGCTGGGACCGATGGCGGTGCTGACGGGGCTGCGGATCGAGAACAACCTCTATACCCAGATCGGCATCATCCTGTTGATCGCATTGTCGGCCAAGAACGCGATCCTGATCGTCGAGGTGGCGCTGGAACTGCACGTGCGCGACCGCAAGCCGCTGCTGGAATCCGCCGTGGAAGCGGCGCGCGCCCGCTTCCGGCCGATTCTGATGACGTCGTTCGCCTTCATCCTCGGCGTCGTGCCGCTGGTGCTCGCCACCGGCGCCGGCGCCAATGCGCGAAAGTCGATCGGCATCACGGTGTTCTCAGGCATGCTGGCCTCGACCTGTCTCGCCGTGCTGTTCGTGCCGACGTTCTTCGTCGTGGTGCAGCGGTTCGAGAACTGGCTGAAGGAGCGCAAGGCGAAGAAGGCGGTGGCGCCGGTAACTGCGGCGACGCACTAAATCCTAGGGTGGGCAAAGCGCAGCGTGCCCACCATGTCTCCCGACGGGGATAGATGGTGGGCACGTCGCTTGCGCTCCTTTGCCCATCTACGTTCTTGCTCTCGCTACACCTTCACCATGCGTTTGCCGCGGTTCTCGCCGGCGAGCAGGCCGATCAGTGCTTTCGGCGTGTTCTCCAAACCGTCGATCACGTCCTCCTGCACCTTCAATTTGCCCGACGCGACCCAGGACTGGAGATCCTTCAGTGCCGCGGCGCTCTGGTCCATGTAGTCCATCACGATGAAGCCCTGCATGATGAGGCGCTTCACCACGATCAGGCCGGGCACGCCGCGCGGGCCGTGGGCCGACGGCACGCCGTCATATTGCGAGATCGCGCCGCAGCAGGCGATGCGGCCGCGGTTGTTCATCAGCGACAGGCAGGCTTCCAAAATGTCACCGCCGACATTGTCGAAATAGACGTCGATGCCCTTGGGTGCCGCGGCACGGAGTGCCTTGAAGGTCGCGCCGTCCTTGTAATCGACCGCGGCATCGAAGCCGAGTTCGGAGGTCAGCCACTGGCACTTGTCCTTGCCGCCGGCGATGCCGATCACGTTGCAGCCCTTGATCTTCGCGATCTGGCCGACGATCGATCCGACCGAGCCGGCGGCCGCCGATACCACCACTGTCTCGCCTTCCTTCGGCTTGCCGACATGCAGCAGGCCGAAATAGGCGGTGAGGCCGGCGATGCCGTAGACGCTGAGCAGATGCGTCATCGGCTCCATCCTGGGCATCCTGGTGAGATGTTTGGCCGGTACGGCGGCGTAATCCTGCCAGCCGGTATCGCCGAACACGATATCGCCAGACGCGAGCCCTGGAGCCTTCGAGGCAACGACCTCCGCGATGCTCCCGCCCGCCATCACCGTGTTGGCCTCGACGGCGGCGCGGTAGGTCGCGCCGTGCATCCAGGCGCGGTTGGCGGCGTCGAGCGAGATATAGCGCGTGCGCACCAGCGCCTCGCCATCCTTCGGCTCGGGCACAGCGCCGTTGACCAGCTTGAAGTGCTCCGGACCAAGTTTTCCGGTCGGCTTCTCCACCAGCAGGACCTGGCGATTGACGGTGTCGCTCATGATGTTTCTCTCCCTCGATGCGATCGTTGCCTTGGCGATCGTTGTTGTGGCATTTGCAATGCCATTGACTGCACATGAAGCGATCAACTGCACAGATTGTGCGCTGCAGAGACGCTAGTCGGCGTGCGCGACTTTCACAACCGGAACATTCTGGCAAGCGTACAAAACGTCGCAAGCTTGTTGCGTCCACATTCAAATCTGCCAGACTTGCGACCGTCGTAAATGACGGGGGTCGGCAATGTCCAACAGGTTTACGCAATATATCCTGATCGCGATGGCGCTTGGCATTGTGATGGGGTCGGTGGTTTTCAACTACATGCCCGATGACCGCGTGCAGATCGCGTCGTCAGTCAATCTCGTCGCCATGCTGTTCCTGCGCCTGATCAAGATGATCATCGCGCCCCTGGTGTTCGCCACTCTCGTCGGCGGCATCGCGCATATGGGTTCCGGCGCGAAGCTCGGCCGTGTATTCGCGAAGACCATGGGCTGGTTCGTCAGCGCCTCCTTTGTCTCCCTGCTGCTCGGCCTCGTGATGGTCAATTTGCTGCAGCCCGGCGCCAACTTCCCCGGCACGCTGCCCGACAAGGCGCAGTCCACCGGACTGCCGGTCTCGGCGTTCTCGATCGAGAAATTCCTCACCCACCTGATCCCGACCTCGATCGCCGATGCGATGGCGCAGAACGAGATCCTGCAGATCGTGGTGTTCGCCGTGTTCTTCGCGGTGGCGCTCGGGGCGCTACCGGAGCGGGCCAAGCCGATGCTGGCGCTGATCGACGATCTCGCCCATATCATGCTGAAGGTGACCGGCTATGTGATGCTGTTCGCGCCGATCGCGGTGTGGGCGGCGATCATGGCCACCGTGTCGAAGAACGGCCTTGGCGTGCTGTGGAAGCTGATCGTGTTCATGGGCGGCTTCTATCTGTCGCTGATGATCCTGTGGGCCATCCTGATCATAGTCGGCTTCGTCGTGCTCGGGCCGCGGTACAGCCATCTGTTGCGGTTAATTCGCGAGCCGCTGATGATCGCGTTCTCGACCGCATCGTCGGAGGCGGCCTATCCCAAGACGCTGGAGGGCCTCAATCGCTTCGGGGCGTCGTCGCGGATTTCGGCCTTCGTGCTGCCGCTCGGCTACTCCTTCAACCTCGATGGCACGATGATGTACTGCACCTTCGCAGCCGTCTTCATCGCGCAGACCTATCACATCGAAATGTCGCTCGGCACCCAGCTTGCCATGCTGGCGACGCTGATGATCACCTCCAAGGGGGTCGCCGGCGTGCCGCGCGCCTCGCTGGTGGTGATCGCCTCGACGCTGAGCCAGTTCGGGATTCCCGAGGCCGGCCTGTTGATGATCATGGGTATCGACACCTTCCTCGACATGGGACGCAGCGCCACCAACGTGATCGGCAATTCGCTGGCGACCGCCGTGGTGGCGAAATGGGAGGGCGAGTTGAAGGCGGAACACGAGTTGGGGCCGGACGACATCGTTCCCGACGATGCCGTTCCGGGTGACCCGGTGCCGGCCCATTGAGGGAGAGGTGCATGGATCGCTCCCCGGGGAGGATAAGGCGGTCAATCGGCGCAACGTGCCTGTTGCTGGCGGCCTGCCTGCTGGCGCCGGCGGCGTCGGCCCAGACCGCCAGCGAAGGGCTCAGCCCCACGCTCGCCAACATCAAGCGGACGCATGCCGTGCGTCTCGGCTATCGCGAAAGCTCGCCGCCGTTCTCGTTCCTGGATCAAGCCAATCGGCCAATCGGCTACAGCCTCGAACTGTGTGAGGCCATCGTCGAGGAGATCGGCGTCGAGGTCGACGACCCCGACCTCAGGATCGAATACGTCAAGGTCACTTCCGACGACCGCATAGCGGCGGTGACCGGGAACAAGATCGATCTCGAATGCGGCTCGACCACGGCCAATGCCGAGCGTTCGAAGGTGGTGGCGTTCTCGCCCCTGATGTTCGTCGCCGGCACCAAGCTGATGGTGCCGAGATCCTCCACCATCTCCGCGCCCACGGACCTGAAAGGCAAGGCCGTGGTGGTAACGAAGGGCACCACCAACGAGCAGGCGATGCACGCGGTAGACAAGAAGTTCTCGCTCGGCCTCAACATCGTGACGTCGCCCGATCACGAGCAATCCTACCAGATGCTGGTGGATGGCAAGGTCGATGCTTTCGCGACCGACGACATCCTGCTTTACGGCCTGATCGCCCGGCACAAGACGCAGGACAAGTTCAAGGTGACGGGAGAATATCTGTCCTACGATCCCTACGGCATCATGTTCCGCAAGGGCGAGCCGCAGCTGAAAGCCGTGGTCGATCGCACCTTCCGCAAGCTCGGCTCGGGCCGCGACCTGATCCCGCTCTACAATAAATGGTTCGTGGCGCGGCTGCCGACCGGTGAGCGGCTGGGCGTGTCGATCTCGCCGCAGCTCGAGGAGGCGTTCAAGGTGCTCGACGATACGCAGGGGGCGAGTAATTAGAAGCTCCCTGACAATGACGGAGGGAGCGGCTAGAAAAAACTCAAATCCTCCGCGCGGCCGCCCGTTGCGACCGTCGCGTATTCGATCGCCAGGAACAGGCCACCGGCCACATAGATTTTCCGTCCGCTCGCCTTCGCGAGATCTTGCGAGAGTCGCACCGCATCCTCGATCGATGCGGCGAGACGGATGTCCGCTTCGGGGTTGGCACGGCGTGCCGCGGCGGCGATTGCGGTCGCATCAGCGCCCCTGTGACGGGCCGTCGCGCAGACGATCGTATCGAAGGAAGGCGCCAGTGCGCCGACGATCTCGTCCGCCTTCTTGTCGTTGCTTACACCGGTCACGAGCACCCAGCCATCAGCGCCATGGATTGCCATGAGGCCTGCGAGCGCCTGCCGGATGCCGTCAGGGGTGTGGCCGACATCGATCACCGTGAGCGGGTCCTGCCTGATGATTTCAAGGCGGCCGGGCCAGCGTACGTTGCGGAGGCCGGTCCGTATCGCGCCCTCGATCCGGGCGGATGCGGCCTGCGGTCGTTCGCGTTGCAGCCAGAGCAAAAATAGTGTGATCGCGATGGCGGCGTTGTTGAGCTGAAAGCTGCCGGGCAGGTTGAGTGCGACGCTTCGATACCGGTGACCAGCGAATTCGTAATCGAGCTGTTGCGCCGATGCGGAGCGGATCGCATTGCCGATACTTATCTCGTTGCCAACGAACAGCGACGTGCGTCCGGGTGCGCGATTGAATTCGACGAGATGCGGCCGCAGCGATCGGCAGTTCTCGCCATAGATGACCGTGCCGCCGGCGGCGCAGGCGTCGCTCTTGTCCGAGGCGATCAGCTCAAGTGATTCTCCGAGCAGTGCGACATGCTCGTAATCGACTGACGTGACACAGCTCGCGTGCGCGCCGACCAGGCGCACCGGATCGTAGCGACCGCCGATGCCGGCCTCGAACACGACAAAATCGCACTGGCTTTCCTGGAAGTGCATGCAGGCCAGCGCAAACAGCGCTTCGAACGCACCGAACCTCTCGCCTCGGCGTTTCGAGATGTCGGCGATGGCGGTTTCGACCATTCTCTTGAGCCGGGCCAAGCTGCCGTCATCGATCTCGATGCCGTCAATCTGAATCCGCTCGTTGAAGCGAAACAGGTGAGGGGAGGTGAACAGGCCGGTGCGGAGGCCATGGGCGCGGCCGATGGCGGCGCACATCGCGGCCGTGCTGCCCTTGCCGTTCGATCCGGTCACGACCACCGAGATGCGCTGCAGCCGATCGCGGTCGATCGAAAGTAGCGTCAACAGCTCGGCCAGCCGCGCGAGACAGATGCCGTCGCCATATTTCGGCAGGTCGAACATTACAGCAGGCCCATCGCGGAGAAGGTGTGATGCCAGATCTTCAGGATCCGGTCCGCGCGACCGGAATCTTCCAGGAGGCGTATCGACGGGTTGGAATTGACCTCGATGATTTCGATCGCAGCCGGATCGCCGCCGATGCCGACAAACATGTCGATGGCCGCGACGCGAAGCCCGAGCGCGCGGCTAGCCTGGCGCGCCAGGATGACCGCCTTTTCGGATGGCGCTTCCGCCAGCACCATCGTGCCGCCTGCGCTCAGGTTCATGCGTCCGGGAATTTCGCGGCCCTGGCCAATTGCCGGGACGGCGTCGAGCGAAGCGTCGTTGGCCGGCAGCGCGGCCGGCGAGAGACCACGGCTGCGCAGGGTGTCGTTGTGCGCGGCGAGCAATTGACGAAGGCTGTGCACGCCATCGCCGATGACACATGGCGGAAATTTTCGCGCGCAATAGAGCGGCGCGTCGTCGAGCAGGAAGACGCGATACTCGATCCCTTCGACGATCGGCTGGATCAGGACGGCGTCGTAGTATTTCATCACCTCGTCGAGATAGCGAATGAGCGCCGGCCCGCCGTGCACCGCTTGCGCGAAATCGCCGCGCGATCCCGTCAGCGGCTTGACGAAGGCCGATCCGCCCAATGCCTTGAAATAGTCGATTGCATCGTTGCGCTCGTGTCCCGCCGGGCGATGCGCGCGATGCCGTTCGGAAAGAAAGAAATACTCGCCGCCGAGCACTGGAACGCCAGCCTCGTGCAGAATCCGGCTCGCAAAATATTTGTCTGACGCCAGCGTCGACGCCGTCGCGCTGTTCTGCGGATACCAGGAGCAACGGCCCGCGCCGAAATGGACGATCCGATCGTGCGAGGCGACGCCGAACAGCAATCCGGACCCGCCGTCGAGGTCGTGAAACTTGAGCCCCAATTCGGCGCAGGCGAATTCCGCATAGACCGCCTGGTCCGGATAAAACCCCGGTTTTCCCGTTCGAAACTCGACAGGGCTTCGCATGCGATCTCTTTTGAAACGTTCTTAATTTGCCGTAGCAATTTATTGCCAGATCGGCGCCGAATTGAGCAAGTTAATTACACGTATCGACCTTAACGAAGCTGATCGAACCTTTTTGCAAAATGGAACGACAGCCATTCCGAGTTATGGATTGTGCTGTAGGTCATATTGACTATGTACGTGCCGTGCGCAAATGACGCGCCAAATCGCCGATGATTTCGCTGATTTTCGGCACCTTCAGGCCTGAAGACCGAAACGTTCTACACCGAGACGTCAGGAAAAACGAAAACAAATGAGCGCGTTCTACAAAGAGAAGGTTCTTTCCGTTCGCCACTGGACCGATACGCTTTTCAGCTTCCGTGCCACCCGCGATTCAGGTTTCCGCTTCCAGAATGGTCAGTTTGCGATGATCGGCCTCGAGATCGAGGACAGGCCGCTGCTGCGCGCCTACAGCATGGCCAGCGCCAATCACGAGGAGGAA
Source organism: Bradyrhizobium sp. (assembly GCF_036735945.1). Classification (GTDB taxonomy): domain Bacteria; phylum Pseudomonadota; class Alphaproteobacteria; order Rhizobiales; family Xanthobacteraceae; genus Bradyrhizobium. Next base: position 60,753 of record NZ_DAINNI010000002.1, on the reverse strand, counting down.
CTCGAGTTCTTCTCGATCAAGGTGCCGAATGGTCCATTGACCTCCAAGCTGCAGAAGATCCGCGAGGGTGACGAAATCCTGGTCGGCCGCAAGGCGACCGGAACGCTGATCACCGACAATCTGATCCCGGGCAATCGCCTGCTGCTGCTGTCGACCGGCACCGGGCTTGCGCCGTTCGCGAGCCTGATCAAGGACCCCGACGTCTATGATCGCTACGAGACGATCGTGCTCGTGCACGGTTGCCGCCAGGTTTCCGAACTCGCCTATGGCGAGGACCTCGTCGCCAAGCTGCGCGACGACGAGTTGTTCGGGCCGCTGCTGTCGGAGAAGCTGTTGTACTATCCGACGGTGACGCGCGAGCCGTTCCGCAATCGCGGCCGCATCACCGACCTGATCTCGTCCGAGCAACTGTTCAACGATATCCACCAGGCGCCGCTCGACATCGAGACCGACCGTGTCATGATGTGCGGCAGTCCGGCGATGCTGGAAGAGCTGAAGCAGATGTTCGAATCCGGCGGCTTCATCGAAGGCAGCGGCAACACGCCCGGCCATTTCGTGATCGAGAAGGCGTTCGTCGAGCGCTGACGTACTTGTAGCCCGGATGGAGCGGAAGCGAAATCCGGGACTGCTTGTTGCTCCCGATAGTGGCCCCGGATTGCGCTCCGCTCCATCCGGGCTACGGTCATATCGGGGACGCTCCCAGTAGCCCATCCCATCCTCCCATTGCTATAACCACTCCAGACCGCCGCGCGGCCGCTGCCGACGCGACGATTGAGGGAGCGGGTGCGTGCCGGTGCGTGAGATCGGTTCGAGGAAGACCGCGTTCGTGCTGGCGGGCGGCGGCAGCTTCGGCGCCATCCAGGTCGGCATGCTGCATTCGCTGGCCGCGCACGGCGTCACCGCCGACATGGTGGTCGGCAGCAGTGTCGGCGCGTTGAACGGCGCATTCTTCGCCGGCGATCCCACGCTGGATGGCGTCCGGCGGCTCGGCGCCATCTGGCGCGGGCTGCGGCGGCACGACGTCTTCCCGGTCGACTGGCGGACAGTGCTGAGCTTCCTGTGGCACCGCGATTTTCTGATTCCTCACGACGGCATCCGCAAGCTGATCGACGACCACATTCCCTATCGCAACCTCGAGGAAGCAAGGTTGCCGGTGCACATCGTCGCGACCAATATCATCAACGGCGACAGCGTGGTGTTGTCGGACGGTTCGGCCGCGGAAGCGATCGTTGCATCCACCGCGATCCCCGGTGCATTCTCGCCGATCCGCTACAGGAATTATTATCTCGCCGACGGCGCGATCTCCTCCAACACGCCGATCCAGGTCGCCGTGAACATGGGGGCGACACGGCTGATCATTCTGCCGACCGGGCATGCCTGTGCGAACCAGGACCCGCCGGTGGGCGCGGTCGCCAACGCGCTGCACGCGCTGACGCTGCTGATTGCGCGGCAATTGGTCATCGAGCTGGAAACGCTGGGACCCGATATCGAATATTTCGTGGTGCCGCCGCTATGCCCGCTGGTAGGCTCACCCTACGATTTCTCGCGAACCGCCGACCATATCGACCGCGCCATTCTCTCGACCGACGCCTGGCTGGCCGAGCACCACCTGCGGCAGGGCAAGATCCCGCACGAGATGCGGTTGCACAGCCACTGATTTGGCGGCCGCCGGCGGTTAGTTTGCACTGCAAAAGGCCGCAGACTTGCTCGGCCAGCCGAGGCGGAAGATTTTATTCAAGCCGCCGTCACGTTCCCGTGTATCGCTCCGTATATCCGTGTAGCGCTTGCTCCGGCGGTTGGACTAAGCTGGGCGCCGGCGACGCTACAATTCCGGCTGAGGCATTCCATGGACACACTGCTGCTTCCGTTCTCGCCACGCTACATCGTGCTGACGGTCTGCGCCGTGGTGACGGCGTTGCTGGTCGGTATCGGAATTTTCGACCATAACCACAAGATATGGGAAGTGCTGCTGGTGCCGATCGCGATCTTCGGCGCGCTCACGCTGCTCGGCATTCGCGACCTCTTGCAAAAGAACCATGCGGTCCTGCGCAACTATCCGATTTCGGCGCATATCCGCTTCCTGCTCGAAGAGATCAGGCCGGAGATGCGGCAATACTTCTTCGAGAGCGAGAAGGATGGCATGCCGTTCTCGCGCGACACCCGTGCTCTGGTCTACCAGCGCGCCAAGATGCAGCTCGACAAGCGGCCGTTCGGCACCCAGGAAGACGTCTATCGCGAGGGGTACGAATGGATGCATCATTCGGTAGCGCCGAAGTCTCGAGGCAGCGCGGAATTCCGCGTCACCATCGGCGGCCCCGATTGCACAAAACCGTACTCGGCATCGGTCTTCAACATTTCGGCAATGAGTTTTGGCGCGCTCAGCCCCAACGCCGTGCGCGCGCTGAACATCGGAGCCAGGAAGGGCGGCTTCGCGCATGACACCGGCGAGGGCGGCGTCAGTCCCTATCATCGCGAAAACGGCGGCGACCTGATCTGGGAAGTCGGCTCCGGCTACTTCGGCTGCCGCAATCGCGATGGTTCGTTCAATCCGGAGGAATTCGCCCGCGTCGCCGCCGACGACCAGATCAAGATGGTCGAGCTCAAGATCAGCCAGGGCGCCAAGCCCGGACATGGCGGCGTGCTGCCGGCCGCCAAGGTGTCCGAGGAGATCTCCAAGATCAGGGGTATTGCGATGGGCGAGGACTGCATCTCGCCAGCCTATCATCGCGCCTTCTCGACGCCGCTGCAGATGATGGCGTTCATCGGCGAAATGCGCCGCCTTTCCGGCGGCAAACCGGCCGGGTTCAAGTTGTGCATCGGCCATCCCTGGGAATTCCTGGGGATCTGCAAGGCGATGCTGGAGACCGGCATCTATCCCGATTTCATCGTCGTCGACGGCAATGAGGGCGGCACCGGTGCGGCTCCGCTGGAGTTCATGGACCATCTGGGCATGCCGATGCGCGAGGGTGTGAATTTCGTCCACAACGCGCTGATTGGCATCAACGCGCGCGACCGCATCAAGATCGGCGCCGCCGGCAAGGTCGCGACCGCCTTCGACATGGCGCGCGCGATGGCAATCGGGGCCGACTGGTGCAATTCCGCGCGCGGCTTCATGTTCGCGCTGGGTTGCATCCAGTCCCTGAGCTGCCACACCGATCGCTGTCCGACCGGCGTGACCACGCAGGATCCTACCCGCGCCCGCGCGCTGGTGGTGCCGCTCAAGACCGAGCGGGTCTACATGTACCATCATGCCACCCTGCACGCGCTGTCCGAACTCCTCGCCGCGGCCGGCCTTGACCACCCGCAGCAACTGCGGCCAATCCACTTCTCGAAGCGAACGTCGAGCACCGAGGTCATGTCATTCGCGAAACTCTATCCGTCGCTGCGTCCCGGCGAACTGATCGAGGGCACCCAGGATCCACGCTTCCGCGATGCCTGGGCGATGGCACGCGCGGATTCGTTCCAGCCTGCGGCATAAAGTCTTGCGGCCTCCGCAAACTCTGTTGAGCCGTGGCGGCGGCGACTTTCTGATAAGGTCGTAGGACAAGTGAAGCGGAACCTGCAGGAATAATGGTCTATTTCGAGCTCGGGATCGTGACGGTCCTGATCATAACCAACGGCTTGCTCTCGATGTCGGAGCTGGCCATCGTCTCCTCGCGGCCGGCGCGATTGGCGGCGCTGGCGGAAAGGAACGTCAAGGGCTCCCGCCGCGCGCTCGCGCTGGCATCCGATCCCGGAAAATTTCTCTCCACCGTGCAGATCGGCATCACGCTGATCGGCGTGCTGTCGGGCGCGCTTTCCGGCGCCACGCTCGGCCAGCGCCTGACCGGTGTGCTGGTCGAGGCCGGATTGTCGCAAGGCATGGCCGATGCGATCGGTGTCGGCAGCGTGGTGGCTGTCATCACCTACGCCTCGCTCATCATCGGCGAACTGGTGCCGAAGCAGATCGCGTTGCGCGATCCGGAATCGGTCGCGGTGCGGGTTGCGCCCTACATGATGATGTTGTCCAAGATCTCGCTGCCGGCGGTCTGGCTGCTGGATCGGTCCGGCAAGGCGCTGCTGTGGCTGCTCGGCCATCGCGGCGAGGCGAGCGAAAAAGTCAGCGAGGACGAAATCCGCACGCTGGTCGTCGAAGCGGAGAACGCCGGCGTGCTCGAGCCCGGCGAAAAGGAAATGATCGCGGGCGTCATGCGGCTCGGCGACCTTCCCGTCGGCGCCGTGATGACGCCGCGCCGCGAGGTGAGCATGATCAACCTGACCGACGACCAGCAGGCGATCCGATCGGCGCTGGCTGCGAGCGGCCATTCGAGCCTTGTGGTGTTCGATCAGGCGGCCGATGCCGCGGTCGGAATCGTCAAGGCCAAGGACATGCTGGATTGCCTGCTCGCCGGGCAGGCGCTCGATGTCGGCAAACTGGTCCTATCAGCCCCGGTCATTCCGGAATTTCTCGATGCGCGGGACGTCGTCGCCATCCTGCGCGACTCCGCCGTCCATATGGGCCTGGTCCATGACGAGTACGGCGGGTTTCAGGGTGTCGTGACCAGCGCCGACATTCTGGAATCGATCGTCGGCGGCTTTCACACCGAGGAGGGGCCGCCGGAAGCGGCGTCCGTCAGGCGCGACGACGGCTCCTATCTGATCTCGGGATGGATGCCCGCCGTCGAATTTGCATCGCTGCTCAGGTTCGAATTGCCGGCGCATCGCCAGTACCAGACCGTTGCAGGCTTCCTGCTCAGCAAATTCGGCCGCATACCCAAGGTCGGCGATCAGATCGCGGTGGACGGCTGGCGCTTCGAAGTCGTCGATCTCGACGGCCGCCGGATCGACAAGATTCTCGCCTCGAAGACCAGTGACGCCCCGGTTCCGCAAGCAATGTGACGCGTCGCATGGCGTTGCTCAGAATTCTCCGTGCAGCCGCCCTGAGAAAATGTGCACGGGGCCGCGGTCGGCGTTGTAGGCGGGATTGGTGACGTACTGATAATCCGCCGTCAGCGTGACCTGCCTGGTGAGGGCGTAGGCGTAATAGGTCTCGAGGATGCGCTCCTTGCGGTAATTGAGCTGGCCGTCGCCGATCAGCGGTCCGAGTCCGCCGGCGGCGAGGAAGTCGCGGTGGTCGCGCGAGATCGAGTTGAGCGCGCCGGCAATGCCGATGGTGTCGTCGGGCCTGCCCCATGCGGCGCCCTTGATCGAGGTGCCGAGCGAGAGCGAGGCGTCGATGTCGGTGAACGCCATGATCTCGGTCTTGCCGTTGTTCCAACTCCAGCGGCCGAACAGGCCGATATCATCGGTGATCGACTGTTCGACGTTGAACACGTATCCGTACTTGGCGCGGCCGGTGCGGGTCAGCGCGATGTCCATGTTGAGCGAGGGATCGTTCAGCGTCTCGCGATAGCTGCCGGAATAGGCGCTGCTCACCCAGCCGATGGTGCGCAACTTGCCTGGACGGGAAAAGATCTGATAGCGCGTCTCCAGTTCGGCGACATACTGGCCGCGGCGGAACACCTGGGTATCGAAATTGTTCGAATTGGAAACCGCGCCCACCAGGAAATAGCCGGCGCGCAACGCCCATTGCTTCTGGTTCAGTTCGGCGGTGAAGCCATAGGTCAGCCCGAGCTTGTCGGCGGCGTAGTCGAAGGCGCCGGGCGCCCAGATCGACCAGTTCATGAAGTCGCGCCGTCCATCCTTGGCGTAGGAATTGCCGTCAAAGACGTCGCCGACGGAAAACTTGCCGGCCTGCAGCGTCAAGCGGTTGACGTCGACCTTGCCCGCCAGCTGCTGCTGCGCGCTGGCCAACTCCTCCTGTTCGCCGCCAAATCCGAAGGTCTGGCGCACATAGAGGCGCGAGGTGTTGTAGTGCGGGTAGGGGAAGTTCGATTTCTGCGCCTCGCCATTGGGAAATCCGGCGACGCCAACGGTGTCGCTGAGACCGAAACCCTGCAGCAGTTCGGGGTTGTAGTAGACCTCGCCGCCTTCCCACAGCCTTGCGTTCAAATAGAGGCTGTTGCTCCAGGTGGCCTGCGCCTGTCGCGCCGGCGTCAGGCTGTTGGTGCCGGTATAGGGCGCGCGGAAGGCCGGGTAGCCCTGTCCCACGTAGGTTGACTGCCCGTGGATTTCCCACCGATCGGATTCCGGGTCGGTCAGGTCGGCCTTCGGAGACCAGTCCTTCGATCCCGGCCAGTCGACCTTGCGGTTGAGGCCAATACGGATCTGCTGGAAATCGAGCGTTGAATTGTAGTGCGCGCCCGACGGAAAGCGGACGTCGGCCTTGGCGAACTGGGCATAGAGATATTCGAGACGCACGCTCCAGTGCGGTGCAAATGCGTATTCCAATCCAGCGCCCGCGGCCCAGCCCGGACGGACGCCGATGTGCTTTTCTTCGACCTCGATACCGGCCGGCGTATTGAGGAAGCGTCCGCCGGAATAGGCGAAGCCGCCGGTGGCGTAGGCCAGCCACGGACCGTTGGTGTAGCCGATGCGGCCGCGCACGGTGCCAAAATAGTCCCAGCGCTCCTCGAGATCGGAGGCGCCCGTCTGGAACTTGGCGACGACATGATTGGACGGCAGATAATTCGGAAAGGTCAGATCGGCTTCGACGCCGAACAAGAGGTCGGAGGAGAGCCGATGATTATATCCGCCCTGCACGCCGCCGATCAGGCCGCTGACGACGCTGTTGGTCGTGGCGATAGCCGGGTCGGCCAGCGTCGCGAACGACGAGCCGCGGCCATAACCGGTATGGCCGCCGATGTAGAAACCGCTCCAGTCGAACGCTGGCCGCAGGTAAGGCGCCTTTAGCGGCAGGTCGGCCGCGACGGCCGGACTGCCGAGCGCCAGCGCACCGAACGCGACGCCGGCCAGCGCATGTTCCAGGGATCGGCGGTTGCGGCTCACAGGGCTGGTCTTCCCGTCGCGACGCATGCCGTCGCCAGCCGCCATCACCGCTGATTCGAACGCCCGCCGCCACCCAACAAATACAGTCATCAACCCGCGCCCCCGAATTCCCGCGTCCTTCCCCGGCCAGCGCCAGGCCGGGAACCGCCCTTTACCTCTCGATCCTTATTGCAAGTAATTCGCAATAGCAAGAAGGAGCAGGCCGCTTCGATTCGTTGGCACCTTTACGTGACGGGACTGCAACAACAGCCCACAGGGCTCCGTTCGGACAGATCGCCGACAGGCGTTCGGGGACACGGTGGACCGGGCCGCAGATGCGAGGGCCGATCGGTGCAAAAAGGTTGACCCGCCCGGGGGGACTAGCGGGCGGGTCGCGTCGGCACGGGGGTGGATGAGGCGCCCGTGCTGGACGCAGATCCACGAGAAGCGCTTTCACGTCTGAAGTGGTTCGCTCGGAGAAAGACGCTTCTCAAACGCAACCAAGTCAGCCGCAGAAATCAGTAACCGCAGGTACGAACGCGGCCGATGTAATTGCCGTAGGCGTCGAACTGGCGGACCCAACCGCAGCGGCGATAGCCGTCATAGTAGTAACCGTCATTGCCGGCGGCGATGGCGCTGCCGACGATCGCGGCGCCGACGAGGCCGGCGCCAACGCCCCAGCCCCAACCGATGGGCTTGGCCTGCGCCTGGGTGGCGGAAGCGACCGTGCCGGTGACGGCAAGGGTAGCGAGAGCGAGAGCGGCGAACTTGGTCTTGAAGGACATTTCAATCTCCATCCTGTGGTGAGCGGCCATTGTGGTCCGCATGCCCAGTTGGACGGAGCGCCATGAAAAACGGTTCGAAACGATACCTGGAAATACGGTTTCGCCGATTATTTCCTAGCAATTACATATAGTTATATCATCGCTTCGGCGCGCGATGAAACATTTCGACGTCGAATGTGTCGACGTCCTCGAGCAATTCGCAGAACGCGCGCGCGCCGTGATCGATTAACCATTCGCCCTTCTCCGCGGTGGCCTGTGTGGCGTCTCCCACCGCGCCGCTTTCGTGGAGGTCCTGCGTCTGCCACGCGAACGGGACCGGCCGGTGCGACGAGAGCCAGCGGAATTTCTGCTCCATCGCAATGCTGGCGGGACGAAAATCGGCGATCGCTTCCTTGCGCACGGTGTGCGGATAGCGCGCCAGCATGATCGATGTCTCGATCGCGCCGCCGTGAATGCCGTGACGCAATTCTTCCGCGGAGAACAATCCATCAGGCGCGCCGAAGCGCGACCAGTTCGTGGTGACGACGAGCAGCTTGCGATGCGCGCGGAGATCCTGCGCGACCAGCGACATCGCCGCGCTGTTGCCGCCATGGCTCGTCACGATCACGAGCTTGCGGATTCCCGCATCCGCGACGCTCTCGCCGATCGCCATCCATTCCTTCAACGCGATTTCGGTCGGCAGCGTCCTGGTGCCGGGATAATCGATATGCTCGGTGGAGATGCCGACCGGTTGCAGCGGCAGAAAGGTGACGGGCAGTGTAGCGGGCAACAGCTCGCGCACCCGCGCCAGATAGGCCTCGCCGATCAGGACGTCGGTTTCCAGCGGCAGATGCGGGCCATGCTGCTCGGTCGCGGCGAGCGGCAGCACCGCGATCCAGCGCGCGGCATCGGCCTTGGCGATATCGGGCCAGTTTATGTCGGTCCAGTCGCGGGGCGGAACGGTTGAAGCCATCGAGCGAAACGTTTCTTTGGATGATTTTGCAGGCTAGTTTGTTAGATAGTCCGGGGATTGGTCCGCCCCCTGGGGCGAACCGCAGGGGACGCAGTCACAGTCCGCACCTCCCATCATGGGCCAGAACGATCGACGGAGTCCAATTATGAACCCGGCCTTTTTGCCGCGAGCGTTAACCGCAGGCCTTCTGGCGCTGGCTGCCGCGCTGGTGCCGGCCCGCGCCGAAACCCTCGACAAGGTATCGTTCGGAACCAACTGGGTCGCGGAGGCCGAGCATGGCGGTTTCTTCCAGGCGGTCGCCGACGGCACCTACAACAAATACGGCCTCGACGTCACCATCGTTCCCGGCGGTCCCAATACCAACAACCGCATCCTGCTGACCGCCGGCAAGCTCGATTTCTTCATGAGCGCGAATACGCTGCAATCGTTCGATGCCGTCGCCAACAACGTGCCGCTGGTCGCGGTATCCGCGATCTTCCAGAAGGACCCGCAGGTCTTGCTGACCCATCCCGAAAGCAAGATCGCCAGGCTCGAGGATCTCAAGCCGCTGACGCTGTTCGTCTCCAAGGAAGGCGTCGCGAGCTATTTCCAGTGGTTGAAATCCGAATACGGATTCAGCGAGAGCAAGGTGAAGCCCTACACCTTCAATCCGCAGCCCTTCATCGTCAACAAGCAGAGCGCCATGCAGGGCTACGTCACCTCCGAGCCCTACGCCGTCGAGAAGGCGGCGGGCTTCAAGCCCGGCGTGATCCTGCTCGCCGATCACGGCTTCAATGCCTATTCGACGCTGATCGAGACGCGCCGCGAGATCGTCGACAAGAAGCCGGACCTCGTGCAGCGCTTCGTCGATGCCTCCGCGATCGGCTGGTACAATTATATCTACGGCGACAATTCGGCCGGCAATGCCTTGATCAAGAAGATGAACCCGGAGATGACCGACGAACTGCTCGGCTATTCCGTCGCCAAGATGAAGGAATACGGCATCGTCGATTCCGGCGACACAATCCGCGACGGCATCGGCGCGATGACCGACGCGCGCGTGGCGAGCTTCTTCGACAAGATGGTGCGGGCCGGCGTGGTTCGCCGCGATATCGATTATCGCCAGGCCTATACGCTGCGCTTCGTCAACAAGGGCGTCGGTCTCGATCTGCGGCCGAAGAACTGACCTGGAATGGCCGAGCCGGCTTTGTCCGAAACGGATATCGACGCAACTGATCTCGCGGTGCGCCTGCGCGCCGTCACCAAGGTCTATGATACCGGCATCACCGCGCTCGGCCCGCTCGATCTCGACGTCGCCAAGGGCGAATTCGTCTCGCTGCTCGGACCATCGGGATGCGGAAAATCGACCGCGCTGCGGCTGATCGCGGGGTTGGCCGCGCCGAGCGGGGGCAGGGTGGAAGTTTCCCACCGCGCCAGCAAGGCGGATGGGCGCCATCCCATCGGCTTCGTGTTTCAGGAACCCACCCTGATGCCGTGGGCAAGCGTGCGCGAAAACGTCCGCCTCCCGCTCAAGCTGGCGCATGTGACTGATGATGACGCCGGCCGGCGGATCGACCAGGCGCTGGCGCAGGTGGGACTGGCCGAATTCGCCGGAGCATATCCCCGGGAACTCTCCGGCGGCATGAAGATGCGGGTCTCGCTGGCGCGCGCGCTCGTCACCGATCCGGATATCCTGCTGCTGGACGAGCCGTTCGCGGCGCTCGACGAGATCACGCGCTTTCGCCTCAACAACGACCTGCTGGATCTCTGGCGCGCGCTGCACAAGACCATCATCTTCGTCACCCATTCGGTGTTCGAGTCGGTCTATCTGTCGCAGCGGGTGATCGTGATGACGGCGCGGCCGGGCCGCATCTTCAGCGAATTCGGCATCATGACATCGGAGCCGCGCGGCGAGGAGTTTCGCACCTCGGCGGAGTACGCCGCCCACTGCCGCGAGGTCTCCGCCGCGCTCGCGCCGTCCTATTCCGGGCAGCGCACGTGAGTTCGTTCCGCAACATCGGCCGCATGCTGCTGCCCATCGCGGTGGCGGCGGCAGGGCTCGCGCTGTGGGAACTCGTGGTGCACGTCAACGACATCCAGCCCTACGTGCTGCCGAGCCCGCATCTCGTGCTGCAGACGCTGGTTGCCGACTGGACCGTGCTGTCGGAATCGCTCGGCGTCACCCTGCTGACCACGCTGGAGGGTTTCATCGCGGCGGCGATCGGCGGCATCGCGCTGGCGCTGTTGTTCAACCAGTCGAAATGGCTGGAATATTCGCTGTTTCCCTATGCCGTGATCCTGCAGGTCACGCCGGTCATCGCGATTGCGCCGCTGTTGCTGATCTATCTGCCGCAGCAGACCGCGGTGATCGTCTGCGCCTGGATCGTCGCCTTCTTTCCGGTGCTCGCCAACACCACGCTTGGGCTGAATTCGGTCGACCGCAATCTGGCCGGGCTGTTTCAGCTCTACGGCGCGTCACGGCTGCAGACGCTGCGGTACCTGAAATTACCGGCGGCGCTGCCCTATATTCTCGGCGGCCTGCGGATCGCGGGCGGGCTGTCGCTGATCGGCGCAGTGGTGGCCGAAATCGCGGCGGGCACGGCGGGCGCCGGCTCCGGCCTTGCCTTCCGGATCGCCGAATCAGGCTATCGCCTCAACATTCCCCGGATGTTCGCCGCCTTATTGTTGCTGTCGGTGGCCGGGATTGTCATTTATGGGCTGCTGGCGCTAGTTTCGCACCTTGTGCTACGGCGCTGGCACGAAAGCGCGCTCGGAAAGGAAAGTTGATGGCTGCCGCAAACACTTCGTCGGAGAAGATCGATCTCCTGGTCTACGGCCCCATCCGGCCGATCCTCGAAAACGGCTTTTCGGATCAGTACGTCCTGCACAGGGCGGAGAGCCGCGCCGACCTCGAGCGGCTGACGCCCGATACCACCGCGAAGATCCGCGGCATCGCGGTGACCTATCACACGGTGCCGGCGGACGCCAAGGCGCTGTCGCAATTCCCGAAGCTCGAAATGGTCGCCAGCTTCGGCGTCGGCTACGACCATGTCGATTCCGCCTACGCGCGCGAGCACAACATCGTCGTCACCAACACGCCCGACGTGCTGACGGAAGAAGTCGCAGATGTCGCGATGGGGCTCTTGATCTCGACCTTGCGCGAATTCGTCAGGGCCGACCGCTATCTGCGCTCCGGCCAATGGCAGACGCAGAACTATCCCCTGAGCGTCGGTTCGCTGCGCGACCGCAAGGTCGGCATCGTCGGCATGGGCCGCATCGGGCAGGCGATCGGACGCCGGCTGGAGGCCTCGCTGGTGCCGGTCTGCTACCACTCGCGCAACAAGTCTTCGGCCGTATCCTACAAGCACTATCCCGACCTGATGGAGATGGCGAAGGACGTCGACACGCTGGTCGTGATCGTGCCGGGCGGCGCCTCCACCGCCAGGATGATCAATGCCGATGTGCTCAAGGCGCTCGGTCCGCGCGGCGTCCTGATCAACGTCGCGCGCGGCTCTGTCGTCGACGAGCCGGCGCTGGTCGCGGCGCTGAAATCCGGCACCATCCTGGCGGCGGGGCTGGACGTCTTCGCCAGCGAGCCGAACGTTCCGGACGAACTGAAGACCATGCAAAATGTCGTGCTACTGCCACATATCGGCTCGGCTTCGGTGGTAACGCGCAACGCCATGGATCAGCTTGTCGTCGACAATCTGAAGAACTGGTTTGCCGGCAAGCCGCCGTTGACGCCGGTGCCGGAAACTCCCGTGAAGGGACGCTGATGTCGCTGGCGCGTTCGGGTATCGCAGTGGCGGCGCTGACGGCGCTGCTCTCTGCGCCGCCATTGGCGGCGCAGGATGCTTCGAACCTGAAGAAGGACATGATCGGGCAGTGGGAGCTTGCCACCACCGAGCGCAGCAAGACCTGTGTCGTCACGTTGAAGAGCGACGCGACGCCGCAAGGGCTCAAGCTGGAGCTTGAGCCCGCCTGCCCGAAGGCGCTGCCGTTCACCAAGGACATCGCGGCCTGGAATATCAAGGGGCTGGATATCGTCCGGCTGCAGGATGCGGCCGGACAGCCGGTGATCGACTTCACCGAGGTCGAAAGCGGCATCTTTGAGGGCCTGCGGACCGGGGAGGGCGTCTACATCCTGCAGAACCTCGCCGCCGCGCGTTCGCTCGCCAAGTCGATGGACCAGATGATCGGCGACTGGTCGATGGTCCGCGGCAACGGCCGGCCGATCTGCGGCCTGACGCTGACCAACACCGAAGCGTCAGGCGATAATTTCCAGGTGTTCCTGAAGCCGAAATGCGATCCCGCGGTCGCGGCCTTCGCGCCGACGGAATGGCGGCTCGATCGCGGGCAAATGGTCCTGACGTCGAAATCCGGCGAGAGCTGGCAATTCGAGGCCGACGACAATGCACAGTGGCGCAAAGTGCCCGATACCGCCGATCCGCTGATCATGCTGCGGGGGCAGTAGGGTTCGATTGTCCGTGAATCGGGCCGCTCTCATAAAGGCGATGTCGGCTTCTGGCGGCCAAGCGGAAAGCTCCTGATCGGTTACGGCATTACTGCTCGTGATCCAAAGCACCATTCTGCGAACGCACATGGTTTCGTAATCGCTCGGTAACTTTCGAGCCGTATTGGTTCTCGCCGCTTGGTATGACGATCCAATCGCGCCCGCAAAATGAGAACGCATCTCGAATTCGTCTCTATATCGTTTCCGCCTGACCCTGGCGAAGATGAGCAGGTCAATCCCGGGCTGCATGGGAAACGACTGGCACAGTTCTTGTGGGAGGAACTGCCACGCCACGGCTTCGTGGTTTCGCGCGTGGGTCCGGAGGATTGGGGGTGGCGGATCGACTTCGAAAATCCTGCTTTTCCCCTCTGGCTCGGATGCGGCAATTACCAGGAGTACGAGAACGGCTTCCTGTGTTTCATCGAACCGTCGCGTCCTTTCGTTCGACAGCTATTGAAGAAGATCCCAACAACCGACACGGTCGAACGTCTTGCCGCAGCTCTGCAGATGATTTTGGAGCAGAGCGGCAAGGCGCAGCAGATGCGTTGGTGGAGCGAAGGCGAGATACCTCGCTGACCGAAACGCCAGTCGAAGCCATCGCAGCCGGCAGTCCAGAGGTCTGCTCTTAGGCCCAACTCGGACCTCTGGTGAGGTCTGCTACCGCACCGCTGTCAGGGTACAGCAGACATCCGCGCCCCAATTTTCCGCGGGGCTATGAGTACGCCTCTACCGCCCGATCGCACCCGCCACCTGCGACGCAACCTGTTCGGCGAGCATGTGGTAGCCCTCCGGGGTGAGATGCTGGCCGTCGGGCTGGTGCGGCAATCCCCTGAAGCTGCTGTTTGGAATCATGATCACCGGGATGCCGCGGGCGCTCAACTGGCTCCGGATTTCCGACGTCCGGTCGGGGGAGCCCTTGCGCCGGTCGTTGCCGCCCGGCTGGAGAATGACGGCGCTGGTGCCTTTCGGCACGGCCTGACCCAGGCGCCGCAGCATGCCGTCCGTGGTGTCGCCGTTGATGCCGGCGTTGACGACACGGATGTTGGTTCCCTTGGCGCGCAATATCGCCTCGAGCTGTGCGGGGTAGGCCTGACCGCGCGCGACCCCTTTGCCATAGGTGTTGCTGGCGCCCAGCGCCACGACGGTGGCGGCGGCGGCCGGCGCGGCCGCAAAAATGAGGATGGCCGCAAGGATGGACAGGAAACCCGGGATGCCAGGTCGGAATGGGCGCGATTTCATGCTTGCTCCTCCTCGCATCGGTGCAGGAACCCTACAGGGCCGATATCGCCGGGCGCAACCCGATAGGGGCGGCGGGTCCGCCGGAAGCCTCGCAAAATTAATCCAGCGACCTGTCGATCCAGCCCCCTCCCGTTCGTCGTATTCCATAGCGAGACAGTTTCGTGGCGATTGCCGCCACGGCTCGCCTCAACGGGAGTTTTTCGATGCGCTTCATGTATATCGTTACCTCGCCGCAGCCCGACCGAGGCCCGACGCCAGCCCTGATGGAAGCAATGGGCAAGCTTGCCGAGCGCGAGATCAAGGCCGGCCGCATGCTCGATACCGGCGGGCTGCTGCCGATTGCCATGTCTGGCGCGCAGGTCCGGATCACGGACGGCAAGCTCGGCGTGACCGACGGCCCGTTCGTCGAGAGCAAGGAACTGATCGGCGGCTACGCGATCTTCGAGCTCCGCGACATGGATGAGGCGGTGGCGGCCGCGAGGGAGTTCATGCAGTTGCACCTCGAGCACATGCCGGGCTGGGAAGGCACCTGCGAGGTTCGCGTGATGGCGACCCCCGGCGTCGACGGCGCCTGCGAGGCCGGCATCCGCGCCCACGCCTGATGTCGATGTTCGTCCGGCGCAATCGGCGGCGATGACGGCCGCCGGCATCCACCGCACCATCCTGGCGGTCTGGCGCATCGAGCAGCCGCGCCTGCTCACCGGCCTGTCCAGGATGGTGCGCGACGTGCCGCTGGCCGAAGACCTGACGCAGGAAGCGCTGCTGGCGGCGTTGGAGCATTGGCCTGGCAGCGGCGTGCCTGACAGGCCCGGCGCCTGGCTGATGGCGACCGCCAAGCGCCGGGCGCTCGACGAGCTGCGCCGGCGCGGCATGCTCGCGCGCAAGCACGAGATGCTGATACGCGACCTCGAGCAGGAACAGCAGGCGATGCCTGACCAGGACACGGCGCTCGACGACGACATCGGCGACGAGCTGCTGCGGCTGATCTTTACCGCCTGCCATCCAGCATTGTCGCGCGAGGCCCGCGCGGCGCTGGCGCTGAAGATGATCTGCGGCCTGACCACGGAAGAGATCGCCCGCGCCTTCCTGCAGCCGGAGCCGACCATTGCCCAGCGCATCGTGCGGGCGAAGCGGACGCTGTCGGCATCCGGGCTTGCCTACGAGACCCCGCATAGGGCGGAGCTTTCGGAACGGCTCGCCTCGGTGCTGGAGGTCGTCTACCTCATCTTCAACGAGGGCTACACGGCGGCCCGTGGCGACGAATGGCTGCGGCCGCAGCTCTGCAACGATGCGCTGCGCATGGGCCGGGTGCTGACGCTGGTCGCGCCGCGGGAAGCCGAAGCGCACGGTCTGCTCGCGCTGATGGAATTGAACGCCTCCCGGACTGCCGCGCGCACCGATGCCGCTGGCGATCCGATCCTGTTGATGGACCAGAACCGCGCGCGCTGGGATCAGCTTCAGATCCGCCGTGGTGTTGCCGCGCTGGCGCGGGCGCGCGAACTTGGCGGCGGGCGCGGCTTCTACACGCTGCAGGCGGCGATCGTCGCCTGTCACGCCAGGGCGGCCACGCCCGATGAGACGGAGTGGCCGCGCATCGCGTCGCTCTATGCCGAACTGGCCGCGCTGGTGCCGTCACCGATCATCGAGCTCAATCGCGCGGTCGCCGTCGGCATGGCCGAAGGGCCGGCCGTTGCGTTTGCGATCGTAGACCGACTGGCAAGCGAGCCGGCGCTCAGGAATTACCACCTCCTGCAAAGCGTTCGCGGCGATCTGCTTTGCAAGCTCGGCCGCCATGCCGAAGCGCGTGCCGCGTTCGAGATCGCAGCGGCACTTGCAGGAAACAGACGCGAGCAGGAGTTGTTGAAGCGGCGCATCGCCGAAGCGGCCGAACCGCAAGCGGCGCCGATTTCCGAATGAGTGACATGTCTCGCGCACCTCAGGATTGCTGAAGCCGCTGCAATGGCGGCGGCTTTGCGATTCGTAGAACTACGGAAGCCGGAGCTTCCGTTCCGAACGTTGTGATAACCATTGACGATTATCGTGACACCGACTCGTACGGAATTCCCATTTGTCCGTCGTGCAGGTCGTGGGCGGCTCAACGGCGCAATCTTCGAGAACGTGGAATGTCACGATTACTTGCTCGCCGATCTTTCCTGTGCACGGCAATCGTTGCTGCCGTCAGTGTCGGCGCCATCGGCTTTGCCGGTATCAGCTTCGGTGCGGCCGTTGTCGGCGAGACGCGCCGCGTCGATCTCGCCCCGAAAGCGGCCACCGGAATGGATGCGATGAAGGCGCTGTACAAGCGGCCGACAACGATCCCGTTCCCGAAGGAAAATCCCTACACGCCCGAAAAGGCGGCGCTCGGCAAGAAGCTCTATTTCGACACACGGCTCTCGGTCTCCATGGCGCAGTCCTGCGCGAGCTGCCACAGCCCCGGCTTTGGCTGGGGAGATGGTCTGGCGGTCGGCGTTGGCCATGGCATGGCCAAGCTCGGCCGGCACTCGCCGACCATCGTCAACGCCGCGTGGGGTGAAATCTTCATGTGGGACGGCCGGCTGGCCACGCTCGAGGAGCAGGCGCTCGGTCCGATCCAGGCCGCCGGCGAAATGAACATGCCGCTCGAGAAATTGATGGCGCGGCTGACATCCATCGCGGAATACAAACCGCTGTTCGCTGCTGCGTTTCCGGGCGACGGCATGAACGTCAAAACGCTGGCCAAGGCCATCGCAACCTACGAGCGGACCGTGGTGTCCGAACGGGCTCCCTTCGATGCGTGGATCGAGGGCGACGAAAAGGCGATCTCGGAGGACGCCAAGCGCGGCTTCGCGGTCTTCAACGGCAAGGCCATGTGCTCCGCCTGCCACGAAGGCTGGAATTTCACCAATGACGGCTTCCAGGATATCGGGCTGCCGAGCACGGATATCGGCCGCGGCGAGTTCGTGCCGGGCGTGGTCAAGATGCGGCACGCGTTCAAGACCCCGGGTCTGCGCGAGATCGCGCGCCGAAGCCCGTATATGCACGACGGCTCGCTCGACACGCTGGAAGCGGTGATCGAACATTACGATCACGGCGGCGTCGACCGTCCCAGCCGTTCGGACCTGATGAAGCCGCTCGGCCTCACCGCCCAGGAGAAATCCGATCTGGTCGCCTTCATGAAGACGCTGACCAGCAATCTCAGTCCGACCGCCGTACCGGTCCTCCCCCGCTGATCTCATCCGCACCGACAAGGAATCCGATGCACAAGACCATCATGTTTTCTCTCGCCATCCTCTCCGGCCTGTCGGTTGGCGCGCTCGCCGCCAACCAGGTGATTCACCAGCAGGGACGCGTGTTCTCTTCCGAGAACGTCACCATCAAGAAGGGCGACGCGCTGACCTTCGTCAACGACGACAGCATTCCCCACAACATCATGTCGGCGACCAAGGGCAGCGAATTCAATCTCGGCTCGCAGGCGCCCGGGATGTCGACCGACGTGACCTTCAAGGAAGCGGGCAACGTTCAGGTGATCTGCGCCATCCATCCGCGGATGAAGATGATGGTGAACGTCACGGACTAATCGCGCGCCAGACGGCCCTGCCGGAGATTTGTGATGTCGATCCGCTACAAGATTTTCGGCGCCTTCAGCGTTGTCGTCCTGCTTGCCTGCGGGCTCGCATTCTATGGCATCAGAGGCATCTCCACCTCCGGCGATCTGGTGGTGCGGCTCTATGACGGCCCGCTGATGGGGATCAACCACGCGCGTTCGGCGCATGCGGCGTTGAACGAGGCGCGTCTCGTGATGCAGCGCAGCCTGACCGACGGCGCGACAAGCGAAGCCGTTACCCGGTTTGAGAAGCTGGTTCGCAACATTTCCGAAGATCTCAACGTGGTCAGGGACAGGGTCCAGAGCGCGGCCGTCAAGACCGCCCGGGAGAAGGCTGAGGCAAGTCTTCGTGGCTGGTCCGACGCCGGACTGAAGATTCTCAAGCCGGCGCCGGGCGGGCTGACCGGCATCCCCACGACCTTCTCGCTGACGCGGCAGGGCGATGAGGCCATCGCAGCGCTCGACGACCTGGTGGAACTGGTAGCTGCCTACGGGTTCGACTACCGGACCGAGGCGGAAGCGTCAGTCGCCGAAGCCCGCACCGCCCTGCTCGGGATCGCCATTGGCACCGCGATCATCGGCTTCATGATCGCAATCGGTTTCGCCTATTCGCTCAGCAAGCCGATCTCCGCTGCGGTACGTGTTGCAGAACGCGTTGCGGCCGGAAATTTCGCCGACGATATCGCGGTCCGGCGGCGTGACGAACTGGGCCGACTCCTGAAGTCGCTCGCCGTCATGCAGGCGAGCCTGAAGGCCCGCGCCGATCAGGATCTCGCTCTGATGTCCTCGAAGGACGTGACCCATGCGCAACAGGTCACCCGGCGGCAGCGCATCGAGGCCGAGATCGAAGCCTTCCGTTCCACCTTCACCGCCGCTCTCGCCAACACAGACCGGATGACGGGCGAGTTGACCAACACCGCGCAAACCCTTTCCTCGATTGCGCACGCTGCCGGCAAGCAATCTGTCGAGACCGCATCCACCGCCGGACAAACCTCGGCCAACGTTCAGACGGTAGCCACCGCAGCGAGCCAGCTTGGCGATTCCGTGCAGGCGATCAAGACGCAGGTCAATGACGCCACGACGATCGTGCAGCGCGCATCAGGCATGGCTGGCGCGGCCAATGACACGATCCGGGCCCTTGCCAGTTCCACGCAGCATATCGATGAGGTCGTGGGCTTTATTCGCAACATTGCCGGTCAGACCAACCTGCTGGCGCTCAACGCCACGATCGAAGCCGCGCGCGCCGGCGAAGCCGGTCGGGGATTTGCCGTGGTCGCGTCGGAAGTCAAGGCGCTCGCCACGCAGACCGCCAAGGCCACCGAGGATATTTCCTCCCAGATCGCCGAGGTGCAATCGGCGACCAGGCAGGCGGTCGACAATGTCGGCGCGATCGCTTCGATCATGGACGAGATCGATCGCTTTACCGCGGCGATTGCCGACGCCGTCGGTCAGCAGAACGCCGCGGCAAGCGAGATATCGAGGAGCATCGGCCACGCCGCCGCCGGAACGGAAAGCGTCGCCCGCAGCATTGCGGGAACGGCCACCGCGACCGAGAACACCAATCGTTCGGCCGACCTCGTCCTGTCCACCGCCCGCAACCTGTCGGATCAGGCGGCCGACCTGCGCGCGTCGGTCGACCGCTTCCTCTCGAACGTGGCAGCGTAACGCCCGGTGCCACCGGTCCGGCGTCCGACCTTGATCAGATGAAGCGAAACTGCGACCGCTCCCGTTTGGCGAGTTTCGGGATCGCCTGGCCGAGGATGATGTTCTTGAAGTGATCGGTCTGCTGGTGCTCGGCAAACGCCGTTTCGCCCTTGAACACTTCGTAGAAAAAGAACTCGCTCGGCTTCGCCATGTTCTGGTGGATCTGGAATTCCTTCACGCCGGGTTCGCGCTGGGCCTGCGGAAGGAAGTCCTTCAGAAGCGTCGCGACTGCGCCTTCCTCTCCGGAATTGACTTCCCAGAACGCGGTGACGATCAGGTGCTGGTTTGCATTGTCGGTGGTTGGCATGATGCTCTCCTCATCAAGAGCCGGACCGGTGCTATTCTCCGGCCGGCGAGTGAGATCATGATGCGTGATTTGATCACATCAATGCTTCGATGTATGTCGAATTGTCGTATTCGTGATGCCGCAAGCCCGCATCTGCTCCTGAGCCCTAGCCTGCTTTTGACCCTTCGTAGGATCGACGCAGCAGGGCGAACAGGCTGCCGCCCGTCGCCGCGCCCAACAGGTAGGCCACGGCGACCAGCAGCGCGAGCGGCACACGGGCATTCGAGCCGAGGAACGACATGGTGACGGCTTCGAGGTTTTGCAGCACGAAGATGATGGTCGCCGCGGCGAACAGAATGATGATGGCGAGGTAGACCCAGCGCATGCGCGTCTCCTTCTCGTCAATAGCGACTACGTCTTTCGCAGTCCACCAACGTCTCTCAGCGAGCGCGGCGCAAGCCGAGGCCCAGTCCGATCCAGCCTGCGCCGGCCAGGATGAGATCGATGCCGAGGAACAGGCCAAGGATATACAGGCTCGACACTGGCCAGCGCAGCAGGATCAATATGCCGAGCAAAAGCGTGATCGCGCCTGACAGCGCCACCCAGATCCAGGGGGTTTCCCGCTTCATGCTGAAGGCCAGGAAGATACGCATGATGCCCGAGGCGACCAGCGATGCGCCGAGAACGAGGGTCAGCAGCACGGCGGCAAGCAGGGGATTTTCGAACGTGACGAAGCCGGCGATGATGTAGAGCACGCCGAGCAGGGCCCAGAGCAGGAATTTGCCCCAGCTCTTGATCTGGAAGGCGCTGATCACCTCGGCGACGCCGGCGATGATCATCATCACGCCGACGATCAGGACGCTGACGACGGTCGCCATCGCGACGCTGCCAAGCGCGATAAAGCCGGCGATCAGATAGATGACGCCGAGCGCGACGATCCAACCCCATTTGGCGCGCAGCGGCGCCGTATCCGAACCCGCCCGAGGGCTATTCACGGTGTCTGAAGTGCTGGTCATGACGGTCCTCCGGTGCGAAAACCTATCCGACGTTTGTCTGACGGCCCCTCGGTGCGACAGCGCGCGGCCCGGGATGCCCCGACTCGTGTATAATAACGCAACCGCGCGTTGCGATCACCTGATTTCAGCAGCGCCGGCTCGACCATGCCATCGCGCCTTGGTCGCCGGATCAATCGAATAGCACCTTGGTTCGCGCCTCGTTGCGGGCCAGACTGTTGATTTCAGCAAGCGCCATCGCGCCCCTTAGTTCATCGAGCCAGTCCAGAAATTTGTCGATCAGGTGCTCCGGGCTCATCGAAAGGACCGCGCCCCTCATCCGCTCTGGCAACTGGTTCATCACCGATCCCCCCTCATTCGAAAATGAGCTAATCCCCGATGGATCACTCTCTCACGCGTTCGCCAAAGCGCGAAGCGGAGAGTTAATAGATGGTAAATGCAGACGATAACCAGATGAGCTTCACCCCCCAACTCGCGTACCCGTTCCTGCCGGCGATGATGTGGTCGTGCACGGAAATGCCGAGCGGCCTCGCGATCTCGACGACCGCCTTGGTCATCTGGATATCGGCCTGCGAGGGCGTCGGATCGCCCGAGGGGTGGTTGTGCACCAGAAGACGATGTCGCGCGTCGGTCAACTCACCGCGCGAGCGTGAACGATCTCTCGCTCCTCGATCGGACGAACGTCGGACGCATCAAGGGTCACAACGGCCACGGTGTCGCCCGATAGCGTCGTAAACTCGACCTCGTAGCCCATGCCTTGCCGATGTATAAGAACAACGGTGCCAACGTCACCGACGGCAAGCCGCGCGTCGGGCAAATCGCGTTTTAGAACGACTAAATCGAGTTCGCCGATCATGAGATAACGATCCTTCTCGGCACCAATGTCACCAGGCGAGGGGCATCTTCCTGCGACTCCACAAACCATACCACGCGTACAATTGGAGCGCGACCGTCAGGAGCCCGCAAAGGTCCATCTATCTCATATCTGGTCCCGAAGCGGGTTTGGTGCAACGCAGTAATGTCGTTTGCTGCTGCGTGAGCAAGGATGGCATCGCGCAAAATCCGCCAATCCTGGGGACGAAAGCTGAAGTTCTCGAGGAAACGGGCCTTCGCGCGCCCACCGGTATGGCGTGCGTTCAACAGGTAATTCACGATCTTGGCTTCGGGGACAACTGCACGATCCAGGTTGGGCAGTCGCGACATGTATTTTGCCAGGGTTGTCCGGTGTGTCCGCGGCTCTTTCAGTTCTTAACGACGGCGCGCGTCGAGTACAAGTCCGCGACCTAGATTAGCTTCATCCCCTTCAAGCTCGCGTGCCCGTTCTTGCCGACGATGATGTGGTCATGCACGGAAATACCGAGCGGCCTGGCGATCTCGACGATCGCCTTGGTCATCTGGATGTCGGCCTGCGAGGGCGTCGGATCGCCGGAGGGGTGGTTGTGCACCAGGATCAGCGCGGTGGCGGACAGCTCGAGCGCGCGCTTGATCACCTCGCGCGGATAGACCGGGGTGTGGTCGACGGTGCCGGTCTGCTGGATCTCGTCCGCGATCAGCTGGTTGCGCTTGTCGAGGAACAGCAGGCGAAACTGCTCCTTGTCGGCAAACGCCATGCCGCTCCGGCAATAATCGATCACGTCGTTCCAGGACGACAGCGCGACCTTGCGCCTGATCTCGCCCTTGGCGACGCGGTGGGCGGCGGCCGCCAGCAGCTTGATCTGGTTGATCGACGCTTCGCCGATGCCGTCGATCTCGCGCAGCCGCGCGACCGGCGCGTGGATGACCTCGGCGAACGAGCCGAACGTCTTCAGCAGGGCCTTCGCCAGCGGCTTGGTGTCGCGGCGGGGCAGGGCCGGGAATAGCGCCATCTCCAGCAGCTCGTAATCACTCAGCGCCTCCGGCCCGGCCGCATGGAAGCGTTCGCGCAGGCGTTCGCGGTGGCCGTGATAATGCGGCGTCTCGGCGGCTTGATCCGGGGGATTGCTGGTCCTGGCGGGCATCGGCCGTAACCATGCCGTGCCGGAAAGCTTTTGCAACTCTAAAGTGCGGGGTGTCAGCGGAAAAGGCGCCGTGCAGGTACGGCCTGCCCAATCAGGTCGTCACAGACGGCTTCTCGCCGTTGCGCGCCGACAGCGTGAAGATCTCGACGCCATCCGCGGTCACGCCGACCGAGTGCTCGAACTGCGCCGACAGCGAGCGGTCACGCGTCACCGCGGTCCAGCCGTCGGACAGGATTTTTACATGCGGCTTGCCGAGATTGATCATCGGCTCGATGGTGAAGAACATGCCGGGCTTCAGCATGACGCCTTCGCCGGGCCGGCCGACATGGATGATGTTCGGCTCGTCGTGGAACATGCGCCCGAGGCCATGGCCGCAGAAATCGCGCACCACGCTCATGCCCTGCGGCTCGACGAAGCTCTGGATGGCGTGGCCGATGTCGCCGGTGGTGGCGCCGGGCTTTACCGCGGCGATACCGCGCATCATCGCTTCATAGGTGACTTCGATCAGCCGCTCGGCCTTGCGCGGAATCGGGCCGATCACATACATGCGGCTGGAATCGCCGTACCAGCCGTCGACGATGAAGGTGACGTCGATATTGACGACGTCGCCTTCCTTCAGCGGACGGTCGCCGGGCATGCCGTGGCAGACCACGTGATTGATCGAGGTGCAGGTCGAATAGCGGTAGCCGCGATACATCAGCGTCGCCGGATAGGCGCCATGGCTGAAGGCGAAGTCGCGGACGAACTCGTCGATCCGCGAGGTCGGGATGCCCGCCGCGACGATGTCGGTGAGCTCATCGAGGCACCTGGCGACCAGCGCGCCCGCCTTGCGCATGCCGGCAAATCCGCTCGGGCCGTGCAGCTTGATCTGGCCGGTCTTTCGCAACGAGGTTTCGGACGCTTCAATATAGCTCATGGGCGGTCATGTTTCGGTAGGAGCGGCAATGGGTTGATTTGAAGGCCTAATTTAATGATTGGAACGGTCAGTGCAAGCCGGCCCCGGGCCGCGGGCTGGGCATAATTGGCTTGAATCTAGCCGGAAACTTCCACCACCTGCTCCACCGGGAGCGCGCCGCCGCGGACGCGGATTTCGCGGACCGGATAGGGAACACGGATGCCCTCGCGCTTGAAGGCGTCCCACAGCGCCAGCATCACCTCGCTCTTCACGTTGTCCATGCCGTCGGGATCGGCGATCCAGAAGGTCAGCGAGAACTTCATGCCGGCCTCGGCGAACTCGGTGATGATGCAGTTCGGCGGCTTGTTCCTGATGGCGCGCGGGGCGGCCGCCGCGACCTCGACCGCCAGCTTGCAGACGAGGCGGGGATCGGCGTCGTAGTTGGTGCTGAACAGCACCTTCACCAGCGTATTCTTGTCGGTATAGGTCCAGTTCACGACCTTCTGCGTCACGAGATCCTCGTTCGGGATCAGGAACTCGCGCCCGTCGCCGGCGGCCACCGAGATATAGCGCGTCTTCATGGCGCTGATCCGTCCCGAACTGTCGCCGATGGTGACGAGGTCGCCGGGTTTCACGGATTTGTCCGCCAGCAGGATGATGCCCGAAATGAAGTTGGCGACGATCTTCTGCAGGCCGAGACCGATGCCGACGCCGGCCGCGCCGGTAAAGACCGCCAGCGCCGACAGGTTGATGCCGACGGCGCCCAGCGCGATGGCGACCGCCACCACCATCAGGCCGATGCGGATGATCTTGACCAGCAGAACCTGGACCGATGGCGTCAGGTCGCTGGCGCGGGTAATCCGGCCTTCGATGAAGTTGGCGGCGATGTTGGTCAGCCACAGCGCGGCGAGCAAGAGCGCGCCGGCCTTGATCAGCAGCAATGGCGTCAGCCGCAGGCCGCCGATCTCGATCGCAAACGAATCCAGCGTTTCGGCGGCCGGTTCGAGCTGGCCGAGGATGCTCAGCGCCGCGACGAACCATGCCGCTATCGATACCAGCTTGACGATGAAGGCGTTGCGGATCACCGATGTGATGAGGCGGATCACCAGCCAGGCCAGCGCCAGCTTGGCGGCGACCATCAGCAAATAGCTGCGGCTCGGCCACGTCAGGTGGTACATCGTGATGCGCGCGGCGATCACCAGGACCGCGAACACCGCGGTCGACGCGCTGCCGACCAGCACGCGGACGAAATGGCGGAGCGGCAGCGGCCAGCGCATCGCCAGCGAGGTCATGTCGACCCGCGCGCGGATCGCCGCGTCAGCCGCATAGGCGATGCCGGCGGCGGTCAGGATCAGCCCGAACTGCAGATAGAACCACGGCGAGGCGACCTCGGCGCCGACGGATCGCGCGGTCGCTTGCAGGAACTCGATGACTTCCTTCGGGGCCATATCCATCGGCAAATCTCGTCAGGCAGAGCGCAGGCAGTTTGATTCGAACGGCGGGCAGATTTCCACAAACCGGGCGGGCGGACCATCGATACATGGACCGGCAAAGTCAGTTCAGGCCCTTAAAAACAGGGCACGTTGCCGCGACCGCAGAAATGGGTTGGCGATCAACTGTGGCAACGATATGGATGCATTTGCAAGTATTTGACATGATTTCGGAGGTTCATGGCTTCTCTCGACTCGGTCAGCATAGCGATCTTCCTGGGCGCCGTTCTGGTGATGGCGGGCATCCTGTCGAGCCTGCTCGCGCTGCGCTTCGGGGCTCCGCTGCTGCTGGTGTTCCTCGCCATCGGCATGCTGGCAGGCGATGCGGGGCCCGGCCGGCTCAGCTTCGATGACGTCCGCACCACCTATCTCGTGGGGTCGGTGGCGCTGGCGCTGATCCTGTTCGACGGCGGCCTGCGGACCAAGTTTCAAAGCATCCGCACGGTGCTGGCGCCCTCGATGGTGCTGGCGACGATCGGCGTCCTGCTCACCGCGGTGGTCACCGCGCCGGCCGCCAGATATGTCCTCGATCTGAACTGGACCGAGTCACTGCTGGTCGGGGCTGTCGTGGCGTCGACCGATGCCGCGGCGGTGTTTCTGCTGGTGCATACGCAGGGCCTGCGTCTGCGGCCCCGGGTCGGGGCAACGCTGGAGGCGGAATCCGGCACCAACGACCCATTCGCGATCTTCCTCACGCTGATGCTGGTCGAATTCATTTCGATCGGCGAAAGCTCGGCCGGACACGTCCTGCTGGAGCTCGCCCGCGAGGGCGTGCTTGGCGCCTTCGTCGGCGTGGTCGGCGGCCGCCTGGTGGTGCTGGCGTTGAACCGCATGGCGCTGCCGCAGGGCCTGCACGCGCCCTTTGTCACGACCGCTGCGCTGGTGATTTTCGGCGTCGCGCAGATCGCGCATGCCTCGGGCTTCCTCGCCGTCTATCTCGCCGGCATCATCATCGGCAACCGCCCGACCCGCGCGCATAATTCGGTGGTCACCTTTCTCGACGCCGCGACCTGGCTGGCGCAGATCGTGATGTTCGTGCTGCTCGGGCTGCTGGTATCGCCGCAGCGGCTCCTGGGCAGCGTGGGGCCGGCGGTGATCGTGGCGCTGGTGCTGATGCTGGCGGCCCGGCCGCTCGCGGTGATCCTGTGCCTGATGCCGTTCCGATTCAACTGGCGGGAAAAGATCTTCATCGCCTGGACCGGCCTGCGCGGCGCGGTCGCAATCTTCCTCGCCTCGATCCCGATGCTGATCGGATTGCCGAAGGCCTATCTCTATTTCGACGTCGCCTTTGTCGTCGTCATCATCTCGCTGCTGCTGCAGGGCTGGACGCTGGCACCGGCGGCGCGCTGGCTGCATGTGGCGCTGCCGCGGGTTGACCGCGGCCCACGGCGCGTCGAGCTCGATCTGCCCGGCCAGCTCGAACAGCAACTGGTCGGCTATCCGGTGCGGCCGAAGAGCCTCTTCTTCCGCCGCGGCCTGCTGCCGTCCTGGTCGAAGCCGACGCTGGTGATCCGCGACGAGCGGATTCTGACGCCCACCGAGGCCGATCCGGTCGCCGCCGGCGACTATCTCTACCTGCTTGCGCCGCCGGAAAAGGCCGAATCGCTGGACCGATTCTTCGTCGACATGGCGCCGAGCTCGGCACCCGATCCGCATCTGCTCGGCGATTTCATGGTGTCGGGCGAGCACACGCTGGGCGAACTCGCCGAAATCTACGGCGTCTCCGTCGCGGAAGAGCAGGCCAAGCTGACGCTGGCGGATTATTTCGACATCCACCTCGACCATGCGCCGAAGGAAGGCGCCGAGTTGGTGCTGGATCCGATCGTCCTGGTGGCGCGCAGCATCGGCGGCGGACGGGTCAATGTGGTCGGCCTGCGGCTGCCGGAAGAAGAGGACGTGGTGGTGCCGCTGACGCGCATGCAGCGGGCACGACGCAAGCTGGCGGATGTCTGGGCGTCGGTAGCCGGGGTGTAGATTAACTGGCGTAATCCGCCGTTTGCGGCTCCAATCGACCTACGAGTTGCAAATTGACATCGATCTAAATATAGTAAATACTCTATATGCATCGAAGCGATGAACAAAACTGACACGCCGCTGAATTTCTGGCCACCTCACGGGAGGACCTCAGCGAATTCCCCGATGAGGTCAAATATTGCATTGGGTTCGCGCTTCGAACCGCTCAGAAGGGCGGCAAACATCCCGACGCCAAACCGTTAAAAGGTTTCAAGGGAGCCGGCGTTCT
This sequence comes from Bradyrhizobium sp., assembly GCF_036735945.1. Classification (GTDB taxonomy): domain Bacteria; phylum Pseudomonadota; class Alphaproteobacteria; order Rhizobiales; family Xanthobacteraceae; genus Bradyrhizobium. The sequence continues at coordinate 33,208 of NZ_DAINNI010000002.1, read as the reverse complement.
GGAGATCGTGTCTGATTTCGACGGCAACACCTTTCGAGAATCAAAGGCGTCATCTACGTGCTTCATGCCTTTCAGAAAAAATCCAAAAAGGGCATTTCGACGCCGAAAACCGAAATCGACAAAATCAAGCGCAGACTGAAAGAAGCCGAGAATCTGGCGGGGACAGAATGAGAAAAAAAGTCAGAGTCACAAAAAGCAGCGGCAACGTGTTCGCGGACATCGGTCTTCCCAATGCTGCCGCACATTCCATCAAGGCGGATATTGTTCTACGCATTGCCGCCCGGATCAAATCAAAGGGCCTGACCCAAGCCAAGGCCGCGTCGCTGCTTGGTCTTGCTCAACCGGATGTGTCAAAGCTTTTGCGCGGGCATTTTGCCGGTTACAGCTACGATCGGCTGTTTGGTTATCTCAATGCTCTCGGTGAGAAGGTCTGTATCGAAATATCGGAAGCCAAAACCAAGAAAGAGGCCCGGCTTGAGCTGGAGATGGCGGACTGAGAGTTGCGCCCGTCAATGACGCAATGTGAAGGGGCGAACCCGCCGAAATCTACGGCGTCTCCGTCGCGGAAGAGCAGGCCAAGCTGACGCTGGCGGACCGCTGACGCGCATGCAGCGGGCACGACGCAAGCTGGCGGACGTCTGGGCGTCGGTAGCAGGCGTTTGACGGGCATGGGAGCGCACCCGGTGACCTGCGCCCCCGCAACGGAATTCGAAGCCTGCGCGAGCATTACCCTTCGAGGGTAAATCCAACCCGCAAGGTGACCTGGTAGTGGCGCACCGTGCCGTTTTCGATATGGCCCCGGGTCTGCACGATCTCGAACCATTTCATTTCGCGAATGGTTTTCGAGGCGCGGGTAATGGCGTTCTGAACCGCATCCTCGATGCTCTTTTCGGACGATCCGACGAGGTCCAGAATCTTGTACACGTGGTCCTTCATTCCGGTATCAGCCATGGCTAACCTCCGTTGCGGCCTTCGGTGCTTCAGTTTGAACGAGTAATCGACCTCTCCGGTTCCACGGCCTTCGGCCGTTCTGTGTCATCAGGTGATCCCTGCACGACCGGCATGCGTTCCGCGGGGCCGTCAGGCGCATTTTCCGCTGTTGAGGAACGGGTGAAGTATCATAAGCTTAACACAAAGGTCAGTCGCTGACCGCATGGTGGAAACGCCAGGGAGAAACACAAACGATGTCCGACCCCTCTGACGATCAGCTCGGCTTCGCCCCCGACTACGATTCCGCCGTGCCCTATATGCAGCGGACCCGCGATTATTACACGGCGATCGGCTACACCACGCCCTACCGCTGGGCGCATTATGTCGATGCGCCGTTTCAGCCGCTGAAGAAGAAGCTTTCGCAATCGCGCGTCACCATCATCACGACAGCCGCCCGGTATGACCCGACCAAGGGCGATCAGGGGCCGGGCGCGGCCTATAATGGCAGCGCCAAATTCTACCAGGTCTATGACGGCGACACCGCGAAGCAGCACGATTTGCGGATCTCGCACATCGGCTACGACCGCAAGCACACCACCGCGACCGACAACGGCACCTGGTTTCCATTGCCGCAGCTTCTGAAAGCCGCCGCGGCAGGGCGGATCGGCGATGTGGCGCCGCGCTTCTTCGGCGCGCCGACCAACCGCAGCCATCGCGTCACCATCGATGTCGACGCGCCCGACATTCTCGCCCGCTGCCTTGCCGACAGGGTAGACGCCGCCGTGATCGTGCCGAACTGCCCGGTCTGCCACCAGACCTCGGCGCTGGTGGCGCGTCATCTCGAAGCCAACGGCATCCCCACCGTCGTCATGGGTTGCGCCAAGGACATCGTCGAATACGCCGCGGCGCCGCGCTTTCTGTTTTCGGACTTCCCGCTCGGCAATTCCGCCGGCAAGCCGCACGATGTGGAATCGCAGGCGCAGACGCTGGAGCTGGCGCTGCGGCTGCTTGAATCCGCTGCCGGCGCGCGCACCACGATGCAGTCGCCGCTGCGCTGGAGCGAGGACGCCTCCTGGAAGCTCGACTACAACAACATCGCGCAGATGAGCCCGGAAGAACTGGCGCGCCGCCGCGCCGAGTTCGACAAGCAGAAAGAGATCGCGCGAGGCAACCGGGCAGCCTGATCCCTTCCTTCTCCCCTTGTGGGAGAAGGTGGCGCGCAAAGCGCGCCGGATGAGGGGTTCTCCCCGTCGAGGACTGCCTTCGCGGAGACAACCCCTCACCCGTCCCGAACGAGCTTGCGCTCATTCGATCCACCCTCTCCCACAAGGGGAGAGGGAAGAAAGAAGAAAAACCAGGAGGATGTCCCTTTGACCCGACCGTTCGAAGGCGTGAAGGTTCTCGACTTCACGCAGGTGCTGGCTGGCCCCTATGCGAGCTACCAGCTCGCGCTGCTCGGGGCTGATGTCATCAAGGTGGAACGGCGCGAGGGCGAGGACATGCGCCGCACGCCGCTGAGCCGCGAATGGGCCGAGCGCGGCCTCGCGCCCGGCTGGCAGGCGATCAACGGCAACAAGCGCAGCCTGACCCTCGACCTCTCGAAGCCGGAGGCGATCACCATCGTCAAGCAGCTCGCCGGGCAGGCCGACGTGGTGATGGAGAATTTTCGCCCCGGCGTGATGGACAAGCTCGGCATCGGCTATGCGGCGCTGTCGGCGATCAATCCGCGGCTGATCTATTGCGCCATTTCCGGCTTCGGCCAGACCGGCCCCGGCCGATCCGGCGCCGGCTATGACGGCAAGATCCAGGCACTGTCCGGCATCATGTCGATCACCGGTCATCCCGAGACCGGGCCGACGCGGGCGGGATTTGCGGTCTGCGACGTATTGTCAGGCGCGACCGCGGCCTTCGGCGTGTCGAGCGCGCTGTTCCAGCGCACCCATACCGGCAAGGGGCAACTGGTCGATGTCTCCATGCTGGAGGCGACGCTGGCGTTCCTGTCGGGACAGGTGGCGGACTATTCGGTCGCCGGCCACCGCCAGCAGCTTTCCGGCAACCAGGCCGTCAGCCGCCGGCCCACCGCCAACCTGTTCAAGGCCGGCGAGGGCTACCTGCTGCTTGCCGTCAACAGCGAGAAGCAATACCAGGCGCTGATGACGGCGCTCGGCCGGGCCGATGCGCTGGAGGACCCGCGCTTCGTCGACTGGTTCGCCCGGCAGGAGAACGAGGAGGCTTTGCGGGCCGTCATCGAGGAGGCTTTGGCGAAGAAGGACCCGCGCGAGTGGGAGACGATCCTGGAGGCCGCGGGCGCGCCCTGCGCCAGCATCTGGAAGGTCGAGGAGGTGCTCGACCATCCGCAGATAGCAGCGCGTGGCGCCATCCAGGAGCTCGATACGCCCTATGGACGCCTGCGCTTCGCCGGCAGCGGCTTTCAACTCGCCCATGGCGGCGGGCGGCTCGACCGCATGGCGCCGGCGCTCAGCGCCCATACCGAGGAAGTGCTGGCTTCGCTCGGCTACGACACCAAGGCGATCGCGGAACTGCGGGCCCGCGAGGTGGTGTAGCGGTAGCCCGGGCAGGGCATCCGGTTCCTGTCCCGTTTTGGGCATGCTCGCGCATGGCGACCTTGCGCCAAGCCGCTTTGAGCCGCACGGCTTACCGTTTAAAAGACGCCTTTCCCGACCCAAGAAGGACAGATCATGCCCGCCTACCGCTCCCGCACGACGACCCACGGCCGCAACATGGCGGGCGCCCGCGGCCTCTGGCGCGCCACTGGCATGAAGAACGAGGATTTCGGCAAGCCGATCATTGCCGTGGTCAATTCCTTCACCCAGTTCGTGCCCGGCCACGTGCATCTGAAGGATCTCGGCCAGCTCGTCGCGCGCGAGATCGAGAAGGCGGGCGGCGTCGCCAAGGAGTTCAACACGATCGCGGTCGATGACGGCATCGCGATGGGCCATGACGGCATGCTCTACAGCCTGCCGTCGCGCGAAATCATCGCCGACAGCGTCGAGTACATGGTCAATGCGCATTGCGCCGACGCCATGGTCTGCATCTCCAACTGCGACAAGATCACGCCCGGCATGCTGATGGCCACGCTGCGCCTCAACATCCCGACCGTGTTCGTGTCGGGTGGCCCGATGGAGTCAGGCAAGATCAACCTCAAGGGCAAGATCCGCGCGGTCGACCTGATCGACGCCATGGTCGCGGCCGCCGACAGCAATGTCAGCGACGCCGACGTCGAAGTGATCGAACGTTCCGCCTGCCCGACCTGCGGCTCGTGCTCGGGCATGTTCACCGCCAATTCGATGAACTGCCTCACCGAGGCGCTGGGGCTGGCGCTGCCGGGCAACGGTTCGGTGCTGGCAACGCATGCCGATCGCAAGGGACTGTTCGTCGAGGCCGGCCACCTGATCGTCGATCTGGCGCGGCGCTACTACGAACAGGACGATGAAACCGCGCTGCCGCGAAACATCGCGAACTTCAAGGCGTTCGAGAACGCGATGACGCTCGATATCGCCATGGGCGGATCGACCAACACGGTGCTGCATCTGCTCGCCGCCGCCTATGAGGGCCAGGTGCCGTTCACGATGCAGGACATCGACCGCCTGTCGCGGCGGGTGCCCGTGCTGTGCAAGGTGGCGCCGTCGGTGGCCGACGTGCATCTGGAGGACGTTCATCGCGCCGGCGGCGTGATGGCGATCCTCGGCGAACTCGACCGCGCCGGCCTGCTCAACCGCGGCCTGCCGATGGTTCACAGCAAGACGCTGGAGGATGCGCTCGCCCGTTGGGATATCAAGCAGAGCAAGAGCGAGAGCGTCCGCAAATTCTTCATGGCCGCGCCGGGCAATGTGCCGACGCAGGTCGCGTTCAGCCAGGAGCGCCGGTTCGAGGAACTCGATACCGACCGCGCGGCCGGCTGCATCCGCGATGCCGAGCACGCTTTTTCAAAGGACGGCGGCCTGGCCGTGCTGTCAGGTAACATCGCGCTCGATGGCTGCATCGTGAAGACCGCCGGCGTCGATGAGAGCATCTTGAGGTTCGAGGGGCCGGCACGGGTGTTCGAAAGCCAGGACGCCGCGGTCGAAGGCATCCTCGGCAACAAGATCAAGCCGGGCGACGTCGTCGTGGTCCGCTATGAAGGCCCGCGCGGTGGTCCCGGCATGCAGGAGATGCTCTATCCGACCAGCTACCTGAAATCGAAGGGCCTCGGCAAGGTCTGCGCGCTGGTCACCGATGGCCGCTTCTCCGGCGGCTCGTCGGGCCTGTCGATCGGGCATCTTTCGCCGGAAGCCGCCGAAGGCGGTCTGATCGGCCTGGTGGAAGAGGGCGACCTCATCAAGATCGACATCCCCTCGCGCTCGATCAGCCTCGCGGTCGACGACGCCACGCTGGCCAGGCGCCGCGAAGCCATGCTGGCGCGCGGCGCGGAGGCCTGGAAGCCGGCCCAGAAGCGCAAGCGCAACGTGACGATGGCGCTGAAGGCTTACGCCGCGCTCACCACCAGCGCTGCCCGCGGCGCAGTGCGCATCGTTCCGGAGTGATCGTCAGCCTCGTAGCCCGGATGGAGCGAAAGCGAAATCCGGGGCCGCATGTTCCACGATTGAGACCGTCCCGGATTGCGCTTCGCGCCATCCGGGCTACAGACTGATCGCCTACGTCAGCACCTTCACCCCGCCAAGCGCGGTCACCCGGCCGCGCTTGAGCATCACGATCTGCGTCGCAAGCTGGCGCAGTTCAGCGGCGTCGTGGCTGACATAGACCATCGGAATGCCCTCGTCGCGCAGCCGCACCAGGTAGGGCAGGATTTCCTCCTTGCGGCCCTCGTCGAGCGAGCCCAGCGGCTCGTCCATCAGCAGCAGGCGGGGTTTCGACAACAGCGCGCGGCCGAGCGCGACGCGCTGGCGCTCGCCGCCGGAAAGCTGGCCGGGGCGGCGGTCGAGCAGATGGCCGATATCGAGCAATTCCGTGATGCGGGTGAACTGCGCAGGGTCCGCTGCCAGGCGATTCATTCGTCGGCCGTAGTCGAGGTTCTGCCGCACGTCGAGATGCGGAAACAGCCGCGCGTCCTGGAACACGTAGCCGATCCGCCGCCGGTGCGGCGGCACGTGGACAGCCTTGGCCGTGTCATCCAGCGTCTCGTCGTCGAGCGAGATGATGCCGCGGTCGGGCCGCAGCAGGCCTGCGATCATGTTGATCAGCGAGGTCTTGCCGGAACCCGACGCGCCGAACAGGCCGGTAACGCGGCCCTGGCTTTCGAACTTGGCTTCGAGCGAGAATTCGCCAAGCTGCCTGGTGACGTCGACGCGCAGCATGGTCAGTTTCCGTGCAGGCGCTTGGTCGCGCGCCGCGCGAACCATTCGGAGGCGATCAGCGCGCCCATCGCGATCACGATCGAAATCAGCACCAGCCGCGCTGCCGCGGTGTCGCCGTCGGGAGTCTGGATCAGCGAATAGATCGCCGAGGAAATCGTCTGGGTCTCGCCGGGGATGTTGGAGACGAAGGTGATGGTGGCGCCGAACTCGCCGATCGCCTTGGCGAAACCGAGCACCATGCCGGCGAGCACGCCCGGCAGCGCCAGCGGCAAGGTCACGGTCGCAAACACCTGCCATGGCGCGGCGCCAAGCGTGCTCGATGCCTGCTCGAGCCGGCGGTCGACCGCCTCGATCGACAGCCGGATCGGCCGCACCAACAGCGGAAACGACATCACGCCGCAGGCCAGCGCCGCGCCGGTCCAGCGAAACGCGAACACGATGCCGAGATGGTCGGCGAGCCACGCGCCGACCAGGCCGCGGCGGCCGAAGGTCAGCAACAGCAGATATCCGGTGACGACCGGCGGCAGCACCAGCGGCAGGTGCACCAGCGCATCGAGGATCGACTTGCCCCAGAAATCGTATCGCGCCAGCAGCCAAGCCAGCGCGATACCGAACGGTGTCGCCACCAGCGTCGCAATGATGGCGACGCGCAGCGACAGCAGGATGGCCGTCCATTCGGCCGGCGTAATCTCGAGCATCAGGTCGATGGGCTGACGAGGAACTTGAAGCCGTATTTCTCCAGGATGTTCTTGGCCGCGGTCGAGCGCAGGAAGGCGAGATAGTCGCTCGTTTCCGGCTTCGCCGTCGTGGTCGCCGCCACCGGATAGATGATCGCCGGGTGGGAGTCGGCCGGGAAGGTGCCGACGATCTTGACGCCGGGCTCGACCTTGGCGTCGGTGGAGTAGACGATGCCGAGCGCGGCTTCGCCGCGCGCCACCAGCGTCAGCGCGGCGCGCACGCTCTCGGCCATCGCGAATTTCGGCTCGGCCGCCTGCCAGGCGCCGAGTTTTTCAAGCGCAGCCTTGGCGTATTTCCCGACCGGCACGGCCTTGACGTCGCCGGTCGCGATCTTGCCGTCGCCGGCGAGTTTTGAAAGGTCGAAGCCGGCTGCGATGCTGACATTGTCGATCTTCGAATCCTTCGGCGCGATCAGCACGATGCTGTTGCCGAGCAGGTTGACCCGGCTTGCCTCGTTGATGTTCTTCTTGCCGATCGCGTAATCCATCCAGTCGGTATCGGCCGAGATGAACACGTCGGCCGGCGCGCCCTGTTCGATCTGCTTTGCCAATGCCGAACTGGCGGCGTAGCTGGCGACGATCTTGGTGCCGGTCTTGGCGGTGTAGGCGGCGTCGACCTCGTCGAGCGCATTCTTCATCGAGGCGGCGGCGAACACGGTGATGGTCTTGTCCTGCGCGGTGGCAGGTGAATGCGCCGCTCCGAGCAGGATGACGAAGGCCGCGAAAATTCCGGTAAGACGATACATGATAGCGCTCCGAGCGTGCTCGCAGGCGCGCGGGTTGCGCGCCGCGATCAGGCGTGGGTTGAGTAAAGGGAGCGACAGACGGAAGCGCTGTTCCGGAAATCCCGATGGCTTACGGCCGACCGGAATGTCGCAGCGCAAACAATAGCAGGCTGACAGTCCGGGTAAAGTGACCGTTCGTCTCAGACCTTGGGCGAAGGCCTATTCGGTCGGCAGGATCGCAATCGAGATCTGGTCCTCTTTTGTCCCGCTGACCTGCAGCACAAAGGGGCTCGCCGACAGCTCATATTTCATGGTCTTGCGGATGCCGTTGCAGTCGGTGGCGCCGCTGAAGGCCTTGGGCTTGAGGAAATGGCCATCCTGGACCACGTCGACCCAGCCGCCTGCCGACAGGCTGATGCTGTAGAGGCCCGCCTTGGGGGCGGTCTTGACGCGGGCAAAGCCGGCAAAGGTGCCGTCCCTGGGCGCGCGCTCCGGCGGCGTCGGCAGCCTGGCGTCGGCCGGCGCGACCAGCGCAAGCGTCACGCCTGACGACGGCAGGGCCGCGAGTTCACTGCCCGTCGCCAATCTGGCGCGATCGGGCGCGGTCAGCGCGGCGCGCTCACGCTCGATCGGCCATTTGAACTTGTCGCAGCCGCTCGGTTCTTCGGCCGCCCATGCAGGCACAGCCCCGAGCAACAGCAACGCGACGAGCAGTGAAATTCGCATGTCAGTCCACCGCGATCATGACGTCGGAGGCTTTCACGACCACCATGGCCTTGCCGCCGGCCTTGAGGCTGAGGTCATCGACCGCCTCGTTGGTGATCGCGGAGGTGATGATCTGGCCGTTGCCGATATCGACGCGCACATGCGAGGTGGTCGCCCTTCTTGACTTCGACGACGGTGCCCTTGATCTGGTTACGTGCACTGATGCGCATGACGAATCCTTCAAAATAATACCATCCGCGCGCAATCGACGGCTCAGACCGGCAGAAACGGGGATGGGGCAGGATCAGCAGCCCTGATCCGTGGCGTGGTCGCGCTTACGGCGCGAGCCGGCATGATATAGCCCATCCGGCATCCGAATGGAAATACCGTTCTGCGGCTACGGTTTCATGTCAGCCGCGTTCAGCACCGCCTTGCAGGCCGGCGGCAGCGACGCCATGGTCATCGGCGGCTTCGGCTTTGGCGGAATTTTCGGCGGCTTGGGGTGCAGCACCGCATCGCTGAACCAGTAGGCGAGGTCGCCCGCACTGCAGCCTTCGCCTTCATTCGGCTCGGGCTGGCTGTCGCATTCGCCGGCGCCGGGCGGACATTTGATGCGGATGTGGAAGTGATAGTCGTGGCCGTACATCGGCCGCACCTTGTGCAGCCAGGATCGGTCGCCCTTCGCCTCGCGGCATAACGCTTTCTTGATCGCGGCATTGACGAAGATGCGCTGCACGCTCGGCTCCTGCGCGGCGGCGCGGATCACTGCAAGATGCGTCGGCGTCCAGGCGTGCGGATCGATATCGAGCCGGTCGCTGCGCACCATCATCACCGCCGACATCTCCTCGCGCTCGTTGCGCGACAGTTGCCGGTTCGGCATCGGCGTCAGCCAGATGTCGGCGTCCAGTCCAACCTGATGGCTGGCATGCCCGGTGAACATCGGGCCGCCGCGCGGCTGCGACATGTCGCCGACGAGGATGCCCGGCCAGCCGGCATCCCTGCGCGCCTTGCCCGCGAGCCGCTTGACCAGCGCGATCAGATCGGGATGGCCCCAATAGCGGTTGCGCGACAGCCGCATCACCTGCCAATTGTCGCCGTTGAGCGGCAGTCCTTCCGCGCCTGCAATGCAGCCATGGGCATAGAACCCGAATACGCGGGTCGGCATCGCCGCCGGCAGCACCTTGCGGCCGAACAGTTCCTTGGCGGCGACGTGGGGGTCGTGCGAATTGGCGAGCGGCGGCAGCGGCTTCGGATGCAGCGTGCCCTTGTCCTGCGCCCGCGCGCCGGTGGCTGCGATCATCAAGGCAATGAGCGGGATCAGAATCAGGCGAGGGTTCATCGGATCACTCGAGTTCGCGCAAAACGTAGCATGAAATCGGCGAGAGGGAATAAGCGGCGCACAGGCGAATCGCCCCTCGCCCAAATGATGGCAGAGGCCCGCCGAGGTCGCCAGGATTCGTGGCACCAGGCCATGCAGCGGCGCTGTCCAGCGCCATACGCGCGTCGGGATCAACCGGGACAGGACTGTGTTCGCGATTGCCTTAACGCTGCGATAACCGTGCCGATCATCGAAAGGCGTTTGACGCGAGTGCGCGACGTTTCGCGCATTCCTTGTGCGGCCAGGGCGACAGCCGGCCGCCCCCTATATCGGTCCGGCGATTCCGCCCGTGAATCGCGATCTGCGCCGACGGCGTTGCACGCAAAACGTGTAGTTGTATCCCGGAGAGACGGCACGCCAACGCGCCGATAGGCCAGTTTCATCGACAAGAGACACTATTTTTTCAGAGACTTATCCGAAAACTTTGCGCGCAAAGTGCGAGTAGAGTGGAAGCAATGCCGAAGAAGCCAAGAACAAGCAGAACGCCGAAACAGGCCGTTGTCCGCTTCCCCGGCCGCCCGGCAAAGCCCGCGCTGAAACCGCCAATCAAACGGCGGCACGAACAACAGCGCGAAGCGTCGTTCCGCCTGCTGTTTGACAGCAATCCGGTTCCGATGATCGTCTGTGCGCTGGACGACGAACATATCCTCGCCGTCAACGACGCCGCGGTCGGGCATTACGGTTACAGCCGCAACGAATTCGAGAAGCTCACGATCCGCAATCTGCAGGCCTTCGACGGCGATCCGCCATGGGCCTTCGAGCGCGCCGGCGAAGAACTGAAGGCGCGCACCTGGAAGCATGTCAGGGCCGACGGCGCGCTGATCGATCTTGCGATCTATTCGCGCCAGCTCGTTTACGGCGACCGTGCGGCGGCCCTGCTGGCGCTGCTGGACACCACCGAACGCAAGCGCGCCGAGGCGCGGCTGACCTTCATGGCCCAGCATGACGCGCTCACCGGGCTGCCGAACCGCAACCTGCTGCGGCAGCAGATGGACGACGTCCTGCTGCGCTCTCGCCGCAGCGCGGAGAAGGTGGCGGTGCTGATGCTTGGCCTCGACAATTTCAAGGCGGTCAACGATACGCTCGGTCACGGCGTCGGCGACAAGCTGCTGCGCGGCGTCGGCAAGCGATTGCAATCGATGCTGCGTGAAGACGACACGCTGGCCCGGCTCAACTCCGACGAATTCGCCGTCGTCCAGAGCGGCGTGACCCGGCCGGAGGATGCCGTGTTCCTGGCGCGGCGACTGCTGGATGCGGTCGGCGATCCGCATCTCATCGACGGACATTCCGTCGTGATCGGCGCCAGCATCGGCATTGCGATGTCGCCCGGCGATGGTGATGATTCCGAGAAGCTCCTGAAGAACGCCGATCTCGCCCTGTCGCGTGCGAAAAACGATTCCCGCGGTACGTTCTCGTTCTTCGAAGCCGGCATGGACGCGCGGGCCCAGACGCGGCGCAAGATCGAGACCGAACTGCGCGAAGCCATCGGGACCGACGCGCTGCGGCCTCACTACCAGCCGCTCGTCGACCTATCGAGTGGGCGCATCACCGGCTTCGAGGCGCTGGTGCGCTGGCCGCATCCCGAGCGCGGCATGATCTCGCCGGCCGAATTCATTCCCGTCGCCGAGGAGACCGGGCTGATCAACGCCATCGGCGGGCTGATGCTGCGGCGCGCCTGCGCCGACGCGGCGCAATGGCCCGACGACGTCCGCGTCGCGGTCAATCTGTCGCCGCTGCAGTTCCGGGTCGGCAATCTGCTGGCGCTGGTGATGGAAACGCTCAAGCAAACCGGCCTGCCGGCGAAGCGGCTGGAACTCGAGATCACCGAGACGCTGCTGCTGGAAAAGAGCAGCGAGGTGCTGGCGACGCTGCATGCGCTGCGTGCGCTCGGCGTGCGCATCTCGATGGACGATTTCGGCACCGGCTATTCCAGCCTGAGCTATCTGCGCAGCTTTCCGTTCGACAAGATCAAGATCGACCAGTCGTTTGTGCGCGACCTCGCCGCCAATCCCGACGCGCAGGCGATCGTCCGTTCGATCATCAGCCTTGGCAAGGGGCTGGGCGTCGTCATCACGGCGGAAGGCGTCGAGACCGAGGCCGAGGTCGATTGCCTGCGCAACGAGGGCTGCCACGAGGGGCAGGGTTTTCTGTTCAGCCGCGCGCGGCCCAATGCGGAGATCGCGAGCCTCTTGAAGACGCAGGGCAACTGGAGCATGCCGGCGGGTGACGCGCTGGTGGCCTAGTCGCAGCCGTAGCCCGGATGGAGCGGATGCGCAATCCGGGACCGGCTGGTCCGCCGCACGATGCCCCCGGATTTCGCTGCGCTGCATCCGGGCTACGCGCGCTACTTGCCCCGTTCCCGCTTCCGCGCGTGATAGGTCAGCGCCAGCCCGATGCAGTGGCGCAGCGGCTTCTCCGGCAGCTTCTCGCCCGCGTCGAGCAGGATGCTGCGGTTGCCGCCGTAGCGCAGTTCCGGATAGAGCTCGCGAAAGGTCGCGACCAGATCGGTCTGGCAGTGGAAATAGATCGCGTAGCGGCCGGCTTCCGCCTTCACCTGGTCGATCCGGATCGTGCTGCCGCTCCCGCTCTCGCTCGTCAGATAGCTCGGCTGCCCCCATTTCAGCGCCTCTTCGAGCGCGCCGACGCCATCGGTCGTATCGGCGGTATCGAAGATCAGCCGGCGCAGCGCCAGCAGCCTTGATTTGACCGGATTGGGGTAACCGGCGAGGACGGCCTCCACTTGGGCATTCGCCTTTGCCGCGTGCCGCTTCCCGGCGATGCGCTTTGCGGCTTTCTTCTTCGCCGGAGTTTTCATCGAAGTGCGCGCATCCTGCCGGGATCGTCGCATACAATCTAGGGCAGGATGCAGGCCGGCGGAAGCGCAAACGAGGTCGCTGCCATGTTGCGTCTCCCTCGTTGTCGCGGATAACGAGGGAGCAACGCTGGCTCGGAGAGCGAGGCCGTTTGGCTAGGCCGCGTCGCGCAGCCCCGCCAGGAACGTATCGACACTCCTGTGCAGCGCGTCGGCCTGACGGCTGAGCTGGCCGGTCGCTGCCGCGACGTTCTCGGCGAGCGCGCGCGACTGGTCGGCGGACTGACTGGCGCCGGTCACGTTTGTCGAAACTTCGTTGGTGCCGGTGGCCGCCTGCTGGACGCTGCGGGCGATCTCCCGCGTTGCCGAATCCTGCTCTTCGACGGCGGCGGCGATGGTGGTGGCGATGCCGCTGATCTCGCGAATGGTGGCGCCGATGCCGCCGATCGCTGTCACGCAGTCGCCGGTGGCCGATTGAATCGCCGCGACCTGGCCGGCGATTTCCTCGGTCGCCTTCGCGGTCTGGCTGGCGAGCTCCTTGACCTCGGCTGCGACCACAGCGAAGCCGCGGCCGGCCTCGCCGGCGCGCGCGGCCTCGATGGTCGCGTTCAGCGCCAGCAGGTTGGTTTGGCTGGCAATCGCGCCGATCAGGCGAAGCACGTCGCCGATCTTTTCGGCTGCCGACGCCAGGCTGCCGACCATCTCGGTGGTCTGCTCGGCCTTGACGACGGCGTTGTCGGCGACCCGGCTGGAATGGGTGACCTGGCGGCCGATCTCGGTCACCGAGGACGCCAGTTCCTTGGTCGCGGCGGCGACGGCATTGACGCTGGCGGAGGCCTCGTCGGTGGCCGCAGCCGCAGCGGCGGCGCGCTGCGAGGTGCCGTTCACGCTGCTCGCGATCTCGCCGGCCACGCGCTGCATGTCCGACGTCGCCTGGGCGACCGCGGCAACGACGCTCTTGACGTCGGTCTCGAAACGGTCGGCCATCTGACGCTGCAAGGCTTTCTTCTCGTGTTCCGTCTGCTGCTTGGTAGCCTCCTGCGCCTCGCGCATGCTGCGCGCCTCGATCATGCTGCGGCGGAACACGTCGACGGCGCTCGCCATGGTCCCGAGTTCGTCGCGGCGCTCGCTGCCGGGAATCGTGACGTCGACCTCGCCGCCGGACAGGCGGTTCATCACCGCGGTGATCGCAGCCAGCGGGCGCGACAGGCCACGGCCGAGCAGGAATGCGAGCACGATCGCGCCGAACAGGATGGCGACCGTGCCGAGGATCAGGTTGCGCTGCGAACTCGCCGCCGCCGCTTCGTACTCGGTGGTGTCCTTGATGATCTCGAGAATGCCGACCGGCTGGCCGGCGTAATTCCTGATCTGCCCGAGATAGAGCGCGGCGGGGTGGCCGTTGATCGTGGCGTCACGGCGCAACGGCTGGCCGTCGAACACGCCCTTGAGTTCGTCCGCGGTCGCGACCACCTCGTCGCCGTAGGTCGCGGACAGCTTCTTGAAGGCCTTGCCGTCGTTCGAATAGACCGCAAGGTCGATGCCGAAGCGCTTCTTGGCGCGGTCGACGAATTCCTTGCCGAAGGCGGCGCCGACGTCGACATTGGCCAGCGTCTTGCCGTCGCGCATGATCGGCGTCATGCCGAAGATCGCGAGCGCCTCGCGGCCGGGCTCGACGCCGACGATGGTCTTGCCGGTCTTGATCGCTTCCACCACGGTGGAACGCCGCGCCGAAGCGTCGTCGTCGAACACCTTCGGCGCATGGACCCGGTAGAACGAGATCGCAGGCGCCCGCCAGAACGAAATCAACGGGATGCCCTGCGCCTTCAGCGGTCCCAGCGCATCGCCGAGCAGCTTGCCCAATCCGTCGCGGTCGCTCTTTGCGATGGCATCCGCGACCGGCGGCAGGCCGGCAATCACGGTCGAGACCGCGAGCGCCGCGCGGCCTTCATAGTCGATCGCGGCGATCACGCTGTCATATTGCAGCTTGAGCTGCTGATCGAGCGCGAGATGTGTCAGCGCGCGTTGCTGGACGATCGAGAAGGTCCCAAGGATCGCACAGGCGACGGCAACCGTCAGCGAAATGGCGAGGATCAGACGGGCGGCGATCGAGCGTATTTTGAACATGGGACCTGCGGAAGCTCCAGAAGAGAGGCTTCCCAACCCATTTCATGAATTGTTTAACAACAGCGGACGCCCGCCGGTCCGTAGAAATACGGACCGATCACCGTGCCGTCGGCGACGCGTCGAGATCGCCTGACAGGATCACCTTGCCGACGTCTTCGTAGTGCGAATCGCGGCCCTGGATCTGCTGCGCGATGGCATGCATGTCGCGAAAGCGGCGCTCGAACTTGTTGGCGCTGAACACGGCGGTGGCGCCGGCCATGTGATAGGCGGTGTCGACCACGGCGGCCGATTGATGGATGGTCCAGGTCGCGGCGATGCGCAGCGCGATGCGGTGGGCTTCGGTCAGCGCCATGCCCTGCGAAAGATCGCGCCAGACCTCCGCCGCGGTGGAGTAGAGATAGGCGCGGGTGGCGCGCAGTTGCGCCTCGGCGCGGCCGATCACGCCCTGCACGGCATTGTTTTCGCGCATCGTCTTTTGCGCCTGCGGGGTCTTGGCGCGTGCAAGGTCGATGGCGGCGTCTAGTGTCGCGCGGGCGACGCCGACCGACGTTGCCGCAAAGCCCATGCTGAACACCATGTTGGTGGAGAGCTTGTACAGCGGTCCGTCCTCGCGCCGCGCCTCGGGTTCGTCGCGCAGCGCGGCGAATTTGTCGGGGATGAAAAGATTGTCGACCGAATAGGAATCGGTGCCGGTGCCGCGCAGGCCGATCACGTCCCAGACGTCATGGAGCGCGGCGCTGCCGATCGGGAACAGGATGGTGCGGATCTCCGGCGAGCCATCCGCCTTGCGCCGCGGCGCGCCGTCGGCCTCGACGACGCCGACATGGGCGCCGAGCCAGCTTGCCTGCCGCATGCCGGAGGCGAAGTCCCAGCGCGCGTTCGCCTTGTAGCCGCCCGGAACCGCCTGCACCTCGTGCTTGATCGCGCCCCAGGCGAGAATGCCCGGCGCGACGTTGAAGATCTCGTTGGCCGCATCTGGATCGAGATAGGCTGCGGTCATGGCGCAGACGCTGCACTGGCCGAGGCACCATGCCGTCGAGGCGTCGGCCTTGGCGATTTCCTCCTGCATCTGCATGAAGGTTTCCAGCGCCGCCTCGGCGCCGCCAAAACGCTTCGGCAGCAGCGCGCGATAAAGCCCGTTCTCGATCAGCGCCGACGTCACCGCCGGCGTCAGCCGCCGCGTCCGCTCGATCTCGTCGGCCTCGCGCACGATCAGGGGCGCAAGCGCGCGGGCGCGCTCCACGAGATCGACGCCCGGATGCCTGTTCATACGCTTTCCCGCATTCCCTGTTGTTGTCGTTTGGCCGTGATGGTGACCCATCCGCCGCCGTCGATCAAGACGGCGGGAATTGCCGGCCGGTCAAGCGGTGGCGCGCCCGAGATCGAGCGAGGGTTGCTGCGGCCTTTTGGCCGACGGGAAGGCCAGCGCAACCGCAACGGCCGCCATGCCGATCGCGAAGGAGCCAACATAGAGCCAGTTGTAGGTGCGGAAGGTGTCGAACACCCAGCCGCCGGCCAGCGGCCCCAGCGCCATGCCGAGGCTGGCGAAAGCGGAGACGGCGCCGAACATGCTGCCCATGATGCGGACGCCGAAATATTCGCGCACCAGCACGGCGTAGAGCGGCATCACGCCGCCATAGGCCAGACCGAACATCACCGACAGCGCATAGAACTCGCCGAGCTGGCCGACCGCGAGATAGGTCGCGATCGACATCGCCTGCACGAACAGGCCGCCGACCAGAACATGCTTGGCGCCGAAGCGATCGGCCAATACGCCGAGCAGCAGCCGGCCGCCGAGGCCGGAGAACCCGGCGAGGCTGTAGACGGTAACGGCGGTGAGCGGAGCGATGCCACAGATCATGGCGTAGCTCACCATGTGGAAGATCGGCCCGGAATGCGCGGCGCAGCAGGCAAAATGCGCCAGCGCCAGCGTGATGAATTGCGGCGTCCTCAGCGCCTGCGCGACGGTCCATTCCCTGACCGGCGCATCGATTCCATGTGCCGCCACGGATGGCGAGGGCTCCGGCGGCCGCCGCACCAGCAGGGAGGCTGGAATCAACAGCGCCAGGGCGGCAATGCCGATGACGAACATCGCGGTACGCCAGTCATAGTTCGTGATCAGCCAGCTTGCGAACGGGGCGACCGTCAATGGCGAGACGCCCATGCCGGCCGAGACCAGCGCGACCGCGAGGCTGCGCCGATGTTCGATCCAGGCGCTGGCCGCCGCAACCATCGGCGCGTAGAAGGCGCCGGCCGCGATCCCGATCAGGACGCCGAAGGAAAGCTGGAACTGCCACAGGCTGGTGGCCTGGCTCGCCCCGATCAGGCCGGCGCCGAGCAGAAACGAGCCCGAGAGCACGACGATGCGGGTGCCGAAGCGGTCGGACAGGGTGCCCCAGAAGAAGGCCGCGAGCCCCATCGCGAGAAAGTCGATCGTCGCCGCCGCCGAGACGCCGCTGCGCGACCAGCCCATCGCTTCCGAAATCGGCTGCAGGAACACCGCCAGCGACAGCATCGAGCCGAACGCCACGCAGGTCATCAGCGCGCCCGCGGCGACTACGACCCAGCCGTAGGAAGATCCGGAGGACTCCCGCATGCGCTTCCCCTGCTCTCTTTCTATTTATGATCGGGCGGGGGAGATGGTGGCTTATCTATCGCCCCCGAGCAATATGACGGACGGCATGCCCCTCATTCGCGGATCGGCTGATCGTGGGTACTTTGGGAGACGCGCCGAGGACGGAGGCTGTTGTTCCAACGGTTCCCGTTGATACGCTTTCGCCCATTGATCTGCGAACGCAAACGCGATGTACACTGCGTGTATTGGTGGCGTGGGCTCATGGTTTTAAGTCCCAACCAGCGAAGATCGCCTACTTGCAAACAGCATTTAGGGTGTATCGTCATGGTTGCAATGCTTTGAGTATTCGACGTCTCGATTTAAATGGCGATTGGCGATTCTGTTGGGGTTGCTTGATGAAGGTATTCATTTCGTATTGCCATGCTGACGAGTCCCTGAGGGAGGTCCTCGAAAAGCACCTCTCCCTTCTCAAGAACCAAGGGGTAATCGACGTTTGGCACGATCGAAAGATCGTCGCCGGTAATGAGTTCGCGACGGCAATAGATGCAAACCTATCGGATGCTCAAATCGTTCTCCTGCTGGTGTCCGCTGATTTTCTCGCGTCCCAATATTGCTGGGGTGTCGAAATGAAGTTGGCGATGGAGCGCCACGAGAGCGGAGAGGCACATGTTGTCCCGGTGATCTTGCGCGCTTGTGATTGGCACACTGCTCCGTTTGGAAAACTCTCAGCCGTACCCAAAGATGGACGGCCGATAAAATCTTGGCTCGACATCGACGAAGCGCTGTATGATGTGGCCCGGCAGATTCGGTCCACGGTGCTGGCCATTGCCAACAAAGTCGGCAGCGCCTCGAATTCGGCGGCCTCCCCAGCAGCTCAACCTATCGAGTTCGATTCCACACAGGCTCCTTCCAAGATCGCAAACGTTTGCTGTTCTCGGTGCGGTGCACGCGCCGGCGTCCAGAGCGTCTGCACGGGGCACCATACGTACCACGACTTTACGAGGCTCGGACCTTTTGGAAGTTATTGTGCACGGTGTGGGGTGATGGCCGGCATACAATCAACTTGCACTGGCCACCATACATATCATGACTTCGTCAATGCTGAGCGCGCTCCGGCATTTTGTACCCGCTGCGGAATGCTGGCGGGAAAGCAGTCCATCTGCACAGGAAGCAATACTTATCATGACTTCAAGGCAGTCTAGCTCACAATTCTAGGACGTTAGCTATCCACCTTCAACGCCGCGATGAAGGCGTCCTGCGGGATGGCGACCTTGCCGAACTGCCGCATCTTCTTCTTCTGCTTCTCCAGAAGCTTGCGTTTGCGCGTGATGTCGCCGCCGTAGCGCCCACACGGCTCTGAAAGATGCGGAGGATGCTTACTCCCTGCGGAAAGGGGGCTCTCGATTGTAATAATTCCAGAATGTTTCTCGGAGGAGCGAATTATTTGACTGCACCCGAACGGTCGAGCCTGTCATTTGCTCTTGCAGCAAGAAGTAACCGTCCTTCTTCTTTGTCAATGCAAATTCCATATCGTTCTCGAAAATGCGTCTGATCATTTCCGGAACCTCGCGTCGATCGTCCATTACGATCGATCCGACAGCGACGCCGTTGTGAAAATTGATGAGGCGAGCTAGCGGATGAATGTCTCTGAATAGCTTCTGCTTGGTTTCTGTGTCACAGAAGAAGATGACGGGCTTCCCGAGGCTTAGCGCCATCGCGGCTTCTGCATCCTTTCCGTAACTATCGGATTTCCCCGCATTGTAGATCAACATCTTCGAACATTTGACCATCAAACATTCGATGAGGCCTTTGTCCTCGTGATTCTCAGCAGCGCTCATGGTGGGGTCAAAGTATCGCAATTTTAGGCGGGCAATTCGAGAATCTCTAAACACATCCTCGCAAAAGTCAGCCATGGACCGGAAATCGTCCCGATTGCGCATGCTGGTCGCAACATAGATGTCTAAATCAGAAACCATGGAGAGGTACAGATCAGTGTTCTTAAGCGCATTTGAGCGGGCCCTCTCGAATTTGGTCAAGAGCGGCCCAATCATTCTCTCAAGATCGCCGACGCTCGAAACTTCACTGTCAATGGCTTCATCAAGAGAGAAGGAAAGCTGATACTCGTCGTAGGCCTCCCCTTGTATTCTACCGCCTGCGATTAGCTCTTTTACCGTGAGACGCTTGCGTCCTGTGCTTGCCAACTGTTCGTAGCGTTTTTTTATATATTCCAACAATGTAGGAACCGACTCATCCGCCGGTGCATAGGTCTTGCACGCGACTTCCGCGATTAAGTATCTCTCATCCTTTGCTATGTCGTTCAAAAGCAAGTAGTCGCTGCGGCTCCGAAGTTCCTCAGCATCATAGATTCTCTGCTTGAAGAAGTCCTCCAACTGGACTTTGGAAAGCCCGCGCAATGTTCGATAGCATTCGCGGATGTTTCCGAAATAGAGAAGTCCATCCGTATACAATCGGCGAAGTCCCCATCGAAGATGACCCAAGCTAACAATCGCCGTTGCCGTCAGATATCTCTGATCGAACTCAGGGAGCTTTTTGGGGTCATACCAAGACAGGCCGCACGAATGAGGGTCCCTTAGAAAATAGTATTCGAAAAAAGCGAAGGACATCCCCGCTTCATGAGACAAGATTAACAGCTGGTTCAAAATCTCAAACGGGATATTCCGCTTATCGCAGTCGGTCAGGCTATCCACCACGACGTCAGGCATTGCTTCCGAAAACCAAGCTTCAATGCCTCCTCCATTCCCGCGGAAGAGCTCAAACTCACTGAGAAGAATTGATTTTTTAGACATAAAGTCCCCCAAGCTAACCAAGGGTTGATCATCATGGAATACTCACTGATTCGGTGTGCTTGATGCCAAGTCAAGGGACAATGGAAAGTATAGTTTTTGGGGGATAGGCATGGGACTGCGTTGCGAACAAAACATGAATATCGTACAAGCCTCTGATGCATGATGTTCGCGCGATCGCCAACTTTGTTTTGGACATTGCCGACGCAAAGCGTCGGCAAGTCTCCAATTTGAGCATCAACAAGATCGTCTTTTTCTTGCATGCGTATTTTCTGGCACGCTTCGGAAGGCCTTTAGTCTCTGCGAAGATTGAGGCTTGGGATTACGGTCCTGTATTTCGAGAACTTTATCGCGAATTCAAATCTTTTGGCGACAAACCGATTATGGGGCGGGCTTACCGTCTCAACGCTGAGACCGGCGACCGTCAACTTTGCGAAGCAATTTTTTCCGAGGAGGAGCGAACGTTTCTGCAGGAGGTTGGTGGTAGGTTCGTTGCGATCTCCGCGAGTTCGCTGGTTTCAATGTCGCATGAACCAGGTGGCCCTTGGGATCAGGTGTGGAATCATGGTTCAAAGGTGAATGCTTCGATGCAGATCTCGAACGATCTGATCATGAATTGGTATGCCAACGCAGCGAGGCACTAATGGTCGACTACAATGCTGAGATCGTGAAGCGGTTTAAAGATTCTGCGGAAGCTAGATTTTCCTCCCGCAGGGCCGAACTGGGTTCGTTTCATTTTTGAGGATGTAGCGCGTACCGCGAAGGCGGTTCTTAGTTTTGCTAAGGGCCAGCCGAGCTTTGGTTACCAACCGGGTTATCGCGCGATAAAAGATCGGATTGAGCTTGGCATTGATCTCGATGCGGCGATCAAGGTGGCAACTAGCAAAGGGGCTCCAGCAGGATGGACTCAAAACCGGCATCTAGTCGAAGCATTTTTTGACTACGATGCAACGCGAAAGTTTGGCGCTTCCAACCCAATCGAGTTTGAGAGGGAATTCTTTCGCGTTTCTCGTGAAGTGCTCGTGCCGGTAGCGCCAGTTTCCATCATTCGAGAAAGAGGTAAGTTTGTTCCGATTTTCGTTTGTGGGTGGACAACGAACCCGCTGTCGTTACTGCAGAGACGGCTCCTGATGACCGTATATGAGGACGCGTTCTTCTCCTTGACGGACTTCAGGGATTCTCCCGGTGAGGTGCTGTTTTTCCCGAAGAACGAGGCTCGCGAGCGCTCACCTGAGGAGAAAAATCTTCGAGCGCCAGAGATTTGGCAACGTAGTGACTACGATTTGCTTTCGCTAACAGAACTCAATGAGTGTGTAGAAATATTTGTGCTCGCGCGTGACATGGCAAGGCAAGTTCTGCAGAATGAGATCAGGGATCTCCAGGATAAGATGAAAGCCGACATTGTGGACCCGGGCGAAGTCAAGTCCAGTGTTGATGATCTCTTCACAAAAAAATAGCCCTCATTCGCCGCCAGGAGCAAGATGATGAGCAGCATCCTGCTCGTGCCGTGATCAGTGGGGTTGCGCCTGAGGCAGTCAACGCGCCCGACACCTAACGGGCGTCGGCTACTTTGCATGGGGTTGTTTTCGATATTTTTGTTGTGCGGTCGGGGGGGGACTCTAGGCCGGACCTGATCCCATCCTGCTCCGGCGGTTCGAGCCTTCGCCTCAGCTATCCACCTTCAGCGCCGCGATGAAGGCTTCCTGCGGGATGTCGACCTTGCCGAACTGCCGCATCTTCTTCTTGCCTTCCTTCTGCTTCTCCAGAAGCTTGCGCTTGCGCGTGATGTCGCCGCCGTAGCATTTCGCGGTGACGTCCTTGCGCAGCGCGCGCACGGTCTCGCGCGCGATCACCTTGCCGCCGATCGCCGCCTGGATCGGAATCTGGAACATGTGCGGCGGGATCAATTCCTTCATCTTCTCGACCATGGCGCGGCCGCGGCCCTCGGCGCGGGTCCGGTGCACCAGCATCGACAGCGCGTCGACCGGCTCGGCGTTGACGAGGATCTGCATCTTCACGAGGTCCGCCGGCTTGTAGTCGGTCAGGTGATAGTCGAACGAGGCGTAGCCCTTGGAGACCGACTTCAGGCGGTCATAGAAATCGAACACGACCTCGTTGAGCGGCAGATCGTATTTCACCATCGCGCGGGAGCCGACGTAGGTGAGCTCCTTCTGCGCGCCGCGCCGGTCCTGACAGAGCTTCAGGACGCTGCCGAGATATTCGTCGGGCGTGAGGATCGTCGCCTCGATCCACGGCTCTTCGATGTCGGCGATCTTGACGACATCGGGCATGTCGACGGGATTGTGGATCTCGATCTCCTGGCCGTCGGTCAGGTGCATCTTGTAGATCACGCTCGGCGCGGTCGCGATCAGGTTGAGATCGAACTCGCGCGACAGCCGCTCCTGGATGATTTCGAGATGCAATAGCCCGAGGAAGCCGCAGCGGAAGCCGAAGCCCAGCGCAGCCGAGGTCTCCATCTCGAACGAGAAGCTCGCGTCGTTCAGCCTCAGTTTGCCCATCGCCGCGCGCAGCGTCTCGAAGTCGTCGGCATCGACCGGAAACAGGCCGCAGAACACGACCGGGATAGCCGGCTTGAAGCCCGGCAGCATCTCGGTGACCGGCTTCTTGTCGTCGGTGATGGTGTCGCCGACGCGCGTATCGGCGACTTCCTTGATCGCGGCGGTGATGAAGCCGATCTCGCCGGGGCCGAGTTCGTCGACCTGCGTCATCTTCGGCGTGAAGAAGCCGACCCGCTCGACGTCATAGGCAGCACCGGTGCCCATCATGCGGATCCGGCCACCCTTCCTCATCGTGCCGTCAACGACGCGGATCAGAACGACCACGCCGAGATAGACGTCGTACCAGCTGTCGACCAAGAGCGCCTTCAGCGTCGCGTCGCGGTCGCCCTTCGGTGGCGGCAGGCGGGTGACGATGGCTTCCAGCACGTCGGGAACGCCGAGGCCGGTCTTGGCCGAGATCATCACGGCTTCGGAAGCGTCGATGCCGATCACGTCCTCGATCTGCTGCTTGACCTTCTCGGGCTCGGCCGCGGGCAGGTCGACCTTGTTGAGAACGGGGACGATCTCATGGCCCGCATCGAGCGCGTGGTAGACGTTGGCGAGCGTCTGCGCTTCGACGCCCTGGCTGGCGTCGACCACGAGCAGCGAGCCCTCGCAGGCCGCCAGCGACCGCGAGACTTCGTAGGCGAAGTCGACATGGCCGGGCGTGTCCATCAGGTTGAAGATGTAGTCCTTGCCGTCCCTGGCGCGGTAGTTCAGCCGGACCGTCTGCGCCTTGATGGTGATGCCGCGCTCGCGCTCGATATCCATGGAATCGAGCACCTGCTCCTTGCCCGCCATTTCGCGGTCCGACAGCCCGCCCGTCATCTGGATCAGGCGGTCGGCCAGCGTCGATTTGCCATGGTCGATATGGGCGACGATGGAGAAGTTGCGGATGTTGGAAATGGGCGTCGTTGTCATGGGGCGCGCAATAGCATCCGCGTCCCGGTGCGGCAACCATCTTGCTGTATTTCAAGGGGGTTTCTTCACGGCAAGCTGATTCCATCGGGCCTGAAAACACGCTACGGAATGGGCCATGTCGACTGCATCCATTTTACCTGCCGCCGCGCGCCGCAAGCGTTTCCTCTCGATCCGGCGGCCGGCGGCGTGGCTGGCCGGACTGGCCAGCGGCCCCAAAGCGGCGCCGATTCCCGGCCTGTGGCTGGTGACCGGCTTTGCCGTGGTCCACGCCGTGCTGTGGACGCTGATCCTGGTCAACCTGAAGACCGGGCAGGACGTTCACATGGACGTCGCAGAGGCCTACGCCTGGGGGCAGAAGTTCCTGCTCGGCTACGGCAAGCACCCGCCGCTGTCAGGGTGGGTCGCCGGTGTCTGGTTCATGCTGTTTCCGGTCACGGACTGGGCGAGCTATGCGCTGGCGATGGCGACGCTCGGCTGCGGCCTCGTGATCTGCTGGCTCGTGGCGCTGCGCGTCGTCGATCATCGCCGCGCGTTCTTTGTCGTGGTGATGCTCGCGCTCTATCCGATCTTCAACTTCAAGGGCTTCAAATACAATCCGGACCTGCTGCAACTCGTCACGCTGCCGCTGATGGTGCTGGCCTATCTCGACGCCTTCGAGAAGCGCAGCGTCAGATCCGGCATCTGGCTTGGCCTTGCCGGCGCGCTGGCGCTGATGACCAAATACTGGGCCGTCACGATGATCGGCGCGATCGGTCTTGCCGCGCTGATCCACCCCGAGCGTCTCAGATTCCTGCGCTCGCCGGCGCCATGGGTGGCGATCGCAGTGCTCGTGGCCGCGATGCTGCCGCACCTGATGTGGCTGAAGCAGGTGGATTTCGTCCCCTTCACCTATGCGGGCGATACCTATTCGCTGACCGACCGCGTGATGATCGAGGATCTTGTGCTGGGTTACGTCGGGCATAATCTTGCGCTGCTGGCGGCGCCGGTGATCCTCGGTGCCATCGCGCTGCTCTGGCGGCCGTTCCGCCTGGCGCCGTTTCCGGCGCTGGCGCGCGGCGCCAATCCGGGCGTGAACCTCTCGCAGGCGGTCAATGTCTGGATCATCCAGGCGGTGGTCGCCGTCGGGCCGCCGCTCGGCGCCCTGCTGTTTCATTTCTACATCAAGACCGACTGGGGCATCCCGCTGTTCTTCATGGCGCCGCTCGCGCTGATCGCTGTAACTGCCGTGCGGGTTCGCAAGGTCGCGCTGGCGAACCTGACGGTCGCCTGGCTCGCGATTACGCTGGCCGCGCTGGCGGCTTCGCCGAAGATCGTCGCCTACGAGCTCAGCGAAAAGCGCACTGCCGGCGCGACCTATCGGGCGCGCTCCGAACTCGCGCGCGGACTGACCGAAGCCTGGCGTCTACGCTTCAATTCACGCTGGCCGGTGGTTGCGGCCTATACCGATACCGGCCAGCCCGTCACCTTCTACAGCCCCGACCATCCGGCGCCGCTGACGCCCGACGAGCCATGGTCGTCGGGGCTGACCTCGCTCGAGGAAGCCAAGCGATCGGGCTTCATCGGCATCTGCGAGAACGGCGACTGGAAGCTGGAAAAATGCCAGGCGTGGATGAAGGCCCATGCTGCGAACGCCGAGCACATGGTGATGACCACGCGTCGGTTCTTTTTGGGGATGCCGGGCCCGTCGACGGCCTGGAATATCTACATCGTGCCGCCGGCCAACTAGAAGCAGCCAATAAATCCAGGGGGAAATGCAATGGATCTCGACCTCACCGGCAAGACGGCGCTCGTCACCGGCTCGACGCGCGGTATCGGGCTCGCGACCGCGATCGGGCTTGCGCAAATGGGCGCCGAGGTGATCGTCAACGGGCGCGAGCAGGCGGCGGTCGGCGAGGCCGTGGCGAAAGTTCGCGAGGCTGCGCCCGCCGCCAAGGCGAATTCGGCGGCGTTCGACCTCGGCAGCGCGGCGGGCTGCGCCGCGCTGATCGCGCAATTCCCCGATGTCGACATCCTCGTCAACAATCTCGGCATCTATGAGCCGAAGGGCTTTTTCGACATCGAGGATTCCGACTGGTCGAAGATGTTCGAAGTCAACGTCATGAGCGGCGTGCGACTGACGCGGCATTATCTGAAGCGGATGCTCGACAACAAGGACTGGGGCCGCGTCGTGTTCGTCTCCAGCGAATCCGGCGTCTTCATTCCGAAGGAGATGGTGCATTACGGCTTTTCGAAATCCGCGCAGCTCGTGATCGCGCGCGGCGCAGCGGAAACCACCAAGGGCACCAACGTGACCGTCAATTCGGTGATGCCGGGGCCTACCTGGGTCGAGATGGCGCCGGTGCGTATGGCCGCTCGCGCAAAGGCGATGGGCACGACCGTCGACGATCTGGTGTCGCGCACCTTCAGCGAACGCCGCCCGGCCTCGCTGCTGCAGCGCTACGCCAGGCCGGAAGAGGTCGCCAATCTGATCTGCTACGTCTGCTCAAAGGCCTCCAGCGCCACCAACGGCGCCGCGCTCCGCGCCGACGGCGGCATCGTGACGAATCCGTTTTGAAATCTCAGACCTCATCCTGAGGAGGCGCGAAGCGCCGTTTCGAAGGATGAATGGCACCGGCCGGGGCACATGGTTCGAGACGCCGCTGCGCGGCTCCTCACCATGAGGGTCTAACGGTTACGACGCCCCCGCGAAGGAGAGCGTCTCAAACGCCTTCTTCGTTGAACTTGTCGGCGACCAGCGCGGCGATCGCGTCGATCGCCTGTTGCGCCTCGGGGCCGGTGGCGGAGACCGTGACCGTGGTTCCAGGGCCCGCCGCCAGCATCATCAGTCCCATAATCGAGGTCCCGCCGACGGTCTCGCTGCCGCGGGTCACCCAGACCTCGGCGCTGAACTTTTCGACCATCTGCACGAACTTCGCCGAGGCCCGCGCATGCAGGCCGCGCTTGTTGATGATCAGAAGTTCCCGCGAAATGGCGCCAGCCGGCACGCTCGGCCCGAGTTCCTTTTCGGGCGCGGGCTCGTCGCTCATTTGCCGGCGAGCACGCGACTGGCGATGGTGACGTATTTGCGACCGGCCTCCTGCGCCATCGCGATGGCATCGGGAAGCGAGCGCTCTTCGCGCACCTTGGCCAGCTTGACCAGCATCGGAAGATTTATACCTGCGAGCACCTCCACCTTGGGACGGCTCATGCAGGAAATTGCGAGGTTGGAAGGTGTGCCGCCGAACATGTCGGTCAGGATGGCGACACCATCGCCGCTGTCAACGCGATTCACCGCTTCGATGATATCGCTTCGACACAGATCGGAGTCGTCTTCCGCTCCAATCGTGATCGCTTCAATTTGTTTTTGCGGACCCATGACATGTTCGAGCGCTGCCTTGAACTCGTCGGCAAGGCGCCCATGGGTCACAAGCACTAGACCAATCATCGGAAACTCCTCGCGGGTGCTTTTTGGTGCACCGCACGAACGCGCCACTTTGACCATCCAGAGGCCCCGCGCAAGAGGGCATCTTGGCTATTGTTCCGGAATTTGCCGGTAAGAAGTGAGGCCCGCGCCGGTTTAATCGGTGGCGATATTGGGGCTTATATGGTTACCAAATCCCTTCGAGCAATCATCCAAAGGTTGGACTGAGTCCTGAACCGGCGGTTGTTGTTAGCTCGGCCGCAATCAGGGGCAGCGGGTCATAACCCGTTCCAATAGGAATTCGCGGTAATATAACGCCGTTAAGGCGAATGGCCAGCGCTTCCGGCGGCGGCAGCCGTTCGGCATCGTGCGCCGCCAGATCGACCACAAGGCCTATTGGCGCCTCATTCACGAACTCGCAGCGGCGGATGCCGAGGCCCCGGACCTCGATCAGGCCGGCCAATTCCGGCGCCGGGCGCACCTGCAATTGTCCGCCCACTGTGTCGAGATGGACACGGTCATCGCCGACCAGAATGGCCGGCGGAAGCTGTCCGGCGCGGCCCGCGAGGATCAGGTTGAAAGCCAGCCGCGATTTGCCGGCGCCCGACGGTCCGCGGATCAGCACGGCGCGCTCGCCCACGCGCACGGCGGAGGCGTGCACGCTCCGACTTGCGGTCATGGCGCAGGCAGCCGGACCACGAAGCGCGCGCCGGCCACGCTCGGCTTGCCCTCGGCGTCGGCCGGGCCATGGCGGTTTTCCGCCCAGATCCGCCCGTTATGCGCTTCGATGATCTGCTTGGAGATCGAGAGCCCGAGGCCCGAGTTCTGGCCGAAGCCCTGGTGCGGACGATCAGTGTAGAAGCGCTCGAAGATGCGTTCCAGCGCGTCCTCGCCGATGCCCGGGCCGTCGTCGTCGACGATGATTTCGATCTCCGATCGCGCGCGGCGGCAGCTCACGCGGACCTTGCCGCCGGAGGTGGAGAAGGACTGCGCGTTGGACAGCAGGTTGGAGATCACCTGTCCGAGCCTGGAATCATGGCCCGGCACCGAGAACGTGTCGGCGGAGCCGCGACCGTCGAAACGGCATTCGACTGCGACGTCATGCCCCAGCCGGGTTTCGTTGGCGACCGAGGTCAGCGTGGTCAGGAGGCGGCGCAGGTCGACCGGCGCCATGTCCTGGCGCTGCAGTTCGGCGTCGAGGCGGCTGGCGTCCGAGATGTCCGAGATCAGGCGGTCGAGCCGCTTGACGTCGTGCTCGATCACCTCGAGCAGGCGTGCGCGGCTGGTGTCGTTGCGCGCCAGCGGCAGCGTCTCCACCGCCGACCGCAGCGAGGTCAGCGGATTCTTCAGCTCGTGGGCGACGTCGGCGGCGAACATCTCGATCGCCTCGATGCGGCTATAGAGCGCATTGGTCATGTCGCGCAGCGCGCCCGAGAGATGCCCGATCTCGTCGCGGCGGCGGGTGAAGTCGGGAATCTCGACGCGGGTCTGGATGCGGCGGCGGACGCGCTCGGCGCCGTCGGCCAGCCGCCGCACCGGACCCGCGATCGTGCTCGCCAGCAGCAGCGAGAGCACGATCATGACCACGGAGGCGACGCCGCCGACCTTCAGGATCGCGAGCCGCTCCGCCGTCACCATCTGGTCGATGTCGTCGCCCTGGGTCGAGAGCATCAGCGCGCCGTGCACGGCGCGGAATCGCTGCACCGGCACCGCGACCGAGACGATCACCTCGCCGCGGTCGTTGACACGCACGACGCTGCTCTTGACGCCGTCGAGCGCCTGCACGATTTCCTGATAGCCCTTGCCGTTCTCGGGGCCGAGTTCGCGGTAGAGCGGCAGGTCGCCGCGATTGAGCCAGGTGCGGATCGAGATGGTGGCGCGCTCGACGAAGCCCGGCTTCTCGGTCGAGGGCGGCGGCAGTTCGAAACGCATCACGTCGCCGCGGCCGTAGAGACTGCGGCTGTCGAGAATCATGCCGCCGTCGCCGCCATAGATTCGCGCGCGCGTCTTGGTCGGCGAAATCAGCCGCCGCAGCACCGGCGCGACGCGCTCCGGATTGATCGGAAAATCGAGGCCGGAGGATTCGTCCGGCGCGCCGTAGCTCTCGCCGGGCTTGAGATCGAGCAGGCGGTCCGGATCGATGGTGATGGTGTTGGTTTCGACGGTGGCGGAGGCCGCGATCGCGCCGGCGATGATTTCGGCCTGCACCAGAAGGCTCTGCGCGCGCGCATCGATCAGGCCGGCGCGGAATTGCGAGAGGTAGAGAATGCTCGCCACCAGCGCGACGAGGCCGGCCAGGTTGAGCGAGACGATGCGGCGCGTGAGGCTGGAGAACGAGAGCGCGAAGAAGAATTGCCCGGCGCGGCGCAGCCAGCCGAGCGGCCACCGCCAGCCCTTCTCGCCCGCATTGTCTTCGGCGACGCGATCCCGCTCAAGGAACTCGGAAGTGTCCTCGTTGTTCAGGCTGGGGTCGGACTGCGTTCGATCTAGCAATGGCTGAGCCGTCGGTTGTGATGCGCCGTTTCCAGTTCCACGCTTCTACGCCGATCGGGCGAATGTGTCAGTCGGCACGTCCGCCCGCAAAACGCAGATCAGGCTTCCTTGAAACGATAGCCGACGCCGTACAGCGTCTCGATCATCTCGAAATCGTCGTCGACCACCTTGAACTTCTTGCGCAGCCGCTTGATGTGGCTGTCGATGGTGCGGTCGTCGACATAGACCTGATCATCGTAGGCCGCGTCCATCAGCGCGTTGCGGCTCTTCACCACGCCGGGCCGGGTAGCCAGCGCCTGCAGGATCAGGAATTCCGTCACCGTCAGCGTCACCGGCTCGTTCTTCCAGGTGCAGGTGTGACGCTCGGGGTCCATCCGCAACAGGCCGCGGTCCAGCGCCCGCGCATCGGGCTCCTTCGGCACGGCGGTCGGATCCTTGGGCTGGCCGCGGCGGAGCACGGCCTTGACGCGCTCAACCAGGAGGCGCTGCGAGAACGGCTTGCGGATGAAGTCGTCGGCACCCATCTTGAGGCCGAACAGTTCGTCGATCTCTTCATCCTTGGAGGTCAGGAAGATCACCGGCAGATCGGACTTCTGCCGCAGCCGGCGCAGCGTTTCCATGCCGTCCATGCGCGGCATCTTGATGTCCAGGATCGCGAGATCGGGAGGTGAGGTGCGGAAGCCATCGAGCGCCGAGGCACCATCCGTGTAGGTCATGATGCGATAGCCTTCGGCTTCAAGCGCGATTGACACGGAAGTGAGAATGTTGCGGTCATCATCGACCAGGGCGATTGTGGGCATGAGCCTCTGCTTTCGAATAAGAGAGTGGCTTAAACGGCGGGCACTTCAGCCAGACGCCGCATAAATGGGCTTCGTACGCGGTCAACCGAGCAATGCAAGCTGGGCTGAACTATGACCGAGTTCCGCAAAACGCTCCCAAGGAGACGTGCCGCACCCCATATAGCACCCTCTCAGGCCGAGAAAAGGCCCTTTTTGCAATAAGATGGCCGGAAAAGAACCATGCAGCCGACCGCAGATTTTGATGCTTCCAAACTTGCCCGCTCGCTGTTGCGACGAAGCCGGCAGGGCGCGTTGGCCACGCTTATGCCTGAAAGCGGCGACCCCTATTGCTCGCTTGTGAACGTTGCGAGCCATGCCGATGCCTCGCCAATCCTGCTGATTTCGCGGCTCGCACTGCATACGAAGAACATCCTCGCCGACGGCAGGGTGTCGCTGATGCTCGACGAGCGCGCCGCCGGCGATCCCCTGGAAGGCGCGCGGATCATGCTGGCAGGACGGGCGGAGGAGGCCACGGACGAGAGCGTAAATATCCTGCGCCGGCGCTACCTCAACGCGCATCCATCGGCGGAGGCCTTCGTCGATTTCAAGGATTTTTCGTTCTTCCGGATCGCCCCGTCGGGCCTGCATCTGGTCGCCGGATTCGGCCGCATCATCGACCTCAAGCCCGAGCGATTTCTGACCGTGATCGGCGATGCCGCTGGTCTGCTGGAAGCCGAGCAGGGCGCGGTCGAGCATATGAACGAGGATCATCGCGAGGCGATGAATCTCTATGCGACGCGGTTGCTGGGTGCCGAGGCCGCCGACTGGCGCTGCACCGGCTGCGACCCCGACGGCATCGACATGCAGGCCGGCGGCACGACGCTGCGACTGGATTTCCCGGAGCGGGTCACCGATGCCGTGGGCCTGCGCAAGATGCTGGTGCGGCTCGCGGGCGAGGCGCGGGCAAAGGGCTGACAAGGGCTGAGGAGGGTTAGCGCTCCCGTCATCGGGTTACGGCTTTGAATGGGCGCGGAAGTTTCTGCGACCTGGCCGAATGATTTTTTCTGTCGGCCTGTCCACGCTATCGCAGCGACACGTCGAAAGCCTCGACAAGAAGTTCGGCCGGGCGCATCGCGAACGCCATGCGGTACGTGGAAATATTCGATTGTGCGACGCAGCATTCCTCCTCCAAACGACGCAGTGCGAATGGTCGCGCAACCAAGACGGCAAATCGGGGCAAAGCGCCGCAGCAAGCAATTTGATGCAGATCAAGCGCGCGCCTGAATAAACCAAATCGTCGGGATCGGCTTGGCAAGCACGGCGTTCATCAGTATTAGGTCGCCGGACCAAAGCCATAAGGCTATATTCACGGGGTCACCGCGACAGAGCGCGTCAAGCGACATGCGCGCGATTGAGTAACGCGGGTTCGAGGAGGATTTCTTCGTGCAAGAGACGGGTGTACGCAACGGTGCCTTCGGCGCCGACAAATTCGGCTTAAAGAATCTGAAGACGGTGCATTGGAATCTCGGTGCGCCGCAGCTCTATCAATATTCGCTCGCGGCGGGCGAGGCCGTGTTATCGGCCGACGGCGCGCTTTGCGCCGATACCGGCGAGTTCACGGGACGCAGCCCCAAGGACAAGTTCACGGTCCGCGATGCGACCACCGACAAGAACATGTGGTGGGCCGGCAACCAGTCGATCACCTCCGAGCAGTTCTCGGCGCTCTATGCCGACTTCCTCAAGCATGCCGAAGGCATGACGCTGTTCGCGCAGGACCTCTACGGCGGCGCCGATCCGAACTTCCAGATCAAGACCCGCGTGTTCACCGAGCTCGCCTGGCACTCGCTGTTCATCCGCACGCTCCTGATTCGTCCCGAGGCGTCGATGCTGCGGGATTTCGTGCCCGAGCTCACCATCATCGATCTGCCGAGCTTCCGCGCCGATCCGAAACGTCACGGCGTGCGCTCGGAGAACGTCGTCGCAATCGATTTCGCCCGCAAGATCGTCCTGATCGGCGGGTCTTATTATGCCGGCGAGATGAAGAAGTCGGTCTTCACCACGCTGAACTATTATCTGCCCGAGAAGGGCGTGATGCCGATGCACTGTTCGGCCAATGTCGGGCCCAAGGGCGACACCGCGATCTTCTTCGGCCTGTCCGGCACCGGCAAGACCACGCTGTCGGCCGATCCCAACCGCACGCTGATCGGCGACGACGAGCACGGCTGGGGCAATGACGGCGTCTTCAATTTCGAAGGCGGCTGCTACGCCAAATGCATCAAGCTCTCGAAGGAAGCCGAGCCGCAGATCTTCGCCGCCTCCAGCCGCTTCGGCGCCGTGCTGGAAAACGTCGTGCTCGACGAAGACACCCGTGTGCCTGATTTCGACGACGGCTCGAAGACCGAAAACACCCGCTCGGCCTATCCGCTCGATTTCATCCCGAACGCTTCGCGCACCGGCCGCGCCGGCCAGCCGAAGAACGTCGTGATGCTGGCGGCCGACGCCTTCGGCGTGCTGCCGCCGATTGCAAAACTCTCGCCGGCGCAGGCGATGTATCACTTCCTGTCCGGCTACACCGCCAAGGTCGCCGGCACCGAGCGTGGTCTCGGCAACGAGCCGCAGCCGGAATTCTCGACCTGCTTCGGATCGCCGTTCCTGCCGCTCGACCCGTCGGTCTACGGCAACATGCTGCGCGAGCTGATCGCCACGCACAACGTCGATTGCTGGCTGGTCAACACCGGCTGGACCGGCGGCAAGTATGGCGTCGGCAGCCGCATGCCGATCAAGGTGACCCGCGCGCTGCTCACCGCTGCGCTCGACGGCTCGCTCCGCAACGTCGAATTCCGCACCGACAAGTATTTCGGTTTCGCGGTGCCGACCGCGCTGCCGGGCGTGCCGAGCGAGATCCTCGATCCCGTCAACACCTGGAAGGACAAGGCCGAGTTCGACAAGACC
>NZ_DAINNI010000001.1:0-211504 GCF_036735945.1 Bradyrhizobium sp. | reverse complement strand
GCATCGCGGCCGTGGCAAATGCTCGTTGCCGAAAGATTCTCACACTCTGAGGAGCAGGCGAAGCCTGCGTCTCCAAGGATGCAGGCCACCATGACGGGTCCGTGGAAACCCTGCTACGCCGCCGCGGCGAGGCTGCGCGGGTGCGCGACATATTCCTTCAGCACCGTACCTGATGCATCGCTCTCGACCAGCGACACGTCGTAGCTCCAGAGATCCGCCAAGTGCTGCAGCACGCGCTTGGCATCGGCTTCGCTGAGCTGGGCGCCCTTCACCACGGTGTGGCGCAGCATCAGGCGGCGGTCGCCGGCAAGGTCGACATCGACGACTTCGATGTTCGCATCGATGTAGCCAACATCATATTGCTTGGCCAGTTCGCGCCGCAGCCGGCGATAGCCGCGCTCGTTGTGGATCGCGTCGACCAGGATGCCGGAGCGATCCTCCGGATCGTCGTGCAAATGGAACATGCGGAACTGCCGCATCAGGCGCGGGCTCAAGTACTGGCTGATGAAGCTCTCGTCGCGATAATTGGCCCAGATATCGCGCAATACCGCCATCGCATCGCCGCTGCCGGCGATGTCGGGGAACCACTCGCGGTCTTCGGCTTTCGGATTTGTGACAATGCGCTCGATGTCCTGCATCATCGCAAAGCCGAGCGCGTAGGGATTGAATCCGGAATAGCGGGGATCGTCGAACTCGGGCTGGAACACCACGTTGGTGTGCGACTGCAGGAATTCGAGGAAATTGCCGTCGGTCAGCCGACCCTGCTCATGCAGGCGGTTCATGATCTGGTAGTGAACGTAGGTCGCCGTGCCCTCGTTCATCACCTTGGTCTGGCTTTGCGGATAGAAATACTGCGCGATGTGCCGCACGATCCGCAGGATCTCGCGCTGCCAGGGGCGCAGGCGCGGCGCTGTCTTCTCCAGGAAGTACAGCAGGTTTTCCTGCGGCAGACCGAGCATCTGGCGGCGGCGCTCGACATCGAGTATCGCGCTGGTCTTCGCCGGGCCGGTCGGAACGGTGCGCCACAGATCGTTGAACGCGGCTTCCTCATGGGCACGGCGCCGCCCCGCCCGCTTCTCCTCGGCGCGAAGATCGAGGCTCTTCTTGCCCGGATAGCGATCGATGCCGTGCGACATCAATGCGTGCGCGGCGTCGAGCGTGTGCTCGACCGCGAGGCGGCCGTGGCGCTCCTCGCAATGCGCCACGTAGCGCTTGGCGAATTCGAGATAGTCGAGAATGCCGTCGGCGTCGGTCCACTGCTTGAACAAATAGTTGTTCTTGAAGAAGTGATTGTGGCCGAAGGCGGCGTGAGCGATGACTAGCGTCTGCATCGTCGCGGTGTTTTCCTCCATCAGGTAGGAAATGCACGGCGAAGAGTTGATGACGATCTCATAGGCCAGCCCCATCAGGCCCTTGCGATAGGATGCCTCCTGGAAGGCAAAGTGCTTGCCGAATGACCAGTGCTTGTAGAACAGCGGCATGCCGACGGACGAATAGGCGTCCAGCATCTGCTCGGCGGTAATGACCTCGATCTGGTTCGGATAGACGTCGAGCTTCAACTCGTCCCTGGCCACCTGCTCGCAGGTATCGCAGATCCGCTGCAGCGTGTGAAAATCCCAGTCGGCTCCCTGGAACAGCAACTGGCCAGTCGCGCTCATGATGCCGTCCTTTCCTGCGGGCCACGACGCTGGAAGAGATCGTGGAACACCGGGAAGATCTCGCTGCGCTCGTTGACCTTGCGCATCGATAGCGGCGCCCCGTTGGCGCGCAGCCCTTCATAGAGAGTCCAGAGTGCCGAATTGGGCATTTCGTAGGATAGCCCGTGTTCCTGGCCGACTTCGAGATAGGCAAAGAACTGGCTCACCGGCAGGATCATGTCGGTCAGAAGGCGGCCTGTGACCTCGCCGTCCGAATAGGAATTGTCGCCGTCCGAGGCCTGCGCGGCGTAAATGTTCCAGTCCTCCGGACGAAAGCGCGTGCGCACGATGTCATGCATCGCCTGCAGCGCGCTCGATACCAGCGTGCCGCCGGAAGCCGGTCCGTGGAAGAATGTCTGCTCGTCGACCTCTTCGGCGCGGTCGGTATGGCGGATGAAGACGATCTCGACATGGCGGTAGCGCCGCTTCAGGAACACGTAGAGCAGCATGTAGAAGCGCTTGGCGAGATCCTTCATGTGCTCGGTCATCGAGCCGGAGACATCCATCAGGCAGAACATGACGGCCTGCGCCACCGGCTTCGGCACCGTCTCGAAGCGTCGGTAACGGATGTCGATCGGATCGATGAAGGGGATGCGCTTGATTTTCGCCTTCAAGGCTTCGATCTCAGCCAAAATCTCGGCGCGCCGTGCCTCGCTGCAAGTCTCCAACTCGACTTCCAGCTCGGCCAGCGCCTCCGGCCTCGGTCGTCGCAGCGCGACGCGCCGTGCCAGCGCGCGGCTGACGGTCCGGCTGATCGAGATGTTGGCGGGTGAGCCCGACGTCGAATAGCCGGCGCGGCGAATGCCCTGGGATTCGACCTCGGCCAGCTTTCGCTTGGCAAGGTCAGGCAGCTCAAGATCGTCCAGAAACAGATCGACGAACTCGTCGCGACTGAGCACGAAGCGGAACGCATCCTCGCTGTCGCCCTCGCCGGCCTGACGTCCACCCCTGCCGCTGCCCCCGCTGGGCCGCGGCAGAACATCGCCTTCGACGAACTTCTTGTTGCCGGGCAGGACCATGTCGCGCGTACCGCCTTCGCGGCGAAAGCGCGGCTCGTCCATGCCATCGACGGGGACGCTGACCTCGCCGCCTTCCAGGACATCCTTGATGTCCCGGTCCTGCGACGACCTCTTCACCGCCCCTTGAACCAGCGCCTTGGCTCGACGCAGAAAGCGCTGGCGATTCTCCAGACTTTTGCTGCCTGGGTTCAGGCGCCGGTCGACGATGTGTATGGCCACGGTCTCATCCGCCTCAGCCTGCCTGCTTCACGCGCATGTACCACTCGACCAACCGGCGGACTTGCCGCTCGGTGTAGCCGCGCTCGACCATGCGCGCGACAAACTCGCCGTGCTTCTTTTCGGTCTCGCCGTCCTTCTTGGAGCCGAAGGAAATCACGGGAAGCAGATCCTCTACCTGCGAGAATATCCGCTTTTCGATCACTTCGCGAATCTTCTCGTAGCTGGTCCATGTCGGGTTTTTACCGCCGTTCTGGGCGCGCGAGCGCAGCGAGAACTTGACCACCTCGTTGCGGAAGTCCTTCGGATTGGCGATGCCCGCCGGCTTTTCGATCTTGGTCAGCTCCTGATTGAGCAACTCGCGATCGAGCAGTTGTCCGGTATCGGGATCCTTGAAGTCCTGATCCTCGATCCAGGCATCGGCGTAATCGACGTAGCGGTCGAACAGGTTCTGGCCGTAATCCGAATAGGACTCCAGATAGGCCTTCTGGATCTCGTGTCCGATGAATTCGGCGTAACGCGGCGCCAGCTCGGCCTTGATGAATTCGAGATAACGCTTCTCGACTTCGTCGGGGAGCTGCTCGCGGCGGATCGCCTGCTCGAGCGTGTACATCAGATGGACTGCGTCGGCCCCGACCTCATTGGTGTCGTGGTTGAAGGTCGCGGCGAGCACCTTGAACGCGAAGCGGGTCGAAACGCCGTCCATGCCTTCATCGACGCCGGCGGCATCCCTGTATTCCTGGACGCTGCGCGCCTTCGGATCTGATTCCTTCAGGCTTTCGCCGTCGTAGATCCGCATCTTGGCGTACACGGTCGAATTCTCGTGCTTGCGTAAGCGCGACATCACCGAGAAGCGCGCCATGGTTTCCAGCGTGGCCGGAGCGCAAGGTGCGGTGGCGAGCTCCGAGCCCTGGATCAGCTTCTCGTAGATCTTCTGCTCTTCGGCGACGCGCAGCACGTACGGCACCTTGATGACGCAGATGCGGTCGATGAAGGCTTCATTGTTCTTGTTGGTCTTGAAGCTCTGCCATTCAGCCTCGTTGGAGTGGGCGAGAATGACGCCGGTGAACGGGATCGCACCG
The DNA here is from genome assembly GCF_036735945.1 of Bradyrhizobium sp. GTDB lineage: Bacteria > Pseudomonadota > Alphaproteobacteria > Rhizobiales > Xanthobacteraceae > Bradyrhizobium. The sequence goes on along the minus strand of NZ_DAINNI010000001.1, from coordinate 207,490 downwards.
ATGTTTTCGGTGCCGATATAATTGCCTTCCTGCGTCGCCGTCAGCAGCGGATGCAGCATCTTGATCGGCGCCTTGAACATTTCGACGAATTCGAGGATGCCCTGGTTGGCGCGATTGAGGCCGCCCGAATAGCTGTAGGCGTCGGGATCGTTCTGGGCGTAGGTCTCCAGCTTGCGGATGTCGACCTTGCCGACCAGCGAAGAGATGTCCTGGTTGTTCTCGTCACCGGGCTCGGTTTTCGCAATCGCGATCTGACGCAACCGCGACGGCTGGATCTTGGCGACGCGGAATTGCGAGATGTCGCCGCCGAAGGCTTCGAGGCGCTTGTAGCACCACGGGCTCATCAGTCCGGTGAGACGACGGCGCGGAATGCCATACTTCTCTTCCAGCATCGGGCCGAGCGATTCCGGATCGAACAGGCTGAGCGGACTTTCGAAGACGGGGCTGAGTTCGTCGCCCGCCTTCAACACGTAGATCGGGTGGACTTCCATCAGCGACTTCAAGCGCTCGGCGAGCGACGACTTGCCGCCACCGACCGGCCCGAGCAGATAGAGGATCTGCTTGCGCTCTTCGAGACCTTGCGCAGCGTGGCGGAAGAATCCGACGATACGTTCGATCGTGTCTTCCATTCCGTAGAAGCCGGCGAAGGCCGGATAGAGCCGCATCGTGCGGTTCAAAAAAATACGGCCAAGGCGTGGATCCCTGGCCGTGTCAATCATCTGGGGCTCGCCGATCGCAGCTAGCAGTCGCTCTGCAGCGTTGGCGTATCGCATCGGATCGTTTCGACACGACTCCAGATATTCCGCCATCGACATGTCGGTCTGGCTTCTGGCTTCGAAGGACCGGGCGAAAGCATTGAACAGAGAATCGTTGTACATGATCCGTCTCTCCATGGTCACCTGTAAATGCCGGACGCACCCTCGGGTTCCAGTTCGGAGCGTCTCAGCTTCCGTTCGCGAATCACCATCAGTACATGCACCGATTGGACACGCGAGCGACTTCACAATGCAATGCAATAGTCATGCTAGGGGCCTCTACCTCGTAGAGATACGGTGCCATTTCGATCGCGTTGTATCCGTGCGGCAACATTTTCACCGGTTTAGTACTGACCATGATGTAAGGAGTTTTTTAAGGATTCCGAGTGGCGGTACCGTGCGAATCTGCGGCGGGGTCGAGCACCTGAAGCAGCAAAGCGGATCGGCTTTTGAACTTTGAACGGCCCAAACGGGCGGGGAATGACGGCTTTTTGCCGCCTTCTACCGCCGTTTCGACGGCAAACAGCGGCAAACATTAACAGGCATTCATTTGATCAGCCGGGCTTTGAACGCAGCGCACACCGGCTGCAACTAAAGTCAAATGCCACGTGTTTAATCCGAGTCTGCCATGAAATGCGCCTCGATCGCCGCCCTGCTCTCCGTCTCCGTCATCTTTGGAGCTACGGCCGCCGCCTCTCGCGCCGGTGCGGCAAACGAAGCGCCACCGGCGAAACCGAAAGTGGTCTATCACCTCAACGATCTCGACAGAGTGAGCTTTATCGTCGGCAACATCCAGAACCATCTCGACGGCGTCGGCGGCCCCGAACACGTCACGATCGCGCTGGTGGTTCACGGCCAGGCATTGCGCGCCTTTCATTCGGCTTCCGCCAATCCCGACCTGTCCAAACGCGTCGGCCAGTTTTCCAGGGCAGGGCTCGAACTCACCGCCTGCGGCAACACCATGAAGTCGCAGAACGTCGCGCTGAAGGATCTGCTGCCCGGCTTCGTCGCCGCCGAGCGCGGCGGCGTGGTGCGGATCGCCGAATTGCAGTCGCAAGGCTATCTCTACCTGAGACCTTGATACGCGGAAGAGTTGACGTGAACGCTTCACGTCAACGGCTCATTTGAGCGATCTCGTCGCCGCACTTTCGCCCGCTCCATCGCGCCGGTTGCTCATGACGCACTCCTTCACGACTTCGTGCTTGTGCCGGTTGATGTCGTCATCACAGAGGCCGGTTCGACGGCTACACCCTGTCGAAGTCTGGGCAGGCCGGCGAAATCCGGGGATCGAACCAGCGCGGATGGCGTTATCGTCCCACGCGGCACCATTCCGTCCGGCTGCACGGCCAACCAAATATTGACATTCCGGCCCTGCCCCCGAAACTGCCGAAAACCCAAAAATCGACCGCGCAAACCGAATAAGGCACCATGAATCCCGTCAAATCACTTGAAAACCACGGTCAGGCCGTCTGGCTTGACTTCCTTGCCCGCGGCTTCGTTGCCAAGGGCGACCTCAAGGCGCTGATCGATACCGACGGCGTCAAGGGCGTGACGTCGAACCCCTCGATTTTCGAGAAGGCGATCGGCAGCTCGGATGAATATGACGGGGCGATCGGCAAGGCGCTGCGGAAGGGCGACCGCCCGGTCGCCGACCTGTTCGAAGCGCTCGCCGTCGAGGACATTCAGAATGCCGCCGACGTGCTGCGGCCGGTTTACGACCAGTTCGACGGCAATGACGGTTTTGTCAGCCTCGAGGTCTCGCCCTATCTGGCGATGGACACCAGGGGGACGATCGCCGAAGCCGAGCGGCTCTGGAAGGATGTCGACCGCCAGAACCTGATGGTGAAGGTGCCGGCGACGCCGGAAGGCCTGCCCGCGATCGAACGGCTGATCGGCGAAGGCATCAGCATCAACATCACCCTGCTGTTCTCGCAGTCCGTCTATCGCGAGGTCGCGGAGGCCTATATCGCCGGGCTTGAAAAATACGTCGCCAAGGGCGGCGATCCCGCGCCTGTCGCCAGCGTCGCCTCGTTCTTCGTCAGCCGTATCGATACTGCCGTCGACAAGCAGCTCGACGACAAGATCGCCAAGGCGAATGATCCGAGCGAGAAGGAGCGGATGACCGCGCTGAAGGGCAAGGTGGCGATTGCCAACGCCAGGCTTGCCTATCAAGATTACAAGCGGCTGTTTGCCGGCCCGCGCTGGGAAACGCTCGCGGCCAAAGGTGCGAAGCCGCAGCGGCTGTTGTGGGCCTCCACCGGCACCAAGAACAAGGACTACAGCGATGTGCTGTATGTCGAGGAACTGATCGGCCCCAATACCGTCAACACCGTGCCGCCGGCGACGCTCGACGCCTTCCGCGACCACGGCAAGGTGCGCGACAGCCTCGAGGAGAACATCGACGACGCGCGGCGTGTGCTGGAAGAGCTCGAACTATCCGGCATCTCGCTCGATGCCATCACCGACGAACTGGTGAAGGACGGCGTCAAGCTGTTTGCCGACGCCGCCGACAAGCTCTACGGCGCGGTCGCGCAGAAGCGCGCGGCATCTCTCGGCGGCGGCATCGACCACCAGCAACTCGCGCTCGGTGACGGCATCGCGAAAGCGGTCGAGAAGAGCACCGAGGACTGGCGCGCGTCCGCCAAAATCCGCCGTCTGTGGCAGAAGGACAAATCTGTCTGGACCGATGACGACGAGAATAAATGGCTCGGCTGGCTCGACAGCCCGGCCGCGGCCGATATCGCCAATTACGAGGATTTTGCAAAGCGGGTGAAGGGGCAGAAGTTCAGCGACGCGGTCGTGCTCGGCATGGGCGGATCGAGCCTCGGGCCCGAGGTGTTGGCGGAAACCTTCCCGAAGAAGTCGGGTTTCCCGAAGCTGCATGTGCTCGATTCCACCGACCCGGCACAGGTACGCGCGATGGAGGATGCGGTCGACCTCGGCCGCACGCTGTTCATCGTCTCCAGCAAATCGGGCGGCACCACCGAGCCGAACGTGATGAAGGATTACTTCTTCGACCGCGTCGCCAGGACGGTCGGCAAGGCCAAGGCCGGCCATCGCTTCATCGCGGTGACGGACCCCGGCTCGTCATTGGAGAAGACCGCGATCAAGCAGGGCTTTGCCCGCATCTTCCACGGCGATCCCACGATCGGCGGCCGCTATTCGGTGCTGTCGCCGTTCGGCCTGGTGCCGGCGGCAGTAGCCGGTATCGACGTTCGCAGCCTGATTGCGCATACGCTGGCGATGCTGCGCTCCTGCGGCGCCGATGTGCCGCCGCATGAAAATCCGGGCGTGCAGCTCGGCCTCGCCATGGGGCTCGCCGGCCTCGAAGGCCGCGACAAGGTAACGATCACCTCATCGGAGAAGGTCGCCGATTTCGGCGCCTGGGCCGAGCAGTTGATCGCCGAATCCACCGGCAAGGACGGCAAGGGCCTGATCCCGATCGACGGCGAGCCGCTCGGCGCCCCCTCGCTCTACGGCGACGATCGCTTCTTCATCGATATCCGCACCGAGGGCGAGGACGACGCCGCGCATGACGACCGGCTGAAGGCGCTGGAAGCCGCCGGACATCCGGTGGCGCGCATCGTCATGAAGTCGATCGAGCATATCGGCCAGGAATTTTTCCGATTCGAGATGGCGACCGCGGTAGCGGGCGCGATCCTTGGCATCAATCCGTTCAGCCAGCCCGACGTCGAAGCAGCCAAGATCAAGACCCGTGAGCTGACCGGCGCGTTCGAGAAGACCGGTTCGCTCCCTGCGGAAACGCCTGTCATCTCGACCGACGAGGCCGACCTCTACACCGACGAGCACAACGCCGCCGAGTTGCGCAAGGCCGGCGCCGACGGCACTCTCGGTTCCTGGATCAAGGCGCATCTGTCGCGCTCTCACGATGGTGACTATGTCGCACTGCTCGCCTACATCGCGCGCAATCCCGGCACCATCGGCTCGCTGCAGAAGATGCGGCTTGCGGTGCGTGACAGCCGCCATCTCGCAACCTGCGCCGAATTCGGGCCGCGCTTCCTGCATTCCACCGGCCAGGCCTACAAGGGCGGGCCCGACAGCGGCGTGTTCCTGCAGGTCACCGCCGACGACGCCCGGGATTTGCGGGTGCCGGGCCAGAAGGCGAGTTTCGGCATCATCAAGGCGGCGCAGGCGCGCGGCGATTTCGACGTGCTCATCGAACGCGGGCGTCGCGCGTTGCGTGTCCATCTCAAGGGCGATCTCGGATCGGGACTGTCCGCGCTCGACGCCGCGATTTCGGAAGCGCTCAGTTAGGAAGGCAAGAATATGCAACTCGGCATGATCGGCCTCGGCCGGATGGGCGGCAACATCGTCCGCCGGCTGATGAAGAACGGCCACACCGCCGTGGTCTACGACAAGGACGCCAAGGCCGTGACCGGCCTCGCCGGGGAAGGCGCGACCGGCGCCAGCTCGCTGGAAGATTTCGTCGCCAGACTGGAGAAGCCGCGCACTGCCTGGGTGATGCTGCCGGCAGGCAAGATCACCGAGGCCACCATCGACGCGCTGGCAAGACTGATGGAGCCCGGCGACGTCATCATCGATGGTGGCAACACCTTCTGGCAGGACGACGTTCGCCGCGGCGCAGCGCTGAAGGCGAAGGGCCTGCATTATCTCGATGTCGGCACCAGCGGCGGCGTCTGGGGCATCGAGCGCGGCTATTGCATGATGATCGGCGGCGACAAGGCGGTGGTGAACCGGCTCGATCCGATCTTCAAGACCCTGGCGCCCGGCGCCGGCGATATCCCGCCCACGCCGGGCCGCGAGGGCCGCGACCCCCGCGTCGAGCAGGGCTACATCCATGCCGGCCCCTCCGGCGCCGGGCATTTCGTCAAGATGATTCACAACGGCATCGAATACGGCCTGATGCAGGCCTACGCCGAAGGTTTTGACATCCTGAGGAACGCCAATATCGAGGCGCTGCCGCCGGAGCATCGTTTCGAATTCGATATCGCCGATATCGCCGAGGTGTGGCGGCGCGGCAGCGTGATCCCGTCCTGGCTGCTCGACCTCACTTCCTCCGCGCTCGCGGAAAACCACACGCTCGACAACTACTCGGGCTTTGTCGAGGATTCCGGCGAAGGCCGCTGGACCGTCAACGCCGCGATCGACGAGGCCGTGCCGGCGGAAGTGCTGACGGCGGCGCTCTATGCGCGCTTCCGCTCGCGCAAGGATCACACCTTCGCGGAAAAGATCCTGTCCGCGATGCGGGCCGGATTTGGCGGCCACAAGGAACCGCCGAAAAAACCAACGACGAAGGCCTGAGCAATCATGGCGGTCGGTCAGACAATCCAGAACAAACCCGATCCCTGCTCCTTCGTCATTTTCGGCGTGACCGGCGACCTAGCGCACCGGCTGGTCGTTCCTGCTCTCTACAATCTCGCGGCCAGCGATCTCCTGCCGGACAGGTTTTGCCTGGTCGGCGTCGCCCGCAAGGGTATGACCGCCGAGCGGCTGCGCGACAGCCTGATGAAGGGCCTGCACCAGTTCGCGAACCGGCCGATCGACGGCGCCATCGCAAAGCGCCTGCTCGGCTGCCTCTCCTGCATCGAGGCCGATCCGAAAGATCCGGCTTCCTTCGACGCCATGAGCAAACAGCTCAACGAGCTGGAAGCCGCGCGAAACACCGGCGGCAACCGCCTGTTCTATCTGGCGACCCCGCCGAATGCATTCCTGCCGATCAGCCGCGAGCTTGCCCGCACCGGCATGCTGGCCGAGAACGGCGCGTGGCGGCGGCTGGTGGTGGAAAAGCCGTTCGGCACCGATCTCGCCTCGGCAAGGGCGCTGAACACCGAACTGCTCAAGCTCGTCGACGAGCACGAGATCTACCGGATCGATCATTATCTCGGCAAGGAGACGGTGCAGAACATTTTGGTGCTGCGCTTCGCCAACGGCATGTTCGAGCCGATCTGGAATCGCAACCACATCGATCACGTCCAGATCACGGTGGATGAACAGCTCGGCGTCGGCCATCGCGGCAGTTTCTACGACCAGACCGGCGCGTTGCGCGACATGGTCCCCAACCACCTGTTTCAGCTGATGTCGCTGGTGGCAATGGAGCCGCCGATCCGCTTCGACGCGCATTCGGTGCGCGCGGAAAAAGCCGACGTGCTCGCGGCCATCCAGATGCAGAGCAAGGCCGAGGCGCTGGGGAATTCAGTGCGCGGCCAGTATCTCGCGGGACGGATCGGAGATGCAGAAATCGCCGACTACCGCCGCATCGAGGACGTCGCAACAGGCAGCACCACCGAAACCTATGTGGCGCTCAAGCTGATGATCGACAATTGGCGCTGGGCCGGCGTTCCCTTCTATTTGCGCACCGGCAAGGCGCTGGGCGTCAAGCGCACCGAAGTCGCGATCAAGTTCAAGCAGGCGCCGTTCGCGATGTTCACCTGCACGCCGGTGGAACAGCTGGCTCAGAACTACCTCGTGATCGGCGTTGCGCCGAACGAAGGCATTGCGCTGCAGTTCAACACCAAGGTGCCGGGCCCCTCGATCCTGATCGACGGCGTCGAGATGAAGTTTCGCTACAAGGACTATTTCAAGGCCGCGCCGTCGACCGGCTACGAGACCCTGATTTACGACTGCATGATCGGCGACAACATCCTGTTCCAGCGCGCCGACAGCGTCGAAGCCGGCTGGAAGGCCGTGCAGCCGTTCCTCGATGCCTGGAAGAAGGCAGGCGCCGACGGTTTGAAGACCTACAAGGCCGGCAGCGAAGGTCCCGCGGAAGCCGACGAGCTGCTGGCCCGCGATGGACGGACGTGGCGGAAGTTCGGATAGGCGATGGCAGATCACGACAACCGCGAACTGATCGTGGTCGCCAATCCGGCGGCGATGGCGGCAACTGCCGCCGAGCACTTGCTGGCGAGGGCGGCCGCCAATAGTGGCCGCATTGCGGTCTGCCTGACCGGCGGGTCGAGCCCGAAGCAGCTCTATCAACTGCTTGCGACCGAGCCCTATCGCAGCCGGATTCCGTGGCAGCGGGTACACTGGTTCATCGGCGATGAACGGTTCGTGCCGGCGACCGATCCGCTCAACAACATGGGCATGGCGCGAGCGGCTTTCCTGGATCAATGCGCACCGGCGGCGCATATCCATCCGATTCCGACGGCAACCACCGACCCTGCCGATCCCGACTGGGGCGCGGCGCTCTACGAGCAGGAGCTGCAATCCTTCTACGGAGCTGAGATACTCGACCCGGCGAGACCTCTGTTCGATCTCGTGCTGATGGGCGTCGGCCCTGACGGCCATACCGCGTCGCTGTTTCCCGGCGATGCCGCGCTTGACGAGCAGGCACACTGGGTGGTCGGCGTGCCCAAGGCGAATGTCGCGCCGTTCGTCCCCCGGGTCAGCCTCACGCTATCCACACTTGCCTCCTGCCACCAAATGCTGTTCGAGGTGTCCGGCCGGGACAAGCGGGCGATCTTGACGCGGCTGTTCGCAGGCGAGAATCTGCCCGCCAACCGCGCGCGATCCATCGAGGAGACCGTGTGGCTGGTGGATCGGGAAGCGCTTCCGGAGAATGTTGGTGGGCAGTGAGACACCTTGCGCGCTGGTGGTGATGGGCGTTTCCGGCTCGGGCAAGAGCACCATCGCCGATCATTTGGCCCGGCGCCTTGGCTGGGCTTACGAGGACGGCGACCGGTTTCACCCGGCAAGCAATGTGACGAAGATGAGCGCGGGCCATCCTCTGACCGATGAGGATCGCCGGCCGTGGCTGCAGGCGATTGCCGGCGAAATCGACCGCCTTGCGGTAACAGGCGAGCGCGCCGTGATCGCCTGTTCGGCGCTCAAGCGCGCCTATCGCGACATTCTGGTCCACGGTCGTGAAGACGTTCGCATCGTCTTTCTCGATGGAACGCAGGATCTGATCGCGGCCCGGCTTGCCGCCCGCAAGGGACATTTCATGCCGGCGGGCCTGCTCGCGAGCCAGTTCGCGACCCTGGAACGGCCCGGCGCAGACGAACGGCCGATCGTGGTATCGATCGACGCGCCGGTCGAGGCGATCGTGGATGACATCGTCAGTCAATTGAACCTGGTTGCGCAATGACCCCCATCAAGCTTGTGGTTTCGGACGTCGACGGCACGCTGCTGACGCATGATAAGGTTCTCACCGACGGCGCAAAAAGCGCCGTGGACAGGCTGCACGCGGCCGGCATCGGCTTCACCATCGTCTCCAGTCGGCCGACCATCGGCATCGGCTTTCTGATCGAGCCGCTTTCGATCACGCTTCCGATCGGCGCCTTCAACGGCAGTTCGATCGTCGACGCCGCGCTGAAGCCGATCGAACAGCATCTGATCGGAACAAGCGTGGCGCAGCGCAGCGTCGATGTGCTCAAGGCGTTCGGCGCCGACATCTGGCTGTTCAGCAACGCGCGCTGGTACACGCGCAATCCGGACGGCGAATACGTTCCGCACGAGAAGCGCGCCATCAAGGCCGATCCGACCATCGTCGACGACTTCACGCCGCATCTGGCTGAAGCCTGCAAGATCGTCGGCGCCAGCTCGGATCCGGTGCGGCTTCAGCGCTGCGAAGCCGCGATGCGCGAAGCCGTCGGCGCGGATGCGACCGCCGTCCGCTCGCAGACCTACTATCTCGACGTCACGCCATCAGGCCACGACAAGGGCACCTTCGTTGACGCGATGATCAAGCGGCTCGGCATTTCGGCTGCCGAGGTTGCGACCATCGGCGACATGGAGAATGATCTGCCGATGTTTGCGCGCAGCGGCGTTTCGTTTGCCATGGGCAATGCCGCCGACGACATCAAGCAGCGCGCAACCCATGTGACCGAAAGCAACAAGCGTGACGGATTTGCGCGCGCGATGGACGTAATTTTGCAAGGTTGACGGGCAGATGAACTTCAACCGCCTGCCCTGCCTGAAGTCAGAACTCCGCGCCGATAAAAGCAGTTACAATACAAGAATATCGCACTGCGGTAAATCGCCTCATGAACGCAAAAACATGCATCCCGTGGATCGATTATTCCTACAGTAATCCGAAATTGCGCCACATTATTGCCCTCTCTTGAATTGGAAATGAAGCTGCAGGCTTTAATCCATCTTCGCGAACAAGCGTCCGTGGAGGTTTTTCCAAAGTCTTCGCCCGCCGAAATATGCTTTTGAATTTGCTGTTCCAAACAGCAATTTGATCGCTTAGTTTTCGCGGGCCCTAACGGCGGCATTGTTGCGAATAGTTTGTAGAGAGCAGAGTAATGGCCATTACCGCCACTTTTAATCCCGCCACCGGCCTCCTCTCGGAATTTGGTGATCCGTTCGAAAATACGATCGTTACAAGCCGCGATTTAAACGGAAATATTCTGGTTAACAGCGGCGCGGTTCCAATCGTGGGCGGCACGCCGACCGTAGCCAACACCACCCTCATTCAGGCATTCGGCCAGGACGGCAACGACGATATCAGCCTCAACGAGAGTTTCGGCCTGCTGCCGGGCGCAAACCTGTTCGGAGGCAACGGCAACGACCTGTTGACCGGCGGCTCAGGAGCGGACCAGCTTTTTGGCGGCGCCGACGACGATATATTGTTCGGCAGGGACGGTGCCGATCACCTGTTCGGTGGCGATGGCAACGACACACTCAGCGGCGGGGCTGGTGACGATCAGGTCTCCGGCGAGGCCGGCGACGACCTGATGATCTGGAATCGGGGCGACGGAACCGACCTGTTCGAGGGCGGCGATGGTGTCGACACCGCCGAGGTCAATACCGGCAATGGCTCGGAGATCTTCACGATTGTTGCGAATGGCACGCGCGTCCGGCTTGATCGGATCAGTCCAGCGCCGTTCAGCCTCGACATCGGAACGACGGAAAACCTCGTCGTCCACGCCAATGGCGGCGATGACACCATCACGGCAGGCAACGGGCTCGCCGCCCTGATCGCGCTCACGCTCGACGGAGGCGACGGCAACGACACCATCACAGGCGGCGATGGCGCTGATCTGATATTGGGCGGCGCCGGCAACGACATCGTGACCGGCGGACGCGGCAACGACACCGCCCTGCTGGGCGACGACGACGACACCTTTATCTGGAATCCGGGCGACGGCAGCGACACGGTCGAAGGCCAGGGCGGCACGGATACGCTGCAGTTCAACGGAGCCAATATCGCCGAGAACATCGATATCTCGGCCAATGGCTCGCGCGTTCGCTTCACTCGCGACGTCGCCAATATCGTCATGGATCTCAACAGCGTGGAGAAAATCAATTTCCAGGCGTTGGGCGGCGCGGATCACGTCACCGTCAACGATCTCGCCGGCACTGGTGTGCAGCGGGTCGCCATCGATCTGCAGGCAAGCGGCGGCGGCAGCGATGGTGCGGCCGACAACGTGACGGTCAACGCGGCCGGCAGCTCCGATAACATCGCCGTCACGCTGGCCGGCGCGGAAATCCTCGTCAACGGCCTCGCGGCGCAAACCTCGATCGTGGGGCAGGAAGCGGCCAACGATGCGCTGGTGATCAACGGTCTTGACGGCGCCGACGTCATCGATGCCTCCGCCCTCGCCGCGGGCCAGATCAAGCTGACCATCGATGGCGGCGATGGCGACGACGTCATAACCGGCAGCGCCGGCGCTGACGTCCTGATCGGCGGCAACAACAACGACACGGTGATCGGCGGTCGCGGCGACGACGTTGCGCTCCTGGGCGCCGACGACGACACATTCATCTGGAATCCCGGCGACGGCAGCGATGTGGTCGAGGGCGAGGGCGGCTTCGACACGCTGCAGTTCAACGGCGCCAATGTCGCCGAGAATATAGACATTTCCGCCAATGGCGGCCGCGTCCGGCTTACCCGCGACGTCGCCAACATCGTCATGGACCTGAACGGGGTTGAGAAGATCTCGTTCAAGGCCCTTGGCGGCGCCGACACCATCACCGTCAATGACCTGAGCAGCACCGGCGTCACGCAAGTCGCGGTCGACCTGTCCGCATCGGGCGGCGGTGGCGACGGCGCAGCCGACAAGGTGATCGTCAACAGCACAGCCGGCGACGACCAGATCACGATCACCCAGAGCGGCCAGACCGTCATGGTCAATGGCCTTCCAGCACAGGTTGCGATCAACGGTAAGGAAGCGGGCGATACGCTCGTCATCAACGGGCTGGCCGGCGCCGATGTCATCGACGCTTCCGGCCTGGCGGCCGGTGTGATGGCCCTCACCATCAATGGCGGCGACGATGCCGACCGCATCATCGGCAGCGCCGGCAACGACACCGTCAACGGCGGACGCGGCAACGACGTCGCGCTGCTTGGCGGCGGCGATGACACCTTTGTGTGGAACCCCGGCGACGGCAGCGACACGGTCGAAGGCCAGGGCGGCACGGATACGCTGGACTTCAATGGGGCCAATATCGCTGAACATATCGACATCTCGGCGAATGGCTCGCGCGTGCTGTTCACCCGCGACGTTGCCAACATCGTCATGGACCTGGATGGCACCGAGAAGATCGCCTTCCATGCCCTGGGGGGCGCTGACACCATCACCGTCAACGACCTCACCGGTACGGCCGCCAAGCAGGTCGCGATCGACCTGTCGGCATCGGGCGGTGGCAGCGACGGCGCGGCCGATACCGTCGTCGTCAACGGTAGCGGCTCCGCCGATGCAGTCACGGTTACCCAAAGCGGCCAAGGCATTCTGATCAACGGCCTGCCGGCACGGGTGTCGATCAGCGGTCAGGAAGCGGCCAACGACACCTTGCGGATCAACGGGATGGACGGCGCCGATGTGATCGACGCATCGGCCCTGAATGCAGGACAGATCCATCTGGTGATCGACGGCGGCGCCGGCAATGACGTGATCACCGGCAGCCACGGCAACGATCTGCTCAGCGGCGGGGCCGACGACGACCGGTTCATCTGGAAGGTAGGCAGCGCCGCCGACATTATCACCGACTTCGCCGCGGGCAACGGCACGCCTGACAAGATCGACGTGCGGGCCTTCGCGGGCGCGGGTATCCACGATTTCAATGGCGTTCTCGCGCATGCGGCGCAGATCGGCGCGGATACCGTCATCGATTTCGGTGGCGGCGATACGATGACACTGCTGAACGTGGCGAAGACCAATCTCTCCACCGACGATTTCATCTTTGGCGAGGCCAAACCGCACCTTACCTCGATCACCGCTTCGCCTGCCACGGGTGCCGAGTTGCCAGGCGCGACTATCCATTTCACCCTCGGTTTCGATGAAGCGATTCACGTGTCGGGCGGCACGCCGGCGTTGACGCTGAACAATGGCCAATCAGCCATCTATAACGCGGCGGCTACCGCGCTGCTCGGTGACCCGTCCAAGCTGGTGTTCGACTACGCCATCTACGACAGCGCGCAGCCGACGCCAACGCTCGCAATCACCGGCTTCAATGCCAATGGTGCAAGTGTCGATGACTTCGCCGGCAATCACGCCGACCTCGCCAACGTCACCGCGACCTTCAACGGCCTTTCGGTCCAGGCGCAAGGCATACCGGCCAGCTTCTACTTCGCTCCCAGTCCGCCGTTGCCGTTTCCGGCATTTGGCGACGAACTCCGTCATTCGGATTCGATCGCCGCGCCTTGGGGATTCGGGCTGCAAGCATTCGCTGAGGCTTACGAGAGTTCAGGTCATTTCCCCATTGCCGACCATCACGCCATCTCCGACTTCCATCTGGCGTGAAGCGGTAGGCCGATCCCGCGTATCAAGCCTCCGTGAAGGATAAATCGAGGAGTTCTCAAAGCCTTTCCGCCGAAAATCCGCTTTTATTGCGCAGCGCGATCGGCAAGCGCGAGCCGGTGCCGGACCGCCGTCTTCTCCCATCAAGGCAGGCTCACCCCAGCCCGGGCCCGCCGCGGCGCAGTTCGGCGCCGGCTCGCGCGACCTTCGACGCCGTTGGCCTGACGACTCCCTCTGGTTTGTGTGTTGACCGCCGGTCGGCACTTGAGCCGACCGGCGCTGCAGCAGTCGTCAACCACCATGCGCATTCGACATCGTCGCCAGCACCTCCTCGACGCTGAAGCTTGACGGCTTCTGCCGCGGCGGGAAGTCCCGGAAAGTGTCGACGAATTGCGCAACCATCGCCTGAGCCGGCACAATCAGGAAGGCGCGCTGGATCGCCCAGTCGTAGTACGTATTTGACGTGATGTCGGCTCTCTCGTAGGGGTCCAGGCGCAGGTTGAGTAACTTCGGCAAGCGCAGGCAGACGAACGGCTCCGCCCATATTCGCAACGTACCTGGGACACGCTGTTCGCAGAACACCATCTTCCAGTTCTCGTAGCGCATTGCCACCAGTTGCGCGTCATCATTGATGTAGAAAAACTCCTTCCGCGCAGACTTCTCCTGCTGTCCGGTCAGGAGCGGCAACTGGTTGTAGCCGTCCAGGTGTACCTTGAACGTCTTGCCACCGGAGGCGTATCCGGTGAGCAGCTTATTCTTGATGTCGGGCTCACCGGCGGCGGCCAGCAGCGTCGGCAACCAGTCGAGCGCCGCGAAGATCTCGTTGCTGACCTGTCCGGGCTTGATGCGGCCGGGCCAGCGGATCATCGCCGGAACGCGATAGGCGCCTTCCCAATTCGTGTTCTTCTCGCTGCGGAACGGCGTCATGCCGCCATCGGGCCACGAGTTCATGTGGACACCATTGTCGGTGCCATAGATCACGATGGTGTTGTTGGCGATGCCGAGATCGTCGAGCGTCTTCAGCAGATTCCCGACCTGGCCGTCGTGCTCGAGCATGCCGTCCATGTATTCGCTGAGCCCGCTGCGTCCCTTATATTCGGGCCGCACATGCGTGTAGAGATGCATGCGGGTGCCGTTCCACCAGCAGAAGAACGGTTTGTTGGCCTGAACCTGTCGCTTGATGTAGTCGATTGCGGCGTTGGATGTCTCATCGTCGACCGTCTCCATCCGCTTCCTGGTGAGCGGGCCGGTATCCTCGATGGTCTGCTTGCCTACTTTGCCGAAACGCGGATCGACGGTCGGATCATCCCGATCGGTGGCTTTGCACTTGAGGACGCCGCGCGGACCAAACTTCGCCTTGAACGCCGGGTCCTTCGGATAGTCCTGATGCTCCGGCTCTTCCTCGGCGTTGAGGTGATAGAGATTGCCAAAAAATTCATCGAACCCGTGCACCGTCGGCAGGAATTCGTTGCGGTCGCCAAGATGGTTCTTGCCGAACTGGCCGGTGGCGTAGCCGAGTGGTTTCAACGCCTCGGCGATGGTGATGTCCTCGAAACGCAGGCCGAGCGCCGCGCCCGGCAATCCGACCTTGGTCATCCCCGTCCGTAGACCCGCCTGACCGGTGAGGAACGATGCGCGACCCGCCGTGCAGCTCTGCTCGGCGTAATAATCGGTGAACATCAATCCCTCGCGCGCAATGCGATCGATGTTCGGTGTCTTGTAACCCATCAAGCCAAAGGAGTAGGCGCTGACATTGGCCAGGCCGACGTCGTCGCCCCAGATGACGAGGATATTTGGCCGCTGCCCGGATGGAGCGGCAGGCTGCTGGGCCTGCGCAACCTGTATTCTATCGACGGCACCGATCGCGGTGACCGCCGCAAGCGAAGTCCCCGCCAGCAGAATATTGCGCCGGCTTGGTACGCGGTCGTCGGATGCCTTCGGGTTTGTTTCGGCCTGGTTCTTGGCTTCGTTGGTCATTTACATGCTCCCTACTCAATGAAGGTAGCCCCGCAATGCGAGGCCACCTTGCGGCACATCGGAACTTGTCGTGACTCGTCGAAGTATCGATCGGCTCGGCGTGGCGCACCGCCGGCCGTCAGCAACGGCAGTGGTCCGGCGCGCAGAGACGCGAGCCGCCTTTCTGGATCGTCGTCATGGCAACTTCAAGCGGCTTTCAATTGCCGCGAAAGGCGGCCCCATGGTTTCCAGTCCGCGCTTCCATGCCTTCTCTGAATTCGCCTTACGCTGCCCCGATCAAAGGATCGGTAAGCCCCACTTCCCCATTTTCCTCAGCCCGGCCGGTTTTCGAACGTAGCCGAAGTCAACACCGCTGTGATGTACAGTTCGTGCCAATCTTCGGCACTTCAGGTTTCAGGCGGCCGCGGCCGACGGACCTTGCGATTATTTAGACCGCTGCACCGCCGGCTTTTCGGTCGGCATCTTCGCCGCGCTGAGATTGTGCGCGGTGTTGATCAGCGCGATATGCGTCAGCGCCTGGGGGAAGTTGCCGGTCTGGCGGCGCGCGACCATATCGTATTCCTCGGCCAGGAGGCCGAGATCGTTGGCGACGGCGACGACACGGGCGAACAACTCCTGCGCCTTTTGGAACTCGCCGGCCAGCACATACGCGTCGGCGAGCCATAGGGTGCAGGCGAGGAATGCGCCTTCCGCCGGCAGCTTCTCCTCCGGGAATTCGCGGGGATCATGCCGCAGCACGAAACCGTCGCGCATCAGATATCGTTCGACCGCGGCCAGCGTGCCCCGCACGCGCGGATCTTTCGGCGGCAGGAAGCCTACCGATGGCAGCAGCAGAATGCTGGCGTCGAGCATTTTCGAACCGTAGGAATCGACGAACGCATTCACTTCGGGGTCGAAACCCCTGGCACAGACGTCACGATGGATGACATCCCGCAACACGCGCCACTTTTCGAGCGGCGCCTTGAGGCCGAACGTCTCGGCGCTCTTGATGCCGCGGTCGAACGCGACCCAGGTCATCACCTTCGATGAAACATAGTGCCGGCCCACGCCGCGAAGCTCCCAGATGCCATGATCGGGCTGGTCCCACCGTTCGGCGAGGTGCTCCAGCACGGTGCATTCCATGGCCCAGCTGGTCGAATCCATCTCGAGCTTGGCCACACGCCACTGATGGAAGGCGTCGATCAACTCGCCGTAGACATCGAGTTGCAGCTGCGCATGCGCGGCGTTGCCGATGCGCACCGGCTGGGCGCCTTCATAACCCGGCAGCCACGCGGCCTCCCATTCCAGCAGGCGGCGCTGGCCCATGATGCCGTACATGATCTGCATGTTGGCCGGTGAACCGGCCGCCGCCCGCAGCAGCCACCGGTACCAGGCGGAGGCTTCCTCCGTATAGCCGGAGTTCATCAGCGCCAGCAGCGTGAACGTCGCATCGCGCAGCCAGCAGAAGCGATAGTCCCAGTTCCTGTCGCCGCCGAGCTTTTCCGGCAGCGACGTCGTCGGCGCAGCGACAATGCCGCCGGTCGGCGCGTAGGTCTGGGCCTTCAGCGTGATCAGCGAGCGCATCACGAGGTCGCGATGCTCGCCCTGAAAGGTGCATCGGCTGCTCCAATCGGTCCAGAACGCCTCGGTATCCTTCAAGGCATGAGTAGGATCGATCGGCCTGGGCACCGGCAGATGCGAAGGGCCGTAGGTGAGAACGAAGGGAACGGCGTCGCCCTCGCCGACCTCGAACTCAGCCACTGTCGTCATATCCTCGCCGCGGGTTTCGACCGGCGTTCGCAGCACCGTCATGTCCTGTCCGCAGATCGCGAGCAGCGCCGAACCGTCCTCGCTTTTCCGGACCCAGGGAATATCGGCGCCGAAGCCGAAGCGGATCACAAGCTGCATGTGCATCCTGACCCGGCCACGAACGCCCCGCACCAGCCGCACGATGTCGGACGCGGTGCCGCGCGGCGGCATGAAATCGATCAGGTCGACCGCGCCGTCAGCCGTTTCGAAACGGGTCTGCAGGATCAACGTTTCGCCGAGATAGCGGCGGGAGGTGCCGGTAATTTCCGCCGCGGGCGCGATCAGCCAGCGACCGTGCTTTTCCGTGCCGAGCAGCGCGGCGAAGCAGGCGTCGGAATCAAAGGCCGGCCAGCACAGCCAGTCGATCGATCCGTCGCGGCCGACAAGTGCCGCGGTCTCGCAGTCGCCGATCAGCCCATAATCTTCGATACGGCAGGGCAAGGTGTTTCACCGCCTGACATCACGCCGCAGCGCGCGAGCGCTCCCGGGTCGCATTCTTGATCGCATCGACATCCATCGCGGAAGCCATCTCCTCGAGCGGCACCGGCAGCCGCCGACGCCAGTTCGGATGCTCATTGACGGTGCCGGGAATGTTGGGCTGGTCCACCACGCCGAGCAGATCCTCCAGCGAGATCGCGAGCAGCCGCGACCGGGTGCGCGCCTGGAAATTCGCCACCGAATAGAGATCGTTACGGTCGATGGAATTATGACGGAGCACCTCGTCAAGCATCGCCAGCGCATGCCAGCGCGCATCATCGGTCTCGCCGGGATCGATGCCGAGCGCGCGCTTTATCTTGAGATCGCCGAACGAGCGCCAGCCCGCATAGGTCGAGAGATCGTGGGTGTTGAATGTGACGAGCGCGTTGGCCAGATAATGATCGATGTTGCGGAACGAGCCGCCATCGTCGCGCTCGAACATCATCACGAGATACGACCAGATTCCCCAATCCGCGATCTGGTCGCGAAAACCTTCCGGCACCGTGCCGAGGTCTTCGCCGATCACCACGCAGCGATTGGCGACGCTTTCCTGCGCGGTTACCGCCAGCAGCGCCTCGAACGGCATCTGGACATAGACGCCGTCGCGCGCCGTGAATCCCTGCGGCACCAGATAGAGCCGCTTCAGCCCGAGCACATGATCGAGGCGGATGGCGCCGGCATGGCGCATCGAGGCGCGCAGCATGTCGCGGAACGGCGCGAAGGATTGCCGCTCCAGGCCGACCGCATTGAAGCCGGCAAGGCCCCAGCTCTGGCCTGCGGTGTTGAGCGGATCGGGCGGCGCACCGACGCCGAGATGGCGCGAGATCGCGACCTGCTCGTTCCAGGCATCGAACCCATCGGCCTGCACCCCGACGGCGACGTCGAGATAGAGCCCGACCGTCATGCCGAGCTTCTTCGCCAAATCGGCGGCAGCTCCCAATTGCCGGTCGGCGGTCCATTGCACGAACTCGACAAACTCGATCTCGCCGGCGTCCTCACCTTTGCGCAGTGCGGCGCATCCGGCGTCGTCAGGCTGCCGCCACGCGTCCGGCCATTCCCACCACGGCTTACCGAATTTGTGCCGGAGCACCTCGAAGCAGGCGAAGTGCGACAACAGGGCGCCGCGCTCGGCGCGGAATTTGTCGAAATCCTTCAGCCGCGCCGGATCCGGGTTGGCCGTGAAGACCGCAAAAGCGGCGCGAAGCGCTCGCCATTTGAAGCCGGCGGCGGCGACATAATCGATGATCTCGCCCGACCGCAGCGACGCCAGGGCATCGCGCGTCTCGGCGTCGATCCGGTATTCGGGAAGCTTTTCAACGTCGATATAGAGCGCGTTGAGGAACAGGCGGCTGTTCGGCGAATATGGACTGCAATCTCCCGGGCGGTCGTCGAACAGCGCGTGCAGCGGATTGAGCCCGACGCCGTCGGCCCCGAGCCGTCCGGCGAACTCGACCAGACCCGCAAGGTCGGTGAAGTCGCCGATGCCCCAGTTGCGCGCCGATCGGACACTGTAGAGCTGAACCGCGAGCAGCCAGCAGCGGTCGAAATCGCCGCCAAAGGCCCGCTCCGGCACCGATAGCAGCGGCACGTCCTCGCTGACGCCGCCGGAATCGGTGAGGAGCAGCCGGTAGATGCCGAACGGCAGGTCGGATGGCCAGTCGATGAGGCGGCCGGCGGCTTCGCCTTCCGCGATAACCCTCGAATCCACCACGATTTTCCAGTTTGCCGGGAGCCTGGCGCCGGCCGAAAGCTGGGTGCGCGCGGGACGCCCGGAGCGAACGATGACCGGACGCCCCAGCAGGGGCCCGGGGGCCTCCGGCGGCAGGGCATCCAGGATAATTTTGAGGGCCGCCGCATCCGTCACACGGCGGTGACCCTGACCATCCAGGAACTCAGTCTGAATCCCGCGGGCGCTGGCTTCTGCAAAAAGGTCCATTCGGCACGTACTTTGCACGCAAACATCATCCGGATGTCGCGAAATTGTCCAAATACCGGAAGGGGATAGAGGGTGAGTAACGCCGAGTCCCACCAACGGTTCCCGGGGAACCAAAGTGAGATTGGCGGCTTCTATCCTCCGTCCGGAACGTCTCCGCTTCTGCAAACGAAACGGGGACGTCATTTCCATGGCAATGGCATCACCGTGAACAAAAAAGCGCAAACCGCCGAGAGCTCCAACGCCGGCGTCTCCCTCCCTGTCGACGGTACCTATCCCCTGGATAGAGGCGGCCTGTTGCTCGAAGCAAAGGAGGTGCCAGCCACCGACGGCGCGACCGACGAGCTCTGGTACAAGGACGCCATCATCTACCAACTCCACGTCAAGGCGTTCGCCGACAGCAACAATGACGGCATCGGCGATTTTGCCGGACTGACCGAGAAGCTGGGCTACCTGCAGGATCTCGGGGTCACCACGCTGTGGCTTTTGCCGTTCTACCCCTCGCCCGGCCGCGACGACGGCTACGACATCGCCGACTATGGCGACATCAATCCCGATTTCGGGACGATGAAGGATTTCCGCCGCTTCATCCAGGAAGCCAAGAAGCGCGGCCTGCGCGTCATCACCGAGCTCGTCATCAACCACACCTCCGACCAGCACGACTGGTTCAAGCGCGCCCGCCGCTCGGACCCGAATTCGAGCGCACGCAACTGGTATGTCTGGAGCGATACCGACCAGAAATATCTGGGCACGCGGATCATCTTCACCGACACCGAGAAATCGAACTGGACCTGGGACCCGGAAGCCGGCCAGTTCTACTGGCACCGCTTCTTCTCCCATCAGCCGGACCTCAATTTCGACAATCCGCGGGTGGTGAGCGCGCTGGTGCAGGTGATGAAGCGCTGGCTCGACACCGGCGTCGACGGCTTCCGGCTCGACGCCATTCCCTATCTGTGCGAGCGCGACGGCACCAACAATGAGAACCTGCCCGAGACGCACACGATCATCAAACGATTGCGCGGCGAGCTCGATGCCTACGCCAAGGGCAAGGTGCTGCTCGCCGAGGCCAATCAATGGCCGGAGGACGTGCAGGAATATTTCGGCCGCGGCGACGAATGCCACATGGCCTATCATTTCCCGCTGATGCCGCGCATCTACATGGCGATCGCGCAGGAAGACCGCTTCCCGATCACCGACATTCTGCGCCAGACGCCCGATATCCCGGCCAACTGCCAGTGGGCGCTGTTCCTGCGCAATCATGACGAGCTGACGCTGGAAATGGTCACCGACGTCGAGCGCGACTATCTGTGGTCGACCTATGCCAACGACCCCCGCGCCCGCATCAATGTCGGCATCCGCCGCCGCCTGGCGCCCTTGATGGACAATGACCGGCGCAAGATCGAATTGATGAACTCGCTGCTGCTGTCGTTCCCGGGCACGCCGATCATCTATTACGGCGACGAGATCGGCATGGGCGACAACATCTATCTCGGCGACCGCAACGGCGTGCGCACCCCGATGCAATGGACGCCGGACCGCAATGGCGGCTTCTCGCGCGCCGACCCGGCGAGGCTCTACGCACCGACCATCATGGACCCGGTCTACGGCTATGAAGCGGTCAATGTCGAGGCGCAGTCGCGCAGCCTGTCCTCGCTGCTCTCGGCCACCAAGAAGCTGATCGCGGTGCGCAAATCGACGCTCGCCTTCGGGCGCGGCACCATGACGTTCATCCGCCCGGAAAACCGCTCGGTGCTGTGTTACGTGCGGCAGTATCAGGGCGAGATCATCCTGTGCGTCGCCAACCTCTCGCGATCGGCACAGGCGACCGAGCTCGACCTCTCCGCCTTCAAGGACCGCATTCCACTGGAAATGCTCGGGCGCACCCGCTTCCCGGCGATCGGCGAGCTACCCTACATGATCACGCTCGCCCCCTATGGCTTCTACTGGTTCGAACTGCAGGAACCCGACAAGTCGATGCCGACGCCGCCACGCGCGGTGCCCGAGTTCGAAACGCTGGTGGTGCCGTTGAACTCGACCTGGGTGTCGCTGGCGCGCGAACGCGGCGTGTTCGAGCGCGACGTGCTTCCCGACCACCTGGCGCGCAGCCGCTGGTATCCGGAACGGTCGGCGAAAGCGATCCGCCCGGTGCTGACCTCGGCCATTCCGTTCTGCGACATCGGCGACAACCGGCCGTGGCTTGCCTTCTTCGAAACCGCCGAACGCGGGACGTCGACGCGCTACATGCTGCCGATGCAGATCGAATGGGTGCGCTTCGACCGTGAGCGCTACAACCCGCAGGCGCTGGCGGCTGTCCGCCAGGGTGCGCGCGAGGGAACGCTGCTCGACGTCGCCACCGACCAGATCTTCATTTCGCTGTTGCTGCGCAATCTGCAGCAATCGCTCACCGTGGACGAGGGCGAACAGGGCCTGCAGCTCGAATTCCGGCCGACCGGCCGCTTCAGCGACAAGCCGATCCGGCAGCCCGAGCATATTCGCATCGTGGAGACCGACCGACCGCGCAGCAGCGCGCTGGTGGACAACGACTACGTCGTGAAGATCTATCGGACGCTGCAGGCGGGCTCCAATCCCGAGATCGAGATGGGGCGCTTCCTGACCGACGTCGTCAACTTCGCCAATGCGCCGGCCCTGCTCGGCAGCGTCGAACTGGTCGAAGGCAACGAGAAGAGCGCGATCGGCGTCGTCCACGCCTTCGTCGCCAATCAGGGTGACCTCTGGACGATGAGCGCGGGCTATCTCGACCGCTTCGTCGAGGAGCAGCGCCTGCTGGCGGAAAGCATCCATCCCGGCGAGCGCGAGGAAGAGATTCCCTATCTGCGCTACATGTCGCAGGCCGGGCGGCGCGTGGCCGAACTGCACATGGCGTTAGCCAGCAACGACGAACTTCCCGAATTCGCGCCGGAGCCGGCCGGTCGCGAAGACGTGCAGCGCTGGATCGACGACCTTATGCTGTGCGCGAACCGGGTTTTCGATGCGCTTCGGCAGCGGCGCGACACGCTGAGGGAAGCCGACCGCCCGCTGGCCGATCAGGTGCTGGCACTGAAGCCGGCTCTGCCCGATCTTTTGGAAACGCTGCTGCTGCGCGAGACGGCCATCGCCAGCATCCGCGGCCACGGCGACCTCGATCTCAGCCAGTTGCTGATCGTCAAGGACGACATCTTCATCACCGACTTCGAGGGCGCGCCGCGACGCAGCATCGCCGAGCGCCGGCGCAAGGTACCCGCGGCACGCGACGTCGCCAGCCTGATCCGCTCGATCGACTATTCGGCTACCGCAGCCCTTGAGCGCGCGCTCAAAGTGGCCCACGATGAGCATGGCAAGCTTGGTGCGGCGCTTGCGGAGTGGCGCGACCGCGGAGTGGCGGCGTTGCTCGCGGCTTACCACGAGGCGCTGACCGACCAGCGGCTATGGCCGGCCGACCCCAAGGCGGCAGACGGGCTGTTGACCTTCTTCCTGCTCGAGAAGGCCATGAACGAAATCGAACACGAACTGTTATTCCGGCCGGAATGGCTGCGCATGCCCCTGATCGGAATTCTCAGATTGTTGTCCCAACCATCCTTCGAGGCCTCATGACCAAGCTGCCCGCCGAGGCCTACGCCATCATCGAAGGCAAGCATTCCGATCCATTCCGTTATCTCGGTCTGCACAGCGAGGACGGCCACAGCGTGGTGCGCGCGTTCATTCCCGAAGCCTCCAACGTGGAGGCGGTCGGCGAGCATGGCGAGACCGCGCCGCTCAAGCGAATTCACGATGCCGGGCTGTTTGCCGGCGCGCTGCCGAACGGCTCCAGGCGCTACCAGCTGCGCGCCCGGTTCGGCGACAATGTCGTCGAGCTCGACGATCCCTATCGCTTCCCGCCCGTGCTCAGCGACTTCGACCTTTATCTGCTGGGCGAAGGCACCCACCGGCGGATCTACGACAAGATCGGCGCGCACCCGATGACCCTCGACTGCGTCGAGGGCGTGGCGTTCGTGGTGCTGGCGCCGAACGCCAAGGGCGTCAGCGTGGTCGGCGATTTCAACTTCTGGAATGCAAGGCGGCATCCGATGCGCGTGCGCGGCGTCGGCTATTGGGAATTGTTCGTGCCGCACGCCAGCGTCGGCGATCGCTACAAGTTCGACATTACCGGGCCCGACGGGCGGCATCTGCCGCTGAAATCCGATCCGGTGGCCTTTGCCGCCGAGATCCGCCCGTCGACGGCCTCGATCGTCATCGATGAGCGCAAAATTCCGAAGCCGCGGCCGGCGCCAACCGGCATCAACGCGGTGGAGGCGCCGATCTCGATCTACGAGGTGCATCTCGGATCGTGGCGGCGCAAGAACGGCAATGAATGGCTGAGCTATCGCGACCTTGCCGAACAGCTTCCGGCCTATGCGAAAGACATGGGCTTTACCCATATCGAGTTTCTGCCCGTCAGCGAACACCCGTTCGACGGCTCGTGGGGTTATCAGCCGACCGGCCTCTATGCACCGACCAGCCGTTTCGGCACGCCGGAGGATTTTTCAGCCCTCGTCGATGCCTGCCATCGCGAAGGGCTAGGTGTCTGGCTCGACTGGGTGCCCGGACATTTCCCTGATGATCCGCACGGGCTCGGCTATTTCGACGGCACGGCGCTCTACGAGCATGCCAATCCAATGCAGGGGCGCCATCTCGACTGGGGCACCCTGATCTACAATTACGGCCGCACCGAAGTGGTCAACTTCCTGGTGTCCAACGCGCTGTTCTGGCTCGATCGCTATGGCGTCGACGGCCTGCGCGTCGATGCGGTCGCCTCGATGCTCTATCTCGACTACAGCCGGCCGGCCGGCGAATGGATTCCGAACCAGCACGGCGGCAGGGAGAATCTCGAAGCCATCGAATTCCTGCGCCGCTTCAACATCGAGCTGTTCGGGCATTTCCCAGACGCCACGACGGCGGCGGAAGAATCCACCGCGTGGCCGCAGGTGTCGCGGCCGGTCGAATATGGCGGGCTTGGCTTCGGCTTCAAGTGGAACATGGGGTGGATGCACGACACGCTGAAATATGTCGGCAAGGACCCGGTCTACCGGAAGCACCATCACGGCGACGTACTGTTCGGCCTGCACTATGCGTTTTCGGAGAATTTCATTCTGCCGCTGTCGCATGACGAAGTCGTGCACGGCAAGCGCTCGATTCTCGGCCGCATGCCGGGCGACGAGTGGCAGCGCTTTGCCAATTTGCGCGCCTATTACAGCTTCATGTTCGGCCATCCCGGCAAGAAGTTGCTGTTCATGGGCTGCGAGTTCGGCCAGGAGCGCGAATGGAATCACGATCAATCGCTGGACTGGCACCTGTTGGGACAGCAGCGCCATAGCGGCATCCAGAACCTGATCCGCGACCTCAACCACCTCTATCGCAACGTTCCGGCGCTGCATGAGATGGACTGCAACCAGGCCGGATTCGAATGGGTCATCACCCACGACTCCGGCAACAACATCTTTGCCTGGTTGCGCAAGGGAAGCGATTCGCATGCGCGCTGTCTCGTGGTCGTGAACTTCTCACCGAACGTCTATCGCGAGTATCGCGTCCGGGTGCCGTTCGCCGGCAACTGGAAAGAAGTGCTCAATTCCGATTCCGCCCATTATGGCGGCAGCAATGTCGGCAATGTCGGTAACGTCCACACTCTGGAAGGCAGCATTCCCGAACTCAGCCTGACCATTCCGCCACTGGCTGCGATCTTTCTCGTACCGGAAAGCTGACGCATGCGATTGTCCGCGGGAAGTCCCGCACGCCTTGGAGCAAGCTGGGACGGCCGCGGCACCAATTTTGCGCTGTTCTCGGCCAATGCGGAAAAGGTCGAGCTCTGCCTGTTCGATGGACAGGGGCGCCGTGAAATCGAGCGGATCGAACTGCCGGAGCGCAATGAGGACGTCTGGCATGGCTATCTCAACGACGTCTCACCCGGACAGCTCTACGGCTTCCGCGTCCATGGCCCCTACGCGCCGGAGCGCGGACATCGCTTCAACCCCAACAAGCTGCTGCTCGATCCCTATGCCAAGCGCCTCGCCGGGCGGCTGGTATGGAGCGACGCGCATTTCGGCTACCGCACCGGCAGCGCGCGCGAGGATCTTTCCTTCGACCGTCGCGACAACGCCCGCGGCATGCCGAAAGCGGTCGTGGTTGACGAGACCTTCAACTGGGGACGCCGCGAGATGCGGCCGAACATATCCTGGGAAGACACCATCATCTACGAGGCCCACGTCAAGGGCCTCACGCAACAGCGTAATGACGTCGCGCCGGCCTGGCGGGGCACCTATGGCGGGCTGTGCTCACCCGCGATGATCGACCACCTCAAGCGGCTCGGCGTCACCACCATCGAACTTCTGCCGGTCCATGGGCTGATCGACGACCGCGTGCTGGTGGAGCGCAAGCTTACCAACTATTGGGGCTACAACACGCTGGCGTTCTTCGCGCCGGAGCCGCGCTATGCGCAGGACAACGCGCTCGATGCGTTCCGCACCACCGTGGCGCGGCTGCACGATGCCGGCATCGAGGTGATGCTCGACGTGGTCTATAACCACACCGCCGAGGGCAATCATCTCGGCCCGACGCTGTCATTCCGCGGCATCGACAACGCATCCTATTACTGGCTCAGCAAGGACAATCCGCGCTACTACGACGACTTCACCGGCTGCGGCAGCTCCGTCAACCTGACCCATCCGCGCGTGCTGCAGATGGTGATGGATTCGCTGCGCTACTGGGTCGACGTCTGCCATGTCGACGGCTTCCGCTTCGACCTCGCCACCACGCTGGCGCGGACGCCGAATGGCTACGATCGCAACTCCGCATTCCTCACCGCCGTGCGGCAGGACCCGGTGCTCGCGAGCGTCAAGCTGGTCGCCGAACCCTGGGACCTCGGCATGGGGGGCTATCAGGTCGGCGCGTTTCCCTCGCAATGGTCGGAATGGAACGACCGCTACCGCAGTGCGCTGCGGCGCTACTGGAGCGGCGAAGGCAGCCTGATCGGCGAAGTATCCCGCCGCATGACCGCCTCGTCCGATCTATTCCACCACGACAACCGCGCGACGCGTGCTGGCATCAATCACATCACCGTCCATGACGGTTTCACGCTGGCCGATCTGTTCAGCTACAACGAGAAGCACAACGAAGCCAACGGCGAAGGCAATCGCGACGGCTCCTACGACAACCACAGCAACAATTGCGGCCATGAGGGCCCGACCACGGATGCGGCGATCGTCGCGCTGCGCCGGCAGCTCCGCAAGAACCAGCTCGCCTGCCTGTTCCTCGCGCAGGGTACGCCGCTGATGCTGGCCGGCGACGAGGTCGGCAATGCGCAGAACGGCAACAACAACGCCTATTGCCAGGACAACGAGATCGGCTGGGTCAACTGGGAGAATCTCGGCAAGCAAGGCGACGACCTCACCGATTTCGTCGGGCACATGACGGCGCTGCGGCGGCGATTTCCGCAGTTGCGCTCGCAGCGCTGGCTGTCCGGTCGGCGCAAGGACGGCTCTTTTGACGGGCTGTGGCTGACGCCGGCGGCCGAGGAGATGCAGGAAGCCGACTGGAATTTTCCGGAAGGACGGTTCCTCGCCTACGTGCTGGCGCCGCTGGAACAAGGCCAGCCGCCGATCTTTATAGTGCTGAACGCCGCCCCCGAAGAGATCGTTTTCACCTTGCCCAGGATACCAGAGTACAAGAACTGGCAGCAGGTGCTGAACACGACCGAGGCCGTGGAGACTTCCATCGAATTCGCATCTGGCGCCCACACCAGCGCACCGCCGCGGTCGGTGCTTGCCTTCGCAGGCGCGGCATGAATGGCCGTCAATTCGGGCCGTCGCTGGCCGATTACGGCACGCGGTTTCGGCTGTGGGCACCGGCCGCGAAACGCGTCGATGTGATGCTGGAACGTCCTCACGCGATGACGCGCGGTGGGGACGGCTGGTTCAACGCCGACATCGCCGGCGTGAAACCCGGCGCGCGCTACAAGTTCCGCATCGACGGCGAGATCGATGTGCCCGATCCCGCATCTCTGTTCCAGCCCGAGGACGTGTTCGGCCCGAGCGAAGTGATCGACCACGGCGCCTATCGCTGGCGCGCCGCCGACTGGTGCGGCCGGCCGTGGCACGAGGCCGTCATCGTCGAGGCCCATGTCGGCACCTTCACGAAACAAGGGACCCATCGCGCGATGATCGACAGGCTGGATCATCTCGTCGAAACCGGCATCACCGCACTCGAACTGATGCCGCTGGCGGATTTCGCCGGCTCGCGCAATTGGGGTTATGACGGCGTGTTGTGGTATGCGCCCGACAGCGCCTATGGACGGCCCGACGATCTCAAGGCGCTGATCGACGAGGCGCATCTGCGCGGGCTGATGGTGCTGCTCGACGTCGTCTACAATCATTTCGGCCCCGAAGGAAACTATCTCGGCCGCTATGCGCCCTCCTTCTTCACGGAAGCCCACACGCCCTGGGGCAGCGCGATCGACTATCGCGTCGAACAAGTCCGCGCCTTCGCAATCGAGAATGCGCTGTACTGGCTGCGCGACTATCGCTTCGACGGATTGCGGCTGGATGCCGTCAACTCCATCGTCGAACCGGGCGGGCTGTCGCTGCTGCACGACATTAGCGCCGCCACCGGTCGGCTCGCCGCGGAAACCGGGCGGCAGATTCACCTCGTGCTCGAGAACGGCGACAACCGCGCCAGCCTTCTTGATCCGGTGCAGGACCCTCCACACGGCAAATACCGCGCGCAGTGGAACGACGACTATCATCATGCATGGCGCGTGCTGATGACGGGCGAGAAGCAGGGCTACTATGTCGACTACCAGCGCTCGTCGATCTCCGATCTAATCCGCTCGCTGTCGTCAGGTTTTGTCTATCAGGGCGAACCTTCGGAATTTCGCCGCAGCCATCGCGGCGAGCCGAGCGGACACCTGCCGCCGACGGCGTTCATCAATTTCCTGCAGAATCACGACCAGATCGGCAATCGTGCGCTGGGCGACCGGCTCGAAGGCAACGCCGATCCGCGGATGATCGAGGCGGCGCTTCAGGTTTTGCTGATCGCGCCGCATATCCCGATGCTGTTCATGGGCGAGGAATGGGGCTCGAGGGCGCCCTTTCCGTTCTTCTGCGACTTCGGCGGCGATCTCGCCGACGCTGTTCGCAAGGGCCGCCGCGTCGAACTGGCCTGGGCCTATGCGGAATATGGCGACGAGGTCCCCGATGCGCTGGCCGCTTCGACCCGTGATTCAGCCGTGCTCGATTGGGACGGCCGCGACGCGCCGGCGGGACGCAAGCGCCTCGCCATGGTGCGCGAATTGCTGCAGGTTCGGCGGCGCGAGATCATGCCGCGGCTGGCAGGCGCATCCTTTGGAAAAGCGGACACGGTCGGCAACGACCTGCTGACCGCCGACTGGCGGATAGGCGATGGCACGACGCTTCGCCTCACCGCCAACCTGTCGGAAAAGGCGGTCAGCCATGACGATGCAAAGGGAACCCTGATCTGGGGCCGCGAGTTGGGCAATAGCGTCCCGCCATGGTCGGTGCACTGGCGCATCGGATAGGAACATGCCCCCGGCGATCCCGATCGCGACCTACCGCCTGCAACTGACGGCGGACTTCGATTTCGATGCTGCTACCGCCGTGGTGCCCTATCTGAAGGCGCTCGGCATCACTCATCTCTATGCCTCCCCCTTCATGCGCGCCCGCAAGGGCTCAACGCACGGCTATGACGTCACCGATCATGCCGCATTCAATCCGGAACTCGGCGGCGAGGCCGGCTTCGAGCGTCTCAGCGCCGCACTCCGACAGCACGATCTCGGGCTGATCCTCGATTTCGTGCCCAACCATGTCGGCGTGCACTACGCCGACAACCCGTGGTGGCTCGATGTGCTGGAATGGGGACCTGCCTCGCCGCACGCAGCCTCCTTCGACATCGACTGGGAGCAACTGCCCTACCGTGCCCGCGGCGGCGTGCTGCTGCCGATCCTTGGCTCGTCCTACGGGCAAGCACTCGAAAGCGGCGAGATCGAGTTGCGCTATGAGGCGAGCGAAGGCAGCTTTTCGGCGTGGTACTACGAGCACCGGCTGCCGATCGCGCCGGAGCGTTATGGCGAAATCCTGCGAATGATCGTCAAGGAAGCGGGCGCTGAAGGAAGCGCCGCCGGCAAGGCGATGCTGTCACTGGCGCTACGTTATCAAGGGCCGCGCCGCCCAAACCGCAAGGAGGCACCCGGCTTCAAGGCCGAGTTGATGGGCATTGAGGGCGCCGCCGACATCATTACAGAGGGGATCGAGGCCTACCGCGCGGGCGCGGATCGGACTGCCCAGACGCTGGCGCTGCACCATCTGCTCGAACGCCAGCACTACAAGCTCGGCCATTGGCGTCTGGCTTCCAGCGACATCAACTACCGGCGCTTCTTCGACATCAACACGCTGGCGGGCCTGCGCGTCGAGGATGCCGGCACGTTCGAGGCGATCCACCGCCTGGTCAAACGGCTGATTGCCGAAGGCAAACTGCAGGGGCTGCGGCTCGACCACATCGACGGTCTCCGCGATCCCGTGCAGTATTTCCAGCGCCTGCGCCGACTGGTCCGGGATGCGCAAGGCGGCCCAAGCCGCCCGTTCTACGTTGTGATCGAAAAAATTCTCGGTGAACACGAGAAGCTGCCGTCATTCGCCGGCGTTCACGGCACCACCGGCTACGAGTGGATGAACGCGATCACCCAGGTGCTGATCGACGGCCGTGGGCTGGGGCCGCTCGATGAAATCTGGCGGCAGATCAGCAACCGTTCGCCGCAATTCGGACCGATCGTGCTGGAAGCCAAGCGGCGCGTGCTGGAAACGCTCCTGACCAGCGAGTTCACGGTGCTGACGCGCCTCTTGGCGCGGATCGCCAACGGGCACTACTCGACCCGCGACTACTCCGCCGACAGCCTGCGGCAGGCGCTCGAACTCTATGTGCTGCACTTCCCGGTCTATCGCACCTATCTGACATCGTCGCGGCCATCAACGCACGATCGCGAATTGATCTCTGAGACAATCGAGCGGGCGCGCGCTGACTGGTTCGCCGCCGATGACGGCATTTTCGATTTCCTGCGCGATACGCTGACCATGGACCTGATCAAATCAGGAACGCATCACAGCGCGCCGCGCGTGCGCCGGTTTGCGTTGAAGGTGCAGCAATTCACCGGACCGATGATGGCAAAGTCGCTTGAGGACACCACGTTCTACCGCTACCATCGCCTGCTCGCGCTGAATGAAGTCGGCGGCGATCCCGCAGCCCAAGCACTGTCGGTTGGCGACTTCCAGCAGATGATGCAGGCGCGCGCCAGGGAATGGCCGCACGGCATGACCGCCACCGCGACCCACGATACCAAGCGCGGCGAGGATGCGCGGGCGCGCATCATGGCGCTTGCCGAGATGCCGGGGGAATGGACCGGCACCGTGGCGCGATGGAAGCTGCTCAACGCCCCGCATGTGCAGACGGATGGCGAGTTGCGCGCGCCGTCGGCGACATTCGAATACATGCTCTATCAGGCGCTGCTCGGAGCATGGCAACCGGACGACACGTCATTCGTGGAAAGAATGCAGGAATATGCGCTGAAGGCCGCGCGGGAAGGCAAGCAGGAAACGAGCTGGCTCAATCCCCACCCGGCCTATGAGGCGGGCCTGAAAGACTTCATTGCCAGAATTCTCGATCCTTCGCTTTCTGGCGAATTCCTGAACTCCCTGCAAACGCGGGCGCAGCGGCTGTCGCTGCTGGGCGCGTTGAATTCGCTGAGCCAGATCACGCTGAAGGCGACCCTGCCGGGCGTACCGGACTTCTACCAGGGCACCGAGCTCTGGGATTTTTCACTTGTCGATCCCGACAACCGCCGTCCGGTCGATTTTGCCGAACGCGCGGGCCGCCTCCATGCTCTCGAGGCGCCGGACTGGGACCGGCTAATCAAGGGATGGCCGAGCGGACATCTAAAGCTTGCGTGGACCCGGCACCTGCTCAAGCTTCGCACCGAACTCGCCAATGTCTTCACGAGCGGCGATTACGAACCATTGCAGGTGAGCGGGCCACAGGCCGGCCATTTCATTGCCTTCGCGCGGCGGCGCGGCCGCGAGGCATCGATTGTCGTCGTTACCCGGTGGTTTTCCCCGTTCACCGATGGCGGCAGGCATTGGCCTCGCCCGGAGGCTTATGAGGCCGCGCTTGATATCGGCGGCTATGCGGCCGAGGGCTTTGCCGATGGCGATGCCACGCAACTGCGGCTTTCCGACCTGCTCGCGCACATGCCGGTGGCGGTGCTGAAGGCCAGCTTCAATGGCGAGGTGAGGCCCACACGCAAGCGCGAGCATCTGGCGGCTAATTCTTCGTGAGCAACAGCTTCCCGCGATTCTGGATCGCCGCCTGGGCGGCCTCGGCAAATCGCTGCAACAGCCACGGCAGCACGACTTCCACCTGCACATGATCTTCGGCGACGTCGACATGGCCGGCCGCGGCTTGGCCAAGGGCGCGCACGCGAAAAATCATGCGGTTGTCCTCCCACCGCTCCTCGTCGACGCTCAGCACCGGCACGCTGGAAGCCGCGCGCGAAAGCCCCGACTTCAGCCGGCGCATCGCCTCTTCGCGTCCCAGGCTATGCGGAATGGAAACCACCAGCGGTTTGGTCATCGCAATCCCTCTCCTCTTCTTAAGCGCATGTAATTGCTTGCGGTTCGAAAGGAAGGGGCACGCCGATTATGGGCCTCGCAATCGGGAACTTAGCCGACTCCCGATTGTTGTTCCGCGCGAAGGGCAGAACATGCAAACGTCCCGTTCGGGCTGAGGAGAGTTTTATGTCTATTGGTACCATCATTCTGATCATTCTCATCATCGCGCTGCTGGGTGGCTTCAGCGGCATCGGCGGTGGACCGTTCTATGGCACCGGCTATTATGGCGGCGGCGGCCTGGGCCTCATCATCGTGATCCTGCTGATCCTGTTGCTGCTCGGAAAGCTGTGATCGGATTGCGATCCATACAATCGGAAAACGGTCATCACGCGCGCAAGCGGGTGATCCAGTATCCAGAGGCGTTCCTGATGATTCGAGAGGCCTCTGCGTACTGGATACTTCTCTTTCGCGGGGTATGACGACCGAGGAAGATGAGACGTCCTACATTGAAGCCAGCTTCTTCATCGCGGACTTGATCGATGCTGCGGCATCATCATAACCATCCCACGCCTTCGTCTTCCACAACAACCCAGGCACGGTGCGAACCGTATACTTCTTCGGATCGAGATCGCCACGCACCTGTGTCCAGGTCAGCGGCATCGAGACCGTCGCGCCCTCGCGCGCACGCGGCGACAACGCCGCGACGGCCGTCGACATACGGTCATTGCGGAGATAATCGAGGAAGATCTTTCCGTTGCGCAGCTTTTTCGACATGTTGAGCAAATAGCGCTCGGGATCGTCGTTTGCCATCCACTGACAGATGCCTTGCGCGAACGCCTTGGCCTCCTTCCATGACACCTTGTCCCTCGCGCCATGGAGCAGCGGCGTCACCACGTGCAACCCTTTGCCGCCGGTGGTCTTGCAGAAACTTTCCAGGCCGACATCGGTGAGCCGCCGGCGCATCTGCTTGGCCGCTTCAATCACCTCGGAGAATTCGACGTCCGGCGCGGGATCGAGATCGAGCACCAGCCGCCCCGGCGTGTCATAGTCATCGGGCGCACAATTCCAGGGATGAAGTTCGAGCCCGCCGATCTGCGCGACCGCGGCCAATGCCTCGACCCGATCGATCTGCAGATAGGGTTTGCGGTCGCCCGACACTTTCGCCAGATCGAACAGATTTGACGCACCCTGCATGGCGTGGCGCTGGAAGAATTTTTCGCCGTGGATGCCGTCGGGCGCCCGCACGATCGAGCATGGACGCCCCCGGATGTGCGCGATCATCCATTCGCCGACCGCCTCGAAATAGTGCGCCAGATCGAGCTTGGTGACGCCCTCGCCGTCGCCGGCGTCGGGCCACAGCGCCTTGTCGGGCTTGGAAATCACCACGCCCATGACTTCGCCGGCCTTCCTGGTGGACGGCTTGGCGCGCGCCGCCACTGCCTTGTCCGTGTTCTTGCCCTTGCCGGGTTTCGGCTGCGTGACGCCTCGCTTCGACGGCGTTTCCGCTTCCACCTCCGCGGCCGGCTTGTCCTGCCGCAGAGCCTTGAACGCAGCCTGGCGAATGTTTCCATCCGCCGTGAAGCCGGCGAATTCGATTTCGGCGACCAGTTCGGGCTTCAGCCAGTGCACGTCGCGGGTCTTCTTCGGCGCGTTCTTGCCACCAAACGGGCTTGTGTCGGAGGCAGAAGCTTTCAACGCGGGCATGATGCGGCGGACCTTGTCCTGTCCGAACCCGGTCCCCACCATGCCGACGAACGCGAGATGGTCGCCGCGATAGACGCCCGCCATCAGCGAGCGGAATTTTCCGTTGGTGGTTTTCCAGCCGCCCAGCACCACCTCGTGGCCGGCCCGGCATTTGGCCTTGGTCCAGCCTTCCGAGCGGCCGGAGCGATAGGGCGCGTCGAGCTTCTTGGAGACGATGCCTTCCAGTTCCAGCTTGCAGGCCGATTGCAGGACGGCATCGCCGCCGCTTTCGAAATGCTCGACATAGCGGATCTGCCTTTGCTTGCCCTTGCGCGCCTCCAGCAGCTTCTTCAGCCGCGCCTTGCGCTCGCCGAGCGGCAGGCCACGAAGGTCCTCGCCATCGGCGAACAGCAGGTCGAACGCGTAGAAGATCAGGCTCTCGCTGTCGCCAACCGACAGCGCGGCCTGCAGGGCTGAAAAATTCGGTGCGCCGTTATGATCGAGCGCGACGATCTCGCCATCGATCAGCACGTCGCCAAGCGACTTCGCCTCATTGGCGATCGCCTTGAACTTGTCGGTCCAGTCGAGCCCCTTGCGCGTGCACAGTACTGCTTCGCCATCCTCGACCCGCAACTGCACGCGGTAACCGTCAAACTTGATCTCGTGGCCCCAGCCCTCGCCACCCGGCGGCCGCTCGACCAGCGTGCAGAGCTGCGGCGCAACGAAATCCGGCATCGAAGCGATCTTCTTCGGCTTTGCCGCCGGCGCCGGTTTGTGGGTCCTCGTCTCAGGGGCGGCGCGCAACGCCGCGGTCTTCCTGTTCGCGCGCGCCTCGGCGGCATCGCCCCGGTTCGACTGCCAGACCGCGTCCGCCCTGGTCTTCGTTGCCAGCATGAACGGCTTTGGCGTCTTGCCCTTGCCTTGCGCGATCTGGTCCATCGTCCGCCCCGAGGCGACGGAACGATCTTCCTCCAGAACGTCGTTGGCCCCGCCCTCCTTCGCGAATTCGTCGCGGTGCTTGATCAGGAGCCAGTTGGTGCGCTTGCCGCCGTAGCGGTCGCCGCGCATCCGAACCAGCACCCAGCTTCCATGCAGCTTGTCGCCATGCAGCGTGAATTTCAGGTCGCCCTTCTTGAAGCCGCGCTCGGGGTCGTCGGCCTCCCAGTAGCCGCGGTCCCACAGCATCACGGTGCCGCCGCCATACTGGCTTTCGGGAATGGTGCCTTCGAAATCGCCGTAATCGAGCGGATGATCCTCGACCTCGACCGCGAGCCGCTTGTCATGCGGATCGAGCGAAGGGCCCCTGGTGACCGCCCACGATTTGAAGACGCCGTCGAATTCGAGCCGGAGATCATAGTGCAGGCGCGTGGCGTCATGCTTCTGGATCACGAAACGGCGCCGCGAAGCGGGGGCGACCTTGACGTCGCCAGAGGGTTCGGCCGTCTTGCCGAAGTTGCGCTTCTTCCGATAGGTGCTGAGCTTCTTCAACGCCACGGCAAACCTCGAGCCTTGCGGCCGCCCGCGGGCGGCATTCGGAAAGAAAACCCATACTAGCCGTTGAGGTTCCCGAACCCAACCCGTACCGGAGATCGTCAATGGCCCTCGCGCCTTCGCGTGTGTGAAGCGATGGATCGCTTCGCGGAACCTGTCATCGGCGGCGCTTCGCGCCGACCGGGTGGCTCGCAATGGCGAGGTTGCGGCCGCAGCGCCTTCCGAGCCATTCATCTTTCGACTGCATCCCGTCCCGCTTGCATTACCCGAAGTCCGAAGGCATTTTCCCCGGAAACCTGACGCCACCGACAATAACGGCGCCGGACCGGGGAGGATTTGATGGCATTGACGAAGTCGCACGTCGTGGGACCGAGCACGCCTGCGGTGCGGGAAATGACGTTCGGCGATCTCCTGCGCAAGGCGGCCGAAGCTGCGCCCGATCGTCTGGCCCTGATTGCCGGTGTCCCCGATCCGAAGCTGCGGCGGCAATGGACCTACGCGGAGTTCTACCGCGAAGCGGAGCGTACCGCACGCGCGCTGCTGTCGCGCTTCAAGCCCGGCGAACGCATCGCGGTGTGGGCGCAGAACATCCCGGAATGGATGATGCTGGAATTCGGCGCCGGCATGGCCGGCATGGTCCTGGTCACCGTCAACCCGGCGTTTCGCGCCCGCGAAGTTGAATATGTGCTGAAGCAGTCGCGCTCGGCCGGGGTCTTCGTCGTCAACGGATTTCGCGGCAACCCGATGCTGGAAACGGTCCGGGAGGTGAAGCCGAACTGCCCGGAGTTGCGCGAGATCATCTGCTTCGACGATTGGGATGCCTTCATCGCCGCGGGCGACGACGAGAAAATCAGGCTGCCGTCCGTCAGCCCCGACGATCCCGTCATGATCCAGTACACCTCCGGCACCACCGGCTTTCCCAAGGGCGCCCTGCTCCGTCATCGCGGGCTGCTCAACAACGGCGCCGATACCGCTGACCGCATGGGCGTCGGCCCCGGCGACGTCTTCGTCACCACGATGCCGCTGTTTCATACCGGCGGCTGCGTCTGCTGCGTGATCGGCGCAGTGTCGAAGGCGGCGACCACCGTGCTGATCGAAGCATTCGAGCCGGGCCTCGTGCTGGAAATGCTCGGGACCTATCGCGGCAACGCCATGCTCGGCGTTCCCACCATGCTGGTCGCAATGCTGGAGCACCCGGCATTCCCAACCACCGACCTGTCGTCGGTCAAGGCGATCTGTTCCGGCGGCTCGACAGTGCCGGCGGCGCTGGTGCGGCTGTTGGAAGAGAAGCTCGGCGCGCCCTTCACCATCGTGTTCGGCCAGACCGAATGCTCTCCCGTGGCGGCGCAGACCAGCACCACCGACAGCGTCGAGGACAAGGCCGACACGATCGGCCTGCCGCTGCCCAACATGGAAACCAGGATCATCGACCCCAACACCGGCGAGACGGTGCCGATCGGCGCGATCGGCGAGTTCTGCACCCGCGGCTACCATGTCATGATCGGCTACTTCGAAATGCCCGACGCAACCAGGGCCGCGATCGATGCCGATGGCTGGCTGCATACCGGCGATCTCTGCGCCATGGATGAGCGCGGCTATTGCACGGTGGAAGGCCGCCTCAAGGACATGATCATCCGCGGCGGCGAGAACATCTATCCGCGCGAGTTGGAGGAACTGCTGTTCAAGCATCCCAAGGTCGGCGAAATCGCTGTCATCGGCGTTCCCCACGAGAAGTGGGGCGAAGAGGTCGCGGCCTTCATCAGGCCCGCGCCGGGCGCCGTGATCGACAAGGAAGAACTGATCGCCTACATGCGCGCCTCGCTCGCCCCGCACAAGACGCCGAAACACTGGTACGTGGTGGACACATTCCCGCTGACCGGATCGGGCAAGATCCAGAAATTCAAGCTGCGGGAAGCCTGGACCAAGGGCGAAATGACGGCGATCCAGTGACTTGGCGTTTGCCGCTTACCCCTTGAAGGTCGGCTGCCGCGGGTGAATGCAATCCTTGAAGTCCGCAAACCCCTTCCACGACGGCTCCGGCACATCCTGGCCGGCGACGGGCACATAGATCGACGGCTCGATCGCACCCATCGTTGGGATATAGCGCGGGCAGTTCGGAAAGATCGCGCGCGCGGTGACGCGAACGATGAGCTGCGCGCCGACCGTTTCCGCGAGCAGCGGATCGTTCTCGCTCACCGTCGCGTGGCCATTGACCCGCAAGCGTTTCGGCTTGCCGTGCATGGCGATGAAGAGCAAGCCGACATCGGCATTGACGACAATGTTGCCCAGGCTCTTGAACATGCCGTTGCCGTCATAGTCGGGAAAAGCCAGTTCGGAAGGTCCGGTGACGCGGACAAAGCCCGGCGCTCCGCCCTTGAAGGAGCAATCCGGGCGCCCCTCGGCATCGGCGGTCGCGAGGAAAAAGTACGGCAGGCTTTCGATGTACTGTTTGTCGTCAGCCGTGAACTCCTTGCGCGTCAGCTTCTCTTCCAGCCGATCCGAAATCCGACGGCTGTCGAAGCGGTCCTGCAATTGCCTGTTGCCGTCGTGGTACATCACGCTCTCAGCCATGGCCGGACGTCCTCCTGTTCTGTTTCCCCCGGCTACGGAGCCCGGGTCAGATCCCAAGGCAAGAATAGCACTTTATGGGGGGACTGCATGCGGCGGGCTGCCCCGCCTTCGGATCGCGATAGCGATCGCTATCGCGAGCTATCGGAGCCAGTTCAAAGCCGGTAGATTACCCCGCCGCCATCCTGCCGGGAGCCCACCGATGCTGCAGCTTTATGGAAACCCAAGATCGCGAGCGATACGGTGCCTGTGGATGCTTGAGGAAGTCGGCAGACCATATCAGTTGGTGGAAAGAAGCACGCGCGCAGACGATCTGCAGACTGCAGAATATCTGCGACTGAACCCAAATGCCCGGATTCCGACGCTGGTCGACGGCGATGTCGTGCTCTGGGAGTCGATGGCGATCAATCTGTACCTCGCGCAGAAATATGACGGGCCGATGCACTGCACCAACCCGGAGGTACTCGGCCTCGCTGCGCAGTGGAGCTTCTGGGCGATGCTGGAGATCGAACATCTGCTGCTCCATCTTCTGGAGCACCGGGCGCTGCTGGCGGAGTTTGCCCGCGATCCATCGGCGATAGAGCGCAACGAATTGCTGCTGAAGAAGCCGCTCGGCGTGCTGAACGATGCGCTGGCCGGCCGCGACTACCTGGCCGGCACCAGCTTTACCGTCGCCGACCTCAACGTCGCGAGCATCCTGGTGTGGGCAAAAATGGCTCGGCTGGACTTGTCCGCCTACCCGGACCTGACGCGATGGCTGAACGGCTGCCTGGCTCGACCTGCCTATGCGCGCGTACGTGACCAAGCTCGCCGCAAATAGACGTCAGATCTGATCAATCCGGCGAGCGCAAGCGGCAGGCAAGTGACGTCCGCAACCGAAAATTCCTGCGAGAAGCGACCGCGCTCACTCTTTCACTTCGCCGTACAGCTTTGCCTTGGTACCATCGGTATTTTCAAAGGCAATTTCGACCTTGTTGCCATCGAAAGCGAGGATCCAGAGCTGCGTTTCGCTATGTCCGAGTATTCGGCGCTCCAATGCAAATCTACGTTCGTCCAGCCAACGTCCCTTGGATGCATTGATCCCGTAATTGACCGGTGGGCTTCTTCGAAAACTCCCGTCGAGGCCCAGAAGTCCTGAAAAGCGTCCCTCGGGCTGGTCCACCCGTCCGGCATTGGTCGTGATTTCCCAGAACGGGTCCGGACCGACGAGGTGCAGCGCGAATGTCTTTATTCTCAGCGTATTGCCGCTGACCTGATAGGTTTTTCCCGATATTTGTTGCGCCAGTTCGGGGGTCTTGCCGAGCGGCGACCGTCGCTCCGTGGCGGCGTCGCGAACCGATGCAGTGAGCAGGGATTGCGCGACGGCATCGGGCGGCAGCG
This sequence comes from Bradyrhizobium sp., assembly GCF_036735945.1. Classification (GTDB taxonomy): domain Bacteria; phylum Pseudomonadota; class Alphaproteobacteria; order Rhizobiales; family Xanthobacteraceae; genus Bradyrhizobium. The sequence continues at coordinate 168,126 of NZ_DAINNI010000001.1, read as the reverse complement.
GCTGGTCCGACTTGACCGCGTTGGCGATATCATCGATCAGCCTGATCGTTGGATAGAACTGGTCATCGCGCAGAATGCCGGTCATGACCGCAACGATATCCAGCTTCGGAAGAACGAGGATCAGTTGCGAATGGCGACCTCGCGCCATGTAGGCGCCCTTCTCGGGCAGCGACCACCACAGATTTGCGTAGCGAAATCCGAAAGTCGCCTGAACCTTTCCTTCCCTCGCCTGATCGACCCATGACGATGGGATGATCTGCGTTCCGTCCCACATCCCATTGCGAAGGTAGAGATAGCCAATTCGAGCCATGTCGTGCGGCGCGAGCGACAATCCCGCTTCGCCATCAATGACACCCTGGGCGTCGGGCCGGCCCCAGCGAGCGCTGGTAATGCCAAGCGGCCCGAACAGCTCTTTCTTCGCGAAATCCAGCGCGTTCTCACCGGTCTTCCTGTTGATTAGCGCGGACAGCACGTACGGATTGCCGCTGTTGTAATAGAATTTGGCGCCCGGAGCGTCCGACATCGGCTGGCTGAGCACGAAGGCGGTCCGATCGGGCGCCTGATACATCCGCATGATGGTCTCATCGGGCGTATAGGATTTTTCCTGCCACTCGAAGCCCGAGGTCATGTCCAGCAGATGCTGAACGGTAATCGCCTTCTTGGCTTCGTCGATATTGGGAATTTGCTTGTCCGCGAACAAATCCATCACCGGATGATCAACGCTGTCGAGCAGGCCTTGCTTGATTTCGATGGCCGTCAATGTGCTGACAATACTTTTCGTAACCGATCTCAAGTCGTGGGTAATGTTGGGCTGATAGGGAGCATAGTAGGCATCGAGCACGATCTTCCCGTGCCTGACGATCAGCAGGCTGTCCTGCTTGTAGCCCCCCACAGTCTCCACGAGCCGGGCCAGCGTACCGGATTGCATCCCCTGCTCTTCGGGGGTTGAGACCGGCCAGGCCTTCGTGGGCCATACGGCTTCCTGAACCTGATCATCCGCCGTACCGGCAATCAAGCCGGAGGCGGCGAGACACTGAAGCCCGGTGAAGAGCACCACGGCTGTCGCATGACGCAGACGCAGCATCGGCGATTCCCCTCATGATCCCTGTTATGCTTTCGAGCAGAAAAACCTTCCTCAGTAGAACGTTTCTTTTTACGCTACGCAAGATTGTTCCATGTAGAGATGGCATGATTCACTAATCCGGCGCCCTGAACCGATATCCGATGCCGGTTTCGGTCAGCACGAACTGCGGACGCTCGGGATCGGCCTCGATCTTCTGGCGGAGCTGGCGGACATAGACGCGCAGATATTGCGCATCCGTCAGTTCGTCCCACAGCTCCTTCAGCAGGAAGCGATGGGTCAGCACCTTGCCGGCATGCTGCACCAGCACGCGCAGCAATTCATACTCCTTCGGCGACAACTTCACCTCGCGCTCGCCGACCTTGACGATGCGGCGGACCAGGTCGACCGAGAGGTCGCCGGCGCGAAACACCGGCCGCTCGCCCTGCACCTGCAATTGATGGCGCAGCGCCGCGCGCATCCGCGCCAGCAGTTCGTCCATGCCGAACGGCTTGGTCAGATAATCGTCGGCGCCGAGGTCGAGCGCCTGCACCTTGCCGGCCTCGTCACCGCGGCTTGACAGCACCACGATCGGAACGCTCTCGTTACGGCCGCGGATCATGCGCAGGAGATCATGGCCCTGGATGTCGGGCAGCCCGAGATCGAGGATGATCAGCGCCGGGTTCTCGGCGAGCTTTTCCAGCGCCAGCTTGCCGTTCGAGGCTTCAAGGACGTCATAGCCCCGCGTGCTCAGCCCCATCCGGAGCAATTTGCGGATCGGCGGCTCGTCATCGATGACCAGGACCTTGATCGAGGCGGCGCTCATGCGGCGGTATCCAGCGTATCCGACGCCGCCGGGACCGACAGGCGGATGGTGATGACAGCGCCGGAACGATCGGCACGGTTGGCGGCCGAGATCGTGCCGTGCATCGCCTCGACGAAACCGCGGGAAATCGCCAGCCCAAGGCCGGTGCCGGGACGGACGTGATCGCCCTTCTGGGCGCGATAGAACTTGTCGAACACGTTTTCCAGCTCCGCCGGCGGGATGCCCCCACCCTCGTCGATGATCTGCAGCAGGACCTTCGCCTGATCGCGTATCCCCTTGATCGAGATCGTCGTGCCGGCGGGAGCATACTTCGCGGCATTGTCGAGCAGGTTGAACAGCACCTGCTCGAACAGGACGGCATCGATCTCCAGCATCGGCAGGTTGGGGTTAATCTCCAGCGACACCTTGTGATGGCTGAGAATCTTTCCGGCGCGCCGCAGCGCGCTGCCGACGATCTCGCCGATATCATGCGGCGTGGCATTCGGCATGACGGCGCCGGATTCCAGCCTGGTCATGTCGAGCAGGTTGGCGATGAAGCGGTTGAGCCGCTCGGATTCGTCGATCATGGTGCCGAGCAGTTCGTTCTTCTGGGCATCCGTCAGCCCGGCGCCGAGATCGCGCAAGGTCGAGGCCGCGCCGAGCACGGACGCCAGCGGCGTCTTCAGATCGTGCGAGATCGAGGTCAGGAGCGCGCCGCGCAACCGGTCGGATTCCACCGTGCGCTTGACGCGGTCCATGTCCTCGACCAGCAGCACACGCTCGATCGCAAGCGCGCCCTGGTCGACCAGCGCGTCGAGGAGACGGCGCTGATCCGGCGTCAGCAGCGGCCCGGTGCGGTCGTCGTCGATGCCGATGACGCCGATCGCGCCGCGGCCGGTGCGGGTTGGCAGGAACAGCCGCCTGGCGCCGGGCAGCGTATCCGAGCCGCGTCCGGCCGGACGATCATTGCTCCAGGCCCAGTTGGCGGCCGCGAGATCCGCCTGGTCGAGCTGGTCCTCCGGCGGATAGCCCGACTTCACGGTCAGCACGCCGTCCTCCGGCAACAGCAGCACCACGCGCACTTTCAGCATCAGTGCAATCTGGTAGGCCGTCGCCCACAGCACGTCATCCAGCGTCGCGGTGCCCGCGAGCTTCCGGCTGAACGCATAAAGCGATTCAGTGGTGCGCACCCGCCCGATCGCGGTATCGGCCTGCGACCGCACCCGCGCCGCGACATTCGAGACGAGCAGCGCGATCAGCATGAAGAAGAAGAACGCCGTCACATTGGTCGGATCGGTGATGGTGAAAGTAAAGACCGGCGGCAGGAAGAAGAAATTGTAGCAAAGCGACGCCGCAACGCTCGCCAGCAGCGACGGCCACAGCCCAAAGCGCGCCGCAACGCCAACGACAGCAGTGAGGAACACCAAATCGACGTTCTCGATGCCGCCAAACATCTGCCGGATCAACTGGGCTGCGGCGAGGCCCATTCCGACGAACAACAGCGCCATCAAATAAGGCCGCGGATTGAACGGCTCCTGTCGCGCCGCGGTCTGCACGGCCGCTTTCACCACGCCCTGATCATCGCCGGCAATGACGTGCACGCTGATATTGCCGGCGCGTCGCACTAGGTCGTGCACGACGGAACCCCGCGTCAGCTCGAACCACCAGGAGCGCGACGACTTGCCGATGATGATCTGGGTGACGTTGTTGGCATGCGCGAAATGGATGACGTCGTCGGCGATGCGGCGGCCGACGCCGGGAATGGTCAAGGCCTCGCCGCCAAGCGCTTCGGCAAGCCGCATGGTATCGGCAAGGCGATCGCGCTGCTCGTCGGTAAGGTGCAGGCTGCGCCGCGTCTCGATGCTGACGGCCGTCCAGGGCGCATGCAGCCGGTCCGCCAGCCGCTTGGTATAGCGCACGAGGCCTGCCGCGCGCGGATCTTCGCTGACGCAGACCAGGATGCGCTCGCCGGCGGCCCAGGGACCCGCGATGGCATTGGCCTGCATATGGTTGAGCAACTGCTCGTCGACGCGCTCGGCGGTGCGCCGCAGCGCCAGTTCGCGCAGCGCGGTCAGGTTGCCCGGCGAGAAATAGTGCTCCAGCGCCCGCTCGGCCTGCCTGGGAACGTAAACCTTGCCCTCCTTCAACCGCTGGATCAGGTCGTCGGGCGTGAGGTCGATCAGTTCGATCGCATCGGCGCGATCGAAGATGCTGTCAGGCACGGTCTCGCGCACCCGCACATGCGTGATCTGCGCGACCACGTCGTTCAGGCTCTCGATGTGCTGGATGTTGACCGCCGTATAGACGTCGATGCCGTGCGACAGCAGCTCCTCGACGTCGAGATAGCGCTTGGGATGGCGGCTGCCCGGCACGTTGGTATGGGCGAGTTCGTCGACAAGGGCAATCTGCGGCCGCCGGGCGATCAGCGCATCGAGATCCATCTCCTCGAGCGTCTGCTCCTTGTAGGCAAGCCGCCGGCGCGGCAGCACTTCGAGGCCGCTGAGCAGCGCTTCGGTCTCGGGCCGCCCGTGGGTTTCGACGATGCCGATGACGACGTCGGCGCCGGCCTTCTTCCGGGCGTGGGCGCTCTGCAGCATCTCATAGGTCTTGCCGACGCCGGGCGCGGCGCCGACGAATATCTTGAGTCGGCCCGCATGTCTCTCCTCGCGCCGGGCCGCTTCCAGGAGGGCTTCCGGCGAAGGACGCTGTTCGGGGTCACGGCGATTTTGGACCATGCGGCAATATAGTCCTCACGCGCCGATGGGCCTAGCCGCTCTCATTTGGAAGCCTCGTCCAATGCCAGATTCAGCGCCAGGACGTTAACTCTGGGCTCGCCCAGCAATCCCGCCATGCGGCCCTGGACGTGCTCGGCAACCAGTTCTCGGACGCGCGCCTCCGGCCGATTGCGCGCCTTGGCCACGCGCGGCACCTGAAACAACGCGCCCTCCGGCGAAATATCGGGATCGAGCCCGCTGCCTGACGTCGTGACGAGATCGACCGGCACGGCGGCGGAAGGATTTTCGGCCTTCAACATCTCGACATCTTGCTTGATCCGGCCTGCCAGCGCCCTGCTGGTCGGACCGAGGTTGGAGCCGCCGGAATTCGCCGCGTTGTAGGGCGCGGATACCGTTTTGGTGGAATCGTCCGGGTCCGGCGCCGAGGTCGCGGACGGCCGGCCGTGGAAATATTTGTCGTCCTTGAACTCCTGCCCGATCAGCGCCGAGCCGATCACCTTGCCATCTTTCTCGATCAGGCTGCCCTGCGCCTGTTTCGGAAAGATCACGCCGGCGATGGCGGTCATCGCGAGCGGATAGGCAAGTCCGGTGATCGCGGTGAGCAATAGCAGGATGAGGACAGCGGGGCGGATTTCTCTGAGCATTTTTGATCTCCGTTAGTTTCTCCATCATTGCGAGCGCAGCGAGGCAATCCATGGTGCCACGAGCGGATAGATGGATTGCTTCGTCGCTTCGCTCCTCGCAATGACGGTGAAGTTCAAGCCAATCCCAGGGCCGCGACGGCGAGGTCGATCGCCTTGATGCCGACGAAGGGAACGATGATGCCGCCGAGCCCGTAGATCAAAAGATTACGGCGGAGCAGCGCCCCTGCCCCGACGGCCCGATAAGCGACGCCTTTCAGCGCCAACGGAATCAACGCGATGATGATCAACGCATTGAAGATGATCGCGGACAGGATGGCGCTCTGCGGGCTTGCCAAATGCATGACGTTGAGCACTTCGAGCTGCGGATAGAACGCCAGGAACATCGCCGGAATGATCGCGAAATATTTGGCGACGTCGTTGGCGATCGAGAACGTCGTCAGAGCGCCGCGGGTCATCAATAGCTGCTTGCCGATCTCGACCACCTCGATCAGCTTGGTCGGGTTGGAATCGAGGTCGACCATATTGCCCGCCTCGCGGGCGGCCTGCGTACCAGTGTTCATGGCGACGCCGACATCGGCCTGCGCCAGCGCGGGCGCGTCATTGGTGCCATCGCCGCACATTGCCACCAGCTTGCCCCTGGCCTGCTCGTCGCGGATCAGCTTCAGCTTGTCCTCCGGCGTTGCCTGGGCGAGGAAATCGTCGACGCCAGCTTCGGCGGCGATGGCCGCGGCCGTCATCGGGTTGTCGCCGGTGATCATCACGGTGCGGATACCCATGCGGCGCAGCTCGGCAAAGCGCTCACGGATGCCGCCTTTGATGATGTCCTTCAGGTGCACGACGCCGAGCAGCTTGCCGTCGCGCGCGACCGCCAGCGGCGTGCCCCCGGCCCTGGCAATCTCATCGGAGATGACCTGCACCTCGCGGCCGGCTTCGCTCAAGGGAGGCTGCAGCGCGCGGACTATATTGCCGGTAGCCACCGTCTGCACACCGCCACCGACATGGCTGAGGATGGCGTCGACCGCGCCCTTGCGGACCGAGAGCGAGCCGGCGTCGATGCCGCTCATGCGCGTCTGCGCGGTGAAGGGAACGAAGGTGGCGTTGAGCTCCTTCATGTCCCGGCCACGGATGCCGTAATTCTCCTTCGCCAGCACGACGATCGAACGGCCCTCCGGCGTCTCGTCTGCGAGCGATGCGAGTTGCGCCGCGTCAGCCAGTTCCTGCTCGGTGACGCCGCGCACGGGACGGAACGCCGTCGCCTGGCGGTTTCCGAGCGTAATAGTGCCGGTCTTGTCGAGCAGCAGCGTATCGACATCGCCGGCGGCCTCGACCGCACGGCCGGACATCGCGAGCACGTTGAAGCGCACCAGACGGTCCATGCCGGCGATGCCAATCGCCGACAACAGCGCGCCAATGGTGGTCGGAATCAACGTGACGAACAGCGCGACCAGCACCACGACCGAGATCGAGCCGCCGGCATAGGCGGCATAGCTCGGGATCGTCACCGTGGCGAACACGAAGATGATGGTGAGGCCTGCGAGCAGGATGTTGAGCGCGATCTCGTTCGGCGTCTTCTGACGCTCGGCGCCCTCGACCAGCTTGATCATGCGATCGATGAAGGTCGAGCCCTGGGCGGCCGTGATGCGAACGCGGATCCAGTCGGACAGCACCTGCGTGCCGCCGGTCACCGCCGAACGGTCACCGCCGGATTCGCGGATCACGGGCGCGGATTCGCCGGTGATGGCCGCCTCGTTCACGGAAGCAACACCCTCGATCACCTCACCGTCGGACGGGATGTTGTCGCCGGCTTCGACCAGGACGATGTCGCCGACCTTGAGCGCGGTACCGGCGACGAGCCGATAGTCGCGGGTGGAACCCTCGAGCAATTTCGCCTGGCTCTCGGTGCGGGTCTTTTTCAGCGATTCCGCCTGCGCCTTGCCGCGGCCTTCCGCCACCGCCTCGGCAAAATTGGCGAACAGGACGGTGAACCACAGCCACAGGATGATCTGGAAGGTGAAGGCAAGACTTTCGCCGCCCGTCACCAGGTTGCGCAGGAAGATCACGGTCGTGAGGGTGGCTACGATCTCGACCACGAACATCACGGGGTTCTTGATCATCAGCCGCGGGTCGAGTTTCGCAAAGGCCGCCCTGATCGCGGGCACGACGATCTTCGGATCGAGCATTGCCGACTCCGTCGTCTTCTTCTGCAGTTTCATGGATTCCATGGCCGTAACTCCGAAAACGCCGCTCAGAACAGGGTGTTCGCGTTCATGGCGAGATGCTCGACGATCGGCCCGAGCGCCAGCGCCGGAAAGAAGGTGAGACCGCCGATGATCACGATCACGCCGACGACGAGACCGACGAACAGGCCGCCGGTGGTCGGCAGCGTGCCGGCCGAGGGCGGGATCGACTTCTTGGCGGCGAGCGAGCCCGCCATCGCCATTGCCGGCACGATCATGAAGAAGCGGCCGACGAACATCGAACTGGCGAGCGTCAGATTGTAGAATAAGGTGTTGCCGGTCAGCCCGCCGAAGGCCGAGCCGTTGTTGCCCGTGGCGGACGTGAAGGCATAGAGCACCTCGGTAAAGCCGTGCGGGCCGGCGTTGGCCATCGATGCCACCGCCGACGGCAGCACCACGGCGACAGCGGTCCAGCCGAGATACATCAGGGGCAGCACCAGGATCGCCAGCATCGCCATCTTGACTTCGCGCGCCTCGATCTTCTTGCCGACATATTCCGGCGTACGGCCGACCATCAGGCCGGCAACGAAGATCGCCAGCACGACGAACAGCAGCATACCGTATAGACCGGCTCCGACGCCGCCGACGATGATTTCACCAAGCTGCATGTTGATCAGCGGGATCATGCCGCCAAGCGCGGTGAAGCTATCGTGCATCGCGTTGACCGCACCGCACGAGGCCGCCGTGGTGATGACGGCGAAGAGCGAGGACGCGACGATGCCGAAGCGAACTTCCTTGCCTTCCATGTTGCCGCCAGTCAACCCGAACGAGGCAAGCGTCGAGGTGCCGCTGGCTTCGGCCCAATAGGTGACCGCAACACTCGACAGAAACAACACGCCCATCACCGCAAGGATCGCCCAGCCCTGCCGCTCGTCGCCGATCATGCGGCCGAACACGTTGGTCAGCGCCGCGCCGAGCGCGAAGATCGAGACCATCTGCACGAAATTCGACAACGCCGTTGGGTTCTCGAACGGGTGCGCCGCATTGGCGTTGAAGAACCCGCCGCCATTGGTGCCGAGCATCTTGATCGCGACCTGCGAGGCCACGGGGCCGACCGCGATGGTCTGCTTCGCGCCCTCCAGCGTCGTCGCCTCGACATAGGCGCCGACCGTCTGCGGCATGCCCTGCCAAACCAGGAACAACGCGTAGACGATGCAGATCGGCAACAGCACATAGAGTGTGCAGCGCGTCACGTCGACCCAGAAATTGCCGATCGTGCGCATCGAGGAGCGCGAAAAGCCGCGGATCAGCGCCACCGCCAGCGCAATGCCTGTTGCCGCCGACAGGAAGTTCTGATGCGTCAGCCCCACCATCTGGGTCAGATAGGACAGCGTGCTTTCGCCGCCGTAGTTCTGCCAGTTGGTGTTGGTGATGAAGGAAATCGCGGTGTTGAACGACAAGTCCGGCGCGACAGCGGATTGTTCAGCCGGATTGAGCGGCAACAGCGCCTGCAGGCGCATCAGGCCGTAGATGATCAGGAAGCCGCCAAGATGGAACAGCAGCATGGCGACTGCATAGGTCAGCCAATGCTGCTCGCGCTTCTCGTCGACACCGCCAATCCAGTATAGTCCCTTTTCAACCGGCTGCAGGATCGGCGAAAGGAACGTACGCTCACCGTTGAAGATACGCGTCATATACCAGCCGAGTGGTTTGACGAGCGCGACGATGATCGCGCAGTAGAGGACGATCTGCATCCAGCCGATGAGTGTCATGGCAAACCTTTCAGGATTTCGGTGCGGCCAGCAGCAGCTTGACGAGCACGACGAGCGGCGCCGCGGTCGCAACGAAGGCCAGCACGATGGCGGCGAGCGTGGTCATGACGGCTTCAGAACCGCTCCGGCCGCAGCAGCGCGCAGGTCAGGTACAACAGCAGGCCGAGCGAGACGAGACCGGCGAGCGAATAATCGAAGATCATGACGCCTCCCTACAGCCGCTCGCAGGCATAGGCGTAACCGACGCCCGCCACGAAGAAGCCGAGGGCGAGCGCCAGCATCAGAACGTCCAGCATGGTGAATGCTCCCGTGCGCGGTATCCGCGATGCCGGATGGCCCGTCACCGCAGTTGACGGGGCTGAGGTGCCATCAGGCGCATAGGTTTTCGAGACGGGAGGGATGCTGACGTTATAGGAATCTCATAAGGAGGCGGCTCTCCCCTTGCCCAGAAGGGCCGCCAGGCGCGGCGAATCAGTGCGCTCGGGGGGCCGGACAGGCGATGGCGCCGCACGAGGCCCCCGCGCCGCGGAAGCAGATCTGCAGCGGGGATTTCGTGCAAAGACTCGCGTTTTCCCGGTGCAAATCAGGTACCCTCCCTGCTTGAGACCGTATAAAGTACCGACCGGCCAGCGATCCGGCAGGCGGAGTGACTTTCATGACTGCCATATCGATTAACCGACTAATCCTTCCCCTGCTGGCGGCAGCTGTGACCGGCAGTGTCGGCTTCGCCATTCAATACGGTCTGCAGGAGCAGCCGGCCAGAAACATGGCTGTAACGACCGCGCCGGGGGGCTCAAGGCCTGGTTTTGATGCGCGGGAACAGAATGCGGCCTCGCTTGCGAAGGCAAAGTCGGAAGCAAGCGCCTTCGTGGATTCGCTGATCGGATCGCCCCCACCGCCTGAAAACAGCGACGGCGTTCCGACGTTCGACGTCGCCCGCATCGAGCCGTCGGGCGAGGCGGTCGTCGCCGGCCGGGCAACGCCGGGCGCGACGGTGGAACTGCTGCGCGATGGCGAAGTGCATGATCGGGTGGTCGCGGATGCATCCGGACAATTCGTCATGGTGCCGCCCAGGCTGCCTTCCGGCACCTACGACCTGACACTGCGCGCGAAACAGGCGGACGGCAAGCAGGCAACATCCAAGCAGCGCGTGACCGCAGTGCTGGAGCCGAAATCGACCGAACAGCCGGTCGTCGCACTGGTCACGCCCGACAAGCCTATCGTCGTGCTGTCGCAACCGGCGGCGCCGAAAGCCGTGACCGGCGCGGTGGTCGTCGAAACCGTCGAGATCGAGCGAGGCGGCAAGTTTCATGTGAGCGGCAAGGCAAACCCCGGCGCGACCTTGCGGCTTTATCTCAACGACAGTTTTGTCACATCGGTCACGGCCGGTGCGGAGGGGCGTTTCGCGGTTACCATCAATGAAGGGGTCGCACCGGGCAACTATCGCGTCAGGCTCGACGAGACGTCGGGTTCCGGCGCCGTCCGCGCCCGCGCCGAGGTGCCGTTCACTGCGCCCGACACAACGGCGTCGGTATCAGCACAGGCCGCGACGTCCAGCCGCCCGGGTACAGCCTCGCAACAGCCGCAGCTTGCAGCCGCAGATGGGACCGTCCTGCCGGGCAGCAGTTCGTCGCCTTCCACCGTGGTTGTTCCCAAGATCACGACCACCACGGTCTCGCGCGGCGACAGCCTCTGGCGCCTGAGCCAAAACTCATACGGCGCAGGAACGCGCTATGCGGTCATCTACAAGGCAAACAAGGAACAGATCCGCAATCCCAACCTGATCTACCCCGGCCAGGTGCTTGTGGTTCCCGCGCAGTGATGACGGAGGATCGCGGAAGCGCGCTACTCCGCCGCTGACTGAATCGCCACCTTTTCGGCCCGAACCGCGCAGAACTTGAATTCGGGAATCTTGCCGAACGGATCGAGCGCCGGGTTGGTCAGAAGATTAGCCGCCGCCTCCGCGTAGCAGAACGGCATGAACACCATGTTCTCGGGCACGTCGCGGTCGGAGCGCACCTTGACCTCGACCGCGCCACGGCGGGTCTGCAAGCGGATGAAATCGCCGGGCCAGACGTTGAGCTTGCGCATGTCCTTCGGCGACATGAACGCCACCGCCTCCGGCTCGATCTGGTCGAGCACGCTGGCGCGGCGGGTCATCGATCCCGTGTGCCAATGCTCGAGCACTCGGCCCGTGGACAGCACCATCGGATATTCGTCGTCAGGCACCTCGTCCGGCGCAATCACCTTGGCCGGCACGATCTTGCCGCGGCCGCTTTCGGTCGGGAATCCCGTGGTGAAGATGATCTCGTTGCCGGGCTTGTTCGGATCGTCGACCGGATAGGTCACCGCGCCCTCGCGCACCAGCCGCTCCCAGGTGATGTTCTTCAGCGACGGCATCACCTGCGTCATCTCGGTGAACACATCGGCCGGGCCGTTGTAATGCCACGGCAGGCCCATGCGCTTGCCGATCTCCTGGATGATCCAGAGATCCTGCCGCGCATCGCCCGGCGGCCGGATCACCTCGCGCGCGAGCTGCACGCGGCGGTCGGTGTTGGTGAAGGTGCCGCTCTTCTCCGCAAAGGCCGAGGCCGGCAGGATGACGTCGGCGTGGAAGGCGGTCTCGGTGACGAAAAGATCCTGCACCACCAGATGATCGAGCATGGCGAGCGCTCCGCGCGCGTGCTGCAGGTCAGGGTCCGACATCGCGGGGTTTTCGCCCTCGATGTACATGCCGTGGATCTGGCCGGCGTGGATCGCGTTCATGATCTCGACCACCGTCAGGCCGCGCACGGGATCGATATCCTGATCCCAGAGCTTCTCGAAGGGCTCGCGCAGATCGGTGCGGCCGACCGGCTGGTAGTCCGGCAGGAACATCGGAATCAGGCCGGCGTCGGAAGCGCCCTGCACGTTGTTCTGGCCGCGCAGCGGATGCAGGCCGGTGCCGGGACGTCCGACCTGGCCGGTGGTCAGCGCCAGCGCGATCAGGCAGCGCGCATTGTCGGTGCCGTGGATGTGCTGGCTGACGCCCATGCCCCAGAAGATGATCGAGGCGCGCGAACGCGCATAGGCCCGCGCCACTTCCTTCAGCGTGTCGGCCGGAATGCCGCAGATCGCTTCCATCTTCTCCGGCGGGAATTCCTTGATGCGCTCGGCGAGTTCGTCAAAGCCTTCGGTGTAGCCCGCGATGTACTGCTGGTCGGTCAGCCCTTCGGTGATGATGGTGTGCAGCATCGCGTTCAGCATCGCGACGTCGCTGCCGGGCTTGAAGGCGAGATGCTTGTACGCATGGCGCGACAGCGTCTGCTGGCGCGGGTCCATCACGATCAGCTTGGCGCCGCGCTTGGCCGCGTTCTTGATGTAGGTCGCCGCGACCGGATGGTTCACGGTCGGATTGGCGCCGATCACGATGATGACCTCGGCGTCCATCGCCGCGGCAAACGGCGCCGACACCGCACCGGAGTTCAGCCCCTCCATCAGCGCCGCCACCGATGAAGCGTGGCACAGCCGCGTGCAGTGATCGACATTGTTGGAGCCGAAGCCGGTGCGCACCAGCTTCTGGAACAGATAGGCCTCCTCGTTCGAGCCCTTGGCCGAGCCGAAGCCGGCGAGCGCCTTGACGCCCTTCTCGTCGCGAATCTGCACGAGGCCCCTGGCCGCGAGATCAAGCGCCTCTTCCCATGAGGCCTCGCGGAAATGCGTGAAGGGGTTGGCCGGATCGACCTGGTCGTTGGCGTCCTTCTTCGCGTTCGGCAGCCGCACCAGCGGCCTGGTCAGGCGATGCGGATGATGGATATAGTCGAAGCCGAAGCGGCCCTTGACGCAGAGACGGTTGTGGTTGGCGGGACCGTCGCGGCCCTCGGCGTAGATGACCTTGTCGTCCTTGACCTGATAGGTGACCTGACAGCCGACGCCGCAGAACGGGCACAGCGAGTCGACCTTCTTGTCGGCGTAAGTGACGCGGGTCTGCTTCTCGTCCAGCATCACCGACGGCATCAGCGCGCCGGTTGGGCAGGCCTGCACGCATTCGCCGCAGGCCACGCAGGTGGATTCACCCATGGGATCGTCGAAGTCGAACACGATCTTGGCGTCGGCATTGCGGTAGGCCATGCCGATGACGTCGTTGACCTGCACCTCGCGGCAGGCACGCACGCAGAGGCCGCACTGGATGCAGGCGTCGAGATTGACGCTCATCGCGGGATGGCTGGTGTCGCTCTGCCAGCGTTCAGCCGCCGGGAAGCGGCTCTCGGTGACCTCGACCTTCTCGGCCCAGTGCCAGAACTTCGAATCCGGATCGTGCGAGGTTTCGCGCGGAGGCTGGTCGGCGACCAGCAGTTCCATCACCATCTTCTGCGCGGCGACCGCGCGGGCGCTCTCGGTCTTCACCTTCATGCCGACGCTCGGCGTGCGCTTGCACGAGGCCGCCAGAACGCGCTCGCCTTCGATCTCGACCATGCAGGCGCGGCAGTTTCCGTCGGGCCGATAGTCGGGCGCCGGCGAATAGCAGAGATGCGGAATTTCCCTCTGGTGGCGCTTGGCGACCTGCCAGATGGTCTCGCCGGCATTGGCCTCGACCTGCTTTCCGTCGAGTTCGAACTGGATCCTGGTCATTCCGCGGCCTCTTTCGGCACGAATTCTTCCGGAAAATATTTGATGACTGATGTCAGCGGATTCGAGGCGGCCTGCCCAAGACCGCATATCGAGGCATCGCGCATCGCCTGGCTCAACTGGTCGAGCAGTTCGCGGTTCCAGACCGGCCGCTGCATCAACAGCGCCGCCTTCTGGGTGCCGACCCGGCACGGCGTGCACTGGCCGCAGCTTTCATCCTCGAAGAACTTCATCAGGTTCAGCGCCGCATCCTTCACACTGTCCTGCTCGGACATGATGACCACGGCCGCGGAACCGATGAAGCAGCCGTATTTCTCCAGCGTGCCGAAATCGAGCGGGATGTCGTCCATCGACGCCGGCAGGATGCCACCCGACGCGCCACCGGGAAGATAGGCATGGAAGGTGTGGCCGTCAGCCATGCCGCCGCAGAACTCGTCGATCAGTTCGCGCACCGTGAGGCCGGCCGGCGCGAGCTTCACGCCCGGATTCCTGACGCGGCCCGACACCGAATAGCTGCGCAGGCCGTGGCGACCATTGCGGCCATGCGAATTCCACCAGGACGGCCCCTTCTCGACGATATCGCGCACCCAGAACAGCGTCTCGATATTGTTGATCAGCGTCGGCAGTCCGAACAATCCGACCTGGAAGGGATAAGGCGGCTTGTGGCGTGGCAGGCCGCGCTTGCCCTCGATGCTCTCGAGCAGCGAGGATTCCTCGCCGCAGATGTAGGCTCCGGCGCCACGACGGATGTGGATCGTCGGGCCGCCGGGCGGCAGCTTGGCGAGTTCGAGAGGAAGCAGCTTGAGCGCCGCCGGGTATTCGTCGCGAAGATAGATATAGACGTCGGTCGCATCGACGATATGCGCGCCGATCAGCGTACCCTCGAGAAACCGATGCACGTCGCGCAGCAGATAGAAGCGATCCTTGAAGGTGCCGGGCTCGCCCTCGTCGCCATTGACCGCCATCAGACGCGGGCCGGGCTCGCCGAGCACCGCGCGCCATTTGCGTCCCGTCGGGAAGCCGGCGCCGCCCAGTCCGCGCAGGCTGGAATCGTCGAGCGCCTTCAGGATGTCTTCCTTGCTGACGCGGCCGGCGCGCAGGTCGCTCAACAGCTTGTAGCCGCCGTCCTTCACATAGGCATCGTAGTCGACGTATTTCGGAATGATCGGATGGGTGTCGCCGCGTTCCGCCGTCGCCAGCACTTCTGATGTCGTCGCACTGAAAACGTAGTGGTGACCGACCTCCGCCACCGGCGCCACGTCGCAGAGTCCGACGCACGGCGCGCGCACCACGCGAATGCCGGGGCCGGCCTTGTCCTGCAATTCATGCAGCAGCTTTTCCGCGCCCATCATCGCACAGGTCAGCGAGTCGCAGACGCGGATGGTCAGCGGCGGAATGTCCGCCTCGCCTTCCTTCACGATGTCGAAATGCGCGTAGAACGTCGCGGTCTCGAATACTTCCGCAAACGAGAGCTTCATCTCGTCGGCCAGCGCCGCGAGATGCGCCGCCGAGATCTGATGATATTTGTCCTGGATCAGGTGCAGGTGCTCGATCAGGAGATCGCGGCGCCGCGGCCGGTCACCAAGCAGCAGTTCGATCTCATGGGCGGCTGTGGGGTCGACCTGGCGGCCCTTCGGCGTCGCCTTGGCCCGCTTCCGTCCGGCACCCGGATGTTCGAACGAGCGGACCTCGTGCACGTTATGGACAGTCATCGATAGCGTCTCGTTCCCTGGACCTTGGATTAGATCGACTCTAATCTCTGGTATGCCAGATGCCAAGCCAATTGTGGCGTCTTGTTAAGGATTTAATCCGCCGGCTATGACGGCGCTTGGGCATTTGCGCCCTCGGCGACCTCAGCGCGGTCGCCCTGCCTGACGCGACATCAGACCCCGAAACGACGGCGTGATCAATAAAGCCAAACCATGCTGCGATAGCGAAGACTTATCGAGCAATGGTGACCTCAAATTGGCGAGACGCCGTGGGGAATTATCCCCACGGCGCCCAAACCATCAAAGGATCTTGACGGCGCTTTCCAGCGTCTTCCAGACGCCCCACAGCAGCGGAATGCCGACGAAGGCCCAGAACAGGGCGGCCCTGGCGTCGAGCCCGCCGAAGCCGATGCCATAGGAGCCCGACGGACCCGAGTTCCCGGCGCCGGCCGTCGCCGCCTGCAGCTTGGCAAGCTCGGCTTCGCTCATGTGCCACTTCTTGTCGACCGGCTTGACCAGATAGTTGCAGATCAGGCCCGCGATCAGCATCGCGCACAGGATATACATCGTGGTGTTGTAGAGCTGGTCGCGCGGGACGCCGGCCGCGAGCTGAAACTCGCGGATGTAGTTCACCACCACCGGACCGATGATGCCCGCGGTCGACCATGCCGTCAGCAGGCGGCCATGGATGGCGCCGACGAACTGGGTGCCGAACAGGTCAGCCAGATAGGCCGGCACGGTGGAGAAGCCGCCGCCATACATCGACAGGATGATGCCGAAGCCGAGCACGAACAAAAGCTTCGAACCCATCGCAGCGAACGTCGGCGCCAGCGCATACAGCACGATGCCGAGGATGAAGAACGTGTAGTAGGTGTTCTTGCGGCCGATCTTGTCCGACAGCGACGCCCAGAAGAACCGGCCGCCGATGTTGAACAGCGAGAGCAATCCGGCGAAGCCTGCCGCGATGCCGGCAATCGTCGCCTTCTGCGTTGCGTCGAGCTGGTTGAAGCCGACGTCGGGCAAGCCGATCAGCTTGCCGGCGAAGATCTCCTGCAGCATCGGCGAGGCCATGCCGATCACACCGATACCGGCCGAAACGTTCAGCGTCAGCACCCACCAGACCAGCCAGAATTGCGGCGTCTTGTGCGCATTGTCGAGATGGACGTTGGCCTGCGAAATCATCGCATTCGACTTCGACGGCGGGGTCCAGCCCTCCGGGCGCCAGCCGTCCGGCGGGATACGATAGCGGAACGCGCCGACCATCATGAAGACGAAATAGATCACGCCCATTGCGACGAAGGTTTCCCAGACGCCGACCGAGGTCGGGGTCTTGAAGTAGTTCATCAGGAGGTTGGCGAGCGGCGCGCCGATCATGGCGCCGCCACCGAAGCCCATGATGGCCATGCCGGTCGCCATGCCGCGGCGATCGGGAAACCATTTCACCAGTGTCGAGACCGGCGAGATGTAGCCGAGACCAAGGCCGATGCCACCGACAACGCCGGATCCGAGCCACATCAACCAAAGCTGATGGGTGTAGATGCCGATCGCACCGAGGAACAGCCCGCCACACCAGCACAGCGCAGCGACAAAGCCGGCCTTGCGCGGGCCCGCGCGCTCCAGCCAGCCGCCCCACGCCGCAGCCGAAACGCCAAGCACGACGAAGAAGAGGGTGTACATCCAGCCCATGCTGGCGACCTTCCAGTCGCAGGTGGTGGTGAAGAGTTCCTGGACCAGCGACATGTCGGGACACGCCTTCGGCGCATTTAGCCCGATCGCGCGCGACAGCGGCAGCCAGAACACACTGAAGCCATAGGCCATGCCAATGCAGAGATGAATGCAAAGCGCCGCCGGCGGCACCAGCCAGCGGTTGAAGCCCGCTGTCGCAATCGTTCGCTCCTTGTCGAGCAATCCCGTCCCACCACCGGGAATGGTCCCGGCGCTGCTAATCGATGTCATCGTTGTTTTCCCCTGCGGCCCGCCTTGGGCGCCTGTTTAGTGTTTTCGGTCCATCGTCTGTCACGCAGCGGAACAGCCCCATCCTGCCATTCCATGCGACTCCGGACGCGCGGAACCGACGCGCGCATCCGAAAGCATCCACCCCGATGATTTTCTGATTGCGACCGCAGCAATGCCAACGAATTGAGGTGAGATTTTGCCGGCGTGTATGCGGGCGACAACTAAACTGATCCGCGCACCGCGGTTGTCGTCCCTCCCTTTTCAGTTGTTGAAAAGGTGCCAGCAATCCGTGTGCCAAATCGCACGATGCGTGAAATCAATGGGTTGTCAGGTTCCAGCCTGCAACCCAGGACAAATTGTCCGGATACGCCGGACAAAATGTCCGAGAATCCCTGATCAATCGGCTTCGGGAAGCCAGACGCGGAACGTACTTCCGCGGCCCACTTCGCTTTCCACCACGATCTGGCCACGCTGGCGCTTGATCAGTGTCTGACTGATGGAAAGACCAAGGCCGGTGCCTTCCCGGCGCTTGGTGGTGAAGAACGGGTCGAAGACCTTTTCGACGACATCAGCGTCGATGCCGATTCCGGTATCGGCCACCTCGATGGTGATGCCTGATACGCCGTCGCGGTCGGCGTCGTATGAACGAAGCGTCAGTCGCCCGCCCTCCGGCATGGCGTGGATCGCGTTGACGATCAGGTTGATCAGCACCTGCTGCAGTTCGGTACGATTCATCAGGACCAGGCGGCTGGCACGGTCCTCTCTCTCCACACTGATATCAGTCTTGTTGAGGAGGTGCTGCACCAGGGGCAGGCAGTCCGCGACCACGGCTCCCGGCGCATGGCGCTCGACATAGCCGGCATATTCCTCGGGCCGGGCGAACTGCAAAAGCTTGGTGACGATCTGGCTGATGCGGTGGATCTGCTCGTCGACCAGGCGAAACTCGACCTTGGCCTTTTCGACCTCGTCGCCGATCACGCTTCTGATAACGTCGAGATTGCCCTGCATCACCGCGATCGGATTGTTGATCTCATGCGCGACTCCAGCGGTGATCTCGCCGATCGCCGCGAGCTTCTCCGACATGATGAGCTGCTTGGTGGTCGCCTCGAGCTTCAGATTGGCAAGCTCGAGGTCGCGGGTTCGCTCGCGCACCCGCGTGTTCAACTCCTCGTTCCATTCGCGCAGTTGGCGGTCGCGCTCCTGGATCTGGTCAAGCAGCGTGTCGAGATGGAACGCCACACGGCCGATCTCGTCACCCGACGCCCGCAATTTGGTGCGGGCGGAGAGATTGCCGCTCTCCACTTCGCCGATCGTCGCGGTAACGCGTTCGAGCGGCATGAAGATCGACTGTGCCCAGCGCAGGAAGATCGGCACGGTCGCTGCCGTGATCGCGATGAAGGCAAGCGCGATGATCAGCAGCGTCTCGAGCTTGGCGTCGTCGAACGGCTTCTGCAGAAAGCCGACATAGAGCATGCCGACGCGCTGGCCATAGGTATCGACGAGCGGCTCATAGGCCGAGATGTACCAGTCGTTGACGACGAAGGCGCTGTCGAGCCAGGTGTGCCCCTCGCCCAGGACCGCGGAGCGCACCGCCGCCGAAACCCGCGTCCCCAGCGCGCGTCGCCCCTCGAACAGACGGACATTGGTCGAGATCCGCACGTCGTCCAGGAACAGTGTAGCGGTTCCCTTGCTGCCTTCCGGCAGGCTGGCCGCCTGATAGACGAGGTCATTGATGGTATCGATGAATTCCAGATTCTGATTCAGCAGGATGCCGCCGACGAGGGCAGCCGGACCGCCTCCGGGCGCCGTTGCGCGGCTCGCCGCATGCACCACCATGCCGTGGGTTTCCGCGTTGCGGTCGGTCGGCACGGCATTGGGCGTCGGCACCAGATCGAGACGCGCACGCTCGGCCAGATCAGGCGAAATCGCCGCAAGCTCGGCATTGGTGAAGATGTCGATCCCGGTCGACGGAGACTGGCCCGACAACGCCGAGGTGATGATCGGCCAATCCGCCCTTGGCGTCCCCTTGAACGCCGGGGACGAGGCGATGACCTTTCCCCCGGCGTCCATCAGATAGAGGAAGTCGAGACCCATCTCCTTGCGGGATTGTTCAAGCAGGGTCTCGACCGTCGCGAGCGTTTCCTGCTCTTCGACCTCCCGAAAGCGGAACGAGAGGCTGAGGCCGCGAATCTGGACGCCGGTCTTTTCCAGAATGCGCGCCAGATATTGATGGGCAATGGTGAGATCGCCATTCACCTTCGAGATCAGCGTCGCATCGAACCGCGCATTCCAGCGATAGGCAGCCACGCCAAGCAGCAGCGGCAGGATGACCAGCATCGGCAACAGCGCGATAGCGAGCAGCCGGAAGCGGACAGATCGCCCGCGCAGCGGCCCATCGATGCTGTTTCGATCACCCATTCCACGATGCGAGTTTGCGGTCGATGGTCTTGCGCGAGATGCCGAGCCGCCGCGCCGCTTCCTCGCGATTGCCGCTGGCCTCCTTCAGCACCGACAGAATGTGCCGCTGTTCCATATCGGCCAGACTGCCGGCGGTGGCGGCTTGCCCGTCGCTCCGCGGTCCCGCGAAATCGTCGGGGAACGCACCGAGGATCAGGGTGCGCTCGATCAAATTGCGCAGCTCGCGCACATTGCCCGGCCAGTCGTAACTCGCCAGCGCGGTCCGCACGGCGCTGTCGATCGGAACCGGCGGCATGCCAAGCTGCATCGAGAGCTTGTTCATGAAGATCGCCGCGAGTTCCTGCACGTCGTCGTCGCGGTCCTTGAGCAGCGGCAGATGAATCTGCATGACGTTCAGGCGATAATAGAGATCGGCGCGGAAGCGTCCCTTTTCCACCGCCTTCTGCAGGTCGGCGTTGGTCGCAAAGATGAAGCGCAGATCGACCGGCACTTCGCGCTCGGAGCCGACCGGCCGGACGCGGCGATCCTCCAGCACACGCAGCAGCTTGCTCTGCATCGGCAGCGGCAGTTCGCCGATTTCATCGAGGAACAGCGTGCCGCCATGCGCATAGAGGAACAGCCCCTCGCGGCCGCTGTCGGCGCCGGTGAAGGCGCCCTTGATGTGCCCGAACAGTTCGCCCTCGATCATGTCAGGGGGAATCGCGGCGCAATTGACCGGTACGAAGGGCTTGTCGGCGCGATCGGACAACGAGTGGATCGAGCGCGCCGCGACTTCCTTGCCGGTGCCGGACTCGCCGGTGAGCAGGATCGATGTCGGCAGCGGAGCGACGCGCGCAACGGTTTCCCGCACGTTCCGTGCCGCCGGCGATTCCCCGATCAGATTATCACGCAGGAAGGTGCGATCCGATGACGCCCGCAAGGCATAGCGCAGCACATAATTCTCGCGCTGCAGCCTGACACGGTCGAGGCAGCGCGCCACTGCGTTCAGGATCTGGTTGGAGCGGAACGGTTTCAGCACGAAATCGACCGCGCCGGCGCGCAGCGCCTGAATGGCGGTGTCGAGATCGGCATAGGCTGTGATCAGGATGGCGTCGGCAAAGAACCCGACCGCGCGCTGCTCCGCCAGCCATTCGACGCCGTTCTTGCCCGGCATGATGTTGTCGAGAATGACGATATCGAAGCGGCTCTTGTCGAGCTTGCGCGAGGCTTCGTCGGTATCGGCCGCCTCCTCCACATGCTTGCAGCGCGGGCCCAGCGTTCGCATGAGGAAGTTGCGCATGCCGGGTTCGTCATCGATGATCAGGATCGAGGCATGCGCCAGCGCGCTGAACTCGGGGCCGCCGGCCGATTTGCCGGGTTTCCCCACCGGTTCGTTGACCGTGGCAGGGACTGCCGGTGCGCTCGCCTTCGATGTCGGGAGGTTCATACCGGGCTTTCTAGGACCGCATGTCGCACCCGGCAATCGTACGTTCTAATGACGCCGCGGTTCCACGCGAAAGTCACAGCAACCGGACGGATCAGACATTTGATTTTTCTATCGATCCATTTGCTTTTTCTATCAAGAAGACAATCCGCGCTTCCACGCGCTCGGTGATCTCGACCTTGTCGCCGGTCTCCCGGATCAGGTTGGGAATGTCGATGACCGACAATGGATCGGTGCAGTGCACTTCCAGAAAATCGCCCGGCGTGATCGCCTTCAGCGCCTTGCGGGTTTTCAGGGCCGGCAAGGGACATTTCAGGCCAGTGAGGTCGAGTTTCGTCGTCGTCATGGGCCGACCATGGCGAAGCGGTCCCGCATCGTCAACGGACATCAGTTGATGAGGCCCGCATAGGACAGAAAGCCCACCGTCTGGCCGGGCAAGACCTGCGTCACGTCTTCGCCAAGTTCGACCAGGCCGTCCGTATCCGCCAGCGAGGACAGAAGGCCGGCGCCTTCGCGCGGAAACTTCACGGCCTCGAGCGCGCCATCGGCGGCCTTGCACAGGCTGACGCGGACATATTCACGGCGCGAAATCTTCTTCTTGTAGCTGAACGCGGCACGAACCGGCATCGGCGTCAGCGGCTCCGGCGCCGCGCCTGACAGCGCCAGGATCGTTGGCCGCACCACATGGACGAAGGTGACAAAGCTCGCCACCGGATTGCCGGGCAGGCCGATGAACGGCGTGCCGCCGATGATGCCCATCGCAACCGGGCGTCCCGGCTTGATCGCCATTCGCCATAGCACCAGCCGGCCGACGCTCTCGACGCTCGCCTTGACGTGATCCTCCTCGCCGGTCGAAACGCCGCCGGTGGTGAGGATCAGATCGTGCACGGCAGCCACATCCTGCAGAGCACGCGCGAGCGCGGCGCGGTCGTCTCCGAGAATGCCGAGGTCGCTGACCTCGCAGCCGAGCCGCGCCAGCATCGCCATCAGCATGACGCGGTTGGAATCGAACAATTGCGCCGCGGTGCGCGTCGTGCCTGGCGAAGCCAGCTCATTGCCGGTAGAGAACACAGCGACGCGAAGGCGCCTGACGACCTCGAGGCCGGTCAAGCCGAACGCAGCGGCGAGCGCGACATCCTGCGGCCGCAGCCGCTGGCCGGCCCTCAACGCCGCAAAGCCCAACGGAATGTCTTCGCCCGCGGGGCGCACATTGGCGCCCGGCTTGAGGCCCGCCGGCAGCACCACCTTGTCGCCGTCGACGCGAACGTCTTCCTGCATGAAGACCGTATCGGCGCCTTCCGGCATCGGCGCACCGGTAAATATGCGCGTCGCCTGCCCCGGCTTGAGCGGCGCCGCTGCGGCGCTGCCGGCCTGGACGCGGCCGATCACCGGAAAGGCCTGCTCGTCCTGCTGCGGCAGATCGCGGCTCGACACCGCATAGCCGTCGACGGCGGAATTGGTGAACGGCGGCAGCGGCAGCGGCGCCAGAACGTCGTGCGCGAGAATGCGGCCATCGGCTTGCGCGAGCGTCGTCACCTCGACGTCCACCACCGGCGTCACGCGCGCCGCAATGAGGCCCACGGCCTCATCGACCGACATCATCGGGCCGCCAAAGGCAAAGCAATCGTCGGACAATTGCGCCATGTACCTGATCAGCCCTCAGCTTCGCATTTGGCCAATACGTCTTCGAGCGAGATCGCCGATTTCAGCATCATCGACGCCACCGCCGCGATATCGTCGAGATGGGCTGTCGGCAGCGTGGTTTCAACCGCCGTATCGGTCGCAATCCCGACGATGCCGGGGTCGTCGGGGAACAGCAGCGGCTTGCCATTGGCGGCACGATGGACCTCGATCTTGCGATGCGGCTCGCGCTTGAAGCCCTCGACCACGACGAGATCGACCTGCGACATTTTCGCCAGCAGTTCCGGAAGTCGCGGCTCGCTGGCGCCGCGCAGTTCGCGCATCAGCGCCCAGCGCTGGCTGGAGGACACCAGCACCTCTGCCGCGCCGGCCTCGCGGTGCCGCCAGGAATCCTTGCCGGGCACATCGACATCGAAGGCGTGATGGGCGTGCTTGATCACGGAGACGCGAAGGCCCTGCTTTGCGAATTGCGGGATCGCCCGCGTCAGCAAGGTGGTCTTGCCGGCGCCGCTCCATCCCGCGAGGCCTATTACCTTCATCATGCTCTCCGAGCCCGCATTTCCCTGCAGGATCGTCATGCCCGGGCTTGACCCGGGCATCCACGTCTCGCCTTGTCGCAGCAAGAAGCGCGTGGATGGCCGGGACAAGCCCGGCCATGACGGAGTAAACCGTGACTTGTTAACTCCGGTGCTTATATCAGCCGACAGGTAATGTCATGCTAACCTGCGTCCTATGATGAAGATGGAAAAAGCCCCAGCCCCCCTGATCGTGCCGAATCCGGAGGATCCGCGGCTGACCGAGCGTGTTGCCGGCACCGACCAGACCGGTGCTTTCGTCGAGATCCGGGTGCCGGTGGAGCGGCCGCTGACGCTGTACCTGAACGCGCAGGAGATCGTCACCATGATGACGATCGGCGACTATCCGGAATATCTGGCGCTCGGCTACCTCCTCAACCAGAACATGCTGAAATACGACGACATCGTCACCGAGGTCGAGTACGACGACGATTTGCAAGTCGTCGTGGTGCGCACCGAGCACCACACCAATTTCGAGGCAAAGCTGAGGAAGCGGACGCAGACCTCCGGCTGCGCGCAGGGCACGGCGTTCGGTGATTTGCTTGAAGCGGTGGAAAGCGTGGCGCTGCCGAAGGCTGAACTGCGCACCTCCTGGCTCTACGAGATGACGCGCGCGATCAACACCATGCCGTCGCTCTACCTGGAAGCCGGCGCGATCCATGGCTGCGTACTCTGCAAGGAAGGCACGCCGGTCTGCTACACCGAGGACGTCGGCCGTCACAACGCGGTCGACAAGATCGCGGGCTGGATCTATCGCCACGGCGTCGATCCCACCGACAAGATCCTCTACACCACCGGCCGCCTCACCTCGGAGATGGTGATCAAGACGGTGCGGATGGGCATTCCCATTCTCGTCTCGCGCTCAGGTTTCACCGCATGGGGCGTCGAGCTGGCGCGGCAGGTCGGGCTGACGCTGGTAGGGCGCACGCGAGGCAAGCGCTTCATTGCGCTATCGGGGCATGAGCGGATCGTGTTCGACCAGAACCTCGACTATGTCGAGGAAGAATCCGCGCGCCACAAGCGCAAGGGCGAAGAGCGTGACGAATAATATTCCCGGCGTTCTCCTGGCAGGCGGCCTCGCACGGCGAATGGGCGGCGGCGACAAGCCGATGCGCACCATCGGCGGCCGCACCATTCTCGACCGCGTGATCGCGCGGCTTGCGCCGCAGTGCGACGGATTGATCCTCAATGCCAACGGCGATCCCGCCCGCTTTGCGGCGTTCGGCCTGCCGGTCATTGCCGATGGTGTCGCTGATTTTCCTGGTCCACTCGCGGGCATCCTGGCAGCGCTCGATTGGGCCGCGGCCAACCGGCCGAACCTGAAATTCGTACTCAGCGCCGCCGCGGATTGTCCGTTCCTGCCACGCGATCTGGTGTCGCGGCTCTATGATGCACTCGAAGCTGACAATGCCGAACTCGCGGTGGCGGCTTCCGACGGCCAGTCACATCCGGTGATCGGGCTTTGGAACGTCGGCTTGCGCGAACAGCTTCGCCACGCACTCGTCGTCGAAGATGTCAGGAAGATCGACCGCTGGACCGCGCGCTACAGGTTGGCCACCGTGACATGGCCGGTTGCGCCACTGGACCCGTTCTTCAACGCCAACACCATGGACGATATCGCGGAGGCGGAACGGCTGGCCATCCTGGATGGGGGTTAGGCGGCCAGCGGCACGGACCAGGCGTCGTAGCCGTAAACCCAGTCGGTATCGGTTTTTCCGCTGAGCCAGGTATTGGCGCGCGAGGTATCCTGGATGCGCGACGTCCGCGGCTTTCGCGTTTCCTCGAAACGGCGGAAAGCATGCGCAACGCCTTCCCGTTCCACGCCGTCGAGACAGCGCGACAGCACGGCAGCATCCTCGATCGCCATCGCGGCGCCCTGCGCCATGTACGGCGTCATCGGATGGCAGGCGTCGCCGAGCAACGTCACATTGCGATCCGTCCAGCGCTCCAGCGAATTGCGGTCGACGATCGCCCATTTGTGGACGTCGGGGCATGCGCCCAGCACCTGCTCGACCTGCTGGTGGAAGCCGGCGAACGCCTTCCGCAACTCCCTGACGTCGCCCTTCGCCGACCATGACTCGATCCGGAAATCCGGCTCCGGCTGGCTGGTGACGAGATAGATCTCGCTGCGGTCCGGCTTCACGTAATAAATGACGATGTGGCGATCCTCGCCCCACCATTTGGTGCAATCGTCGATCTGTTCGCCGCCGAGCAGCGCGGCGGGATAGGTGGTGCGGTAGGCGATCCGCCCGGTGAAATTCACCGGCGAGGTGCCGAACAGGATATCTCTCACGATCGAGTGGACACCGTCTGCGCCGATCACGGCGTCGGCAACGACGTTCGCGCCATTGGCAAAGGCCAATCGGACACCCTCGCCGCTTTCCTCCAGCCCGACCAGTTTGTAATTGAGCCTGACGCATGCATCGGGAACGGCGCTGGCGAGCGCGGCATGCAGATCGCCGCGGTGCGCCAAAAGATAGGGCGCGCCAAATTTCTGCTCGGCGCTCTCGCCGAAGATCATGTCGAACTTGATGTCGCCGGTGCGCCAGTCGCGGTTGTTCCAGGAACGCGGATAGAAGGATTGGCCGCGCAGCCTTGTCTCCAGCCCGAGTCCGCGCAGCACCTGCATGGCATTGCAGCCGATCTGGATGCCGGCGCCGATCCGCGCGAATTGCGTCGCCTGCTCATAGACGGTGGCGTCGATGCCGACCCGCCCCAGCGCCGCGGCGGTCGCGAGCCCACCCATGCCGGCGCCAATGATCGCAATCGATAGCGGTCTTGCCATTCCCATCCCCCGCCCGAGCCCGAGCCGTTTCTGTTGACGGCTTCTTCAGTCCGCGTCCGCTTCAGGCCGGCCGAAAACCTGCCTGCGTCAGCACCGCGCGTCGCTCCTCCGACGCCAGCGCTTCGAGAAAGGCCTGCACGGCCGGCCTCTGCTTGCGCGCCTTTACCAGCGCGAAGTCATAATGCTCTTCGGCAAAGGGAATGAAACCCAGGTTTGACGCATGCGCGACCGGCGCAATGGTCATGCCCCAGTCGGCGCGGTGCTGCGCGACGGCCGCAGCCACGGCATTGTGCGAGCGCGGCTGATTCCAGTAGCCGTCCGGGCGCGCGCCGCCGAGCAGGCGATCGATCAGGATGCGGGTGCCGGCCCCCTGGTTGCGGTTGACCATGATGCAGGCGGGATCGGCAAGGGCCACGCGCACCGCCTCTTCCGCGCTCAAACCCTCGAAGCGCCGGTCGCCCTTGCGAAACACGATGCCCTGCATGCGGCGCCAGCCCGGCACCAGTTCGAGGTCGTCGCTGAGATAGGGCGTGTTGTAGGTCTCGCTCTTCTCGTCGAACAGATGGATCGGGGCAAAATCGCACTCGCCGCGCCTGGCGGCCGAGAGCCCGCCGAGGCTGCCGACGGCGATCGAGCGCACCACGAGCCCGCCATGCGCCAGCGGCGCGGTGACGAGATCGAGCCCGGTGCAATGGCTGCCAACGATGACGAGATCCGGAACCCGCACATGCGGCGTGAACAGCGTGACTTCGGTCTCGCTTCCTGCCGGCATCTGGTCTGCCAGCGCATCGATGCGCAGGAAGCCGTCGGCCTGCGCAAAGGACGTGATGGCGCCGGAGCCTTTCCCCGTGGGGTACGCGATCAAGCCGTCGGCTCCTTCGACCAGCGACACCATGACGAACTCGGTGCGGCCCAACTCGGAAGCGATCCGCACCGGCACGCGCGCACTGACCTTGGCGTCCGAACGCGGCGGCAAGCCGGCCATCCGCCGCAACACCGGCACGATCATGTCGTGGAAGGTGAACATCGCCGAGGTCGGAAAGCCCGGCAGGATGATCACGGGCTTGCCGTCGCAGACTGCAAGGCACAGCGGCTTGCCGGGTTTCAGCGCGACGCCGTGCGCGATGATGCCGGGCTTGCCGAGCCGTCCGATGATGCGGTGGGAGACATCGCCCGCGCCTTTGGAAGTGCCGCCTGACAGCACCAGCATGTCACTGGTTGCGAGCGCCTTGCGCATCGCGTCTTCGAGCTGCGCTTCGTCGTCGGGGATTGCGCCGAGAAAGCGGGCCTCGCCGCCGTTCTCCGATATCGCCGCGGTGACGATCGCGCCGTTGGTGTCGTAGATCGCAGCCGGCCGCAACGGTTGTCCGGGCTGCACCAGTTCGTCGCCGGTGGAAATGACGGCAACGCGCGGCCGTCGCGCGACCGGAACCTGCGCGATGCCGCAGGCTGCCAGCATGCCGATCTCGCGCGAGCCGACGATCGTGCCGCCGCGCAGCAGCGCCTCGCCGCGCGCGATATCGGAACCGGCATAAGAGACGAACTGGCCAGGCGAAGCGGCGCGGCGGATTTCGATCGCGCGAGGTCCCGCCGGCTGCGTATGCTCGACCATCACGATGGCGTCCGCCCCGCGCGGCACCGGACCGCCGGTCGCGATCGGCGTCGCCGTTCCCGACAATACCGGCCGCGTCGGCGCGGTGCCGCAGGCGATCACCTCGTCGTTCAGCATCACGCGGAGCGGCGAAGCCTCGCCGGCCGACACAAGATCGGCCGAGCGCACCGCAAAGCCGTCGACATTGGAGCGGTCGAACGGCGGCACATCGATCGGCGCCACCACGTCTTCGGCGAGCGCGCAGCCGAGCGCATCAGCAAGCGGGCGCATCTCCGTCGGAACGGCGCGCGGGAACAGCGCCGCTTCGAACCGTGCCAGCGCGTCCTCGCGCGACAGGATCGTCAGGAACTGATCCTGCTCGCTGGTATCGCGGTCTCTCGGCGAGGGCGTATTGGTCATTCCAGAGCTCATATCACTCCCGCAACACATAGGCATCGACAGTGCTGCCTGCCGCAAATCCTTCCGAGCCGCCTGATACCACAAGCCAGGCCTCGGCGCGGCCGATCGCATCCAGCGACAAATCGCCCACCGCCAGCGTGTTCCACATATCCTCGTTGCGTTCCACAAGCACGATCTCGGCGAGCCCGATCTGAGATGCAATCTTGCGCGCCAGCGGCAAATTGACCGTCCGCCGTCGCGCTCGAGCGGCGAGACGATCGAGCAGAGGCAACGCCAGCGTCCACCATGCCGCCAGCGCCTGGTCCGGCGCGCCGGGCAACACCACGACGGGCGTCTTGCCGATGCGCCCGACGGCCGCGGTGCGCCCGGGCTGCAGGGCAATGCCGTGAGCGAGAACCGCGCCACGCGCAGCGAGTGCCGTCACCGCAGCGTCGGTGCGGCCCACGCCGGAGCCACCGACAATCAGGAGCAAATCGCAGGCACCGGTATCAAGCGCCGCGCCGATCGATACGGCATCGCGGGAGGCAGCGGTGACGTGGATGATATCGGCGGATTCAGCGCGCGCGCTTTCCGCGATCAAAGCCGCCGTTGCACTGCCGCCGGGGACATTGACGATGCGCAGGCGCGGACGGCGGATTTTTATGCGCTCCAATCCGGCGGCGCGCGCCATTACAAGATGGCGCGGCAGCACACGCTGCCCAGCCCGGACCACGAGACTGCCCGCGGCAAACTCGCTGCCAGCCCGGCGCACGCCCTGCCCCGGTATGGCCTCCGCCAACACCTGCGGCATCGGACCGGAGATGTCGACGGAATCCGCATCCAGCACACAGTCGCAACCATGCGGCATGACTTCGCCGGCCTCGACCCAGGCGGGCGCGGCCAGCAGTGGCAGCGGCGAATAGGACGACGCGCCGACGAGATCGCGCGCGGAAAAGGCGTAGCCGTCCACCACCGCGATGTCGCGCAAAGGATGAACTGGGAGCGGCGGCATTTCAGCAGCGGTGCATCCCACCGTCTCCGCGAGCACCGCTTCGACCGGAGCGATCGGTTCCACATCATCAAGCAGCACTGCAAGTGCGGCGTCGAGTGGCGTCAGGGAAGTCGGCAGGCGCTGGAGCGACGTCATCGCCCGGCTATGCCCTGAATCGGGTTGGAAATAAACAGAGCCCGTTACCGCTAACAGTTCTCCCTGCTCCTTTCGGCCGATTGACGCAGGTCCGGAATAGTTGCAAATGAGACCAATTGGCGGAGCCAACCGCCGATCAAATGATCCGGCCAATCAAGCCGATGGGAGAGAAACGGATGTTCGCCAGGAACCTTTCCAGGCTGGGAGTACTCGCGGCTGCGCTGCTGGGATCGACCGCCGCGCTCGCGCAAATTTCAGACGATGTGGTCAAGATCGGCGTCCTCACCGACATGACCGGCCCGGCGTCGACGCCGACCGGCGAGGGATCGGTGACGGCGGCGCAAATGGCGGTCGACGATTTCGGTGGCAAAGTGCTGGGCAAGCCGATCAGCATTGTCGTCGGCGATCATCAGCTCAAGCCCGACATTGGCGGCGGCATCGCGCGGCGCTGGTACGACGTCGATCAGGTCGACCTGATCGTCGACGTGCCGGTCTCGGCCGTTGGCCTTGCCGTGCAGAACATCGCCAACGAGAAGAAGAAGCTATTGATCGTGCACTCGACCGGCACGGCGGATTTCCACGGCAAATTCTGTTCGCCATACGCGATGCAATGGGTGTTCGACACCAGGGCGCTTGCGGTCGGCACCGCGCAGGCGGTGGTGAAGCGCGGCGGCGATAGCTGGTTTTTCATCACCGACGACTATGCCTTTGGCCATTCGCTGGAACGCGATGCTTCCACCGTCATTGCCGCCAATGGCGGCAAGGTGCTCGGCTCGGTGCGGCCGCCGCTCGCCACGCCCGATCTCTCGTCCTTCGTGCTGCAGGCGCAGGCGTCCAAAGCCAAGATCATCGGCATCGCCGCCGGTCCGCCGAACAACATGAACGAGATCAAGACCGGCGCCGAGTTCGGCGTGTTCAAGGGCGGCCAGCAGATGGCGGCGCTGCTGGCACTGATCACCGACATCCATTCGCTCGGACTGCCGGCGGCGCAGGGTCTGCTGCTGACGACGTCGTTCTACTGGGACATGGACGACAAGACCCGCGAATGGTCGAAGCGCTATTTCGCCAAGATGAACCGGATGCCGACGATGTGGCAGGCCGGCGTCTATTCCTCCGTCATGAGCTATCTCAGCGCCATCAAGGAAACCGGCACCGACGAGCCGTTGAAAGTGGCGGCGAAGATGCGCGAGAAGCCGATCGAGGATTTCTTCTCGCGCAACGGCAAGCTGCGCGAGGATAATCTGATGGTGCACGACCTCTGGCTGGTGCAGGTCAAGAAGCCCGAGGAATCGAAATATCCGTGGGACTATTATCAGATCCTCGCCAAGATCCCTGGCGATGAAGCGTTCGGCCCGCCCGATCCGGCGTGTGCGTTGGGGAAGAAATGACTGCGTAGCAGTCATTCCGGGGCGCGCAAGCGAACCCGGAATCTCGAGATTCCGGGTCTGGTCCTGACGGACCATCCCGGAATGACTAACGCCTATAGAAGCGCAGCTTCTTACTTCACCACCCCCGCTTCCTTCAGGAACTTCATCACCCCGGGATGAATCAGCGCCGCATTCGGCACGGCCGCGACCGTGTTCGCAGCCGTGGTCTCGCAGGCCTGCGGCAGCTTCCTGCAGAGCGCGGCCTCCGAACCGTGCAGCGTGCGCGCCAGCCGATAGGCGACGTCGTCGGGCAGGCTTTCGCGCGCGAGCACGAAGCTCCAGGAGCCGATGGAATCGATCGCGGCAGGCTGGTTCGGATAGCTGTTGGCCGGCACGGTCAGCGGCTTGAGAAAGGTGTGCCTGGCGCGGACGCGCGCGATCTCGCCGGCGTCAGGCGCGATGAAGCGCGCGCCGCCCGGCGCCTGCGCCATCGCGGCAAAGCCGGGCCAGCCGATGCCCGCGCCCCACAGCGCGGCGGCGCGGCCATCCTGCACCATGGCCGGGCCGTCGCCGGCGCGGTCGAGATAGATCGACTTGAAGTCCTCGTCCTGCTTCAGCCCGATGCCGTCGAGGATATAGCGCGACAGGATCGGCAGGCCCGATCCCTTGGCGCCGAATGCCACGGGCTGGCCGACCAGATCCTTGATCGTCTTGTAGGGGCTGTCCGCCCGCACCACGAACATGCCGGGGCTGGAATACATCGCGGTGAGGATCTTCAGCTTTGTCGGTTTCCGGCCGATGCCCATGAACGCTTCGTAAGCCGGCTCTCCCGCCACCAGCGCAATATCGAGTTGGTCGGCTTCCAGGAGCGGGATATTCTCGTTGGAGCCCTTGGTGTTGCGCGGCTCGATCGACAGCGCCGGATCGGCCGCATTCATGATTTCCGCGAACGCGTTGCCGTAAACCGGAAAGCCACCGCCTGGCGTCGCAGTACCGAGACTGATCGTGGTCCTGGTAATAGCCTTGCCTCCATCCTGTGCCGTGGCGCCGCTTGCAAGCAGCAGGCCAGTGCAGGCAATCCAAGCGAGTTTCATGTTGGCCTCAAGCGTTCGATGACGAATGATGCAACGGAGGTTGTAGGCAAGCCTGAGTGTTTGCGAAAGCGCGTTTTCGGCCCAAAACCCGGCATTGCCGGATCGCGATCTCCCCTGTAAACGATGGCGGCACCGTTGCCGGCCGCCCAATTCCCGCGGCCGCTCCGCGGCGGGGCCTGTAGCTCAACGGTTAGAGCCGGCCGCTCATAACGGTCTGGTTGCAGGTTCGAGTCCTGCCGGGCCCACCAATGAAATCAACAACTTATTCCGTTCAATTTCGCCGCAGGGGGATTACCGCGCCAGATACGTGCGCTTTTCGTTCGTGGGTAGGTTCGCGCATCGCGATCTTTTCGACGGCATCTGACAAATGATCTGGATGATGGTGGCCGTAGGTGTTGAGCAGAACCCCAAGCGACATGCCGAGCTAACCGGCTGCTTGCCATGGATCTGCGCCTCTTTGCATAAGCCAGGTTGCCGCGGTGTCAGCTATTCCCTGCGGTCATGAACATCGATCTCGCGGCCCTGCCGGATGATGTGGAGACGTTACAAGGGCTGGTGCGATCGCTCGCAGCCGAGCGCACCAGCCTCAGCGAGGCGCAGGCCGAGATCGAACGGCTCCATCTCATCATCAAGAAGCTACGGCGTAGCCAGTTTGTCCGACGGGCCGAACGCCCCGATGACGACCAATTGCACCTCGGCCTTGAGGGCATCGAAGTCGAGTTGGCGCGAATCGAGGCCAGGCTTCCTGCCGTCAACACCAAGGCCGCCAGACCGGCGGAGCGACCGAACCTGCCGGCCCATCTGGCCCGCGAGGACGTCCGGTCCGATGTTGAGAGCCAGGCCTGCCCTTGCTGCGGCGGAGCGCTGCATCTGATCGGTGAGACAATCGGTGAGATGCTCGACCATGTGCAGGCCCGCATGCGGGTCATCCGCATCTGCCGGCCCCGCTACGGCTGCCGCGCCTGCGGCACCGTCCACCAGGCGCCTGCGCCAGAACGGCCGATCGCCAAGGGCCTCGCGACGATGTGTTCCACTTGTGCGTCCGAATGCAACAAGCGTGGTTAAGCAAGCCAATTAGACTCAGATGACGATTATTTAATGGCTGGTTGCGCTCGCGGCATATCGGCTGCCCGCAACCTCTCCCCATATACTAGTCTGGAACGCTTCTGACAAAGCGAAGACCCATCGGTCCCTCAGTCTTGGAGGCCATCGTTATGAAAAACAAGATCGATCAGGAAACCTCCCCTCAAATATCGGATCAACTCCATCCGTTCGTCCATGTCGCCCTCGCTGGGCTCTCATTCTGTCTGGTGTTGTCAGCGTGGACCCTCTTTTCGCAGGGAGGATATTTGGAGCTCAATCTCGGGGTCATTAGCGCGCTCTTCTTCATGATCACCGCGATTCCGACGGTGTTGTATCTTCTCGGACGCAAGCCCGTCGATAGAGCGGGCAGCGCCGCTCGTTCGTGGCGTGCGTGGATATCCGGCGACTTCGACACGAGGCAAGGTCGACGCACGGCCCTCAGCGCGTCCGTGGAAATTCTCTTGCCGATGACAGCGGCGGTAATTGGCGGCATCGGGATCGGCATCGTGTTCCACCTGACCGAGGTCGGCAGCTCCTGGCTCTAAATCGACAGAACAATCCGTCGCGGCTTTGTACGCGCAGATTTCCCGCTCCGCGCAGATGTGTTCCGCCGCGCGCGAGCTGACCCGCCAGCGCGCTTTGAACGGCCCCCGCTCGATGCGTCGGGCACTCTTGCGCGCTCTCCATCGCCCCCGAACAAATTGGATTTCGCGGCGCAGGCCGGCCTCCAGAGTGCCGGCCTGCAGGCGCTGCACAATGACGATCCATATCGGGTTGAGGAGATCGCTGTGACGATGTCCAGCGAAGAGGCCGCGACAAAGCGCACTCGGCGAAGATGGCTTTCTCAAATTTAATACTGGTCCGGCCAGGCTTCCACGCACCCTCTGCGTTTCTACACTATCTGTTGAATCAAAATGATTAGGGACGGGAACGATGAAGCGCGGAATTGCGGTCTTGTTGTGCCTTTGCGCCGTCGCCGTCGCAGCTCATTTTGCGATCAGCAAGTGGGGCATTCGGCACGAGACGCTGAATCTGTTCGACACCGTACGGCAGCGGCCGATCGCCGTCGACCTTGCCGTACGCTGGGACTACGAGATGAAGGCGGATGACGGATACTGGAAGCTTCCGGTCGCCATCATCAGCAACGGCAATACCGTCAAGAACACCGAGTATTCGTTTCTGGCCGACGTGTTCGCCGCCAGGGGATACCTGGTGGCCAGCGTTCAGCAGGATCTGCCGACTGATCCGCCCCTGCCGACCAAGGTCGGCCTGCCCTATGTCGGCCGGCGCGGAGTCTACGAAAAAGGCGAAGCCAACATTCTGTTCGTGATCCAGCAACTAAAGAAACTGCAGCCGAGTGCCGACTACGGTCATTTGACGCTGGTCGGACACTCGAACGGCGGTGACACCGCCATGTACTTCGCCAAGCTGCACCCCGACCTGGTTTCGAAAGTAATCACGCTCGATAATCTGCGAGTTCCCTTCGTACTTCGTAAAACGCTGAAGATTCTTTCATTCCGCTCAACGGATCCGAAATTCGTAACCGATCCTGGCGTGCTGCCATCCCCCCAGCAAGCCAAGGCGGACGGTATTGACATTGTCCACACCCGCTTTCAGCACACCTGGATGAGCGACCGCGGTCCCATTTTCGCGAAGCAAAAGATCCAAGCCATGCTCGACGAGTTTCTCGACAACGGCAGCGCCAGCGAACTCGGGCCGGCCAATACCGATGACCTAATCGTTTCCAAGGCAAGCGCGCCGCGTTCCTAGCGCCGGTAGCGGGCCTTGGCACCAGAGTGTATACGAACCGACGTCGATTTCAGACCGTGCTTACTGCATCGCCCGACGGCGGGATTTGAGAGGCACCTCGCTCTACCTCGCGGGAATGGTCGGTTGCGATCAACAGATAGACCGCCGGGACCACGAACAACGTAAACAGCGTACCAATCGAAAGCCCGCTCGCGATCACGAGCCCCATGTTAAACCGCGAAACCGCACCGGCGCCACTTGCGGCGATCAGCGGAACCACACCGAGCACCATCGCCGCGGTCGTCATCAGAATCGGACGAAGCCTGATGCCGGCAGCCTGTTCGATGGCCTCACGCCTGGAGATGCCGTTGCGCTGCAATTCGTTGGCGAACTCGACGATCAGAATCGCATGTTTGCTGATCAGGCCCATCAGGGTCACCAGACCGACTTCGGTGTAGATGTTCAGCGATGCGCCACCGATACCGAGACTCACGAAAACCAGCGCGCCCGCAATCGACATGGGCACGGAGACCAGGATGATGCACGGGTCCCGGAAGCTTTCGAACAACGCCGCCAGCGACAGGAAAATGATGATGAGCGCAAACCCGAAGGTAAGGAGGAAGCCGGAGGATTCCTGGATATACTGACGGGACAATCCGCCGTAGTCGACGGTGTAGCCCTGGGGCAGCATCTTGGCCGCCAGGTTGTTGAGGAAATCCAGCGCGTCGGCCTGAGCGATACCGGGGGCCGCAACTCCCTGGATGATGGCGCTATTGAGCTGCTGGAAATGATTGAGTGTCTCCGGCACCGTCTTGGTAGTGACGTGCGCGACCGTCGATAGGGATACCGGTACGCCGGAGACGTTCGCGATGTAGTAGTTGAGCAACTGGTCCGTATTCAGACGAAACTGCCGCTGAACCTGCGGAATCACCTTGTAGGAGCGCTGATCGAGGCTGAAGTAATTGACGTATCCGCCGCCCAGCATCGTCGCCATGGCGTTGCCAACATCGCTCATTTTGAGCCCGAGTTGCGCGGCCTTGTCGCGATCGATCTCGACCATGGCTTCCGGGTTATCGATCTTGAGGTCCGTATCGAGAAAGATGAACATTCCACTGTCGAGCGCAGCCTTGAGAAATCGCTGGGTGGCATCATTGAGCCGTTCGAACGAGTCGGTCGTCTTGATTGCAAACTGTATCGGTAACCCCCGACTGCCTGGCAACGGAGGCAATTGAAACGCGGCGATGCGCGCGCCAGCGACCTGGTCGAGCTTCCTCTGAACGATCGGCTGGAGTTGATTGCTCGTTCGGTCACGCTCGTCCCATGGCTTCAGCACCATGCCGGCGACCACGGTGGCGGGAGAGTTGATCTGGAAGACGTGATCGGCCTCCGGAAATTGCTTCATGATCCGATAGACCTGCCGCGCATATAGTACCTTCTGTTGCAGCGTGGCGTTCGGCGCGAGCGTCGACGATGCGATCACGACACCTTGGTCTTCCTGCGGGGCGAGTTCCCTCTTGGCGCCCGCATAGAGAAAATAAATGCTGGACAGCACCAGCAATGCAAAGACCATCGTCACGGGGACATGGTTGAGACTGCCGTGCAGCCATCTCAGGTAGAAGCGTCGCAAGGCATCGAAGCGGCGATCGACGAAAGCCACAAAGCGCTCCTGCCGGCCTTGCGTGGTGCCGCTGGCTTTCAGGAGTCGCGAACTCATCATCGGCGATAGAGTAAGCGCAACGACGGCTGATATCGTCACGGTTCCGACAAGGGTAAATGCGAATTCGGTGAACAACGCGCCAGTCAAGCCGCCCTGGAATGCGATTGGGACGTAGACCGCGACCAGGACCGCCGTCATTGCGATGATCGGGCGGCCTAGCTCCCGTGCCGCCTCGATTGCCGCGACGACTCGTGTCTTGCCTTCCTCCAGATGGCGATTGACGTTTTCGACGACGATGATCGCGTCATCCACAACGAGCCCGATGGCGAGCACCAACGCGAGCAAGGTCAGAAGATTGATCGAGAATCCGAGCGCCAGCATCATCGTGAAAGCGCCGACCAATGACAGCGGAATCGCAACCATCGGGATGAAGACCGAACGAACGGACCCCAGAAACAGGAACACGATCAGGTTGACGATCAACAGCGCTTCGACCAGGGTCCGCGCCACGTCGCGGATGGCGGCATTCACGAAATTCGTCGAATCGTACACGATCCGGCCCTGCAGGCCGTTCGGCAATGCCGCGTGGATCGCCGGAAAGATCTTGTGCACGCCGGCGATGACGTCGAGTAGATTGGCTGTCGGCGCCACCTGGATGCCGATATAGACCGCCGGCTTGCCGTCGAACGCGACCTCAGTTTCATAACTGTCCGCGCCGAGCGTAACATTGGCGACATCCTTCAACCGCACGATGGCGCCACCCGCCTGTTTGACGATCAGGTTGGCAAATTCACTTTCGGTGTGCAGGCCGGTCGACGCGGTCAGATTGACTTCCACCATCTGTCCCTTGGTGGCGCCGAGTCCCGAGATGTAATTGTTTTGCGCCAACGCCGCCGAAACGTCGGTAGCCGTCAAGCCGTACGCGGCGAGCTTCTTGGGCTTGAGCCAGGCGCGCAGTGCAAAATTCTGCGCGCCCAGTATCTCCGCAGTCTGCACGCCGGGCACCGCCTGCAGCTTCGGCTGCACGGCCCGGGCGAGATAATCGGTGATCTGGTTGCGCGCCAGTACTTCGCTGTCGAAGCCAAGATACATGGCGTCCACGGTCTGGCCGATCTGCACCGTCAGGACCGGCTGCTGCGATCCCGAGGGAAGCTGGTTCAGGACCGAGTTAACCTTGGTGTTGATTTCGGTCAGCGCCTTGTCGGCATCAAAGTTCAGGCGGAGGTTGACGGTTATCGTGCTGACACCGCTCGCGCTATTCGAACTCATGTAGTCGATGCCGTTCGCTTGCGCGATCGCATTCTCGAGGGGGGTCGTTATAAATCCGGCGATCACGTCGGGATCGGCGCCGTAGTAGGTCGTAGTGACGGTTACGACGGCGTTCTGGGTGCGTGGATACTGCAGCACCGGCAACGAACCCATGGCACGCAAACCCAGCGCGAGGATCATCAGATTTACGACGGTGGCGAGAACCGGCCGGCGAATGAAAAGGTCCGTGAAGCTCATCGCATGCCCTTCATTCTTCAGAGACCTGCGGATTCGCGCTGAACGCTGTCGGCACCTCGTTGTTGATCCGGACCGGCGACCCGTTGTGGAGCTTGCTCTGCCCTGCCGTCACCACGACATCGCCTGGCTTGATTCCATTGAGCACCGCGACTTGGTCGCCGCGCGTCTGGCCGGTCTTCACGAATATCTGCTGCGCAACCTCATGCTGTTGTCCGTCCGCGCCTTTTTTCGATTTTTCGATCACGTAGACGATGTCGCCATAGGAATTATAGTGGATCGCGGTCTTCGGCAGCGTCACATAGCTTTTCGGAGCGCCGACCTCGATGTCGACGGTTGCGAACATTCCCGGCAGGAGCTTCTCGTCCGAATTCTTGAACGTCGCGCGGACCTGGACGTTCCGGCTCGCCGTGTTGACCAGCGGGTTGATCGCCAGAACCTTGCCGGTGAATTCCAGGTCAGGATAGGTATCGACCCCGGCCGTGACGGCTTGCCCGACCTTGATCTTGGCCAGCGACTGCTGCGGCAGGTAAAAATCGATGAATATCGGGTCGAGTTGCTGCAGCGTCACGATCGGCGCGCCCGGCGCAATATACTGGCCAAGATCGACCTGCCGGATGCCGAGCCGGCCGGAAAAGGGAGCCCTGATCGATTTGTAGCTTACCAGCGCCCGCTGCTGCGCGACCTGCGCCCGGGCGTTCTTAAGCGTCGACAAATCGGTATCGACGGTCTCCTGGCTAACGGCGTCGGTCTTGAGCAACTGGCTGGCTCGGTCATAATTGAGTTGCGCCAGCGCGGCTGTCGCCTCGAGCGCCTGCAGTTGGGCAATATCGTCGGCGTCCTCCAGTTCGACCAGCATGGCTCCCTGTTCGACTTTCTCGCCGGATTGGAAATGGATCGCTTTCACGATGCCGGAAACCTGCGGGCTAAGGTCAGCCCCCTTCTCTGCCCGGGTGCTGCCTACGGCCTCCAGCCGATCCTGCCAATCTTGCGTGCCGGCCGTGATCGTGGAAACCGTCTGCTGTGGGTTCCTCAGGCTCACGATCGCGTTCTGGATCATCCTGGCCCTGAAAGCCTCAAACCCGAAGATCGCCGCGAAAACCAGGCCGACAGCGACCAGCATGATGGCCATACGTTGAGGCATGCGGGAGTTCCAACTTGCACTGAGTACACTTGCATAACGCCTGCACCCGCCTTGCGCGCCACCGGATCTGGCTCCTCAAGGAGCGGATCGCAGAACTGTGATCGCAAATTGCAGGCCTTTTCCAGACGGCAACGCCGCCCCGGCCGTCGAACTCCGGTTGGGATTTTCGATCGTCCTCGTGATCTCGCGCTCTTCATCATCGCCGTTCGGTCCCATCGATCGCGTCCGATCACTCGGTATCGAAAAGCTGCTGCGCCTCGACCGGGCGGATCTACCGGGATGCGGCTTTCACAAGCCCGCACGTACCTTTCTCGTCGGCGAGCGGGCGGAACGCCTGGTCGGCCGGAATGGTGGCGAGCACCTTGAAATAGTCATAGGGGCCCTTCGATTCCGTCGGCTTCTTGACCTCGACCAGGTACAGGGCATGGATCGCCCGGCCGTCCTGGCGAACTACGGTGTCACCGAATAGTGGATCCTCGTAGCGGGTTGCCTTCATGGCTTCGACAACCTTCGTGCCGTCCGTGGGAGAGCCAACCCTGGCAACCGCCTCGAGATAATGAAGCACCGAGGAATACACTCCCGCCTGAACCATTGTCGGATACTTGCCGCCGTCGCGGGCAGCGAAGCGTTTCGCGAATGCCCGGGTCTTGTCGTTGAGGTCCCAATAGAATGCGGTGGTCAGCGTCAAGCCCTGCGCGGTCTGCAACCCGAGAGCGTGAACATCGGACAGGAATACGAGAAGTCCCGCGAGCCGCTGTCCACCCTGGACGATCCTGAACTCGGCGGCCTGCTTGACCGCGTTAATCGTGTCGCCACCGGCATTGGCGAGCCCGATCACTTGCGCTTTCGAGCCCTGGGCCTGCAGCAGAAAGGAGGAAAAGTCGGACGTGTTCAAGGGGTGGCGTACAGCGCCGAGCACCTTGCCGCCGGCCGCCTTGACAACGGCCGCGGTATCTCGCTCGAGCGCATGGCCGAACGCATAGTCCGCCGTAAGGAAGAACCAGGTCTTGCCACCCTGCCGCACGATGGCTTCTCCGGTGCCGTGCGCGAGACCCCAGGTATCGTAGGTCCAGTGCACGGTGTTCGGCGAGCACTGCTTGTCGGTAAGATCGGAATCCGCCGCTCCCGAGATGAGAAACACCCGGTTCTTTTCTCGCGTTACATTGCTTACGGCGAGCGCTACGCCGGAATTGGGTACGTCCGCGACCGCGTTGACCTGATCGACATCAAACCAGCGGCGGGCAATTGCCGATCCGATGTCAGGCTTGTTCTGATGATCGGCGGAGACGATCTCGACCTTCATGCCATGACTGGCGGGATTAAAGTCCTCGACCGCCATGTTGGCCGCAGCTACCGATCCCGGCCCGCCAACGTCCGCGTAAAGGCCGGACATGTCGCTGAGAACGCCTATTTTGACGGTTAACGGTGTTTCGCCTGTTTGTTGCGCTTGAGCGGGAACATCGCAGAGCGCAATGGTCAGAAGTATTGCCCACAGGATTGATACTCGCATGTTGAGTGGGTCCTTCGGCCCGACTGTTCACGATTGCGGGGCCGGCCCTCGCGGCCGCGTCGACACCAGGCAGGTTAGCCGAACGTGGCTCCAGTTCTTTGATCCTCGACATAAATCTGGATCAATCACATTGGCCGCGGGAGTAGAACGGCGGCACCCCGTCCGATCGCGAAACGTTCGAGACGTTACGGGGTTGTCTTTCCGCGTCGATGCAGTCCATCGATCCTGGCGGAACGCTCTGCATCTCGCAGGGTTCGGACGGCGTCGCCCAAATAAGAGTTTTCGAAATCCGACAACAGTGACAGGGCTTCAAAATCGAGGATCGTGACAAACCGCCCATCCATCGCAATGAGCTTATCCTCGCGCAGAGCACGCAATGTGCGATTGACGTGAACCGTGGTCAAGCCCAGTGCATCGGCAATAAGTTCCTGCGTCAAGGGAATGGAAAACGTCATTTCATCGGTCAATTTGACTCGGTTCAATCTTACAAACAATTCCAGGAGCAGGTGGCTCACTCGTTCATATGCCGATCGGCGGGCGGTATCGATGAGATGCTCGCCCAGGATGGCGCCTTCGTAGGCAGCCGACGAGAATAGAGCCTTTGCCAGAACGATATCTCGCTCGAAAACGTTGTCGACCATGTCAAATGGAATGGTCGAGAGCGAGGTCTCCGTGATCGTGACGACTGAGTAAAGGGCGCGTTTGAAAAGGCAGGCCTGCAGCCCAAAGACCTGGCCCGGCAAGATGAAGTCCAAGATCTGACGAGAGCCGTTGTGCAGGATCTTGTAGCGAGCAAGCCAGCCGTCGTGATTCAGATAGACGCAATCGTAGTGATTACCGCTGATTACAACGTCCTTGTTCTTGCGGACCTTCGCGGTTCTGACGCCGCGCCCGTGCTCGCTCGACAGGCTGTCACTGGTCAATTCGTCTAGATGGGGGAGCACGAGAGCCGCACGCGCACAGGGTGTGTTGGCCTCACTGGACGCAGGCCTGCGGGCAAAAGCCGCCTTTTTCGGCGCAGGCATGAACGCTCTCCGGCCAAGAGGTGGCGCGCTACTGCGTGCGAATTGATCCATGTTAACGAAACTCGTTAATGCACGCCAACATTTATGACTCATACCATGGATCGAAGTTCCCAACGAATTCCAGCATCGCGTCTTGCCACGGACGGCGCGGCACGGAGCGGGCGGAAATCGCCGAGAGCGGCCCTGATGGATAGACAAAAGTACCTCATCGTTGGCGGAGGTCGCGCGGCCGAATCGGCTGTTCGGGCCATTCGCGAAACCGGCGAGACGGGTCTGATCTTGGTCGTGTCGGAGGAACCCGAGCCGCCGTACGACCGACCGCCCCTTTCAAGGGGCCTCTGGAGGGGCCAGGCTGTGGACACCATCTGGCGGCCGCTCGATGAAACTGTCGAGCTTCGCCTCGGCACGCAAATTGTCGCACTCGATCCGATCCGCAAGATGGTGACGAGTGCCGCCGGGGACGTCTTTGCGTATGACAAGCTTCTGCTGGCGACCGGCGGATCGCCGCGCCGGCTGAACGGCAGTGATCCCTCCGTCATTTACTTTCGGCGACTTTCCGACTTCAGGCATGTCCGCGATCTGGCAAACCGGAGCGCCGAGTTTGCTGTCATCGGCGGCGG
This sequence comes from Bradyrhizobium sp., assembly GCF_036735945.1. Classification (GTDB taxonomy): domain Bacteria; phylum Pseudomonadota; class Alphaproteobacteria; order Rhizobiales; family Xanthobacteraceae; genus Bradyrhizobium. The sequence goes on along the minus strand of NZ_DAINNI010000001.1, from coordinate 125,929 downwards.
CTTCATCGGTTCGGAGATGGCAGCCTCCCTTACAATGAGCGGTTGCAAGGTCTCATTGGTCTTTGCAGGTCCCAGCATCGGAAATCGACTTTTTCCACGCCCGCTCGCCAACTTCCTGAACGTCTATTTCCGCAAGCATGGCGTCGATGTTCGATTTTGCGAGCGCGTTAGCAGTGTCGAGAGGCAGGGCGACAGGTTCGTCGTTCATACCGGAAGCGACGGCGCCGGCCTTGTGGTCGACGCGGTCGTCGCCGGTATCGGGACCGATCCGAATGTCGCTCTCGCGAAGAGCGCCGGACTTGATGTAGCAGGAGGGGTCGTTGTCGACGAGCTGCTGCGCACCAGCGCTCCCGATATCTTTGCCGCCGGCGACGTCGCCAATTTTCCATGCTCTGCGTTGGAGCAACGGATCCGCTGCGAGCACGAGGACAATGCGGCCGTCATGGGACGCACGGCCGGCCACAACATGACTGGCAGTTCCGAGCCCTACCGGCATCTTCCGTTTTTCTGTTCCGACCTGTTCGACCTCGGCTATGAAGCGGTCGGCGAGATCGACAGCCGTCTGGAGATCGTCGAGGACTGGGATGAGAAGTTCCGCGAGGGCCTGATCTACTATTTGAAGGACGGCTATGTGAGAGGTGTTCTGCTATGGAATAAGTTCGGCCTTGTGGATGCCGCACGAGAGTTGATCATGTCGCGACGGCAGATAAGGACGCGGGATCTCGTTGGGCAACTTCAACGGGTCGGGTAGCCATCACTCCAGGCGACCATCATGAGCGTCGTCACCGTCGATCACATCCCGGCACAAAACGTCGCCGCGCGCGGCCGCCGAAGTCTCGGCCGGATCCGGTCACGATCTATTCGGATGGAACGGCTCCGGCGGTGCGCATCTCTATCGCAAATTTCTTGTCGAAGTGACAAGCCTCGTCGAGGCAACCGAAGCACCGGCTTCCGGCCCGGCGCTGCAAGCAATAATTGGTTACAATTATTGAACCAAATTGAAGGACCCGCGTTGTCCGCCAAGGGGCGTCTCACCTCACCTTCCCTTTCCGAAGGCGAAACAACGAGGAGTAGAACGATGCGCCCTGCATTCTGGCGAGCCGCAACGGTGTCGGCTGTCGCCCTCATGGTCACAGCGGGATCCGCGCTGGCGGCTAACCAATACGACCCCGGTGCCACCAATACCGAAATCAAGATCGGGAATATCATGCCTTATAGCGGTCCCGCGTCCGCCTATGGCGTGATTGGCCGCGTCGAGGCGGCCTATTTCCGCAAGGTCAACGACGAAGGCGGCGTCAATGGCCGCAAGATCGACTTCATCTCCTACGATGACGGATATAGTCCACCCAAGACATTCGCGCGGGCCCGCAAGCTTGTCGAAGACGATCAGGTGCTGCTGATCTTCAACTCCCTGGGCACGCCGACAAACACGGCCATTCGTCCTTACATGAACGAGAAGAAGGTACCGCAATTGTTCGTGGCAACCGGCGCAACCAAATGGAATGATTCGAAAAGCTTTCCATGGACGATGGGATGGCAACCCAACTATCACGCCGAAGCCGGCATTTACGCCAGATATATCCTGAAGAACAAGCCGAACGCGAAGATTGGCGTCCTCTACCAGAACGACGATTACGGCAAGGACTACCTCATGGGCCTGATCGATGGTCTCGGCGACAAGGCGAAGGGTATGATCGTCTCGGAACAGGCCTACGACGTATCGGAGCCGACAATCGACTCGGAAATCGTCAACCTGAAGGCGTCAGGGGCTGACGTATTTGTCGACTTTTCGACCCCGAAGTTCGCCGCGCAGTCAATCCGGAAGGCGAGCGAAATCGGTTGGCATCCGATGTTCTTCCTGAACAATGTCAGCGCCTCCGTCGGAAGCGTCCTGAAGCCAGCCGGCTTTGACGCTGCGCAAGGAATCATCTCGGCCGCTTACCTGAAGGATGCAACCGATCCCGAATGGAAGAGCGACAAGGACATGAAGCAGTGGAACGCTTTCATGAACAAATATGCGCCCGATGTAGACAAATCCGACGCAGCAACCGTCTATGGATATGCCGTGGCTCGGACAATGGTTCAGGTGCTCAAGCAATGCGGCAACGATCTGACGCGTGCAAACGTCATGAAACAGGCCGCAAATCTGAAGAATTTTGACCCCGGCATGCTGCTTCCCGGGATCACCATCAACACCAGCGTGAACAACTTCGCCCCGATCAGGCAGCTTCAGTTGATCCGATTCAAGGACGAAACCTGGCAGCGGTTCGGGCCCATCATCGGTGGCGAAACCAGCGGTGCCTGAGGCATCTCGGACAGTCCGGCGAGGCGATCCTCGCAGTGGCTGGCACGAGCGTCGGCAAAGCAGCTGACCTTCGCAACGCCCTTGCGGAATTCAGGGTCCGACGGCAGGCACGATGTCTTGATGCGGGTCAAGACGTCGCGTTGCCGTGCAGATCTGCTAGACACGGTGTCAGGCCTGCCGCCGCGCGTTCTCCAGGCGCGCCGGCAGGGCTCGATTGGATTTCGCGTCCGATTTTTCCGGAGCGAGCCGGACCTGTATCAGGGGCCCACGAGATGCACTCGAATACAAAGATCAACATCTGGTACATGGTCGCGGCCTTCGTGGCGTTCTCGCTTCTGCAGGGCTTTTACCAGGCGAACAAGCAATACACGGTCATTCCCTACAGCCAGTTTCAAACCTTGCTCGACGCGAACAAGATCGACAAGGTCTGGGTCGCGCAGGACAAAATCAGGGGAGTGCTCAAGCAGCCGGAAAAGAACGGGATCAAGCAATTCGCCACGACACGCGTCGACCCGGCATTGGCGGGCGAACTCGACAAGCACAAGGTAACCTATTTCGGCGAGGCGCCGAGCACCTGGCTGCCGGACATTCTTTCCTGGATACTTCCGACGCTATTGTTCTTCGGCGTCTGGATGTTCGTGGTGCGGCGCTTCGCAAAGCAGGATGGCGGCCTGATGGCGATCGGAAAGAGCCGCGCCAAGATCTACGTCGAGAAGGACACCAAGGTAACCTTCGCCGACGTCGCGGGCGTCGATGAGGCCAAGGAGGAATTGAAGGAGATTGTCGACTTCCTGCGCGATCCCAACGCCTATGGAAGGCTGGGAGCACGAGTGCCGAAGGGCGTGCTGCTGGTAGGGCCGCCAGGGACGGGCAAGACATTGCTGGCGCGCGCGGTCGCGGGAGAGGCGGGCGTCAAGTTCTTTTCGATTTCCGGTTCCGAATTCATCGAAATGTTCGTCGGTGTCGGCGCGGCCAGGGTACGCGATCTCTTCGAGCAAGCCCGCAAGGAAGCGCCGGCGATCATCTTCATCGACGAACTCGACGCGCTTGGCGGGGTACGCGGCGCTTACCCGTTCGGCGGTCACGCCGAGAAGGAGCAGACGTTGAATCAACTCCTGGTGGAACTGGACGGCTTCGATCCGACGACAGGCGTCATTCTGATTGCTGCAACGAACAGGCCGGAGATTCTCGATCCCGCCCTGCTGCGCGCCGGACGCTTTGACCGCCAGGTCCTGGTCGACCGTCCGGACAAGAAGGGCCGCATCGCGATATTGAAAGTGCACCTCAAGAAGGCCGTGCTTGCAGCCAATGTCGATCCTGAAACGATTGCCGAACTGACCCCTGGCTTTACCGGGGCCGACCTCGCCAATCTTGTCAACGAAGCCGCTTTGCTTGCTACGCGGCGAGGCGGCGAAAGCGTCGAACTTCGCGACTTCACCGCCGCGGTAGAGCGCATCGTCGCCGGCCTGGAGAAAAAGAACCGTCTCCTGATCCCGAAGGAGCGGCGGATAGTGGCCTACCACGAACTCGGTCATGCCATCGTCGCGATGAGCCTGCCCGGCGAGGATCCGGTCCACAAGATATCGATCATTCCTCGCGGAATTGCGGCGCTCGGTTACACGATCCAGCGCCCCACCGAGGACCGCTTCCTGATGACGCGGGAGGAACTCGATAACCGCATGGCCGTCCTGCTGGGCGGCCGCGCCGCTGAACTGGTGTTCTTCCATCATCTTTCGACAGGCGCTGCCAATGATCTCGTCAAAGCCACGGACACGGCGCGGAGCATGGTATTGCGCTACGGAATGGATGAGAAACTGGGCCACGTCGCCTATGAACGCGAGCGTCCTTCGATGTTCGCAATCCAGGATCCCCGCGGCGCCCACGGGCGCGAATTCAGCGACGAGACGGAGCGGCTGATCGACCACGCCGTTCGTGGCCTGGTGGGACACGCGCTGGAGCGCGCCGTTGCCATCATCACCACGCATCGCACGGTTCACGAAAGAACGGCGCAATTGTTGCTGCAGAAGGAGACGCTCGAGGAAGAGGATATCGAAGCGCTCCGCTCGCAGGTTGTCTCAGGTCATTCGAGTCGAACGCAGAAAAGTGATGACCGGACGCAGGATGGTGAGATCGGCCACCAGCGCCAATATCATGGCAAGGGTCGCCAACCCTCCAAACAGCCGCAATGACGGCAGGCTCGAAAAGACCGTCACTACCATCCCGCAAGCAAGCACGATCGACGTCAGGATAAGTGCCGGCCCCATCAGGACGGTCGCACGCCGAACTGCGATGTCGATCGTTTCGCCAAACCGCTCCTCAAGCCTCAGCCGGTTCAGGAAGTGAATGGTCGCACTCATCCCGAGCCCGAACGAAACGGTTAGCGCCACCACGCTCGCGAACTGCAATCCATCGCCGAGCATCCAAAGCAGTGCTCCCGTCGCCACGATCGGAAATATCGCCGGCAGGAGGCTGGCGGCCATCACGCGCCACGAGCGAAATGCGAGGCCGACGAACGCGGCAACGAAGACCACCTCGACCGTCAGACCATGATTGAGCTGCTCAATCATGGTCGCGCTATTGCGGGCGGCGATGGCGGACAGGCTGGTAACGGATATCGTGAAGCCCGGGTTCTGCGCGCGTATCGGTCCAAGCGCCTTGTCGAGCGAGCGAACGATCGGACGTATCCTGCTGGCGTCAAGATCCGGAACCCGGCCCGCAACGATGACGGCGTGTTGATCGGCGGAGATGAAGCGCCTGACCAGATATTGCGGCAGCATGTCAACGTATTGCTTCAGGGTTGCGACGTCGCTTTTTCCAGTCTTCTCGGCGAGCCAGCGCCGCAGGGTCTCAAGTGACCACACATTCCCGACTCCCGATTCGCTCTCCATCAGGTGATGCACCTCCGCGATCAACTGCAAGGATTGAGGCGCATAGAGGGAGGCGTCCGAAGGAAGCTGAATCATGACATTGATGGGATTTGCGCCGGTCAGTTCTGCATCCAGACGGTCGCTTGCGGCAACGGCCTGCCCCTGATCCGGCACCTGATCCGCCAGCCGGTAGCGCGGTTGCAATTGGGCATAAACGGCGCCAAGGCCGCCGACCACCAGCAGCCCGACCAGGCTGTAGATCGCGGGGCGACTCACCATGCGGGCGGCGACCCAGCCACAGAAAGTCCGCAGGAATTCCACTCCGCGATCGGATTTTCTGGCGCGCGCAGCAAGCTCTCCTTCGTGCCTGACAAGAAGAAGCCCGAATAGCGGCACAAGAGTCAGCACCGTCACAAGGGCGATCGCCGTACAGATGAGGCCCGCCGCGCCAAAGCTGCGGATCAGATCGGATTGCGAAAATTGCAACGCGATGAAGGACAGCGCCGCCGTACCATGCGTAAGCACGCATGCGGGTCCGACTATCAGGATCGCATCGCGAAAGGCCGTTCGACGGTCGGCACCGGCGATCAGCCTGTCTCGCGCTGCGAAGGTGAGCTGCATGCTATCGGAGAAGCTGATCACCATGATCAGCGGCGTCATGACATTCAGAAACAGGTTGAGCTCGAAGCCCAGCCACCCAAGCGTTCCCAGGCCCAACAAGATCGCAAGCAGCGGGGGCGCGGCGGCGACGATCATAAACGACACGCGTCGGAAGAAAGCCATCGCGATCAGGCAACCTGCTGCGAAGCCGAATGCATTGTAGATGATCCGATCGCGCTCCAGCGCATTCCGGATCTCGAGTTGCATGACCGGGACACCGGTCAAGCTTGCCGTCAGGTTCGTGCCGGTGAGGTCATTATGAGCCGTTTGCCGTATCTGGTCGACGACGCCGGAGAGCTTCGTGCTCTGCACGGCATCGGGGTCCAGCGCAAGGACGATCAGGGTCAGGGTACCGTCGCTGGAGAGCAGTTTGTTACGAACAATCTCGTTCGATCTAAATCGCTGGACCAGTTGCTCATAGTCCGTCCCCTGCGGCAGTTCGTTGGGGATCAAAGGTCCAGACAGCTTTCCGGCCGCCGGCGGCTGGCGGGCGGAAAACAAGGAGATTATGCCACGGGTGCCATCGATCAGTTGCAAGTCGATGACGAGATTTCGCAGCTTCGCGATCGACGCGCGCTGCAGCAGCGTCTTGCCCTGAACGACGACGAGTACGTCGAATTCGCTGGAAGGGAATCTCCGCGTCTCCTGCTGATACAGCCTGAACTCGGGCGTATCCGCATGGAAGAGCTGGCTGAGGGAATCGTCAATCTTGATCCGGGTGATGCCAAATCCACAGAACACCGCCAGTACCAGCGCCAGCAATCCGACCGCCCGTGGAAAGCGCAGCGATGCGAGTCCGACCCGCTCGATGCCGAGGGCCAGATCGCTCCCGTGACGCTTCCACCACTTCCAGAGAAACCGATGCCGCCTAACTCGCCATTTCTGTGGGAACACGGAGTACCTCTGTAAACGATGTGCGGCCATCGCCGCACCGAACATCCCTGCCCTCAATTTCGTGGTCTTGAGATATGCCGCCTTCCAGCAATCGCCAGAAGCTCGCTCAACGCTCACAGTATTGTTTCGGACGGCCGAGGATGAAGACGGAAGGCGGCTTCTGCTGGAACCTTTTCACGCCAGATTCGTTCCGATGACGGGGGCGATGTTGCTAGTCATCGGATCGCCCGTGATCCTCAGTCGAAGAGACGTTCTTCGGGTAACTGTTCTTTCCGCTTTCACGCCCCTTCTGGAGGCAGGACAGCAGCCCGCGCAGGTGAAGGCTTCCCAAGCTCTTCCCTGGAAACACGGCGTATGCCTGCTGGGCGGCGTGCCCGACTATTGGGCAAACGAGGTCCCCGTCAACGTCGCTGCCAACAATTTTCCGGAGTTACAGTTCGACTACTTCAATTACTGGGGCTCGCATGCAGCAAGCCAGCGTGGCTCGCGCAATCTGATCGGCATCAGGGATCCCGCGGTCGACGCGCTTATCGAACGTATCGTCTTCGCGGATACGAGGGATGAACTCGTCGCAGCGACCCCGGCGCTCGATCGGGTGTTGCTGTGGAATCATTTTGTCGTGCCGCAATGGATGCTTTCCAACGATCGTACCGCGCGCTGGGACCGGTTTGATCATCCCGAGCATATGCCGAAGTACGGCCAGGCGGCCTTCCCCGCACTCTGGTGGTGGAAGGAGGAGCATCCCAGCGTCCAGCGACAGGCCCGCACCGAAAGGTAAGAGGATCACATGAAGAGATCACATCTACGCGCTTTGGCAATTGCGTCCGCGGCATCAGCCGCAATCGCTTGCCTCGGGTTTGCTTCCGCGATTGCGACCGGCATCTCGAAAACCGACGTGGAACTCCTCGCCGGCGTGATGCAGGTCGTTCAGCGGGATTATGTGCATCCAATCGATTCAAGCAAGCTCACCGACGGTGCCCTGAAGGGAATGCTTTCCCGCCTCGATCCGCATTCCTCCTACATGACCGAGCCGGAATTCCGCGAGTCCGTGGAAGACATGAACGGAAAATTCGGCGGCGTCGGTCTGAAGATCGCGGATCACAATGGGGTACCAACCGTGATCTCGCCAATCGATGGCACGCCGGCCGCCCATGCAGGCGTGCAACCAGGCGACGCCATCGTCGCAGTCGATGGCCAAAGCACCCGTGGCGCGGATCTGATGAAGGTCGTCAGGCAGATTCGCGGCAATCCGCGAACGACGGTCAAATTGACGGTTGTGCGCGGTGACAAGCCGCCGTTCGAGATGCCTTTCACCCGACAAGTCATCGCAGTCCCTAGTGTCAAGTCAAAGTTGGAGCCTGATCGCATCGGCTACATCCGGATCGGCGAGTTCGGCCAGGACACGCCAAGCGAACTCCGGCAGGCGATCTCGAGGCTGAAGCGGGACGCCGGCGGCAAGCTGGCAGGCCTCGTCCTGGACCTGAGAAATGACCCGGGCGGCCTTCTCTCGTCCGCGGTCGACGTGTCCGGCGATTTCCTGAACGGCGGAACCATCGTCTCCATCCACGGGCGTAACCGCAGCGACGATCGATCGTTCAAGGCCTCCGCAACGGGTGCGTTATTGCCGGATATCCCAATGGTGGTTCTCGTTAACGGCGCGTCGGCTTCGGCGTCCGAAATCGTCGCGGGTGCATTGCAGGACCGCCGCCGCGCGACTGTGATGGGGACCCAGAGTTTCGGCAAGGGATCGGTTCAGTCCATCATCACGATCAAGGGTCATGGCGCCCTGCGGCTGACGACCGCCCTCTACTACACGCCGTCGGGGCGGTCCATTCAGGACGATGGGATCACGCCCGACATCGTCGTCCATGTGCCCAAGGATGAACAGGTCGCAAATTCCCTGGTCTGGCGCGAAGGCCGGCTCCAAGGTGCTTTCGCCAATCCCGGGCCGCTCACCAAATCCAAGGATGGGTCAAATGGCAAGCATGCGTCGGCCGAAACAGCGTCGCCGCCCATTAAGCCGCAACTCATCGGAACCAATCGAGATGCCCAACTCACTGCTGCGCTGAACCTCCTCGAGCGGCCGAGCACACCCAATTCCGGGGTCATTAGCGCGAGCGCATCGTGATCATCATGCGTTGGCAGGCCTGTGGTCATACAGCATGCACCGTCTATGTTCTTGCAGGAGTCACGCCCATGACCACTGAATATCCCGTCACCAAATCCGGAACAGGAAGAAGTTCGAGGAATTGTCCGCGCTGATACGAATTTATTCGCGCGCCCTGGCCGGTTGGGCTTGCCTGATCATAGCGGCGCTGATCGCCTTCCAGCTGACTGAGTCAACGCGGTATCATCAACTCGCGGCAGGAATTTTGATGTCGTCGTCGACGCTGTTCATTCTAATGGCGTTGTCCGAATGTCTTTGGCGGATGTTCGTCGAGCTAGACCCTTGAGACGACAGGGTGAGCCGGTGCAGCCCGGTCACGCCTTTCGCGCTTCCAAAGGAGCGGCTCATTTGCGGCCGCAACCACGCGGAGGCCAGGCGCGCGGTCTCAACGCGCAGCATCAAAATGCGCGGGTACTACTACCAAGCGCACCGAGTCGGTTCGTATCAAATCAAGTATCCTTCAAATATTTAACCTTTTGCGCAAGTTGCAACGCGTGCCGCACATCTTAAATGCTCGAGTGTGGGTATCAAACAACGCCTTGCAACGGCACGGCCAATGCCCTCAATGAGGTTTCCGCGGGATGAAGCCCGGCCCCTCGCCGTTCCCCTACCGATGCGAGCCGGGCCTTCATTGTGCCTGAGGCCAGCCCTTTCGGCAACGCGTGCCCCTCATGACGCGTGCCCCTCATGAGCCCACGTCGTTTCTAAGATCGGGCAATCAAATGGACCGCCGCCTTCGCTGCGTCGCTCCCACGATCGTCTCGACCGATCCCGGCAAATCTGCAGTACAGCAACGCATCAAGGCAGACGCGGCCTTGCACCGTCTCGGCACAAACACCAATTGAATAAGGTAAAGAGGCACAATTGCTCCAGGAGTGAGAGCATGGCCAGCAGCAGAAGAGTGGTCCAAGATCTCCCCGTGATCGCGCGCTTCGAGGTCCGCCGGCGCGCTTACCTCGCGCCAGACGGCTCGATAGCCCGACCGCTCCCCGCCTTCGCCTCCGATGCCGACCTGCTCATCGCACTCTACCGGGCCATGGTGCTGCTGCGCCTCTTTGACAAAAAGGCCGTTGCATTGCAGCGCACCGGGCGGCTTGGGACATATGCCGTTTCACTCGGCCAGGAGGCGGTGTCCGTTGGAATAGCCAGTGCGATGCGGGCGGAAGACGTCCTGTTGCCTTCCTATCGCGACAATGGCGCGCTGCTTTGGCGCGGCGTCAAGCTTGAAGAGATCCTGCTGTTTTGGGGCGGGGACGAACGAGGCAATTGCTTCTCCGGACCGCCTCACGATTTTCCGTTCTGTGTTCCGGTGGGATCCCAGGCGCCTCATGCCGCCGGTGTCGCCTACGCCTTGAAGCTGCGCAAGGAACCGCGTGTCGCCGTGTGCCTGTTCGGCGATGGCGCCACCTCGAAAGGCGATGTCTACGAAGCGATGAATTTTGCCGGCGTGCGCAAACTGCCCGTCGTGTTCGTCGCCGCCAACAATCAATGGGCCATATCGGTGCCATTGCGACTGCAGACCGCTTCCGAGACGCTGGCGCAGAAGGCGATCGCTGCGGGATTCACCGGCGAGCAGGTCGATGGCAGCGACGTGGTGGCGATGCGCGCCGCTGCGGAAGAGGCCATCGCCGCTGCCCGTGACGGCAAAGGCCCTCGTTTCATCGAGGCGGTCACTTACCGACTCGGCGACCATACGACCTCCGATGACGCTTCACGCTATCGTTCGGCTGACGACGTCCAGGCTCATTGGAAGGAAGAGCCGATCGCCCGATTGCGGGCCTATCTTGTCGGTCGGAAAATGTGGAACAAAACCGACGAAGAGCGGCTTGCCACTGAGTGCCATGATCGCCTCGAGGCGGCGGTCGAGCGCTATCTGGCAACGGCACCGCGCCGGCCGGAAACCATGTTCGACCACCTCTATGGCGATCTGCCCGAGGTCTATGCCGCACAGCGCCGTGAACTCGCGGGAGAGCACGATGGCTGAGGTAACGCTGGTGGAAGCCATCAATCTGGCACTCGGACGGGCGATGGAGGACGATCCCGATGTGGTCGTTCTTGGCGAAGACGTTGGCATCAGCGGAGGCGTCTTCCGCGCGACCGTGGGCCTGCAGAAGCGCTTTGGAGCCGAGCGCGTCCTCGATACGCCGCTTGCCGAGCTCCTGATCAGCGGGCTCTGCGTCGGCATGGCGGCGCAGGGGCTGAAGCCCGTCGGCGAGATCCAGTTCATGGGGTTTATTTATCCCTGCCTGGATCAACTGGTGAACCACGCATCCCGAATACGTAACCGTACCCAAGGACGGCTCACCTGTCCGATGGTTCTGCGTACCCCGCATGGGGCCGGCATTCGCGCGCCCGAACATCATTCCGAAAGCACCGAGGCAATGCTCGCCCATATTCCGGGCCTGCGCGTTGTCATCCCTTCTTCGCCCGAGCGCGCCTATGGACTTCTCCTCGCCGCTATTCGCGATCCCGATCCGGTGGTGTTTCTGGAGCCGACGCGCCTATACCGCGCGGCAAAAGGCGAGGTGCAGGATAATGGCGAAGCCTTGCCGCTAGATCGTGCCTTTGTCCTGCGCCAAGGCCGCGACATCACGCTGATCGGTTGGGGCGCTGTGCTGAAAGAGACCATGGCCGCGGCCGATGTGCTCTCCGCCGAAGGTATCGCTGCCGAGGTCATCGATCTTGCCACGCTCAAACCTTATGATGAAGGAACCGTGCTCGAGTCGATCGCAAAGACCGGACGTTGCGTCATTGTGCACGAGGCGGCGCACACCGGCGGATTCGGAGCGGAGATCGCAGCCCTTATCGCCGAACGTGGCCTGTCCTCGCTGCTCGCACCTGTGACCCGCGTCACCGGCTACGACACCGTCATCCCGATGGCACGCCTCGAGCAATACTACATGCCTTCGGTTGAACGCATCGTCAGCGGGGCACTCAGGGTATGCCAGTTCAGCTAAATCTCGACGGACTTCGTCCCATGCGCCAGTTCATGCTGCCGGATCTCGGAGAAGGCCTTGAAGAGGCGGAGATCGTCAGCTGGTATGTCAACGAAGGCGATCACGTCGTCACCGATCAGCCGCTGCTCTCCGTCGAAACCGACAAGGCGGTCGTTGAAATTCCATCGCCGTCGAGCGGACGCATCGCGCACGTGTTTGGCGTCAAGGGCGATATCGTGAAGGTCGGCATGCCGCTCGTCGAATTTGCCGAAGGCGTCGAACAGGACACCGGCACAATCGTCGGTGAGCTCGGCAGCAGCGAACATCCGCCAACTACAGCAATCTCCTCCGAGCGGCCGACCGGGCCGCAGCCTCAGGTGTTTCCGGCCGTGCGCGCGCTCGCACGCAAGCTCGATGTCGATCTTGAGAGCGTCGAGGCCACTGGACCCGGCGGCACCATCACACGAGCCGACGTCGAACGGGCTGCGAAGGGTATGTCCCCGGCCGGTCGCGTCGAGCCGCTGCGAGGCATGCGGCGCGCCATGGCCCAACGCATGACGGCAGCCCATGCGCTAATCGTCCCCGCCACGGTAACCGACGAAGCCGACATCGACGACTGGCCAACCGGCGAGGACGTGACGATCCGCCTGGTGCGGGCCATCGCTGCCGCCTGCAAGGCACAACCCGCTCTCAATACCTGGTTCAGTTCCGGTACGGGCGAACGGCGCCTCATCGCGCGCGTCGATCTCGGCATCGCCGTCGATACCGAGGGCGGCCTCATCGTTCCGGTGTTGCGTAATGTCGGAGAGCGCAGCGTATCTGACTTGCGGGCCGGCCTCGACCGCCTGCGGGCCGACGCAATCGCGCGCTCGATACCCCCTGAAGAGCTGCGCGGCGCGACCATTACGCTGTCGAATTTCGGGATGATCGGAGGCCGGTTTGCCAATCTGGTCATCGTGCCCCCGCAGGTGGCAATCATAGGAGCGGGGCGGATCTCCCCGCAGGCGGTCGCGCATCGGGGCCAACCAGCGGTGAGGCGTGTGCTGCCGTTGTCGCTCACCTTCGATCATCGCGTCGTGACTGGTGGCGAAGCCGCCCGCTTCCTCGTCGCGCTCAAGTCGGAGCTCGAGCTGACGTCGTGAACTACCTTATTTGCAGGTCCTCTCAGCGCACGCCGTCCGCCGGCTTCGGGGCCGTGATGGAGCACACGTGGCGTAAAGCACATACTGCAGAACGGCGGGTCAGATTCCCAAATAGGCGCGACGGACCTCAGGATCATCGATGAGTTTCCTGGAGAGGCCGCAATGAACGATACGACCGGTTTCCATCACGTAACCCCGGTCGGCCGTCGACAACGCCAGATTGACGTCCTGTTCGACCAGCAACACCGTCACGCCTTCATCGCGTATCGCCGCCAGAACATCCATTAACTGTTCCACGATGACGGGGGCCAGTCCCAAACTCATCTCATCGATCATCAGCAAGACCGGCGCCGCCATCAGGCCCCGTGCCATTGCGCACATTGCTGTTCGCCGCCCGACATGCTTCCCGCGAGTTGACCTCGACGCTCGCGCAGACGCGGGAACAGCGCGTACATTTTATCCAGATCGCGTGCGATCGCGTTCTTATCGTTTCGCCTGAAGGCGCCCATCAGCAAGTTGTCCTGTACACTCATGCGATCGAAAAGCTGACGGCCTTCCGGAACCTGAACCAACCCTGCGACAAATGCCTGATCGGACGTCATCGGCACCAGATCTTGGTGGTTCATGACAATGCCGCCCGTGCAGGAAAGCAGGCGCGACAGTGTGCGCAGCAAGGTGGTCTTACCGGCCCCGTTGCTGCCGACCAGCGCCACGATCTCGGCCGGGTAGACCTTCAGGGTGACATCGCGCAAAACCGGCATTCCGCCATAGCCCGCGCTGACCCCACGTACGTCAAGCAGAGGTTCTGCCTTGACTGCCGACTCTTCGTTCATGCGCGCCTCTTGCCAAGATACGCCTCGATGACGGCCTGGTTGGCGAGCACGGCGCCGGGCTCGCCATCGGCAATCTTCTCGCCATGATGCAACACCAGCAGCCGGTCCGACAGACTCTTGATGGCCTTGATGACGTGTTCAATGACGAGAACGCTGATACCCGCGTCACGGACCTTGCGGATCACTTCTATCACCTCCTCGATCTCGACGAGATTCAGCCCGGCCATCACCTCGTCGCACAGGAGAACCTTCGGCTGCATTGCCAGGGCCTTTGCCAGCTCGAGCCGTTTGCGGCCGGGACCTCCCAATTCATCGGCGCGTTGATCGACATTCCTGCCGAGCCCGACGAAATCGAGCTGAGCGCGCGCCTGCTCGCGCGCTTTCGCCAGTTGGGCCTGTCCCCCGCCACGTCCAAAGAGGGCGCCTACTGCGACATTGTCCAGCACCGACAAGCCGGGAAACGGTCGCATGATCTGAAAGGTACGTCCTATGCCCAGCCGTGCACGACGGTACGCGGGCAAGCGGCCAAGAGGCCGTCCTTCAAAAAGGATATCGCCCGAGCTCGGAAAAAGCGTCCCGCTGATCAGGCTGACGAGCGTGGTTTTCCCGGCACCGTTCGGGCCGATCACGCCGAGAATCTCTCCTCGCTGCAGGATGAAACTTACATCATCGACCGCAATCAGGCCTGCAAAGCGTCGGGTCACGTGCTTGATCTCGAGTATCGTGGTCACAGCCGGTGCGTCCGAACGTTTTCGGCAAAATACCGCCACCCCATTTTGCGGAAGCGCCGCAACATGTCTGCCAAACCGCGCGGCATCAGCACAACTGCGGCCACGACGACAACACCAAAGAAAAGGCCCGCGAGACGGGTAACCTCGCTTGAGAGGACTTCGGAGATCGCCGAGAGCGACAATGCCCCGACGACGGGCCCGAGAATCGTGCCGGGTCCCCCGAATACCGCCATGATGATCATCTTGACGTTCAGACTGATGTCGAATGCACTCTCTGGATCAATAAACGTAACCCAGTAGGCGTGAATTCCACCGGCCAGAGCGCTGAATATGCCCGAGAGGGCAAACGCCAACGTCTTGTACAATGTTGTATTGACACCCATCACTGCCGCGCCTTCTTCGTTTTCACGGATAGCGATCAATCCAAAGCCGAAGCGGCTGCGCGTCAGCCAGAAAATGGTCAATGTAGCCAGGACCAGAAGGCCGAGCGACAGCTCGTAAAATAGAGGATCATTGTTGAGCGGCGGCAAGACGAGGCCGATATTCCGGCCCGCCAGCTTCACGTTGGAAACGATCGCCGTCATGACCTGGGCCAGCGCCAGTGTAGCGATCGGGAAGTAATGGCCCCTCAGCCGCAGGACCGGTACCCCGAGGAGAAGGGCGAAGACGACGGCAAGAGCTGCGCCGAACACCAGCCCAACACCGAACGGCAGTTGCCACTGCACCATCGCAATGCCCACACCGTAGCTGCCGAGCCCATAAAACACCGAATTGCCGAAGGAGGCGTAACCGGTGTAACCCCCAATGATATTCCAGCCCTGTGCCAGAACCGCGAGCAGGAGGGCATTGATGCCGAACTGGATCAGAACGTCCGATCCGAACCAGGGCACCGCCGCAAGAACCGCGAGCGCGGCCAGAACGAAGGCGATACGCAGCGCTTTCACGCTGCTTTCCCAAGCAGGCCGTTGGGCCGCACGATCAGTACCAACACCAGCACACCAAAGCTTGCCACGTCGGCGTAGGTCGATCCGACATAAAGCGCAGTCAACGATTCGAGGATCCCCAGAAACAGGCCTCCGACGATCACCCCCAGAGGATTATCCAGTCCGCCAATAATCGAGATGGCAAACGATTTTGCCGTCAGCGCCGCACCGATGTAGGGATTGATCTGCGACACCGTTCCGTAGAGGCCTCCTGCTGTTCCGGCCAGCGCAATTCCGATCCCGAAAGTCGTCGCGTAGAGATGCCGGGGCTCAACGCCGTAGAGACGGGCCGCCACCAGGTTCTGCGCGGTGGCCCGGATGGCACGCCCCAACCTCGTGTGCAAAAGGAACAGCCACATGCCGACCGTCAGCATGATCGCAACGCCGAAAGCCAGAAGTCGCGCCAGCGGCAATACGACCGGCCCGAGGACGATACTGTTGCCTGCATAGGCGGGGTTGATGGTGCGAAAGTCAGCCGAAAAGGCCAGTTGGGCCAGATAGGTCAGCACGACCTCCAACCCGAACGTTATCAGCAACGTGTTGAACATGGGCGCGCGGACGATCAAATTCAGGAGCCCACGCTGTACACCATACCCGATGGCAAACATCACCGCCGCGGTGATTGGCAGCCCCAGAAACGGGTCGATATGCGCGTACGTGTAGAGATACCACGACACGTATGCGCCGAGCATGATGAATGCGCCGTGTGACAGGTTGACGATATTCAACACACCCCAGACAAGCGCAAGACCGAGAGCCATCACGGCGTACAAGCCGCCCAAAAGGATGCCGTTGAGGAGGATTTGCTCAAGCAGATCCACGTCGTCCTCTTTCAGCCGACCGTTCGTTCGATCCGCTTAGCGCGCGTCCCAGGCTGGCATCGGATATTTCGGCTCTTTGATCATGCCATCGACGCCGTAAATTGCGACCAACGCGTCCCCTTGAACCTGAACAACTATCTGCGGCAGGTCAATCTGACCGTTTTCGTTGAACGCAACGCGGCCATAAAGGCTGTCGAACTTCACTTTCGACAACGCGTCTCGCACCTTCTGCGGATCGGTCGAGCCTGCATTTTCCACGGCTTGCACCAATGCTTCCACGTCGGCTACGCCGGAAGCAGCATGGTAATCAGGATCATAGCCAAACTTTTCCTTGTAGGCCGAGGCGAACTTTGCAGCGTCGCCAAACCAGCGGTCCTTCAGTTCGGCGGAAGGCAGCCAAGCGGTCATGCCGAAAGCATAGTCCGCATCTTTGCCCAGGGCCTTGCGGAAATCTTCGCTCGGAACACCCACCGTGAAGGAATACATCTTCGGCGCGACCGCAAGGCTCTTGGCCTGTCTCACGAAGTTCAGGATTTCGGTTTCATGGCCCGCCACCAGCACCGCATCGATGTTCTTGCTCTTGATCTGCGCGAGGAGCGAGTTGAAGTCGGTGGCGTTGGTGCTGTACCGCTCGTCCATGGCCAACGAGAGGCCCGCCTTTTGCAATTTCGATCGCGTTCCCTCGGCCACCGAGACGTCGAAGGCATCGTCGGCATAAAGCAGAGCGACTGATTTCGGGGCCGGGTTGACCCCCTTCATCATGTCCACCGTCGACCCAAAATAGTTGCTGGCCGGCGCCAGCGTTCCAAAAATATACTTGAACTTGCGAGCGAATATCTGGTCGGACGCGCCACCGCCCTGAACCATCGGAATCCTGTACTTTTCGGACACGGCCGAATCCGCCAGTGCAAAATTACTTGCGAATGGTCCCAGCAGGAAATCCACCTTGTCCTGAGAAACCAACTGAGTGTACTGGCGTACACTCAAATTGACGTCCGACTGATTGTCGTACAGCTTGAGGTCGAGCTTGTGTGATTCATTGCCGACCTTGACTCCGCCCGCAGCGTTGATCCTGTCGATCGCAAACTGATAGGCGTCGCGGTAGTAGCGGCCGGTATTGGCAACCGGGCCAGTGAGCTGCACGGACGCTCCCAGGACGATGTCTTTAGCCATTGCCGAACCTGACGGCATCGTAAGTGCAGCGGCCACCAACAAAAGGGCTGAGACGGTGGATGTTTTCAACATGGTGCTATCCTTCCTGCGTGCTATCCTTCCTGCGCCCATGTTTTTCGGATTGGAGTAACGTTATTTTCCATGTGCTCCGATGTCAGTGCTCCGATTTCACCGCAACGAGCATGCTGCAAGGCGGATGATGCAAAACCGATTCGCCGACCGATCCGTTCAGTCAGCGTGCAAGCGTGCCTTGATCTCGACGGCCGACGATGATCCTCATTTCCCTTTTGGTCAGAACGATCTGTTCGGCAGGATTGCCGTACCTGATGTCGTTCGTTGCCGTGCATGCAGGCGCTTCACGCCGGCATCCAGCACCGACTGCATGACATACCGCCGATGGTCGGGAATGAAAGCCATCCCTTCGACGACAAGCATGTTCTCGGACAAACTTGTTCTCGGAGAGGTCAAGCCATAAACTCCAAGCCAAACGGATAGTTCCGGGTATCGGACGCTTTTGATCTGGCTCATCATCTCGAACAGACGTGTCCTCAACCCGATCTATTTCGTCCCCGTTATCCTGTCCAACTATGCCTTCAGGCACCTTGTCATACGCTCACTCCAGCCGACGCATCCGCGTGCCTGTCATGCATCCCCTCTTTCTCGTCGCGGAGTGAAATCACTCGGCACGAAGCCGGAAGAAGCGCATTAGTGACAACATATGCTCCAAATAGATTTTGACGAACGAATAATTTAAGCTCTTGATATCTATGAATTGGATATGACGAGATGTTTTCGATGGATATGGAACTGGCTAGGCAGCGGTTCGGACCCGTTGTAGGCGGACAAGCCGACGGCGCCTGAGACGTCGCGGAGAGAACATCAATCGTAGATCTGGATCGCTTGCAGGCGATTCAGGAGGAAGTCGCGCCGCGCTTCTGACTTGTGCCGCTGCGCGCTTGCCTCATCATTGCGCGCTTGTCTCATCATTTGAATCACGACATCGGGAGATCGCTTCATCGGCGCCATCTTTCGTGCGGCGATCAAGGCGCGAGATCGACCGTCCGATCGTTACCGCGAATCCAGCTTTCCCTCAGCCGAATTAATGCTCCCGACAGGATTCCGTAATGCAACAGCCTTAGCTCTTTTACAGGGCAGATCATATTTGGAGAATCATCATGAAAGAGAACAATGAACGACCGCGTCGCAGGATCCTGTCGCCCCGACGCCTGACGCTGCTCGGGTCGGTGGCGGTGATAGGCTCAGCCATTGCGGTTGCGGGATCGTTGCCGCACGGCCAGCTTGCCGAACCAGCGTTTGCGGCAGCATCGCCGTCCGAGGCCCAGCAAGGACCAACGGGCTTCGCCGATCTGGTCGCGAAGGTCAAACCGGCCGTAATCTCGGTGCAAGTAAGGGTCGATCAAGGTGCCGACACGGGCACACTCGGACCGAACGGCGAAAGGCTGCCTCCTTTTCTGGAGGGGACGCCTTTCGAGAAATTCTTCCGTCAGTATGGCTTCGGGGACTCTCCTGGCGGCCAACCTCGCCGCCATGAAATCATCACGGGCGTCGGCTCCGGTTTCTTCATTTCCCCCGACGGCTATGCCGTGACCAACAATCACGTGGTCGACCATGCGAAGTCGGTTCAAGTCAAGACAGACGACGGCAGCCTCTATACGGCGAAGGTGATCGGAACCGATGCGAAGACCGACCTCGCGCTCATCAAGGTCGAAGGCAAAACGAATTTTTCCTATGTCGGCTTCGAAAGCCAACTCCCCCGCGTCGGCGACTGGGTCATCGCGGTCGGCAACCCCTACGGCCTGGGCGGCACCGTAACTGCCGGCATCATCTCGGCTGAGGGACGCAACATCAACGCCAGTCCCTACGGAAGTTACATCCAGATCGATGCCCCCATCAACAAGGGCAATTCGGGCGGGCCGACCTTCGACAGCAACGGCAACGTGATCGGCGTAAATACTGCGATCTATTCGCCCTCCGGCGGCTCGGTTGGAATCGGCTTCGACATACCTGCCCCGACCGTGAAAATGGTCGTCGCGCAACTCCGGGAAAAAGGCGCCGTGACTCGCGGCTGGCTCGGCGTCCAGGTGCAGCCGGTCACGGCGGGCATCGCTGAGAGCCTCGGCTTGAAAAAGGCGGAAGGAGCGTTGGTCGACGAAGCCCAGCCTGACACGCCGGCGGCCCAAGCCGGCATCCGGGCCGGCGACGCGATTACTTCGGTTAACGGGAATGCGATCAAGGACCCGCGTTCACTGGCGCGCGCGATTGCGGCGATGGCTCCCGGAAGTTCGGCAAAGCTCGACATCCTGCGCAAGGGTGAGGCGAAGACGATTACCGTAACCCTGGCGAAGATGCCAGACCAGACACAGAAGCGCGCCCAGGCGAAGGAGCCCGAGCAAGAATCGGCGAAGGGCATTCCCCATCTCGGTTTGTCGGTTGTCCCGGCAAACGATGTTGAGGGCGCCGGCAACAAGGGCGTCGTGATCACCGCCGTTGACCCGGACGGTCCGGCGGCCGAGCGTCTGCAGTCCGGCGACGTGATCCTCGCAATTGCTGGCAAGAGCGTCAGCAAAGCTGCCGACCTTCGCAAAGCGCTTCTGGAAGCAAGGTCCGACGGCAGGCACGATGTTTTGATGCAGGTCAAGACGACGGACAATACGCACTTCGTTGCCGTGCCGATCGGCTAGACACGGTGACAGGCCTGCCGCCGCGCGTTCTCCGGGCGCGGCGGCTGGGCTCGATTGGATTTTTGCGTCCGATCTTTCCGAGGCAGAGCCGGACTGGTATCAGCAGCCCGCGAGATGGACACGAAGATAAAGATCGACATCTGGTACATCGTCGTGACTTTCGTGACGCTCTCGCTTCTGCAGAACCTCTACCGGCTGAGCAAGCAATACACGGTCATTCCTCTTTTCAATGGATTCTGCCTTGTGCCATCACATGATCGAGTCACTGGTCCGCTGCATCGATCATGTCTGTCCGGCCCGGGGTGCCGGTTGTCACCGCGGGCGGCTCAAAGGGCCTCAAGCTGGCCATCCAGCAAGAACAGTGATGCTTGCGGCGCAACCGGAAATAGCACAACGACTACTTGGTCGACCCTTGCTCGATGCGATCTCAAGATCTGGTAATCACAACCTCGAGATAGTCACCGGGAACAATGAGAGTGCAGTTACCGCCCCAGTTCGACATTTCCAGTAGATCAAGAATGTCGGCTTCCAGTGCCGCTGCCCTTTCCGGATCAAGCGACGCGAATGCACGGTTTGTGGGACCATAGCAAGCGCGAAAAACGTCGAGCCAGTGTTCCGGAGATTTATACCTGAAGGTAAAAGTCTGCACGGAGCTATTGATTTCATGTCCTTGGAACAACTCTCCCAGGCGAGCCGCGGTTCCCCAGAGAGTAGGCGGTTTGACGCCGGGTAGTGGTGGCGTGTACTTTCCAACAGCTTTGAGAAGCTGACCTATAAAGCCATCTGGCGTCCAGTTGGCCAGCCCGATCTTCCCGCCTTTCCGCACCACGCGAACAAGCTCGGCGGCCGCCTTTTCCTGGTTCGGGGTAAACATGACGCCGAACGTGGACAACGCTACGTCGAAGCTGCCGTCAGCAAATGGAAGCGCTTCGGCGTCAGCCTCCTGAAACTTGGCGGAAAGGCGCTCGGCGGCGGCGCGCTCCTTGCCTCGCTCAAGATGTACGCCAACATAGTCGGTCGACGTGACTTGAGCAAAGCGACGTGCGGCGGCGAGTGTCGCGTTTCCATTGCCGGCTGCGACGTCGAGCACGGCGCTCCCCGCATGCATATCGACGGCTTCGCACAGCCGCTCACCGACAATCTGAAGGGTTGTGCCGATCATTGCGTAGTCGCCGGCAGACCAGACAGCCTGTTGGTGTTGTTTGATGACATTGTAATCGAGGGGTAGCGTCGCAACGGACATTTGGTCATCTCCTCTTGCCTCAGAACCTCCGCGCGAAGGCGGAACCCGCAACTTGCGAGGTCGGCGGGAAGCATCTCATCATGACTCTGGAACAAGCTAGTTCAGGATATGAATCCGACCGGTACAGATTTTGAACTGGCACCGCTGGACTGATCGTAGCATTCTTGCCGGGCGGGCTCAGTTGGAGGAAGACTTCAATGTCGGACAGCAGCTACAACCAGTTCTGTCCTGTCTCGATGGCGGCGGAGATCATCTGCTCCCGCTGGACGCTTCTCGTTCTGCGTGAACTTGTGCTGGGATCAACCCGTTTCAACGAACTGCGGCGCGGGCTGCCGAGCATGTCGCCCGCGCTGCTCTCGAAGAGGTTAAAGGAACTTGAAGCTGACGGCATTGTCATGCATATCGCCGCCGAACGCGAACCTGGCGCACTTGAATATCGCCTTACCGAAGCGGGAAATGAGTTGCGTCCGATCATCGAAGGAATCGGCACTTGGGGACATCGCTGGGTTACGACCAAAGCAACGCTGGAGAACCTCGATGCCAATCTGCTGATGTGGGACATCAGGCGAAACATAAACACGGATCCAATGCCGCATCGTCGCAATACGATCCAGTTCATCTTCAATGACAGGTCACCCTCGGAGCGGAATTATTGGCTCGTCGTGGAACCGGGCAACGAAGTTGACCTGTGTCTCGTCGATCCGGGCTTCGACGTTGATCTTTACGTATCAACGGATCTGCGGACGATGACCGAAATCTGGCTCGGATATGCCGCCATCGGCCACGCGTCTGAGGATGGCCGACTTGTCTTGACAGGGAACAGCAAACTTGCCGCCGATCTGCGCACGTGGTTGAAGCTCAGCGTGTTCGCAAGAATCGAGAAGAAGGTCGCTTAGGTATGGCGCCCGTTCTTCTGGCATAGCGTGGTGCTGAGCGAGAGCAGCCGCCACTGCTTGAGCGGGCATCGTCTCAAGGACACCCGATGGCGTTCTCCCAAGACGTTGACGGCGAGCCGTTGAAGACGCGCGCAGTCTCGTCGGGCGACGATGATTGGAGGCAAATATTCGCTCATGTCTATTCCAGGGATGGACTCCACGGATATTGCATCAGCCGTCAAAGGATGACACAGCCTGCCACGATCGCTTCCATTCTGAAGGGTTCAGCCGCGTCCTTCGGCATCTTGCGGATCAGGTCGACGAGGTTGTCGGTATAGCCGCCCAGGACGTTCAGTTGATTTTGGCAATGCGCACCGGAAAGCGCGATGACTTCCAGTCCCGTCTTCGCGTCAGCAAGTTGGGTCACGTATTCAAGCGACCTCAATGCGTTGTCGCTCGACAATCTCATGTTTTTTAGATTGTGGTCAGCAACGGCACGAGCAACGCTACTCGCGGAATCCAGGCAAAGCCGACCCATTTCGCTTGTCCTGCCAATCATCACTTGCTCCTCTGTCACAATGAACCGATCTCGCAGCCGAGGTGCTGGACTGGCCGCCCTCACCGTTCGAAGGCGACAGACTTCACAACCGTCACTTTCGGCCGCGCTTTGTCGTCGTGCGACGGCAAGTTCGCGCCTGATGCTTCGCACGAGTGATTGCGGAGCGTCTGCTCCGCAACATCGCAATCAAGCAGGCTGCATTTTGTTCGGAACTTTAGCCCGGACAGCCATGAAAGGCGGCCCGGGCTACTCGCCTATTTGCAAGAGGCCGGCGCGACAAAGGCGTTTTTGATCGAGCCCAATGATAAGCATGACTCATACTTGGCGAGACAATCCACGAAATCAAGCCCGCGATCTAGGCCGTGCCGCTTTGTCGCTGTTTAGCTGCCGCAAGCTCCGCCGATGTCTTGCGACGCCGCGACAGATCGAAGCGACGTCAAGCACGCGGCCAAGCTCTTTTGTCGCCGGCAATCCTTCGCCCTGATATTTCGGGGACGATCTCGTCCCCGCCAGGCGCGGCCACTCTCCGTAACTCGGACTAGCCAAGCTAGACCGGCGATGCCTTGAAACTGCTCGGTCGCACTATGTATCAATTTTTGTGAATTCAACGGTCGACATTTCTCGCTTGTAAAACTTGAAGATGAGCCGAGAGTACGAGCGTTCGCCAATCTTGAAGATTAGCGACATGGGGTGTGGGCAGCTGCGAGTGAGGTAATCTCCATGACTTCTGTCGAATGCGCAGCTCATGGTCCAAACGACACACACGGTCGCCGTACTGGCTGGCGGCGCTATGTTTACTCGACCAATCACAAAGATATCGGCACGATGTATTTCGTGTTCGCGATATTCGCAGGGCTGGTCGGCGGGATCCTTTCGGTCGTGATTCGGATGGAATTGCAGCATCCGGGACTGCAGCTTTTCTCCAGCACGCATACCTACAACGTGTTCGTGACCAGCCATGGGCTGATCATGATTTTCTTCACGCTCATGCCGGCGATGATGGGCGGGTTTGGCAACTGGATGGTACCGCTCATGATCGGAGCGCCGGACATGGCGTTTCCGCGAATGAACAACATCTCGTTCTGGTTGCTGCCTTCATCGTTTGCGCTGCTCATCATCTCGGTGTTCGTCGAGGGCGAGCCCGGCTCGCATGGCGCCGGCACCGGCTGGACGCTCTACGCGCCTTTGTCGACGTCCGGACACCCCGGCCCTGCGGTGGATTTCGTCATCCTGTCGCTGCACCTGGCCGGCGCATCTTCGATTTTGGGCGCAATCAATTTCATCACCACCATTTTCAACATGCGTGCGCCCGGCATGACCATGCACAAGATGCCACTATTCGCATGGTCGGTTCTTGTGACCGCTTTTCTGCTGCTGTTGTCGCTGCCCGTGCTCGCCGGCGCGATCACCATGCTCCTTACCGATCGTAATTTTGGCACGACGTTCTTCGCCGCAGAGGGCGGCGGGGATCCGGTATTGTTTCAACATCTCTTCTGGTTCTTCGGCCACCCGGAAGTTTACATCATGATATTGCCGGGCTTCGGAATCATCAGCCAGGTGGTTTCGACGTTCAGTCGCAAGCCCGTCTTTGGCTATCTCGGGATGGCCTATGCCATGGTTGCGATCGGATTCATCGGCTTTGTCGTCTGGGCTCACCACATGTACACCGTCGGGATGACCAGCAGCGCCCAAGCCTACTTTGCTCTCGCCAGCATGGTGATCGCGGTACCGACTGGTGTAAAAATCTTTTCGTGGACCGCGACCATGTGGGGAGGCTCGATCAGATTTCAAACGCCAATGTTGTGGGCGATCGGGTTCATCTTCGTGTTCACCATCGGCGGCGTGACTGGCGTGGTGTTGGCGAATCCGGGCGTCGATCGGTCATTTCAGGATACTTATTACGTCGTCGCACATTTCCACTATGTGCTATCCCTTGGCGCCGTTTTCTCGATCTTCGCAGGCTGGTACTACTGGTTTCCGAAAATCACCGGCTACATGTATTCGGAAAGTCTGGGCAAGCTGCACTTCTGGTTGACCTTCATCGGCGTCAATCTCGCATTCTTTCCAATGCATTTCCTCGGACTATCGGGAATGCCGCGCCGCATCGCCGATTACCCGGATGCGTTCGCGGGCATGAACCAGATTTCATCGATTGGATCTTATATCTCTGCAGCGGGTCTCGTCGTGTTCTTTGTCGGCCTCGCCTTGGCATTCAGCCGTAAAGAGCGGGCTGCGGACAACCCGTGGGGTCCCGGCGCGACCACACTGGAATGGACGCTCTCTTCGCCGCCACCATTTCATCAGTTTGAGGTCTTGCCCCGTGTCGCCTGATCGAGTCTTGCGGTTCGAGCCGAGCAACGTAGTGCCTGAAGTTCCGCCGCGACGTCCGCTCTCGCAGTCCTTCGTGTGACGCAGGGACGTATGTGCGATGATCTGGAGACAGCCCGCTGCGGTTGAGAGGAGGGATTTCCCGTGTCTGGCCGGTTGCTCGGAATGTTCGGCGAGCGCATTAGTCGCTCACAGGCAGCGGCTCTATGTTGGCCATCCTCGGGAGGCGCTGCTATTGTCGTTCTCTTCGTCGTAGCCGCTGCCTTGATGTTTGATGCGTTGACCCCGCAGATAATCTCGGTCGGCATTCTGTATGTAGGTCTGGTCCTTCTGGGTTTCTGGTTTCCAAAGCCGAAGGCAGCCCTCTTTCTTGCGCTGCTCGCAACGCCTTTAATCATCGCAGGATACTGGATAACGATTCCTGACAGCATACCTGCATGGCAGGCATGGTTGAATCGTGCCCTCGCCATTGGAACTGTTTGGTTTACGGCAGTTTTCGTGTGGCACATCCGCGTCCTTGAAGGAAACTTGCAGCGACAGATGGATATCACCAAGGCACTTTCGCGCGAAATGACTCATCGTGTGGGAAACCACCTGCAGCTCGTTTCTTCGTTCTTGATGCATCAGGCCCGCAGCAGCTGTAATGAAGAGGTGCGTCGCGCGCTCGAACGTGCGGGCTCACGTGTGATGGTGATTGGAAATATTCAACGGCTGTTGTCGCATTCCGCACCTTCGCGCATGATCGACTCGAGAGAGTTTATCATGACCGTCATCGACGAGGTGCGCTCGGCTTTGCCAAACTCCAGTCAGGTTGACATAGCGGCACGGGCCGATTCCGCGGAGCTAACCTCCGTGCGCGCAATCGCCATCGGAGCCTTGTTGCTGGAACTCATCAACAACGCACTGAAGTATGCGTTCCCCGACGGTATGAAGGGAATGCTCACCGTGAATTTCACTGTTTCAGGTAACAAGAACATAATCGAGTTTGAGGACGACGGCGTTGGCATTGCTCACGGACAAACCCCCGACGGATTTGGTACCAGGAATGTAGAGGACCTCGCACGCCTGCTGGGAGGGTCGATAACCTGTCAATCCGCATGCCAGTCCGACAGTCGGCCGGGCACCAAATGGCGGCTGGTGATCCCAGCATGAAAATCGGCATCGGCTGTGTTGCGAAGATCGAACCGGCCAGCCAGCAGCCCGCGAATGTTCTAGCTAGCCAGGACGAGCGTTCGTACGCGGTCGAACGGCGGGTCGAACGGCTTGAGCAAACCGCGATCGACAAAGGCCTATGAAGCGCCCAAGCGCAATGCTAGACGCGCGTGCTTCCCGTGTACGAAGCCGGGTCACTCGCGGGGAACGACTGGATTGAGCCCTCGTCCACCGTCCTGTCTTGGTCCCCTTCGGCCGGGAGCGGGTGCGGGTTGCGGGCGGGGATCGCAGAGACTTCCAACGGATTTCCAAGCAGTTGACGCAAGACGTACTGCAGGATGCCCCCATGACGGATGTAGAGCACTTCTTGCGGAGTTTCGATGCGGGCGCTGACCTCGAACTCGACTGTGCTGCCGTCCTCACGGCGGGCGCGCACCGTCAAGCGGCGCGATTGCGCGAAGCCGCTTGCGACGCCGGCGGTGATCCCGTCAATGTCGAAAATCTCCCACCCCGTGAGTCCGAGGCTGGCGGCCGAGGAGCCGTCCACGAACTGGAGCGGTAATATGCCCATGCCAACAAGGTTCGACCGGTGAATCCGCTCGAAGCTTTCGGCGATAACCGCTCGCACTCCCTGGAGGTAGGGGCCTTTCGCCGCCCAGTCCCGGCTGGAGCCGGATCCATAGTCCTTGCCGGCCAGCACCAGCAGAGGAATACCCTCCGCCAGATAGCGCTGGCTTGCCTCATAAATTGAAGTCACTTCGTGGGCCGGCAGATAGGTCGTGTAGCCGCCTTCTGTTTCCGGAGCGAGCCGGTTGCGGATGCGAACGTTCGCAAAAGTGCCACGGACCATCACATCATGATTGCCGCGTCGTGACCCGTATGAATTGAAGTCCCTCGGCGCCACGGCTTCCGAAACTAAATATTCTCCGGCAGGGGACCGCACCTGGATCGTCCCCGCGGGAGAGATGTGATCCGTGGTGATGCTGTCGCCAAACACGGCGAGCGCGCGAGCGTCGCGGATGTTTTCGACTTGCGGAGGGGCTTTGCGAGGCATGTCCTCGAAGAACGGCGGACTCCGGACGTAGGTGGACGTCTCGTCCCAACTGTAGATGTTTCCTGCGGGTGCCTGCAGCGCGCGCCACAGCTCATCGCCAGCGAAGATGTCGCGGTAGTTCTCGCGATATAGCTCCGAACCGGTCGCCTCACGCATCGTCCGCCGGATTTCCTCCTGACTCGGCCAAATGTCGCGCAGGAACACGGGGCGTCCGTCTCGATCATGCCCCAGCGGCTCGGTTTCGAGATCGATTGTGATCCGTCCGGCGAGCGCGAACGCAACGACGAGTGGCGGTGACATCAAATAATTGGCACGTACTTCCGAATGGATCCGACCTTCGAAGTTGCGGTTTCCGGACAGCGCCGCGGCGACGACGAGGTTCCTGCGCTGGATCTCCTCCGATATCTCGGCTGGAAGAGGTCCGGAATTCCCGATGCAGGTGGTGCAACCGTAGCCGACCAGGTTGAAACCGAGTTGTTCGAGATAGGGCGTGAGTCCGGCGCGATCGTAGTAGGCGGTCACCACGCGCGACCCCGGCGCGAGGGACGTCTTGACCCAAGGTTGCCGGTTCAGGCCACATTCGGCGGCACGTTTGGCAAGCAGGCCGGCGGCCAACATGACCGACGGATTTGACGTGTTGGTGCAGCTTGTGATGGCAGCGATGACGATCGAGCCGTGCTCCAGGACGTCGGCGCCGCCCACCACAGGATGGAGCGGGCTGCCCCCAAAATCCCCTGCGGTCGATTCACCCCACACCTCCAGTCGCTCTTGGTGCGAAGTGCGAGCATCGGCGCCTTTTCGACTGCGCGGAGAGTTAGGCGGCAAGAGCGATGGCAAACAAGCCTCGAAGGCCGCTTTCGCGCGCCCAAGAGGCACACGGTCCTGCGGGCGACCAGGACCGGCAATGCTGGGCTCAACCTCGCCAAGGTCGAGTTCGAGCGTGTCGCTGAACATTGGCTCGGGCGCGGTGCTGTCATGGAAAAGCCCCTGCTCCTTCATATAGGCCTCGACGAGCGCGACCCGCTCCTCCGAGCGCGCCGTTAGCCGGAGATAGTCCAACGTCAAGGCATCAATCGGAAAGATCGCGCATGTCGAGCCGTATTCTGGAGACATGTTGCCGATGGTCGCGCGGTCCACCACGGGAACGTTTCCCACGCCTGGGCCATAGAACTCCACGAACCGGCCCACCACTCCCTTCTTGCGCAGCATCTGTGTCACAGTGAGCACGAGGTCCGTCGCGGTCGCGCCTTCGCGGAGCTTGCCCGTCAGCTTGAAGCCGACAACTTCCGGGATGAGCATCGAAATTGGCTGGCCGAGCATTGCCGCCTCGGCCTCGATACCCCCGACGCCCCAGCCAAGCACGCCGAGGCCGTTCACCATCGGTGTGTGCGAGTCGGTTCCGACCAGCGTATCCGGATAGGCGAGCGGGAGCACATCACCGCTTGCGGGATTTCCTTTCGAGTCCTCGTCCGCTCCGAACACCACGCGCGCCAAATATTCGATGTTGACCTGATGGCAGATGCCGCTGTTCGGCGGCGCGACGCGGAAGTTCTTGAACGCCTGCTGACCCCATTTGAGCAGCGCATACCGTTCCCCGTTGCGGCCATAGTCGAGCTTCTGGTTGATCGCCATGGCACCGGGCACGCCGAACGCGTCGGCCTGGATGGAATGGTCGATGACAAGTTCGACCGGTTGCAGCGGATTGATTTTCGCGGGATCGCCGCCGAACCGAACCATGGCATCGCGCATCGCCGCAAGATCGACGATTGCCGGAACGCCCGTGAAATCCTGCAGCAGGACGCGTGCGGGCTGAAACGCGATCTCGGCGCGCTCGGGCGAGTTGGGCCGCCAGCCGGCCAGCGCCTCGATGTCAGCGCGTGTCACCGAAGAGCCGTTTTCGTTTCGCAGCAAGTTCTCAAGAAGGATGCGAAGCGAGTACGGTAGACGATCGACCGCAAAGCCGTGTCGCTCGAGCGCGTCGAGGCGATAGATCGTGTAGGAGCGATCGCCGATCTGAATCTGTGCGGCGGTTCCGAAGCTGTTCATGTGGTCCTCCGTTCGAAACGATTCGTCCTGTTCCGCGATGCGCGTGAGCATTCACGCCTGCGGCAGGCGGTCCAAGGCGCGGACACCGCCGGGCTGCCAGGAGACCCGCCCTGAACTTCACCGGCGTGCTAAACCGGATAACGCAGAACCGCCGCAAACGACTGCTCGCGTGGGATGTCGGCCTTGCGGACCCCGATTACTCGACCTCCCGTGGCAAGGACGCGCGTGGCGATTTCGTCGACCAAGCCGGAGTTGCCCTCACCCTGTTGCCGCGCAAAGCTAACGGCGCCTCGACTGTCAATGCGGCCCGGAATGACCGCATCGATGTCCACGAGGATTGTCTCCGCCGCGCCGAACGTCGCCGCGCGGGCGGCTTGGGCGATGTCGGTCGTGGCCTGGCCATTGTTCTCGCGTTGGCTGAACAGCGTTTGCCAAGCGGCGATCTCATGCCGGTAGATTTCATCCAGAATCGGCCGAGCTCGTTCGGCGAGGCCGGCTTCGTTCAATCCTTCGGGGCTTCCCTCGATGATGGGATCAGCGAGCTGCGGGTATGTGTTCACCGACCGGTAGATGGAAGCAAGCGGTTCGGCTGCCGCGAGGACGAGCGGGAGACCGCTTCCGCCCAACACGGGCCGTAGGGCGCGGTCCACCCTCCGGGCGAATTGTCGCAGCAGCACTTTCTGACCTTCCCGGCCTTGGATTCGGCCGCTGGGCCAATGAGTGATCTCCCCAACACCGCGCACAGCTCTTCCGGCATCTACCGGCAGGCCTTCGACTTTGACCAAGGCGGCGGGCAAGTCAGCCGACACTTCGATGAGACGCACGCCTCGTTGCGCCAGCGCCAAGACGTAACATGCATTGGGGAAGCTCACGCTTCGGAGCAGCGGCTTGATGTGAAATCGATCCGAGACTTCCAGGAGACGCTCAAGGGAACTCGGAAGACGAAAGGTTCGTGCGTTCTCCGGCGTCGCAAATACGGCGAGGCTGTGCGCCTGAAAGCGCCAGAATTCGTCGTCGTCAACGAGATCATCAAGCTGCTCAGCTATCAGGACCGCTGCGCGCTCGTCCCCATAAGCCGAGCGGATCTGCTCGACCGTCCGCTTGCTTAAATTCTTGAGCTCGATCCGATCGCCTCTCGTCTGCCGAGTTACGGGCGTGGTCGGCAAGTAGATCGAGACGCACACGTCGCCTCGATAGGACGCCAACGCCGCTATGTCACCGGCGGTAGGAATATCGACATACAGCATCCTGATGTCCTCCGCTCTTAAAGTAGTAGCACGGACGGAACGAGCGAAAACGTCTCCCGCGCTCAATGATCAGCGTCCGATGCGTCTTGACGCACTTGCTTCGTAAACACCAGCAACTCTCTCGTTCAGCTCGCGAGGTCGGAAAACTCATCGTCCGGCTTTGATCTCATCGATCGCACGAACCATGAGATCCTCGAGCGCGCGTCGTACCTCGCCCTCGTCAGAGGGGACTCCTGCAATCTCTAGATCGTTGACCACCTTGCTAACGACGTCATCATCTCCCGGTTCCTCGAAATCAGCGATAACCACCGCGC
The DNA here is from genome assembly GCF_036735945.1 of Bradyrhizobium sp. Lineage (GTDB taxonomy): Bacteria > Pseudomonadota > Alphaproteobacteria > Rhizobiales > Xanthobacteraceae > Bradyrhizobium. The sequence goes on along the minus strand of NZ_DAINNI010000001.1, from coordinate 94,897 downwards.
CTGCATAGGCGTCGGCATCCGCACCTGATTTGCCGAGCCGTTGCGCAGCCCACAGGCCCAAAAGTCTATTTCGGCGGGCAATAGCCTTGAAGCGCAGCGCCTCGTCGTGCGCAAACTTGCCTTCGAACGCTTCCGCGCGCTTTGTGAACTCCATCATTCCCGACTCCCTTCCATGGATGATCGATCTTGGCGGTAGCGACAACCGTCAAGAGAGGCGAATTAATGCAGGACATCACCCGCCTATGGTCACGATATTCTTCCATCCGCCTACGTGTCGCGCAGCCAAGTCACGCTGCGCGACTGAATTGTTAGCTCAAGCTGGCGCCAGTTCGCGCACCGCCAAAACGGTGAGCCGCTTGAGCTGGCCGGTCCGGGTTTCCCACGTAATGGACGTCCCCGTACTAAGTCCAATCAGCGCAGTTCCTACCGGCGTGAGCACGGAGATCTTGCCCTGCTCGATATCGGCTTCGCTCGGATAAACCAGCGTCACCTTCTGAGTCCGGCCGGTACTTTCGTCACGGAACTCGACCTCATAACCCATGCTGACCACGTCTATCGGTTGGCGTCCTTTCGGGAGCACGTCCGCACGGTCGAGTTCATCTGCAAGATTCGCCGCAACGTCAGGCATGGTGCGTAGGGCGGCGCGCGCCAATCCCGAAAGGCGCTCGTGGTCCAAGGCTGTCAAGGTAACGCGGGGCATCGAATACGACCGCAGCCGGTCATTCGTGTGTTTCATCATCGTGATCCTTGTTGAGCGGCCTCATGCGGGGGCCGCGAACATCGTCAACGGAGGCAGATGGCCTCTACCAAGGCCCAGAACGGACCTCGTAGCCATCATTCCTGTAGTCCTTTTGGAGGGATCCCCGAGTTCAATAATGCGACGCGCGCTGAACTCGGGGCTAATCGTCCGCGAACTGACTGCCCGTGCGATAGCGGTCGTGCTGAAACTTCGGAAAGCTCATCATCATGCACGTTAGATAATGCGTTTCCCATAGCAATCAAATGACGCCACCAGGCGCACTTTGCCGCACTATCACCAACGTGACTGCCCTTCGCAAATTCGCCGAGGGAGACGCGCATTAGCCCAGACCGCCGACGGACACCTCAATCATTGATTGCGCACTGGGATCTAAGCGCAGTCGACTGATACGCTGCGACAAATTTGGTTCACTGGGGGTTTATCGATGAAGGAGACCCTGAAATGTGTGACTACAGCCTTCATACCGTCAAGTCTCGGCCGGCGAGAGCCGGCGACGAATTGACCACCCACGACTTTCACGCCGGCACATGAGGCTTTGCGGCATCGGAGGGCGAAAGTGTGGCTGTCGCTGAGCACCGGATCGAGCCAGACAAGATAATTTCGATAATCGTCCGGCCGCGGAGAGCGCTCGCCATCGGCGACTATGAAGAAATATATCGAATAATTTATCGCACCTGATGACCCCGAAAGGTTATCGTTGGCGCATGTGCGCGAGCATCATGCATAGTACGGGTGGCTGAAGCTGACCATCGACATCGATCGTGGTCCGATACGGCCTCCAGTTCTGCGAACAGAGACGGGAGATTATTCGCAACCGAGGTAAGAAATGTGACAGGTGCTTGCCGGTACGGAAATAGAATGGCACCGCCGCCGATGTCGAACAAGCCAGCAAGAAATCTGGACAGGGCGCCGACAACGATCAAGAGCGCGGCCAGCTTGAATAGCTCGGACGGAGAAGATAACTCGGACGGAAGAGATCCAGCCACAACGTCTCCCGATTCCACGGTCAAGTAATGCTTCTCCTGCGGTTCGCTTCGAAGCGCAGCCAGCAAGTATTGGCCTGTTGAGGCGCGATGTCCTTGATCCTCGACATTGCGCACGATCAATATCGTTGGACATTTAGTACGATCGTGGCGGCACGCAGCGGACTGCGCTTTACATAGAAGCATGTCGTCGTCTTTGTTCGGCAAAGCGATCAAAGCTGGTCTCACATCACGGAGATTTAGGATCACATGCGAGGAACCTTTCGAGTTTTCTCGGCCGGTTCAAGAACTCGACGGGGTCTGCTTTGCTCGCAGCAACTTTACGTATTTCGCGGAGTTCCAGAATGTCAGCGCTCGCCGCCATACGCTCGTGCGACCCTCCGGCGTCACCCGCCACCGAAGCCTCCCATCGCCCGGCCGCCCCGCAAAGGTCATCTGGTGACAACGCATTTGCAATCGTCGATCGCGAAATGCGCGCAGCTATGTCCAGAGCCACGGCGGGCCTGTCGCCAGCCGCGATGGTGGGCGCATTTTTCGATTGGTGGGTACATCTCGCGCTATCGCCCGGCAGGCAGCTCAGCCTGACACAGCAGGCTATCGTTGCCGCGGCGGACAATTTTGCGTTCACCATACGATCCGAGTTCGGGGTGGCGGAAGATCCATCCGCGCACGCGCTACCACACGACGATCGCTTCCGTGCTGCTGAGTGGCGGACCTTTCCCTTCGACACCTACGCCTATGATTTCCTTTCGATCGAACGCTGGTGGGATGCGGCGACAAAAGGCGTGCGCGGCGTGAGCCAGCGCCATGACGAAATGGCCAGCTTTACCGCGCGCCAAATTCTCGATACCGTTGCTCCCTCGAATTTCATTGCGACAAACCCCAAGGTTCTCGCACGTACGCGCGCAGAGTTGGGCACTAATTTGCTGAGGGGTTATGCCAACCTGATTGACGACTTGACGCGATTGCGGGATGGCGCGCCACCGCGCGGTACAGATGCGTTCAAGGTCGGTGGGGCCGTGGCAGTTACGCCAGGCAAGGTCGTTCTTCGTACGCGGCTTGCCGAAGTGATCCAATATGCGCCCGTGACCGAGCATGTCCATCCAGAGCCGGCCGTGATCGTTCCGGCCTGGATCATGAAATACTACATTCTCGACCTGTCTCGGGGGAATTCATTGGTCAAATTCCTCACCCAACAGGGTTTCACGGTATTCATGGTCTCCTGGAAAAACCCAGGAGCAGAAGACCGCGACGTTGACTTCGATGATTATCGCACCCACGGGTTTCTCCCCGCCATAGAGGCAGCAACCGCGATCACCGGCGCCCGCAAGGTGCATGCGCTCGGCTACTGCCTCGGTGGTACGTTGCTGGCCTTAACCGCTGCGGCCATGGCGCGCGACAACGATGAGCGGTTGGCGAGCGTAAGTCTGTTCGCCGCGCAAGTCGACTTCACTGAGGCCGGTGAATTGATGCTCTTCATCGACGAAAGTCAGGTTACCTTTCTCGAAGACATGATGTGGAAGCGTGGCTTTCTCGATTCCATGCAAATGGCTGGCGCGTTTCAGATGCTGCGCTCCAATGATCTGATATGGTCGCGCAGCATTCACGACTACCTGATGGGCGAGCAGTCTTTTCCCAACGACATCATGGCCTGGAACACCGATACGACACGCATGCCCTATCGGATGCACTCGCAATATCTGCGCTCTCTCTTTCTCAGGAACGACCTCGCCGAGGGCCGGTTCAAAGTCGACGGACGACCCGTGGCACTGCTCGATATCCGTGTTCCCGTTTTCGCGGTCGCCACCGAGCGCGACCACGTAGCACCTTGGCGCTCGGCTTTTAAGCTGCATCTCTTGACTGATACAGAGGTTACCTTCGTGCTGACCAACGGTGGGCATAACGCCGGCATCCTCTCCGAGCCGGGTCATCCGCGTCGTCATTATCGGACATCTTCGCGCAAGCCGGCCGAACCCTATGTCGATCCGGACACTTGGTTTTCCGATCACCCTCCGCACGAAGGATCGTGGTGGCCGACGTGGGCCTCGTGGCTTGCCGCGCGCTGCGGCGAGCCGGTCCGTCCGCCGGCGCTCGGTGACGCGGCAGCCGGTTTCGCCGCGCGCGAGGATGCCCCGGGGAGCTATGTGTTGATGAAATGAGTACCCCGATGGGACGTCGCTTTACCGCTGAGAGATGAACAGTGCTCCGGAGCGTTGAGATGGACTTGCAAGGCAAGGTGATCGTGATCACGGGAGCAGCGCAAGGGCTTGGCCAAAAGATGGCGGAATTCATCGCGGCGCAGGGCGCCAAGCTCGCGCTGGTCGATGTCGATCATGAAAAGCTTCGGAACACTGTGCGGCTATGCTCGGAGGCAGGCGCGAAGGTCGAGGAATATCCGGCCGATGTCACCAACGAGCCAGCCGTTGAGTCTCTATTTAGCAGCATCCGCAAGGATTTCGGCAGTGTCGATAGCCTCATCAACAATGCGGGCATCACGAGCGACGCCCTGTTGGTAAAAGCGGCAGACGGCAAGGTGCAGGGAAAAATGTCGCTGGCCGAATTTCACCGCGTGATCGCAGTTGACCTCAGAGGCGTATTCTTGTGCGGTCGCGAGGCCACTGTACAAATGATCGAAAGTGGCCACGGCGGAGTGATTGTCAACATCTCCAGCATCTCACGCGCCGGCAACGTCGGGCAGACTAACTACGCCGCCGCCAAGGCAGGCGTTGCCGCCATGACGGTGACCTGGGCCAAGGAGTTGGCGCGCTACAACATTCGTGTCGCCGGTATTGCCCCAGGATTTTCCGAGACGCGGATGGTGGCTGCTATCCCGCCGAATGTCAAAGACAAGATCGTCTCGACCATTCCGCTGCGACGCTTAGCCAAGCCCGAGGAGATCGCGCGCGCAGCGCTATTTATCCTCCAGAACGACTATTACGACGGCCGAATTCTGGAGGTGGACGGGGGCTTGCGGATATGACCGCTGAGCAACAGCCATGCCAACTTTTTCGGAGCAGGACTCGTGAACCAGCGCGAGATCGTCGAGCAGCGCGTCCATTTCCTGCGCGAACGCGAATGCCGCCGACCGCTCGGACGCGCCAGCTTGACCGCCTGCACGCCGAGTATGACGTGATTGTCTGCGCGCGCAACTATGCGCACGAACCCCTCCTCGCGCTGCCGCGTCAGCGCCCGGCCATTGGCGCGGAAGGGAAACAGGGCGCCACGCGTTTCACCGTGTACGGCACGTGCGGCGTCCGGCGAAAGGCCGACACTGGCGACCTCCGGATCGGCGAAGGCTCGGCGGTCGCACGGAGTTGCCTGTCATGTCCTTGAAGATTGAAGACTATGCACTTTTGGGAGATTGCGAAACTGCCGCGCTCGTTGGACGCGATGGATCAATTGACTGGCTCTGTTTGCCGCGTTTCGACAGCAGCGCCTGTTTCGCGGCACTCCTCGGTGGCCGCGAGCACGGTCGGTGGCTGATTACGACAACGGACCAGGCCGCACGTATTTCCCGGCACTACCGCGACGATACGCTTATTCTGGAGACTGATTTCGAAACGGCGGACGGCGCTGTCACCTTGGTTGACTTCATGCCGCCACGCGGGAAAACGTCCGACGTGGTTCGCATGATCGTCGGCCGTCGCGGTCGCGTTGCAATGCATACCGAGCTTATTCTACGCTTCGATTACGGTTCGCTCGTGCCTTGGGTGACCCGGATGGAGGATGGCGGTTTGCGGGCCATTTCCGGACCGGACATGGTGGTCGTTCGCACGCCAGTGCGACTGCGAGGGAAGGATTTCACGACGATCGGTGAGTTCACCGTATCGGCCGGCCAAACGGTTCCATTCGTCCTGACCTATTCTGCCTCGCACCTGTCGCCTCCTGGCCCCATTGACGCACAGAAAGCTCTCGTCGATTCGGAAACGTTCTGGCGTCACTGGATAAGTCGCTGCACCAGCGCGGGCGAGTGGTCAGCCGATGTTCGCCGTTCACTCATTACACTGAAGGCGTTAACGTATCGTCCAACAGGCGGTATCGTTGCCGCTCCCACCACATCCCTGCCAGAGCAACTTGGAGGTCCACGCAACTGGGACTATCGCTTTTGTTGGTTGCGGGATGCCACTTTCACTCTCCTCGCGCTGATGAACTCGGGCTACTACGAAGAGGCACGATCATGGCAAGCGTGGTTGTTGCGTGCGGTGGCTGGCGAGCCGTCGCAAGTGCAAATCATGTACGGCCTGCTGGGCGAGCGACGTCTAATAGAATGGGAGGTCCCCTGGCTACCGGGCTATGAGGGATCTAAACCGGTGCGAATTGGCAATGCCGCCGCCACCCAATTGCAGCTCGACGTCTTTGGCGAGGTGATGGATGCCTTCTGTCAAGGACGCAACGGGAAAGTGGCCGTGGAGGAACACGCCTGGGCCGTGCAGCGTGCGCTCCTCGATCACCTGGGGACCGTCTGGGATCAACCGGATGAAGGAATTTGGGAAGTTCGCAGTGGTCGCCAGCAATTCACTTATTCGAAGATGATGGCCTGGGTGGCTTTCGACCGCGCTATCAAAGGCGCGGAAGACTTCGGTCTTGAAGGGCCAGTCGAACACTGGCGCGCTCTGCGCGGAACCATCCACGAAGAGATTTGCAGTCACGCGTTCGATCCGAAGATTGGCGCCTTTGTGCAATCGTACGGATCAAAGAACCTCGATGCCAGTTTGCTGCTCATTCCAGCCGTTGGTTTCCTGCCTCCCGACGATCCAAGGGTTCGAAGCACTATTGCCGCTATCGAACAACATTTACTGGCAGACGGTCTTGTCCGACGCTATGACACCGCGGACACCCGCGACGGCCTGCCCCCAGGCGAAGGCGTATTCCTCGCTTGCAGCTTTTGGCTCGTGGATAGCCTGCTGGCAATAGGACGGCACGAGGAAGCACAGCAACTATTCGAACGGCTGCTAGCGCTCAGGAATGACGTTGGACTTCTGTCAGAAGAATACGATCCACAGACGAAGCGGTTAATCGGCAATTTCCCTCAGGCACTCTCGCATATCGCGCTCGTCAACACGGCTCACAACCTCACACGTTTGGAAAAGCCGGTGCGGCAAAGGTCCGGGCGTGAAGTCGCGAGTGGTTGAGAACGCGCGGATTATCCGGAGCACGGAGCCCGAAGCGTACGAGAGCGAGCGCGTCAGGGCTCACGATTTGCGAGGCCGCCCACCTGCTGTCCGGCGGCGGACGGTTTTTGATCTGTACGAATCCCCCGATCGGTGAGGCGACATCAGCAGTCTCGGGCGGAGCGATGCGGAGTAACCGTCGACACCCATCTCGTTCGTCAGCGGCGTGCCGTTGGCATAGATCCATCGCTTGATCAGGCTATTCCAGAGATCGGCGTTCTCGCGCAGATAGTCAGCTTGACGGTGCGCGGAACCCTTATCAGCGAGGTCGGCAGCGGCGATAGGTGCGGCGATTTCGCGACGAGTTGTTCGATGGGCCGGCCGGTGACATAATTAAACATTCCTTTCGAATATCGGTGACCGAGATGCGTATTCTGTTCGTTGGAGACATCGTGGGGAAGGCAGGACGGCAAGCCGTTCGCACGCATCTTCCGAATTGTATCAGTCGCTGGAGTGTTCATCTCACGATAGTCAATGGCGAAAACGCCGCCGACACCGGCTTCGGAATCACGCGCCCCATCTACGACGAATTACTCGCAGCCGGCGCGGACGTTATCACTCTGGGCAACCATTCCTGGAACAGGAAGGAAGCTCTGCAATTCATTGATGAATGCCCCCGCCTCGTGCGGCCTGTTAACTATCTCGCGGGCACGCCCGGTAAAGGAGCCTTGCTGATCGAAGTCAGGAACGGACGACGCGCGCTCGTCATCAACGCGTTGGGGCGATTGTTCATGGAGCCGGTGGAAGATCCGTTCGGCCGCATCGGAGCCGAGCTCGATGCCAACCCGCTCGTTCGCGCCGTCGAGGCGACCATCGTCGACTTTCATTGCGAGGCTACCGGCGAAAAGCACGCCGCCGGACACTTTTGTGACGGACGCGCAAGCCTCGTCGTCGGAACCCACACGCACACGCCGAGCGCGGACGACAGGATCCTCCCGGGAGGAACGGCCTTCATGACGGACGTGGGCATGACCGGCGACTATAATTCAATCGTCGGCATGGTCAGAGAGGAGCCCCTTCGCCGGTTCACGACCGGGATACCCTCCGCACGGTTCGAGCCGGCCTCTGGCGAGGCGACGCTCTGCGCCGTTCTAGTCGAGACTGACGACCGCTCGGGATTGGCGCTCAGTATCGCTCCGGTCCGAATCGGCGGCTGTCTGAAACCGGCTCTTCCGTCCTTCGCGGATGAGAAGAGCTAGCGCACCGACGGCAGCACCTCGCACCTCCTTCGCCGAAGAGCCATTTTGACATGGCGAACGCGCGGCCTGACGAGTTAGTACACGATCGTACCAATCCACACGGTCCTTGATTGTCGCAGCGCCGTCTTGGTGACCGAAGGCAGCAATTCGAGCCGTTCACCAAATGAAGGACGCTCGCAGTCGAAGCTGTCGCGGGCTTAACATGTGTTCGGCGCTTCAACATCCAACCATGCAGATCTGGATCGGTGCAGGGGCCTCTGCGTCCGACGCGGCCACCGGACTACCACGATCCATGGTGCTCCGGCACGCGAGCAACGAGCGGCAGGGCCGCAATCAGGAGCAGAGCGACGATGACATAGACCCAGGCTTGAATGCTGCCAGGGTCAGCCGAACCAGCGAGGACGGCTGTGGTCATCGAGATTATAGCAATCGATCCAATCTGGAGAGACAGGGAGCGGAGCGCGGCAAGGATCGAAGACTGATCAGGCGCCAGTTGCAACCCGGCATTGCGGGTTGCCGGATTGATTGTCCCACTGCCCGCACCAATCAGAAATGCCGACCCCGCCAACCAGGCGTACGGCGAAACCCCGCAAACTGGCTTGAGGGCAAGCAGAAGCAATCCAGCCGCGATGGCAGTGCCGCCGACATACAGCGGCAGTCGATGACCGGTGCGCCGGAGCACCAAGGCAATCGAGACCGACAGCACAACGGTTGCCAGCCCCTGTGCAATCAGCAGTGTGCCAGCATCAAACGCACTGATACCGTAGCGATTGGTGGCATACAGAGGGATGAGTGCCGCCGCTCCAATGGTCGTACCGCCAAAAATCATGTTAACGAGGTTGACCGGGCCGAAACTCGCCCCCCAGATAAGGTCAGGAGCGATAAGCGGATGTCTCGAACGGCTGATATGGCGGAAGAACGCCCACAAGGTGACGATCGCGACTGCCGACAGTACCACGACCACGAGCAGCCACACATATGCGTGACCTTCGCTCAGAGAGCTGACAGCAAGCATGCCGGCCAGCAAACCGCACCCAAGCAGTGCCATACCGGTGATGTCCATGCTGAGATCAACCTTATCCCGAGGCGGGTCGCGCGGAATGTAACGTAACGCCAACACGATGACCACAAGTCCGATCGGAACGTTGACCAGAAACACACCGCGCCAGCTCCAATGCGAAACGAACAGTCCGCCGAATACCGGACCGATCATCGCGCCAATTGGAAAGATGCTGCCGAACAGGCTAACCGCGCGATCACGCTCGTCGCCGAAATGATCGACGATGATTCCGGTTGCCGACGGCGTAAAGCCTGCGCCGCCCGCCGCCTGCACCGCACGCAACGCGATCAACAGGAAGATGTTGTCCGCCAACCCACACAATAGCGATGCCACCGTGAACATCACGACTGAGCCAAGAAACACCCTGCGGCGGCCGTAATGTTCGCTGAGTCTGCCGCTAACCGGCAGCATCAACACGAAACCTAACGAATATGCGGTAAGGCTCCATCCGGCCCAGTTGATCGTCGTTCCCAGCCCGTGTTGCAAGGCATGCAACACCGTCGCCACGATCGTCGAATCAACGGACATCATCAGCAGCGTCAGGGCCACTATCATAAATACCAACGGACGGTTAACGGGCCGCGGCTCACCGAAGGGGTCTCGTACCGCATCGGGTACGCGAGCATCATGCTGAACTGGCAAGCACCTCACCCCCATGCTTGAGGCTTGACGCTTGCGTGAAGCGCCAGGAATGTGGGGTCTCCGATCCGGATGCACGCTACAATCGCTCGACCAGCAATCCTCCCCGTTCGACAACCTCGAACAGGCCAGCCAACCTGGTTCACTTCAGCTTCAGTTTTAATCATCGCGCGGGGGTCTCTCCAATGCGACCCTGCATGTCAGGCCTGCTCTCTGCGTAGAAAGTCATCAGACGAGACCCTGAGACCGGCCTTGCCAGCCCGCCAGAGTGTAAAGGTCATCTCCGAGGAAGTTCCACAGCAGTCTTGCGGTCATCCAATTCGGCTCGTCCGCCTCCCCGGCATTTGCTTGGGAAGCTCGGGCAATCCGTCGACCTCGTGTGCGTTCTCCAATTTCTTCGCGAGGACGCAATGCGTTGGGCACGCTCGGTAGCTTGCTGCGTGAATCATCTGGCCATCTCGTCGAGGATGCGGCGCATCGCTTCGAGCTCGGTGCCGAATCCGGCCCAGTCGCCGGCTTTCAAATGCTCCACGGCCTGGTCATAGCGCCGCAGGGCCTGGCGCGCCCGGCTTGCGGCGATGCCGGGAGCCGCGACTCCGGCTTCGGCATCGGGGTTGGCAGAGATGGGCTCGACAAACAGCGCCGCCAGCGCGTCCTCGAGCGTTTCCTTCATCACCACGCGTTCACCATAGGAAGCGATAACGCGCTTGAGTTCCGGCAGATGTCCTTCAAGGGCGCGCAGATAGAGCGGCGAAACATAAAGAATGGAGTCTTCGATCGGGATCACCAGCAGGTTTCCGCGAATGACTCGCGAGCCCATTTGATTCCACAACGAAAGCTGCTGCGATATCTCGGTATTCTGGTTGATCCGCGCCTCGATCTGCAGCGGCCCGTAGATCAGCTTCTCCTTTGGAAACTCATACACGATCAGCTTGCCATAGTCGGGCGGGTCGCAGCGCCCGGCGAGCCACGCGATCATGTTGTCGCGCCCGCTCGGTACCATCGGCAGCATGACGACAAACTCGGCCTGCGGTTCGCCAGGCAGACGCATGATAATGTAATACGGCATCATCGTCGTGGTGGGGCTGCCGGCCGGCAGCCGCGGAAACTGCCATAGATCCTCGCGGTTATAGAACACGTCCGGCTGATCCATGTGATAGGTCCGGTAGATTTCCGCCTGAATCAGGAACATATCCTCGGCATAGCGGATATGCCGGCGTAGATCGGCCGGCATGGCCGAGATGGGCTTGAACAGCTCTGGAAAAATGCGCTGATAGGTGGCGGCGATCGGATCGACGCTATCGATCAGATAAAAATCCGTCGCGCCGTTGTAGGCATCGATCACCACTTTCACCGCATTGCGAATATAATTCAGGCTGCCGTTGCGAGCTGGCTTGGCATAGGGGAAATAGCTGCTGGTGGTATAGGCATCGAGCATCCAGAACAGGCGGCCGTCGCTCACGACCAGATACGGATCGCGATCGTAGCTCAGGAACGGCGCGATGGTCCGTACGCGCTCTCGGATATCGCGCCGGATCAAAATCCGGCTGGCGTCGCCGATGTAGTCGGACAGCAGCAAATTGACATCGCCGAAATAATACGAGAACAGCGTTTTGCGCCCGATACCGTCAAGCGCGATGCCGCCGTTGCCGTCGTACTTGGCGTAAGCGTTATCCTTGCCTTTCGGATAATCGAACTCCGGTGTCTTGCTTTTGACGACGACATAACTTTCCATCTTTTCGCCGAAGTAGATCCGCGGCTCGCGGACTTCGGGGCCGCCATCGGCGACTGGTGGAATGTCGCGTAGATACAATAGCGGCAACCCTTCGGGGCTCTTGCGCGTCACCGGGCTCATTACCACGCCGTTGCCGTGGGTAAAGAGCAGATGCCGATTGACCCACGTCTGTGCATTCGGTGGGAGCAAGGAGGATTGTAGTTCGCGCGCAGACAGCATCACACTTTGGTACTTGCCGTCCAGCCAGTAGCGATCGACATCAGCGTCGTGGAATTTGTAGTAAGTGCGGATCTCCTGAAGTTGCGCATAGGTATCCATCAGCGGCTGCCAATCCCACAGCCGGATGTTCTCGACCGTTGCTCGATTGGCCTGGAGAGCCTTGAAGGTCAAATCCTGCTCGGCCGGGAACGGCTTGACGACGACCTGGTGCAGATTGTAGGCCATCTGCGTGAGCGCAATGTTGTTCTGGATGAAGGGCCGCTCCCATTGCAACTCGTTGGGCTTGACGAAAAAGCGCTGGAAGAGTCCCGGGACCACGCCGGCAAGCACAAACGCCGCACCGTACACCACGGCAACCGCGATCAGCGGCCGTTGGTACCCACGAATGCGAATATTGCTCCATGAGACGAGCGCCGCGGCAGCGGCAATGCCGACCAGCGACCACAGGACCGGCAGTTCGACATGTATGCTGGTGAAGCCGGCTCCGACCACCACCCCATTGTCGGCATACAGCAGCAGGTAACGGTCGAGCCAATACGACCACGCCTTGACGAGGAAAATGGCGCCGAGCAGCACCGAGCCGTGGAGAATCGCGATCGGCGACGCCCAGCGCCGCTGCGCCACGAGTTCGATCTCGCCGTAAATCCAGTAGATCGCTCCCGCGAACAACGCGCAAAGGACCAGCGTCAGCAGCAACCAGTGCGCGATTTTAATCAACGCCGGAAGCGAAAACAGATAAAAGCCGATATCGTTGCCGTAGAGCGGATCTGCCACGCCGTAGGGGCCGCCATAGACCAGTCCCAAGAAGATCATCCAATTGCCGAGTTCGAACCAGGCGACCGCTATCGCCACGATGCCGGCGCCGGCGGCAATCACCCAGCGCCACGGCAGCCGGTGACGAACGAGCCGGAGTTGGTCGAGCGGCGCCACACCGACGGTTTGCGGTTGAACCGGGGCCGTCAGGAATTGACGGCGTTGCGCGGCGCGCAACGCGAGCCATGAATTGATTCCAAGGCTGGTCACGGTGACCGCGAAGACGATCGAGAATACGAGGATCTCGGCTGCGATCGTCGTCCAGAAGACCGTCACGTAGCCGAGTTTGGCGAACCACAGCCAATCCACCAGAAAGCCGCTCGTCAGCCCCAGCAGGACGAGGCAGACTACCAGCACGATCGCGCCGCTGAAGAGGGACGTTACAATACCACGCCACGGATCCCGCCGTGCCGGCCCGGATATGGCAAGCGGCGCTGATGGATGCGTTTGATGCTTTCCCTCTGCATCATGATCTCTTTGCAGCATGATGGCTTATCCCCGTCCGAAGTGAACGTCGGCAGGTGCCCCGGCGACCCATTGCCAATCCTTTTGCGGGTGTAATCAACGAATGAGGGATCACTCGTTTGATTGTTGGCCTGCATATCAATGGCATGCGCCAGCATGAACGCGGTCGCGACCCGCACGACCCACACCCTCCAGTCCGTTTCGCCTGCGGTGCGCCGCCGCTACGTCGTGCGAACCACGAAAAAGAGATGCGCTGCTCAGAAACTCCAATCGGTCGGGATTCTCGTTTCGGCACCTGCGCTCACCTCTCTGGAAGGAACCGTTGCGCTGGAATAAGGGGCGGAGATACCATCCGCTGTGTGTGCTCTTTGCCGGTAGCTTGAGTAAGCAGCGACGGCTATCGCGAAACTCCACCAGAATACCAGAAAAACCAGCATTCGTCCGTTTACCTCTCCCGACTTCCGGTGAGCCAAACTCTACGTCTAATGGCGGACAACTCATTGCGTCCGGTTATTGCGCGTGAGCAGAGACGCGGCAATTGATTTTACTCTCGAGCAGCACAGTGCCGTGGCCACCACGGATCACCAAAAACTTCACCCCGTTTGGCGACTCCGGGCTTGGACGTGATGATCATAGCGCCGCGCTTGCGTTCGCGCCGTGCTGTGGCTCACCCGCCTCCTCAGACACAGCCTGCCCTTGCTCCGATGATGTTGATTGCACGCAATGCTTCCGGTCAGAGACACAAGATATCAACGAAGCTAGCTTTCGAGCCGTTGGCTTTTTTCAGAAGTCGAGTGTGGTCTGCGCAGAAGTCCGAGTTATTCGAAAGCTGCCATGATGCTGCAAAGGACGGCTGCGGCGAAGGATTGACGGGCGAGAACCTCACGGCGCGCGCCCTCGCCAAGTTTCAGCGATCATGCAGCCCCAGCAAATCTGTCGCCTGCGATGCTGTCCAGACAGGAAGATGCAGATGACCTTCGAGAAGCCGGCGCCAGGTTGGCCTGGCATTCCGGCGCGGTGGACGTCCAGCGCCAAAAGCGGCGTTGGCACTGCATTGCAACCGCAGAGCCGGGTCTGGTTCACGTTGAGCCATGGTATCCTCAACGAGATCTATTATCCTCGGATTGATCAGGCCTGTACGCGGGATCTTGGCCTCATCGTCACCGACGGACGTAGCTTTTTCTCGGAAGAGAAACGCCATGCAAGCAGCACTATTCGGCGGATCGCCGAGGGTGTGCCGGCCTTCGTCATGACCAACACCTGCAGCCAGGGGCGCTACCAGATCGAGAAAATGGTGCTCGCCGACCCGCGTCGAGACGTCGTCCTGCAGCGCGTGACATTTCAGGCGCTCGCCGGGACTGCGTCCGACTATCGGCTCTTTGCGCTTCTTGCGCCACACCTCGTGAACATAGGCGCCGGCAATACGGCATGGATCGACGACTACAAGGGCATGTCGATGCTTTTCGCCGAAGGCAGGGGAACGATGCTCGCCCTGGGGTGCTCCGTTCCGTTCGTCGCTAGCTCGGTCGGCTTTGTTGGGTCTTCGGACGGATGGCAGGACCTTCGGCAACATTTCGAGCTGCGCTGGCGCTACGATGTCGCACGTAACGGCAATGTCGCTCTTGCCGGCGAAGTAGACGTGGCGGCATGCGGCGGCAGCTTTGTCCTCGCCCTGGGTTTTGGCAGGACCGCCGCAGAGGCCGCGCTCCGCGTTCGCATCAGCCTCGATGAAGGCGCCGACACGGCTATCGAGGAGTATGTCGCGGGTTGGCGCGCCTGGCAGGACAAACTTCTGCCGCTCGACTCCGCCGGGCATCCAGGCGGCCACAATACATATCGGGTCAGCACGGCCGTGCTGCGGACGCATGAGGCCCGCTCATTTGCCGGCGGCTACATCGCCAGCCTGTCCGTTCCCTGGGGCTTCGCCAAGGGCGACGAGGATCTCGGCGGCTATCACCTTGCCTGGCCGCGCGACCTCGTCGAGACTGCCGGCGGGCTGCTGGCCGCCGGCGCGAAGGACGAGGCGCGGCAGGTCATCGACTACCTACAAGGCATTCAGGAGGCGGACGGCCACTGGCCCCAGAATTGCTGGCTCGATGGGACGCCTTATTGGAACGGCGTGCAGCTCGACGAATGCGCCTTTCCGATCCTGCTCGTCGACCTCGCTCGCCGCGAAGGAGCTCTGTCCGAGGCGGACCTGCCTCGCGTCTGGCCGATGATTGCGAAGGCGGCGGGATTCGTCGTCAGAAACGGGCCGGTCACGGGACAGGACCGGTGGGAAGAGGATGGCGGCTATTCGCCCTTCACTCTTGCGGTCGAGATCGCTGCGTTACTGGTTGCCGCCGAGTTCGCTGACCAACTCGCTGCGCCGAGTTTGGCCGTCTACCTCCGCGAGACCGCCGATATCTGGAACAGCCTGGTCGAGCAATGGACCTATGCCATCGATACGCCGCTCTCCCGGCAGATAGGCGTTGACGGCTACTACGTCCGCATTGCGCCGCCGGAGACCGCTGATGCCGCATCTCCCGTCAGTGGCTTCGTCCCGATCAAAAATCGACCACCGCAAGCGAGCCGCGAGAAAACCTCGCTGGTGGTAAGCCCCGACGCACTCGCGCTGGTGCGGTTCGGCCTGCGCGCCGCCGGCGATCCGCGCATTCTCAATACCGTGCGGGTGATCGATGCCTTGCTGAAGGTCGATTTGCCTGCTGGGCCATGCTGGCATCGCTACAACGCAGACGGCTATGGCGAGCACGAGGACGGCCGACCGTTCGACGGCACTGGCATCGGTCGCGCCTGGCCGCTGCTCACAGGCGAACGGGCGCATTACGAACTCACCGCGGGCAACAGGGCTGGTGCAATAGCGCTGCTCGCGGCGCTCGAAGGTTTCGCAAGCGATGGTCATCTTATTCCTGAGCAAGTGTGGGACGCGGCGGACATCCCCGAGCGCGAGCTTTTCCGCGGTCGGCCTTCCGGCTCGGCGATGCCGCTGGCCTGGGCACATGCGGAGCATGTCAAGCTCCTGCGCTCGCTGGCGGACGAGCGTGTGTACGACATGCCGCCGCAGCCCCGGGAGCGCTATCAGGTTCAAGGCGTGCGTCCACGCCACGCCATCTGGCGTTTCAACAACAAATGCCGCCGCCTGCCGGCAGGGCGTGTTCTCCGGGTCGAGCTTCTCTCGACCGCGTCGGTCCACTGGAGCGTGGACGGCTGGCGAACCGTTCAGGACACGCCGACAGAGGACAGCGGCCTCGGCGTCTACTTCGCGGACCTCGATACTGCAGGCCTCAAGTCAGGCGACGCGATCGTTTTCACGATCTATTGGCCCGCCGATGACCGCTGGGAAGGCATCGACTATGACCTCGCTGTCATGTGACATCCCTTCATGATCGGAGTCGAGGAGCGCGTCGATAAGGCTATGGGCTCATTGCAGGACGAGAGACGTGGGAACGCGAGCAGGATCGCGAGCGCACGCACACACTCATCAATTGCAGCGGCCGGCCGCGGTTTTTCAAGAGCACCGTCGCGTCCCACACCGGGCCATCGATCCGCCTTCGACATCGTCATCTCGGCCCGTCATTGCAGACGCCATACCGTTCCTGGCGCTGGTGGGACGTACTGAGGTGATGACTGTCGTCGATACACCTCGCTCGTCATGGGCTTGGTGTGAAGATCGACCGCATCATTCGCGAGAAAATTGACGTTGCCGACTCACCCTGTCCCATGCCGCGGATTCCAGCGCGGAATTGGGTGTCATGGGCGCCTACGGCCATTCGCGACTGCGCGAGTTCATTTTGGGGAGCGCAACACGGAACATGTTGCATTTCAATAACGGTTCCGGTCCTTATGTCGCATTGACGTTGGTGCCGCGGATAGCTTTCCAGAGAGTGTCGAGCAATCGTGCGAGGGAATATGAAATGCGCGTCCGACAGGCTGCTGGCGCAGACGCCAATAAAGATCGGGCGATCGAGGATCATCCGTTCGTTGCCATGTTATCGGCCCACGGAGCCGTCGATGCGGAGGACCTCAAAGCCCTTGGCCGCATACTGAATCACAGGGTGACCGTGAAGAAAGGACAAGACATCATCGTCCAAGGTTATGAGTACAAGACCCTGGATATCGTCGAGAGTGGGTTTGGTCTACGATACACCTTGCTGCATCAAGGCGGCCGGCAAATTCTCGACGCAATATTGCCTGGAGATATTGTCGGATTCCCTGCGTCCTTCTTCAGCCGGTCGATCTTTTCGGTCATGGCTGCAACGACGATGAGCCTGCATCGAGTTTCGTTTGACGCGTTTACCGATCTTTGCAAACTAAGACCCAATATCGCAACGGCACTCATCTGGTTCGCGGCCCGTGAGGCATCGATATATGCGCATCATCTCGTGAATGCCGGCCGCCGATCGCCGCTCGAACGCGTCGCGCATTTTCTTTTGGAGACCCACTTCCGACTGAAGGCCGTTGGATGCGCCTCAGAAGACTCATTCGATCTGCCCTTCTCCCAGGAAAGCATCGCCGATACCCTCGGGTTGAGTGCGCCTCATGTGAATCGCATGCTCAGCGAGCTCAGAAATCAGGGATCGATCGCCACACAGAATCATACCATCAAGATCCTGGATAGAGCCGCAATGCAAGTTCTGGCGGAGTTTGAGCCATCGTACCTTGAGCGTACATCATTCTCTCAGCCTCCGATCCGATAGTTGAGGTGCGAGGAGTTGCTGAGCGGGTGTGCCCTCCCAATTCGGTGGTCTTGCGGAGAGGTCTGTGGCGGCCTGGAAGAAGAGGCGCAGGCTCGATATTGCTTGACTTGATGTTCAGGACTGCAAGTCGGCTGAATCAACCTTCAAACGGTCTGCATGCAAAGACCAGTCACGGGTCCTGTGCATGTCACAGAACCTTTGCTTGGCCTTTTGCTCGGCTTCCCGTTCGTTTCGAGCATCAAGCTCCACCGTCGCCTGGCCAACCTCGCGCATCTGGCCGTTTTCGCCCAGCACGTCCTTCACGAATCGGACGACAAAGTACGGCATTGAGACCTCCATTCACAAACACATGTGGCCCCGCCGGGCGCTAATGAAGTCGGACAGCCCCACAATCCGAGGATGTCCATGATTCCAGCAAGCGCCAAATGACCAGATCGGAAAGCTTAATTGGCATCTCGGAACAGTTCGTGTCTTTGAACCGCGATATTGCGTACGATCAATGCGGCTGGATAGGGATTGCTGCGCCACTTATCGCAACAATCCTCGATGGAGCCTTTCTGGACGATTGCCAATTTCCAGAAACAAGAGCGTTTGAGGCGCGAAGCCGATGATGTCGGAAGGCGCTGCCAGCGTTTCACTACCGCGCGGTAACATTGAAGATGACCGCGTACTGGGGCGAGTATTCGTCGCCTATATGGTGTCGGCAACGATTTGGTTGGTATTCACGATGGCCGTGGGACTCCTTGTGCGCTCCTTCATGAGGACGCGCACGCGCCAGCGGGCGTTCCTGACAGACGGGTTCCCGTCACCCGGGTCATGCGGCTGTTCGCAGAACGAATTTCCGCACCGCTTTGGCAAAGCCCTCATTCTCATTGCTATCGGTCACGGCGCTCGCCTGCGCCTTCACCTCGTCGCTGGCATTGCCCATGGCGATTGAAAATCCGCTCTTGCGGAACATGAGGACGTCATTCGGCATGTCCCCCATGGTGGCGATTTGCGCGGGCAGAATGTTCAAGAGCCTGGACAGCGTTTCGACGACCGTTCCCTTATTGGCTCGCGGATGGGTCACGTCGAGATAGTAGGGCTGCGAGCGCGCCGCACTCGCCTTCGCACCCAGCTCCCGCTGCGCCGACTTCTCGCAGGCGGCGACCAGGTCGAGGTCGTCCGAAATGCCGACAATCTTCACTGCGTGCGTCAAGTGCGCATCGGTGAACGACGCCACGAGCTTGGCGTCGAATTTCACCGTCCAGGCCTCGCGCGCCACATGCGGCGCCTTCTTGTCGCGGATCAGCCACTCCGTCTCCGTGTAGACCCAGGCGTCCAGCCCCTGATCCAGGATCAGCTTCACGGTCTGCTTGGCCACAGCCGGATCGAGCGTGTGGCTTTCGATCACGGAGAGATCGGGATTGACCAACACCCCACCATTGAAGCCTGCTATGGCGGTCCGCAGCGCGAGCGGCACGATTAGCATGCTCATGCCTCGGGGCGGTCGCCCGCTTGTGATGGCAAAGGCGACGCCGGCCTGATCGAGCTCCCGCACTGCCGCTTTCGCCGCCTCGGTCAGCACTTTGTCCTTGGTGACCAGCGCACCATCCACATCGGCCAGAAACAGACGAATATCATGCTGACCCGTCATTGCTTTCGCTCCATGGCAGGGATCACCGGTCGCCACGCTCGTTCTCCGTCGCCCGCCAACAATTCTCCGGCCGCCCTGGGGCCGTCGCTGCCGGAATCGTAATTCGGAAAATCGGCCTTTTCAGCAGCCCAGGCATCGAGCACCGGCTGTACGATGCGCCAGGACTGCTCCACCATGTCAGCGCGCATGAACAGCATCTGGTCGCCGATCATGACGTCGTAGATCAGCGTCTCGTAGCCGACATTCGGCTCTTTGGGAAACCAGTCATCGTAGTGGAAGTCCATCTTCACCGCGGCAAGGTCGACCACCGGTCCACGCCGCTTGACCTCGAACTGCAGCGAAATGCCCTCATCAGGCGTAATGCGCAGGACCAGCCAGTTGGGCCGTAGAACATCGACGGCGGTGTCCTGGAACGCCGTGTAGGGCGCCTGCTTGAAGCGGATCGCGATCTCCGTCAGACGCCGCGACATGTGCTTTCCCGTACGGAAATAGAAGGGCACGCCCGCCCAGCGCCAGTTGTCGATCTCGAGCTGCATGGCAACATAGGTCTCAATGTTGGAATCCGCCGCCACGTTCGGCTCGCCCCGGTAGCCATTCACCGGCTTGCCCAAGACAGTGCCGGCGCCATACTGGCCACGCACCGCCCTTGCCCGCTTGACGGCAGGCATCGCGGCGAACACCTCGGCCTTCTTGGTGCGGATCGAAGCCGCGTCGAAGCCCGTGGGCGGCTCCATGGCCACCATCGAAAGGAGCGTGAACACATGGTTAGGCACCATGTCGCAGAGCGCACCCGTTTGCTCATAGAACTTGCCACGCCCCTCCACGCCCACCGTCTCCGCCACGGTGATCTGCACATGATCGATCCGATCGCGATTCCAGATCGGCTCGAACAGCCCATTAGCGAACCGGAACGCCATGATGCTTTGCACCGTGTCCTTTCCCAGAAAATGATCGATCCGAAAGATCTGGTTCTCGTGCAGCGTGCGCAGGATGCGGACGTTCAGTTGGCGCGCAGAGTCCAGACTGTGGCCGAACGGCTTCTCGATCACTACGCGGCGCCAGAACCGGGGCTTTCCGTTCTTGTCCTCGCCCTGATCGGTGAGCTTTGCCTTACCGAGCTGATCAACTGCGGCGCCAAAGAACCGATCGGCGACCGCGAGGTAGAAGATCGCGTTGCCCTGTGTTCCATGGGCCTTCTCCGCATCGCCCAAAGCGCCCTCGATCTTCTCATAGAGCTCTGGCTTTGTCAGATCGCCCTGGATGTAGGACATCTTCTCCGCGAGCCGTTTCCAAGCTGCCTCGTCGATCCGGTCGATATCGAACTCCGCGGTTGCGTTCCCAACGAAGGTTTTCAGCATGTCGTAGAGATGGTCGCGCCAGCTTTCCGTCGTCCCGTCGGTCAGGTCCACGCCGATCAACGCAAATCTTTCCGGCAGGACCTTGGTACGCGAGAGGTTGTAGAGAGCCGGTATCAGCAGGCGCTTGGCCATGTCGCCGCCAGCGCCGAAGATCACCATGGCGCAGGGGTCGGCCGGAGGGACCTGCCGCCGCGGCAACCTCCGCGCCGCTGACGCGCTCGGAGAGGCTCCGATCGGATGGTTGTCCGGCATCGCGCTACTCCGCGGCGTTCGGTGCCGCCGAATGGTCATGCTTTTTCGGCTTCGTTTCAGGATCAATGGGCTCGTTACCCTCAATGTGGCCGCCGAAGCCGAAACGCATCGCCGAGAGGATCTTTTCTCCGAAATTGTGCTCCTGCCGCGAGCGGAAGCGGGCGTAAAGCGCGGTGGACAGCACATCCGCCGGAACCGCCTCCTCGATCGCGGCCTCGACGGTCCAACGTCCCTCGCCGGAGTCCTGGACGTAGCCGGAGAATTCCTTCAGCTGCGGATCCTTCGCCAGCGCAGCGGCGCCCAGATCAAGCAACCAGGATGAGATGACACTGCCGCGCCGCCAGACCTCGGCGATATCCGGCATGTTCAGCGCGAAACGCTCGTCCTCGGGAAGGTCCTTGGAGTCCTTGTTGCGGAGAATGTCGAAGCCCTCTGCATAGGCCTGCATCAATCCGTATTCGATGCCGTTATGCACCATCTTGACAAAATGCCCGGCGCCGGACGGCCCCGCGTGAATATAGCCGCGCTCGGCGTGGGAGGCGGCCTTCTCGCGGCCGGGCGTGCGCGGAATATCGCCCAGGCCGGGGGCAAGCGCCGCGAAGACAGGGTCGAGATAATCCACAGCCTCCTTCGGACCGCCGATCATCAGGCAGTAGCCGCGCTCGATGCCCCAGACGCCGCCGGACGTGCCGCAGTCGATGTAGTGAATGTGCTTCTGGGCCAGTTTCTTGGCGCGGCGGATGTCGTCCTTGTAAAAGGAATTGCCGCCATCGATGATGATGTCGTTCGGCTGCAGCAGGCCGCCGAGATGCTCGACCGCTTTTTCGGTAATCTCGCCGGCGGGCAGCATAACCCAAACGGCGCGCCGCTTGCCCACGAGCGCCTTCGTCATCTCGGCGAGCGAGCCAGCGGCCGTGGCGCCCTCCCTGGCGAGCGCCTCGCGCGGCTTGGCGCTGGTGTCGAATACCACACATTGATGCCCGGCCTTCATCAGGCGGCGAGAGATATTGCCGCCCATACGGCCTAATCCAATGATACCGATCTGCATTTTGCCTCACTCCTTACGACAAGGCGTTACGACACATTCTCCTCATCCAGCGATCCCGCATCGCCGTGTCGAACGCTGCTCCGGCATGAAGCCGAATATTTCATCGTCAATGTGTCGCGTTTGCCAAGGCGGCTCGAAGCCTCATCTTCTCGCCGTGCTCCTAGCCCAACAGCGCAGCGGCCCTTTTACATACGTTGTCGGCGGTAAAGCCATATTCACGCATCACGACGTCGCCCGGAGCCGACGCGCCGTAGCGGTCCACGCCCAGCACATCACCGCGATCGCCGACATAGCGATGCCAGCCCTGCGACGCGCCCGCCTCCACAGCAAGCCGCGCGTGGACGGCGGGCAATAGTACGTTGTCGCGATAACTCTGTGGCTGCGCATCGAACAGATCCCAGCTTGGCATGGAGACAACGCGCGCTCCGATGTTTTGCTCCTGCAACTTTTGTCGAGCGGCCATGACCAGGCCGACTTCCGAACCGGTTGCAATCAGGATAACGTCCGGTCGGCCGTCCGGAGCATCGACCAGGACGTATGCACCTTGGCGCACGCCATCTGCTGCGGCACAGTGGGTGCGATCAAGCGTCGGCACATTCTGACGGGTCAGAACCAATGCGACGGGACGGTCGCCCGCTTCCAGCGCGATCCGCCAGGCAATAGCCGTCTCATTGGCGTCGCCCGGGCGAATGACGGTAAGACCTGGAACCGCGCGCAAGCCGGCGAGCTGTTCCACCGGTTGATGGGTGGACCCGTCCTGCCCCAAGGCGATGCTGTCGTGGGTAAAAACATAGATCACATGCAGCTTCATCATCGCGGCGAGACGGATGGGCGGCCGCATGTAGTCGGAGAAAATCAAAAATGTCGCGCCGAATGGCACGACGCCCCCGTGCGCCGCCAGACCGTTCAGGATCGCTCCCATGCCGTGCTCGCGCACGCCGAAATAGATGTTGCGACCGGCATAGCTCCAGACACCCTCCACCGCACCCTGCTTGTCAGGTACGGTCATTCCGGCGGGCTCGAAATCTCCGAACCCGGAAAGGGCGGTATGAGTCGACGGATTCAAATCCGCCGAACCGCCAATCAGTGCGGGCAATCGAGGCGCGACCGCATTCATTACCTTCCCAGCGGCAACGCGAGTGGCCATGCCCTTTTCATTCGCGGGGAAAGCCGGAATATCCCTATCCCATCCATCCGGTAATTCGCGGTGCGTTATCCGCTCAAAAATTTTGGCCAGATCCGCAAACGTGCGGCTGTAGGCTGCGAACCTGTCATTCCACTCCGTCTCGGCCGCCTTGCCACGCTGGATAGCCTTGCGAAAGTGTTCGGCCGCCTTTTCAGGGATGTAAAATGGCGGGTCGATCGGCCAGCCAAGATTCTGCTTCGCTAGCCGGACTTCGTCGACGCCCAAAGGCGACCCGTGCGATTCGAAGCTGTCCTGCTTGTCGGGCGCGCCGTAGCCGATGTGGGTCCGCGCCAGGATTAGGGAAGGACGCTCCGGTTCCGCGCGAGCCAAGCGCAGGGCCGCGTCGATCGCAACAAGATCGTTGCCGTCCGTGACCGACTGGACGTGCCAGCCATAGGCCTCAAAGCGGCGCGCGCGATCCTCGGTGAATGTGATGTCGGTTCCAGCCGACAGTGTCACCCGGTTGTCGTCATAGAGGTAGATCAGCTTACCGAGTTTCAGGTGGCCGGCAAGGGACGCGGCCTCCGAGGCCACGCCTTCCATCAGATCGCCATCGCTGACGATCCCATAGGTGAAATGATTGACGATTTCCGCGCCAGGCCGGTTGTAACACGCCGCCAGGCGCGCTTCGGCCATCGCAAAACCGACGCCGTTGCCAAAGCCTTGACCGAGCGGTCCGGTCGTCGTCTCGACTCCCGGCGTAACGCCACGCTCGGGATGCCCAGGCGTCATGCTGCCCCATTCGCGAAAATGCTTGATCTGTTCAAGTGGAAGATCGTAGCCGGTGAGGTGAAGCAAGCTGTACAGCAGCATCGAGCCATGCCCGGGCGACAGCACGAAACGGTCGCGGTCAAACCATCCGGGATTGGCCGGATTATGTTTGAGGAAGCGCGCCCACAACACATAGGCCATCGCCGCAGCGCCCATCGGCAGCCCCGGGTGGCCGCTGTCGGCCTTTTGCACGGCGTCAACGGAGAGGAAACGCAGAGTGTCGATGCACTCATTATCCAATGCAGGATCGAAAGGCATTGTAGAAGGCGCTGCGTTCATTCGAACTCTCCGCTTTGATTTTTGTCTCGGCGAGCACGTCTCGACTGGCGCGGCAGGTGCCGCGCTCCGATCCCGCGTCTCTCAAAATCGACATGCGGCTCCCATAAACAGACATCTACCGAAGTGCGTCGCGGCAGCGACCGTGCCACATCACCTCGCGCGCGCTTTGAGCTAGTTGCGAAGGCACCTTGGGCGGCGGGTTCACAGGCGCGCTTGAACTCCGCGTGGTCAGCCGTTGCTCGTTTGCTCATCGACCCCGCTCCAGAATTCAGGCATTGATTTCTGTCAGCGGCTGGCCTTTATGCATCGCGATGTGATCGGTCTTACTGCTCTTTATTTCATACTGCGGATCGTCATCGCTCGCGTGATGAGCGTATCCCTTGTAGTCGATGTCTTTGGTGTGCACTTTGATCATCGTGTCGCTGACATGGCCCGCTTCCGGATTCCAGGTCACGCCATGCTCGCGCCATCGGGCCGGCTGCAACCCGCGTCACGCCAGGAGCCGCGCCGTCAGCCTGATCTCGGTGCCGGCCAGTGCCTGGGATACCGGGCAGCCTTTTTTGGCTGCCTCGGTCTGCTCGAGAAACTTCGCATCCCCGATTCCAGGCACCTCGGCTTCAGTGTCGAGTTCGATCCGCGTGATCTTGAATCCGTTATCGACCCGCTCGATCCGAGCCTTTGCGTTCGTATGAATGCGCCGCGGCGTGAACCCGGCCTGGCCGAGGCCAAGTGCCAGCGCCATTGAGAAGCAGCCGGCGTGCGCCGCCGCGATCAGTTCCTCGGGATTGGTGCCTTTCTCGTTTTCAAATCGAGTCTTGAAGGAGTATCGGCCTTCGAAGGCTCCACTCCCAAGCTTCATAGTTCCGGATCCGTCGGTAAGCGAACCCTTCCACTCTGCCTCTGCGCTACGTTCCACCATTGGTTTTCTCCATTTTTGACCTTGTCTAGGCGTATGATGTATCGCCCGATCATGCTGCCTGCCTGAGCGGGCGATTGCTGATCCCGAGCGAGACGGATATGTCGACGAGCGTCATATCGCGCCGCAGGGCAATTGCGTCAGCGACCCGCTTGCCGATCACCCCGTAACCGCTGACGAAAACCCGCACGATTCCCTTGCGGTGTCATTTGTAACCTCCGTCATCACTTAGTTGTGGCGCAGGAGCAGGTCCTTTAACACCACCGCATCGTTGTGCGCCTCATCGTGCGCCGAGAACACGAGGGTAATCCGACCGTGTTGTGCAAGATGCCGCAGACGATCGAATTGCTCAGCATGCTGCCGGATCTCCGATTTATAGCGACGGCGAAATTCCGGCCAGCGTTCGGGATCGTGCCCGAACCATTTGCGTAATTCGGTGCTGGGCGCGATTTCCTTCATCCATTCATCGATTGCGGCATCCGCCTTCTTCACCCCGCGCGGCCAGAGCCGATCGACAAGGACGCGGATGCCGTCATCCGAGGCGGGCGGTTCATACGCCCGTTTGAGCTTGACGTGACCTGCTGCGATGTTCTTGCTCATCGATTTCGTCCTTTGAGATGCAACGTCCGTTCCGGCCAAGCGATCCCTTCCGATTGCCTGTTATTTGGAAAACTTCAGTTGTGAGTGCACGATTCGTTGCCGCTCGATCTAGACCGCGCGTTCCTTCTCCAGATCCGCTTCGGAAGCCGCAGCAGACTGCAACTGCTACGCATGATTTGCATTTGCTATGCCGCGCTCTACCAAACTGGCCGAGTGCTCGTGCCTCGGAATTGGGGTCTTCCCCCGCTATGATGCGATGGCAGCGCTAAGGCGCGTTCGCCCGCTTCCGTCAACGCGTCCAAACTGGTGTTCCCCGCCTTCGCACACCGAATGATACTTTGGGCCACGCGTTTGCGAACGTTGTGCTTCCCGCCGCAAGCAAAATGCTCGCAAGCTCCGTCCAGTGCAACTTCCATTCTTGCCATGGTTTGACGGTCAAACTGTTCAACAATCATCGTTAAATCCTCCGTCATCATCCTTCGAGATATCTCACCAACGCGCGGATCTCGCTCTAAGCGATAGAGCCGCCGAATTCCAAGTCGAATTGGTCCCACGGCAGGAAGCCTAGACCAAGTTTGACGGACGGATATTGCGCAGACGCAATGATCGGAAGTGAAGCATTCGGGTCTGGGTCCGGGTAATCTGCAACGTCTTGATGATTCAAACTTTGCCGGCGGTTGGCTGGCACTTTGTTCCATCGACATGCGTGGCGGTGCGGCAGGGATCATAGTTGGGACTGCGATGATCGATTCACTTAGCTTCTCGACGTCCGTGTTTCGGCTGCAGATTGGTGAGCTCGCACTTCCTTGTTATGCCGCGCTAGCCTGCCTTGTCGTCAACTTGGCGGTTGCCGTCGCGCTCACCTTTGTTCTGAATGTTATCCATACCGCCCGTGGCCGTGATGATACTATCGAGGCGGATTACCAGGAGGCGACTTCATGACCCCGGACGTTGATCGGTTCTATCGAACGCTGGTGCGTGAGGCCCCTGACGCCATCATCTATGCGGATGCTCAGGGCACGATCACCTTTTGGAACAAGGCTGCGGAGCGCATCTTTGGATTTTCCGAGTCGGAGGCCGTCGGAAAATCGCTCGATATCATCATTCCGGAAAAGCTTCGAAAGCGCCACTGGGATGGCTTTGCCGAAACCATCCGAAGCGGAAAGACGCGCTATGGCGCGGGCGATATTCTTGCAGTACCGGCCTTACGAAAGGATGGAGCGCGCATCTCAATCGAATTCACCATCTTGCCATTCCCCGACCGAACTGGGCACATACTGGGAATGGCTGCGATCCTTCGCGATGTCACCCAACGGTTCGAGGAGCTGAGGCGATTGCGTAAGGAAGCTGCGAGCCATGTCTTCGGCTGAGCTTCGTCCGACACTCGATAGAAGTGGGGCATGTCTTCTGGCTCGCCACGGGCTTGATGTGAAGATCAACCGCATCATTCTCGAGAAAGTTGACGTCGCTGACGCACTCCTGTCGCATGCAGCCGACAGCGGCGCGGACCTGATTGTCATGGGTGGCTACGGCCATTCGCGACTGCGCGAGTTCATTCTGGGTGGCGTGACACACAGCATGCTGCGTTCCATGACCGTCCCGGTGCTTATTTCGCACTGACCTTGCATCGTAGCATTGGAGACTGCCCGCTCGCAATTGACGGTTCGTAGAACAGCCGGATCGGAAATCGGGTGCCCGTCATGTTGATATTACATGTGTTTTTCTGCTGGACGATCGGCTCTTTGTGATTTTCTTCTCGCAGGTCTTCTGGAATCATGCAGATGATGAGTTTCCAGATAAATTCGAGCAATCCTGCGGGGGTTCGGAATGCGCGTCCAACGGACCGGCGGCGCCGATGCCACCAAGGATCGGGCGATCGAGGATCATCCTTTCGTTGTCAAGCTTATGTCTCACGGACATATCGATCGGGAGGATCTGAAAGCCCTTGGCCGTACACTCGATCGCAGGGTCACTGTGAAGAAGGGGCAGGACATCATCGTCCAGGGCTACGAGTACGAAACCCTGGACCTTGTCGAAAGCGGGTTTGGTCTCCGCTTCACGTTGCTGCACCAGGGAGGACGACAGATCCTCAATGCAGTGCTGCCAGGCGATATTGTGGGGTTCCCCGCCTCCTTGTTCAAGCGCTCGATCTTTTCGGTTATGGCGGCAACCCCGATGAGTCTGCATCGGGTTTCGATTAAAGCCTTTACCGAGCTTTGCAGGCAAAGGACCAATATCGCGATTGCGCTCATCTGGTTCGCAGCCCGCGAGGCATCGATATATGCGCATCATCTCGTGAATGCCGGTCGTCGGTCTCCGCTTGAGCGGGTTGCGCATTTTCTTCTGGAGACGCACTTCCGGCTGAAGGCCGTTGGATGCGCTTCGGAAGACTCATTCGAGTTGCCCTTCTCCCAGGAAGCCATCGGCGATGCCGTCGGACTGAGCGCGCCCCATGTGAACCGCATGCTCAGCGAGTTGAGGCATCAAGGATTGATCGGCACACAAAATCATACCATCAACGTTCTGGATAGAGCCGCGCTGCAGATTCTGGCAGAGTTTGAGCCATCGTACCTTGAGCGCACCTCATTTTCTCGGGGCCGAAAATGAACCAGGCCTCCGATAGATCTACAATGATCCTGTCAACGCTGGCGCAGACGCGGTGACGCTCGGGAAGCTCGGTCAAATCGAAAATCAATATTCACTGCTCCCGGTCACTGCGGTGCCCGGGCATATCGTCTAACGCCAAGACCTGGGCTCTTTCAGAGGACAGGTCACCGGCCGTCCATCTGGATCCGATCGAGCTTGCGTCTCTGCTCCACGATCTTGCTCGCGATCAATGTCTTCGAGCAAGGACCGCCATCGCGCCTGCCGTGATACTGCGTCCGAAAAGCCGGAAGTTGCTCATTGGCTTGAAGCCGAAGCGGGAGTTGAATGGTGTCGGACAGCGCGGCAACGCTTCCCTTTCGAGCAGGCAACAGTCGGGATGACCGCGTTCTGGCGCGGGTGCTCGCCGCTTACGTGATGTCGGCGACAATCTGGCTCGTATTCACCACGGCCGTAGGGCTTCTTGTCAGCTTCAAGTTCGCCTATCCGGATTTCGCCACCACGCCGGCGCTGTCATTCGGGCGGCTGCGCGCGATCCATACCAACGGAACATTTTACGCGTGGGCGAGCCAGGCACTGATCGGGCTGGCGCTGTTCATCGCGGCGCGCAGTTCGGGCGCGCGCCTCTACAGCGAACGCCTCGCATGGATCAGCCTTGCGCTCCTCAATCTTGCCGCCGTGCTTGGCACCGTAACACTCGATCTCGGCTTCAACTACGGCCAGGAGTACCGCGAATGGCTGTGGTGGATTCGTGCGATTCTGGCACTTGGCTTGATCACCGCAGTCTGGAACATGATCGCCACTGTCGAGAATCGCGAAGGTGAGCACATTTATCTTTCCAACTGGTATACCATTGGCGGAACGCTGTGGACGATTGTCATCGTCGTGGTGTCGATCCTGCCCTGGTACCAGTTCGGGTTGGGCCAGGTCGCGGTACAGGCCTTCTTCATGCATAACGCCGTCGGATTGTGGTTCACGCCACTATCGCTGGGTGTGTTCTACTATGCGCTGCCGAAGCTTTTGAACCGTCCGATCTATTCGTATTCGCTTGGCGTTTTTGCGTTCTGGACCAATCTCGTCTTCTATCCGATCATCGGCGCTCATCATTTCGAGTTCAGCCCGTTGCCGTGGTGGCTGCAGACGACGGCAATCGTCTTCAGCGTGGCCATGCTGGTTCCGGTGCTGGGCGGCACCGCGAACTTCCTTCTCACCTTCCGCGGGCGCTACGAACGGATATATCGCTCGCCCGCGGTGTTTATCCTGGTCGGCGTCTACGGTTACCTGTTGGGCTCCACGCAGGGCACATTCGAGGCATTCCGCTCACTCCAGCAACTCTGGCATCTCACCAATTACACCGTGGGGCATTCGCATCTGACGATGTATGGCTTCGTCACCTTCGCAATCTGGGGCGGGGTCTATGCACTGTTGCCGCGCGCTACCGGAAAGTATCCCTATAATCTTGCGATGGGCATCCATTTCTGGCTGTCGGCCATTGGTGTTGCCATTTACGTTGCGGCGCTCTCGGCCGCCGGCACGATTCAGGGGCTCGACTGGATTCGGGGGCTCACCTTCATCCAGTCGGTGGAAGATGCCGCGCCCTACTGGCTGTGGCGCTCCGTCGGCGGCTCGCTCATGTTTGCCGGCCATCTGGTCTTTGCCTTCAATGTCTGGACCATGACCTACGGTCGGTCCTACGCGGCCCTTGCCGCGGCGGAGACGGTGCCGGCATGAACAGGTCATTGGCGATTTTTGGCGGTTCAACGCTGATTTACATTGGATTGGCGATCCTCATGGGTGTGCTGCCGGGAATCTGGCTATCGAAGGTACCCGCGACGCCGGGACTCAAACCGTTGACGCCGCTCGAGGCGCGAGGTCGCAACGTCTATGTCGCGGAAGGCTGCGTCTATTGTCATACCCAGCAGGTCCGCCCGCTCTCCGGAGATAAACCCTTCGGCCGCCCGTCCGCACCGGGCGATTATGCCTACCAGACTCCGGAATTGCTGGGCTCAGAGCGCAACGGCCCCGATCTCAGCAATATCGGCAAACGGCAATCGAGCAGCGTATGGCAGTACATCCATCTCTATGAGCCGCGCGCCGTGGTGCCGCAGTCGATCATGCCGGCCTTCCCCTGGCTGTTTCGGATCGTGGACAGAGTACCGGAGGGAGAGAAGCGAGTGCCACTGCCGCCGCAGTTCGCGCCAAGCGGTGCCGTCATCCCCAGCGACGACGGCAAGGCGCTGGTGGCCTATCTGTTGTCGCTGAAGCAGCCCGTGCTGACGCAGGCGCAACCCGGTGCTCCCGTTTCGGGGTCCTCAAGCGGCGCAGCAGGGTTTGACGTCGCCAAAGGTGCATCGCTGTTCGCCGACAACTGCGCATCCTGCCATGGCGCGGAGGGCAAGGGCGTGCCGGGAACATTTCCGCCGCTCGCCGGCGATCAGGTGGTCAACGCCGCCAATCCCAAGGCACACATCAGCACTGTGCTGCACGGACTCAGTGAAAAAGCGATCGACGGCCAAAAATACGAGGCGCAGATGCCGCATTTCGCCGATCAATTGTCCGATCAGGAGATCGCGGACATCATCGACCACGAACGCTCCTCCTGGGGTAATCACGGCGCGCTGATCACTGCGGCCGATGTCACCGCGGTGCGCGCCAACGAACCGCTGCAGAAGGCTGCGGCGCCTGCGGCCCAACCCCCGCCCACGCAGGCTCCGGCGGCGGCATTCGATGCCGCGGAAGGATCAAAGCTATTCGCCGATAACTGCTCCGTGTGTCACGGCGCCGAGGGCAAGGGCGTACCGGGCACTTTCCCGCCACTTGCCGGCGATCCGGTCGTTAACGCCACTGATCCCGCCGAACACATCACCACCGTGCTGCACGGGCTCGGCGGCAAGACGATCAACGGCCAGAAGTACGAGGCGGAAATGATGCCGTTCGCTGACAAGCTATCTGATCAGCAGATCGCCGATATCATAGATCACGAGCGCAGTTCGTGGGGCAACCACGGGCCGTTGGTGACCCCTGCCGATGTCGCGAATATCCGCGCGAAGAAATAGGAGACGACGATGACCGACACGATTACCGCCTGGGTTCTCTCGGCGCTTGGCTATCTCTGCACCGCGCCTGCGGCAACCGGCACCGGCGGTCACAGCCTCGCCGGACCGGTGCTCGGCAACGCGCTGGTGGTGGGCGCGACAGGGCTTGCCACCCTCGCATGCATCGTGGCGGCGCTGTGGATGCTCATCGACCCCGGCGAACGCGACCCCGACCACCCAAAATACCGCGTCCTGGACGCCGACCGCTAGAGGAGCGCAACAGGTGTCCGATCCGCGCATCCGCATCTACCTCGACGACGCGAAGGACCCAATCACGGATAAGCGGCCGCCGACCGAGCTGGCGTTCGACACCAAGAGCCTTGCCGACGGCGAGCACGGCCTGCGTATCGAAGCACAAGACACCAACGGACAGGTCGGCGTCCGGTACCTTCGATTCCAGGTCCGCAATGGCCCCGGGATCACCGTCACTGGGCTGGGCGACGGGGCCGTCGTCCACGGCACGGTGCGCTTCATGGTCAACGCGTTTGGAGCGGAAGAGCCCTTTGAGCCTCATCGGGCGGAATCGCCCTCGCCGATCCCGGTTTGGGTGTGGGTACTGAGTCTGCTTATCGTCGCCTGGACTGCCTGGTACATCGCCACCCTGTGGAACGCTCCGCCGGATTACGCGAAAACACCAACTTATTCCACGCCGATGAATCCGTTCAAATAGTGCAGCGGGGGCGCCAGCGTTGCCACAAGGTGGAGCATCCGCCTATTCGAAGCTTGTGTCTTTGACTTCCGATATTGCGCGCGATCAATGTGACTGAATAGAGACCGCTCCTTCGTTTGGCGCGACATTACTGCAGCGTACGGCATTGGAGAGGAGCTTTGCGATGACCGCAACGACGGCCCCCACCACGTCACCGCCTTTCAGTATCGCGCGTTTGCCATCGATCTCGGCCACGTCGCAGCATTTGTCGCAGAGGCCGGCGAGGCTTTGTGGTTCTTACCCGGGGTGCGCAGGAGATGGGCTCGTCACTGCCGCCGTCCTCATGATCGAGGTTGTGCCTCCTGTTGCCTGGGTTCTACACTTGGATGCCCGCCGAATGACCTGACCGGGCTTTTTTGGGCCAAGCAATATGAGAGAATGGGCTTGGAAAAGGAGCTTTGGATGCCGAAGAAGCGTACAGTGCGGAGCAGATTGTTGTGGTGCTCCGTCAAATTGAAGTTTTGATGTCGCGGGGCAAGACGCCGGCTGTGGCATGTCGGGGGCGGAATTTCGCAGCAGAGTTATTGCTGCTGGCGGAAGGAATACGGCGCGTTGCGCTACCCTGATCGTCCTCTTTCAGAGAACAAGGGCGTTTCAGCAGATCCCGTCGAGCGGGCTCATCGACGCCGACAGCGGCGGCGCAGCCGTCCAGCGTGGACAGACTGATGGCGGCAGGATTCCGATCGACGCGAGCTTCGAGCCATCGCCTGCGCCGCCTCGGCAGCCAGCACAGACTGCGCGCCCCTGACGATTTCGACAAAGGTCCTCGCAGACTCGACGTCCACCGCGATCACCTTATCGTGCAGCCGATCCAACAATTTTATTGTTGCAATGAAGCTATTAAATTCGTTTGCCTGCCTGGAGATATCGAGCAAGGATCGAAGTGAAACTGATTGTCTAAGGACCCGGGCCGATTGCCGGCGACCACCTTGCCCGGTCATCAGGTCCGCAGCAATGCCAGGGCGCAAAGCGATGGCAATGACCGATCGAACTGCTGACTTCGCGGGAACAGACGTTCTGACGGTAGCCGCAGAACTGATGGCGGCCAGAGAGCCGTTTGCGCTAGGCATCGTGATCGAAGCGAAAGGTTCGACCTCGGCCCGGCTCGGCGCCAAAGCCATCTTCAACGCCGATGGCGCTGTGACGTGCGGGTGGGTCGGCGGAGGATGCGCAGATTCAACCATTGCACATGCCGCGATAGAATCCCTTGAAACCGAAATTCCGCAAGTCGTCGATGTCGATCTCGACGATGAGATTCTTGGAGCAGGTATGCCGTGTGGCGGCAGCATGCGGGTCTACGTCGAGGCTATTATTCCACGACCCGTGCTCTGGATTCTCGGTCACGGACGGGTGGCGGAATGCCTGTGTCACCTCGGTGCGTTGACCTCGTTCGACGTTGCGGTCAACGATCCAATGGCCTCCCTGGATCGGTATCCGGACGCCAGGCGGCTCATTACCGATGACCCCGATTACGGAGCGCTCCAGCTGACAGCAAGCGACTTCGTGATCATTGCGACCCAACATCGCGGCGACCATGAATCATTGCAGCATTTTCTTGCCAGCGACGTCGGCTACATCGCGCTGATCGCGAGCAGGAAGCGAACTGCCCTCGTTATCGACCACCTGCGCAAAGCCGGCTTCGACCAGCCAACCCTTGACCGCATTCACGCTCCCGCCGGTATCGATATCGGCGCCCGCACGGCCGAAGAAATCGCCCTATCGGTCATCGGCGAGGCGGTCCTGGAGCGCCGCCGCCGTACTCGGCAACGCTTCCCTCGAAGCAACGCGCTTCCTGCCTCGACGGTCGACACACGACATCCAGCCCTGCTCTCGGACCATCCTCGGTTACGGGCCGCGGGAGACTGAATGCATGTCGAGATCCCGCGACGACATTTGCAATGGTCTGCCTGCTCGCCCGGGGCTGGCGATTTGCCGGAGCGCATTTGAACGAAGATTCCCGGGCCCGCGCGTCCGGTGGCCGAGAGGAGGCACGACGTGATCATTCGACACTCGCATGAGGTACCTCGTACCACGCTGCTGAAGCGTTTTCCGGTACCGAAGAACTTCGGTGTATCAGCTAATTCCCGCATCGAAGCTGGACGAACGTGGGAAGTTCCGCGCGGAGCGACGCGGATCAAGCGGCTTGACGTCTATCGCTACGATCCCGACTCCGGGAAAAATCCTCGCGTCGATACCTATCAGGTCGATCTTGACGACTGCGGTCCGATGGTCCTGGATGCCCTCATCTGGATCAAGAACAAGGTCGATCCGACCCTCACATTCCGCCGCTCTTGTCGCGAGGGTGTCTGCGGCTCCTGTGCGATGAACATTGATGGCACGAACTGGCTGGCCTGCACCAGATTCATTTCCGATTTGGCTACACCGGCGACAATCTATCCACTTGCGAACATGAGGATCGTCAAGGACCTCGTACCGGACCAGACCCACCTCTTCGCGCAACACGGTCTTATCGAGCCCTGGCTCCGTTCCAAGACCCCGGATCCGGAACGGGAGCGGCTTCAATCGCTCGAGGAACGGAAGCGACTTGACGGTCTATACGAATGCATTCTCTGCTTCTGTTGCACCTCGGGGTGCCCGAGCCACTGGTGGAACGGAGATCGATTCCTGGGGCCTGCCGTTCTGCTTCAAGCCGCGCGCTGGCTCAGCGACAGTCGCGACGAGGCGACAGGTGAGCGGCTCGACGATCTCGAAGACCCATTCCGCCTCTATCGGTGCCACACGATACTCAATTGCACCCGAACCTGTCCCAAGGGACTGAACCCCGGAGAGGCAATCGCGGATATCAAGAATATGCTGATCGAACGCCGGCGCTGAAAGAAGGGGGAGGAGGATCGACTCATGCCAAACGTTCCATCAGATCGTCCACTTTCGCCTAACATTCAGATCTACAGACCCCAGCTTACCTCCGTCTTGTCGATCGCGAACAGGATCTCCGGCGTTGCGCTGGGCGCGTATGCTGTCGCGCTGGCGGTCTGGCTCATTGCAGCGGCGAGCGGACCGGACACCTACGCCGCCGTTGATGTGTTCGTCAGGTCCTGGGCCGGTTCGATCCTGCTGTTCGGCTGCACCTTCTCCTTCTTCCTGCACTTGTGCGGCGGCATTCGACACCTTGCCTGGGACGCCGGTTATGGCTTCAGCCTCCGCGCGATCTATGCTTCAGGATGGACAGTGGTGGCAGCGAGCATGGCGTTCACGGTTCTCACCTGGGCCGTCGGAATCGCCCTGGCAGGATCCAGTCGATGAGCAGAGTACGGATGCGTTCCCCGCTGGGCCGGGCGCTTGGGCTCGGATCGGCACGAGACGGCGTCCACGACTGGTGGCTTGAACGCGTCTCGGCGGTTGCCCTCGTCCCACTCATCGTGTGGCTTACAGTCTCAATGGTGATGCATGCGAACGACGGCTACGCGCAAGTGATTTCCTGGCTCAAGATGCCCGTCACGACGACGCTTATCGCGCTCCTTCTGATCGCGTTGTTCCATCATACGGCGCTCGGCCTCCAGGTGGTGATCGAAGATTATGTTCACTCACGGATCAAACTCCCGGCGCTGGTCGCGGTGCGCCTGGGTTGCTTTGCGGTGGCGGTTGCAGGTCTCCTGGCGATCCTGAAAATTGCGTTTGGTGGCTGAAGGAGGAGGTCCTGCTGCGGGAGTACGCGATGTGCGTTGGTTATCATTAGCGGCGAGCGGTCAGGCCGGACCCGCAACGGACCGTGGTTCCGCTCTCATCGAAAAAAGCGGAGTTCTCAGATGACTGATACCCTGTACCCGCCGGCGTCACGTGAGCTTGCCGAGAAGCGCCGGGCACTCGCGCCGGAGACCGAAAAAGCGTTCCAGGCCTTTAGCCGCCAGGTGTTCGCCGACGGCGCTCTACCGGCAAAGACCAAGCAGTTGATCGCGGTCGCGGTCGCACATGTGACGCAGTGCCCCTATTGCATCAAAGGGCACACCAAGGCCGCACTGCGGCAGGGCGCCACGCGCCAGGAACTGATGGAGGCGATCTGGGTTGCCGCCGAAATGCGAGCGGGAGGCGCCTATGCGCACACCGCCGTTTCGCTGGCAGCGATGGATGAGGCGGAAAAGCCGACGCCGTAGCTGAGCTTCGCGCGGCATGGCGCAGTGCCGGGCCGCCGCCTCGGGCAGACGTATGACCTGCATCTCCAATCCCTTCTACAAGGGTCGCCGAAGTAGCGCATCACCGAGGGTCGGCACCTTCGGTTAGGACGCGACCATGTCGTCCACGACGTCTACGATCTGACGATCTCAGACAACCATGGCGGCACCACCCATCAGCAGGTGGCGCTCAACCTGTCGCACTACCCGCTGTCGGTCGATCCGAGCCGCAACCATCCGCGAACAGGCCGCTCAACGCGGCCCGTTTTCAAAATGCGGGGTCGTGGAAAATCGATGGGATAGCCGAGTCGTTTTCAAGGTGCCCCCACAATCACGGGATGCGCCGCCACCTTTCGGCAGCGACAGAATTGGGCTCCTCGCCCGCTCCAGCCATCCGCGAGTCCCTTCGTACGGTTCGCTTTTCCACCTGCGTCGCCGATTGTGACGAAGCCGCAAGTATACCCCACGACATGGTCCCGGGCGGCGCCGGCCTGGATTGAGCTCTTCAGCGCATGAACCGTCAGGTCGAGAAACACGCCCCAACCGGGACAGCACGAATTCGACAATTTCCTGCCAGATGCAGGGTTGAACTATATCAACTGGAGGCAGAGAGGAGTGTGAACCAGCTAACATATGATTTTTTCTTGACGGCGCCCGCGTGGAACGAAGTCAGACCGCTCGCCCTTGACTAGTCCCGACAGCACTTTCGGCGAACTTCACCAGACGTGCATCCTAGTTTCCGTCGAGACTATCCGCCTCCGAACCTTGCGCAGGCGTCTTTCGCTCCTGACCACCCGTTTTCTGTCCTGCGGTCATGTCGTCATAGCTGCTCGCAAGGCGCAAAAGCCGCTTCCTGATGAACGGATCGGCTTCGGTCGCCAATTCCCTTAGAACGCGCGCTCTATCCCGATAGAACCGTTCGTCCATCTGCCTGCCTCCAATTTGAAGCATACATGCGCACACTCTCCGGCGGGCAAAAGTTAGCTGGTTCACACGTCCACTATTTTCTCGCACGCCAACTCGCTTTCACATTTGCGCAATGAAAGCGCCGTCATTGATTGCTGACTGGATGTGCGAGATTGCTGCCAAATTCAGTTTGGAGAAAACAATGGCAAAAGCTAAGAAGGTAGTTCGCCGTGCATGGACAAAGGATGATATTCGAACCATGAAGACCATGGCCAAGGCGAAGTCAGGCGTCGCCAAGATCGCCAGGGCACTGAAACGTACCCCGGGCGCGACCAGCGTCATGGCGGCAAAGCTGGGTGTATCGCTATCGACGCGCGCCTGATCGAAAAGCGACAGGCCGTACTGCGGCCCGTCGCAATCCTCCCGCTCCGGTCGAGCGGCTATCGTCTCGGTGGCGGATTAACGAAATGGACCGGTCGAAAGTGACGGCTTTGACTTCCGGCGAAGCCGCCACCCGGCTGTCAAGGGGTGTCAATACCAACCCATGATCCAGTTCAGGATGACCAGCGCCGTCCCCAAGGTGACGAAAGCGAACAGCGCAAGCACCCACCGGTCACGCTTCGAAAGTCCGTTCATGGCTGCTCCCCGTGACGAGTGGAGGGCTCCAAGGTGGGTGTCGATGACGACACCGATCATCCACCCGGCCCTGTGCGGTGAAGATCATAGACTTGGACAATGTCGCCAGTACCGGAAATCGTACGCGCAGCAAGCCGCGAATTGGGTACCCCCTCTTCCATCCATTTCTTCAGGTATGGCCTCGATTCCAGTTCGTCACTGCGTACGACCACCTGCGTCACCTGCATCTTTTCCAGATATCGCAACGCAGTGATCTCGTCGCAATATGGCAACCAGACAAACTCGGCATTGGCGTGGAGGGTTTCAACATCGGCTATGCGCATGGGCGCTCCCGACGCAGCAAGACTGGTGCTAACTGCCTCTATCGGGCGCGTGCCAAGAGCTTCGGACAACACGGGGTATGTCCATACGGCGGATGGAATTACTATGGCCGCACCGGCGAGGATTCGCGCGGCACTTCCCGCAAGCGCTTGCCGGCGCGCGACCAGACCCGACATGGCCGCCAACCTCTGTATCCATAGCATCAATCTCATTGTCGCTGCGCTTGCCCAAATGCAGAAAAATACTAGAAACAGGACATAAAACCGTATCGCCGAGTAATAGATGAAAAAAGTAGCGAAAGTGGAAAGTGCCAACAGTATGACCAGCTGCAACTGGTCCAATGCAAGGCTTCGGCGCCACGGGCCGCCCAACAATCCGAGGATGGCGAGCGCGAACAATGCCGGCGAACCGAACTCCCAGCTGGTTGCAACGGACTTGTACAGGTTGGCCACCACCCTCCAGGATTTGTTTGCAATCATGGTCACGAGCTCCCGGGTGCTTACGCCAGGCGATCTGACTATGTTGATGTTGGGCTGATTCCACACACCTTGCACTATCAGGTCCTTGTCGACGCCAAATGCTGCGTCTTCCAAACGATGCCCTTGTTGAATGCGCAGTTCCGTTGCGACGTTGAGCGGGCTCTTGCTTTCCATTCGCAGCTTGCCGGTTTGAAGTGAAAGCCAGCCGATATAGGGGCTCGCCACGACAAAAAAGCAGATTGGCATCACCAGAACGCGGCGCATGACCGCACGCAAATTGCCGTGGCTGAGAAGCACCTGCCCGAGCAAGATGAAGGCCATCCCGACAAGCATGAAGATGAACGCCTCGGGCCGAACGAGATAGGCGAAGCCGTAGAGTCCGCCAGAGACGGTCAGACGGCGCCACGTCGGCTTGTCGACGGCCGACATCGCCGAATACAGCGCCGTCAATAGCAAGGTCAGGTATGTCGCTTCGCAGAACACCGTGGTCGACAACTGCACGAGGTACGGATGAACCGCGATCAAGCCGGCGGCTCCGAGCCCTATGGCTTCATCGAACATCCGGCGCGCAACAAGATAAACGGGATATACCAACAGCGCTCCCGACAGCACGTTGAGAATTCGTCCCGCGATTTCGGCGTCGCCGGTAATGAGCGACACGCCGGCAATCAGAAACGGAAACAGCGGTGGGAAGAATAGCTGCGTGCCCTGGGTTGCCAGTCCCTCATAACCCTTGCCGGCGATGATATTCTGCGCGATGCGCGCATACTCCGCACCTTCAGTATCGATTTCGCCCGTGAACAGAATGGCGCACAATGCACGGAGCGTGAGAGCGGCCAGCATGATCAGCAGCAAGCCGCTGCCACCGGGTAGCCGCATCTCAATGGAACTGACAGGCCGTGAGTTCATCGCCGACATTCACTCGTAAAGATAGAGAAACCGAATTGGTCCGATTGTCGGTGTGGACAAGCCCTCGAACTCCTGGTGAGACGGCTTAGCTTCTCGCCACGAGCACAATTCCGCCCACCACGAGCGCGATTCCGGTTGCTCGCTGCACCGAGATTTGGTCGCCGAAAATCCACCAGCCGGCAATCGTCGTCAGCACAAAGCCGATGCCGACGAACGGATATGCTTGCGAGAGTTCCACCCTGCCAAGAGCCGTCAGCCAAAGAAGTGTGCCAAGCGCGTAGAGAGCCAACCCGATGAGAACACCAGGCGTCACCAATTTCGCCAGCGTCCCAAGAAGCGTATGCGTCCACTGTCCAGAGTCCGACGATACTCCGAACTTGAACGCGATTTGAGCTGCCGCCGACAGCGCGACGCTCACGAGGATGAGCGCTAAGGAGCCCGGGGACAATCGGAGATTCCGCTTTTCGTTACCAAAGTCTGCCCCCCCACGATGCAAGCAGCACGATCGCAACTACGCCGACCGCGACCTGCCAGGAAACCCAATCACGCGAAGCGTATACGATCGGGTCGTCGTGCATCTTTCCTCGATCCGTCGCAAGCCAGAGCCTCAATTGCCAGAACAGTATCAGAGGCACGAACCCCCAGAGCAACTCCGGCGAAGTGTATTCCTGCAAGGCGGTACTGCTGTTGACGAACAGGGCCAGAACGACGCTCGACGCGAAGGTGGAAGCGACGCCGAACATCTGCAGAATCAGAATATCCCCCGAACGATATCCGCGCCGCGTCGCCGTGCGCTCGGAGCCGGGCTGCGTCGTCGTGATCAATTCTCCGGTACGCTTGACCAGGGCAAGACTGAGGAATGTGAAGCCCGAGAAGGCGAGCAGCCACAGCGACACGAGGTGGCCCGAGGCTACGCCACCGGCGACGATGCGCACCGTGTACAGCGCCGCCAGGATGAAAACGTCGAGCAGTGGATACTTCTTGAGCCAGAGCGAATAGGTGAGCGATATCCCCGCGTAGGTCACCAGCAAGGGGACCGCCCCGACGGATAGCGCGAGCATGAAGCCCATGACCAGCAGCGCGAGCGCAAGCACGCCGCCAATTGGCAGCGGCAGCGTGCCACTCGCGAACGGACGATGCTTCTTGCGTGGGTGGCGACGATCCGTCGCCAGATCGAGGAGATCGTTGATCAGATATATCGCCGAAGCCGTCGCACAGAAGCTCGCGAACATTCCGAGGGACCCGAGCAGCCCTGGCCAGTCAAAAAAGGACCGCGAAGCCAGAAGAGGCACGAATACGAGCAGGTTCTTCACCCACTGATGCGGCCGCATGGCGCGGATCGCCGCCGACACCACGCTCTGGCGAGTATCGATTTCCGCCACAACATTGCCGAGCGTTCGCGCCTTGCGTGCAACCACGGACGAGGCATTCACAATGACGATCCCGTCGGCGTCGCGCCACACGGCAAGGTCGGCGCGGCTGTCACCGGCATAGTCGAAGCCCTTGTGTCCGTAGAGACGCACAAGCTCCTTTGCCTTTTCTTCGCCCTTCAGGTTGCGCACGCCGTTGGAGGCGACAATGTCGTCGAACAGTTCGAGATGCTCTACGATGTCGCGCGCCGTCCGCTCGTCCGCCGCCGTGGCGAGCACGATCCTGCGCCCCTTCAGTTTTTGTTCCCGCAGGTACTCGAGCAATTCAGCATTGAAAGGCAGAATTTCCGGGGTCAATTCCGCGAGCGCAGCGACCCGCTGCTTGAAGGCTGCCCGGCTCGTCGCAAACAACCGGGGCAGCTTGCCAAGTGCGGCACTATCCGAAATGAGCGAAAGCACGCTCTCAATGAGCGAGTCCGTACGCAATAACGTGCCGTCAAGATCTACGCAAAGAGGTTTGCCACGGCCACGGGAGACCAAGGATGCGTCGGTCCGCGAGCGGCCTGTCGACGAAGCATTGAGCCCCCGGTCGGAACTCTCATCAAGGACAGAAGCAGCCGCGGATAACTCATTGTGGCTCGTCACACTCAATCCCTTTTCTTGCTCTCTATCGCAATGAATTCAGTCCCAACATCTATAAGATGCAGGTACAA
Source organism: Bradyrhizobium sp. (assembly GCF_036735945.1). Classification (GTDB taxonomy): domain Bacteria; phylum Pseudomonadota; class Alphaproteobacteria; order Rhizobiales; family Xanthobacteraceae; genus Bradyrhizobium. The sequence goes on along the minus strand of NZ_DAINNI010000001.1, from coordinate 53,238 downwards.
TCAAAAACAACTAATCACAAATGCTGCGCATGGTTAACAACTTCTGCGCGAGCGGCAGCAGGAATCACGAATCAACTTATCGATCCCGGGAGTCCCGGGCAACGGCAGCGACTATCCGGCCGCAAGGGCCTTCTACTCGTCATCAGTAACTGGATGACGTTGGAAGTACTCCAGCCTTCGATTCAAATGCAATCGATCAAGGCGCCCATGCACTCGCGGAGCGCGCATAGCGAACCACAACTGTCCTTTTCCCTGCCGTTTTCCGATCACTCCCGCCGGGATAAATCAGCAAAGGGCCAGGATACCGCATCGTCTTCGAGGAGCTCGTCGTCGCCGCGCGACGCGTCGTCCGCCGCGAGGACGCCGAGGCGCGTCGATTGACCGCAGGGAAAAAAGTCGGGGTGCTACCCGGCATCGCAATTTGTGACAGGTTCTGGCTGGTTTCGGCAGCGACAATCGGTCGCTAGACGCAATCGCCACGGCTTGTCCGCTGTGAGCCTCACACCCGAGATTGGCCATGGCCCTCCGCGTCCATTTGGGGCAGAAGCGGGATATCCGGTCACCTCCGCTGGTGTCCAACCTGAACTTTTGCTCAGCGAGCTCCCAATGAAAAAGATCGGATTCCTGTCTTTCGGTCATTGGACCCCGTCACCCCAGGTGCAAACGCGCTCTGCCGCCGATACCCTGCTGCAATCCATCGAACTGGCGGTTGCAGCCGAGCAATTGGGCGCGGACGGCGCGTATTTTCGAGTCCATCACTTCGCCCGCCAGCTGGCGTCGCCGTTTCCCCTGCTCGCGGCGGTGGGCGCGAAGACCAGCCGTATCGAGATCGGGACGGCCGTCATCGACATGCGCTACGAGAACCCGCTTTACATGATCGAGGACGCCGGCTCGGCTGACCTGATCGCGGGTGGACGGCTTCAGCTCGGCATCAGCCGCGGCTCACCGGAACAGGTGATCGACGGTTGGCGCTACTTCGGCTATCGGCCGGCTGAAGGCCAGGACGATGCCGACATGGGGCGGCGTCACGCGGAGGTTTTTCTCGACCTGTTGCGCGGGCAGGGCTTTGCGCAGCCGAATCCCCGACCGATGTTTCCGAACCCGCCGGGCCTGCTTCGCCTCGAACCGCATTCGGAGGGCCTGCGCGAGCGCATCTGGTGGGGTGCCGGCTCGAACGCCACGGCGGTGTGGGCGGCCAGGCTCGGCATGAATCTGCAGAGCTCCACGCTCAAGAACGACGAGACCGGTGAGCCGTTCCACGTCCAGCAGGCCGCTCAGATCCGACAATATCGCGCGGCCTGGAAAGAGGCCGGCCATGCGCGCGAGCCGCGGGTCTCGGTCAGCCGCAGCATATTCGCGCTGATGGACGATCGCGACCGCGCGTATTTCGGGCGCGGCGGCGAAGCTGAAGATCAGATCGGATTCATCGACGAGCGAACACGCGCAATCTTCGGACGCAGCTACGCCGCCGAACCGGACGCGCTCATCGAGCAGTTAAGGGCAGACGACGCCATTGCCGAAGCCGATACCCTCCTCCTCACCGTCCCCAATCAACTCGGCGTCGCCTACAATGTCCACGCGATCGAATCGATCCTGACGCACGTCGCGCCTGCGCTGGGCTGGCGTTGAGGCTGGCGTCGGCAGCAGCACGCGCTCGATATCGGCAACGGGCCGATTGGCCGGGCGCGGCCCCGGCGTCGCACGGTCGCGGGATTGCACGCCTCCCGCCAGCTTGACTGGCCCGGCCAACTTCGAAAACCTGCTCTCTCGGGGGCTTTTCTTGCGATCCGTTTCGGCGGGTAGAATCGGTATGTCCTCCCAAAGGCGAATTGTTGCCGGTAGTGGTACGTCTATTGCTTCCAGCCAATAGGCGTGCGAGGCAGAAGGTATAATATGATCCGTGTATTTCTTGATCGGCTCTACCTTTTCTCGGGCTATCTCGCCGGCCTCTTCCTCATCGCGATTTTCGTGCTGATGATGCTGCTGTCGGGCGGCCGGCCGCTCGGCATCAATATTCCGGCGGGCGATGACTTCATCTCCTGGTGCATGGCGGCGACCGCCTTTCTCGGGCTTGCCCATACATTCAGGCACGGCGAGATGATCCGCGTCGGCCTCCTGATCGATCGCCTCGGCGACAACGCGCGCCATTATGTCGAGATCGTAGCGCTGTTCATCGGCGCCGGCTTCATCGGCTTTTTCGCCTGGCACGCCTCGGTCATGACCTGGCAGTCGTGGAAGTTTTCCGACATTTCGCAAGGCGTCATCGCGGTGCCGCTGTGGATTCCACAGCTCGGCTATAGCGGCGGCCTCGTGATTCTCTTCATCGCCTTTGTCGACGAGCTGATCCACGTCCTGCGCGGCTTCTCGCCGCGCTATGAACAGCCGAAGCCGCAAACCGCCGAGGAAATCGTCGAGCGCGCCATGCAGAGCGGGGTCTGACATGGAGCTGCTCTCGATCGCCGCCATCCTGCTCGGCTTTCTTGCGCTGCTGCTCGGCGCCGGCGTCTGGATCGCCGTCGCCCTGATGGCGACAGGCTGGGCCGGCATGCAGTTCGCGGGCGGCAACATTCCGGCCGGCAGCGTGCTGGCGACGACCGTGTGGGGCAACAGCGCGTCCTGGTCTCTGGCCGCCCTGCCCCTGTTCATCTGGATGGGCGAAATTCTCTTTCGGACGCGGCTGTCGGAGGAGATGTTTCGCGGATTTGCGCCATGGCTGAACTGGCTGCCGGGCCGGCTCATGCACGTCAACGTGCTGGCCTGCGGCGTGTTCGGCTCGGTCTCGGGCTCGTCGGCCGCCACCTGCGCCACTGTCGCCAAGATCGCGCTGCCGGAACTGAAGAAGCGCGGCTATGACGAGGATCTCAGCCTGGGCTCGCTCGCCGGCGCGGGCACGCTCGGCATCCTGATCCCGCCGTCGATCACCATGGTGGTCTATGCCGTTCAGGCCAACGTCTCGATCATCCAGGTCTTCCTCGCCGGATTTCTGCCGGGCCTGCTCGTGATGGTGCTTTACTCGGGCTATATCGCGATCTGGTCGCTCGCCAATCCGAAGCGCACGCCGCCGGCGGAACCCGCCATGAGCTTGCGCCAGCGCATCTCTGAATCGCTCAATCTCATTCCCTGCCTGCTGCTGATCGTCTTCGTCTTCCTGTCGCTGCTGATGGGTTGGGCGACGGCGACCGAATGCGCGGCCTGGGGCGTGCTGGGATCGCTCGCGATCGCGTGGTGGCAGGGCGCGCTGACCTGGGAGTCGTTCTGGGCGAGCGTGATGGGCGCGACCAGGGTCAATTGCATGATCCTGCTGATCCTCGCCGGCGCCTCCTACATGGGCACCTCGATGGCCTATACCGGCATCCCGATGGCGCTGGCGAACTGGGTCAACGGCCTGCATCTCAGCCCCTACGCGCTGATCGCCGCGCTGACCGTGATGTATATCGTGCTGGGCACCGCGCTCGACGGCATCTCGATGATCGTGCTGACCACCGCCATCGTCATTCCGATGGTGAAGCAGGCCGGCTTCGATCTGATCTGGTTCGGCATTTTCCTGGTGCTGGTGGTGGAGATGGCCGAGGTCTCTCCGCCGGTCGGCTTCAACCTGTTCGTCCTGCAAACCATGAGCGGCAAGGACTCCAACACGGTCGCCAAGGCGGCCCTGCCGTTCTTCTTCCTGCTCGTTCTCGCGGTTGCCATCATCACGGTCTTTCCCTCGATCGCGATGGTGCTGCCGCAAATGGCGTTCCCTGGCTAGAGAGAGGTGTTTCATGTTGAGGCTTTTGAAAACGTCCGCGATCGCTGCCTGCGTTGCGGCTTTCGCCGTTCCCGCGCTGGCGCAGACCAAATGGAATCTTCCGGCGGCGTACCCGGCCGACAATCCGCATTCGGTGAACCTGATCGCCTTCGCCAAGGACGTCGGTGACGCCACCGGCGGCAAGCTGCAGATCATCGTGCATCCGGCGGCGTCGCTGTTCAAGGCGCCGGAAATCAAGCGCGCGGTCGCCACCGGCCAGGCGCAGGCGGGCGAGGTCCTGATCTCGCTGCACGAGAACGAAGATCCGATGTTCGGCATCGATGTCGTCCCGTTCCTGGCGACGAGCTATCCGGCGTCCAGGAAACTGTGGCTGGCCTCGAAGCCGGCGATCGAGAAGAAGCTCGCCTCGCAAGGCCTCATGCTGCTGTTCGCGGTGCCGTGGGGTCCGCAGGGCATCTATGCCAAGAAGGACATCAACAGCGTCGAGGACATGAAGGGCCTGAAGTGGCGCGCCTACAACGTCGGCACTTCGCGCATCGCCGAACTGGTCGGTGCGCAGCCCGTCACCATCCAGGCGGCGGAACTGCCGCAGGCGCTGGCGACCGGCGTCGTCAACGCCTTCATGACCTCGGGATCGACCGGCTACGACAGCAAGGCCTGGGAAAGCATGACGCACTTCTATGATACGCAGGCCTGGATTCCGAAGAACGTGACCTTCGTGAACAAGGCCGCGTTCGATGCGCTCGACAAGCCGACCCAGGAGGCGATCCTCAAGGCCGCAGCCGTCGCCGAGGAACGCGGCTGGAAGCTCGCCGAGGAAAAGGCGAAGTGGTATCTCGAACAGATCGAGGCCAACAAGATGAAGGTACTGCCGCCGCCTCCGGCGCTGAAGGCCGGCCTCGAGAAGATCGGCGAGCAGCTCACCGCCGACTGGCTCAAGAAGGCCGGCGCCGACGGTGAAGCCGTGATCGCCACCTACAGGAAATAGGACTGCCGCCACCTCGCAGAGCCCGGCATTCGCTTGCCGGGCTCTTGCTGTTTCGCCCTACCTGCGATCGCGCGGCCGCACGCCGATTCCGAAATTGATACACCGCGAGCCGCCGGATAACCGTTTGTTAGGGCTAACGCGATAACCTCCGGACATATTTCATAGTATGTCGCTGGCTAGGAAGGACGGCGACTGTGTTAGGGAATACTCCCATGCAAGTGCCTTCCAACAACCCCTTCCTCCCGTCATTTCGTGCATGGCAATTGCCGCAAGCGCCGGAGCCGCCTCGGCTTTTGGCCGATCTCGCAGCGAAGCATCGGGCTTCGTCCAGCCCAGGCCCTCAGGACGGACCGGCGAAGCCATCCACCGGCAGTCCCAGCCGGTCAACGGGCGTGCAGGCCTATCTGCTTCGCGTGCAGGAATTTGGTGCGCTGTATCTGCTCGGGAGCGACGGCAACGACAGACTGTCTGGCCCGAGCAATAGCCTCATCGATGGCGGCGACGGCAATGACCGGATCAGGGTCGGGTCGAACAGCGTAGCCTCTGGTGGCGACGGCGATGATGTCATCCGGGCACGGTCGGGATCAATCGCCATTGGGGGCAGCGGCGACGACCGGATAAAGGTCGGGTCCGGCAGTATCGTCGATGCAGGCGACGGCGACGATGTGGTGCGCGCCGGGTCGAACACCGTGACACTGGGTGGCGCCGGAAACGATACGATCCGCGCGTGGTCCAACAGCGTGGTCGACGGCGGCGACGGCGACGACGTTGTGCGCGCCTGGTCGAATACCGTGACGAGGGGCGGCGCCGGAAACGACACGATCAGCGCCTGGTCCAACAGCGTGGTCGACGGCGGCGATGGAAATGACACCATCGCGGTGTGGCGCGGTAGCCGCGCCTATGGCGGTGACGGCGACGATTTGATCTCGGCCCGTGCCGGCGGTTATGTCGAAGGTGGAGCGGGCAACGACGTCATCGATGCGGCCAACGGCGCGACCGTCAGCGGCGGCTCCGGCGACGATGTCATTCGCGCCGACACCGGATCCACAGTCCTGTTCAACGCCGGCGATGGCAAGGATACCGTCTTCGTCAATCGCGACGTCGCCATCAAATTGGGCGAGGGGCTGTCGGCCAAGGATATGAACGTGACGATTTCAGGGAACGTCGCGACGATATCGTTCGGTGACGGCAAAGATCAGCTGACGCTGAACCTCGGCTCTGATGCGGTAAACCTCTCCTTTGCCGACGGCTCGAGCGCCGAGATCAAGGTCGACATGTTCAGCGCAATGCGCGCCCGACCCGGTCAGATCGAGATGATATCTGCGTACACGTCGACGCTTTCCCTGCAGCTTGCGAGCTCTACGTCGGCATAGCGGGTGGCAGCCTCAGTCGCCCTTTCCTGATGTATCGGCATTGCCCGACAACACCTGGGCCGCGCCGCCGATACCGCGCCGGAAGGCTTCGTCGAACGTGACGCCGCGAAGCTGCCAGCGATGCGTCCGGCCGGCCCAATCGATCTGCCATTGCGTGGCCCAGCCGAGTTGCCGGTCGTCCCAGACCAGTCGTCCGGTCAGAACGGCTTCAGCGTCCTGCTCGGCTGCGATCGGCGCCAGCGTCGACAATGACGCCGTCCCAAGCGTCTCACCGTTGACGTTTGATTTCGCCAGCGCCGCAGCACCGGGCAGCACGACAGACATCCCGCGCCTCTCGCCGGCGGCAAGCAGCGCGTCGCGCTGCAGGTCGGATTGGGCGCCATCCAGCGTCACGACGTACTTCCTCGGCCCCTGCTCCATCGCGACGAAAACGGCAAGCACCGGACGGTGTGAAAGCCATGGCTTGAGGCCGAACGTCCTGAGGATGTCGTCGATCTTGCCCTCCTCGAAATCGACCGTCAGGTCGTAAGGCCGGTCACGGGTGCCCTGCTCGTCGCGGACGGGCTTGCCGAAAAACTGGTCGCGATAGCTGAATGCCGTGACGAAGTCCTTTGCGTTCGACTTGTACGTTGCCAGCCGGCGATCACCCGCGAGCTTCTGTGCGCCTGAGACCTTGATGAGGACGTCTTCCAGGCAGGCGGCAAAGCCGAGAATGCGGTTCGCCTCGCCCTGCCCCGTCACGGTGACCTTCGCGCGATAGAGTTCGCCTGCCGCAGCCGTAGCAGCGCCGATGCACCAAATCAGGACGGCCGCCAGAAATATCCCGGCAATCGCGCGGCCCCTACCGGGCCGGTTCAGGACAGGCCTGTTTTTCATGACGCGAAAATCAATCACGGCTGGGTCTCCACGCGAGGCCACCTCCATTCGAGCATTCGTTCGATTGTGCGGAAACGCAACTTTTCGAGTGACCAATATTCCGGCGGAGCATACCGCCCGCTGGCGGAGCTTGAGCCTTTGCGGCAATATGGCGCTCAGCCGACTGCGCCAAGGGAGATTCCGTTGAAGTGCTATGAGCTGCAGGGACCGGGCGGAATCGAGGGGCTCGCCTCCGTGGACAAGCCGGTGCCGGAACCCGGCCAGGGCCAGGTATTGGTGCGGCTGAAGGCCGCCACGCTGAACTATCGCGATCTACTCACCGTCAAGGGCGGCTACGGTTCGCGCCAGAAATTTCCGCTCGTGCCGCTTTCCGACGGCGCGGGCGTGGTCGAACGGGTCGGCCCTGACGTGAGGGAGTTCGCCGCCGGCGACCGCGTCATCGGCAGCTTCTTCGAGGGCTGGCTCGGCGGCGAGCCCAGCGAAACCAAGATGCGCGCCGCGCTCGGCGGCTCCGCGGACGGTGTGCTGACGGAATACCGGATCTTTCCGAAGCATGCGCTGGTCCGAACGCCGGACCACCTCAGCGACGTCGAAGCCGCGGCCCTCCCCTGCGCCGGCGTCACCGCCTGGAGCGCCGTCGTGAAGCTCGGCGGGATCAAGCCCGGCCAGACCGTTCTGACCCAGGGCACCGGTGGGGTTTCCCTGTTCGCGCTTCAGTTTGCGAAAATGTGCGGCGCCCGTGTCATCGCGACGTCCTCCAGCGATGCCAAGATCGAACGCCTCAGGCAGCTTGGCGCCGACTACACCTTGAACTACAAGGCTACGCCGGATTGGGGAAAGAGGGCGCGCGAATGGACCGGCCACGGCGTCGATCTCGTCGTCGAGGTCGGCGGCGTCGGCACGCTGAACGAATCGATCCGGGCTACCAGAATCGGCGGCACCATTGCCTTCATCGGCGTGCTCGCCGGCCCGCCGCAAGCCGACTCGCGCCTCCCGTTGATGGTCATGCAGCAGCAGCGGCTGCAGGGCGTCACCGTCGGATCGGTCGAGGATCTCAAGGCCATGGTGGACGCGATCGCGCATCAGCGGATGAAGCCGGTGATCGACAAGACCTTTTCGTTCGATCAGGCGAAGCAGGCGTTCTTCCACATGGAGAGCGGCGCGCATTTCGGCAAAGTGGCGATCGCGATCGGCTGAGCGCGACGCCCCGCCCCGGACCGGCTCCTCCGTTGCAAGATTTTGCCGGGTTTTGAGCGCATTCTCAATCGCCGGGCTTCCCGACCGAAGGGGCCTCGATGCTCATGGCCACAACTGGCAACATCAGCCACACAACTCTTGCGGACAGCACCAATTGCCTCCGTCACCATTAGGCTTTAAATTCATGTCATTCGCCTCGCCGATAACGGGCGCCGCCTGGCGTTCGCGAGAGCTGAACGGATTTACAACCAGGCTGGGGATGCTGCCTTGGGAAGCGCCGAAGGTCTGCCCCGTTCTGTAGCGAGACATGTAGACCGGGTGTGAGCGGGACCACCTGCGCGAGAAGGACGCCGTTCGCGCGGCAACCGCAATGAGCCGCCGGTGGAAATGAGCAATGAACAAAGACAAGAGCGAACTGCTGAGATCGCTGACCATCGATCGCAGCGCCGACAAGGTGGAAAGCAGCGCCGGCCGCCGCTGGATGCCGGTCGCGATCACCGCTGCCGTCTGCGTCGTCGCCGCCGCCGCTGCCTTTGGCGCGTACGAGTTCAGCAGGCAGGATCCGGCCAGGGAAACTGCGTCGCAGCCCGCCGCGCAGCCGCAGACACCGCCGCCTGCTGCGCAAGCTCCGGCGAGCAACAAGATCGCGGGCAATCTTGCTGCCTCCGGCTACGTGGTGGCGCGCCGCAAGGCAACGGTTGCGGCCGAAATCACCGGCAAGGTGGTCGAGGTCTTCATCGACGAGGGCATGACGGTGGCTGAAGGCCAGGTGGTCGCGCGGCTCGACAGCGTGCTCGCCGAAAAGGACTATGAACTCGCCCGCTCGCGCGTCGAGACGGCCGATGCGGCTGTTGCAGCGATCACAGCCGATCTGGAAGATGCGACGCGCATCATGACGCGCGTACATACGCTCTCGCAAAAGAACTTCGCGACCGAGGCCGACCTGACCAAGGCGCAGGCCCGCGTCGGCGTGCTCAGCGCGCAACTGCGCCAGGCCCAGTCGCAGTTCGAGACCGCCAGGATCGACGCCAAGCGCTCGGGCTCGCTGCTCGACAAGCACCAGATCAAGGCGCCGTTCTCCGGCGTCGTGATCGACCGCAGCGCCCAGCCCGGCGAAATGATTTCGCCGATGTCGGTCGGCGGCTACACCCGAACCGGCATCTGCACCATCGTCGACATGGATTCGATCGAAATCGAGGTCGACGTCAACGAGGCCTTCATCGGCCGGGTCGTGCCCGGTGGACCCGTGAATGCGGTGCTCGACGCCTATCCGGACTGGACCATTCCCGCCTCGGTGATCGCCATCGTGCCGACGGCAAACCGCGAGAAGGCCACCGTGAAGGTTCGCATTCGCTTCGAGAAAAAGGACCCGCGCATCCTGCCCGACATGGCGGTGAAGGTGAATTTCATGCGCGAGGCCAAGGCCAATGGCACGGCTGAAGCCGCCGCCGCGAACTAGCTCCCGGACGATCTGGAAGAGGTGACGAACGTGACAGCAGAACAGCCGATGGTTCGCCTTGCCGACGTGAACAAGCGCTTCACCAAGGGCAAGGAAACGATCTCGATCTTCGATCATCTCGACCTCACGATCCCCCGCGGCGATTTCATCGCGGTGATGGGGCCGTCCGGTTCGGGCAAGACCACGCTGCTCAACCTGCTCGGCGGCATCGACCGCGCCGATACCGGCGAGATCACCGTCGCCGACCGGCGCATCGACGGCCTCTCCGAGGGCGAGCTGGCGGCCTGGCGTGCCGCCAATATCGGCTTCATCTTCCAGTTCTACAATCTGATGCCGATGCTGACCGCGGCACAGAATGTCGAACTGCCGCTGCTGCTGACCAAGCTGCGCGGCAAGGAGCGCGCCGCGCGGGTTGAAACCGCGCTTTCCGTGGTTGGCCTCGCCGACCGCATCAAGCACCGGCCGCGCGAAATGTCCGGCGGCCAGCAGCAGCGCGTGGCGATCGCGCGCGCGATCGTCTCGGACCCGAACCTGCTGTTGTGCGACGAACCGACCGGCGACCTCGACCGGCAATCCGCCGACGAGATCCTTTCGATCCTGCAACTGCTCAATGGCGAACTCGGCAAGACCATCGTGATGGTGACGCACGATCCGGCGGCGGCGAACTACGCCAAGCGCGTGCTGCATCTCGACAAGGGCCGCTTCGTCGAACGGGGGCTTGCCGCGTGAACGATTTCGATCTGGTACGGAAGAACCTGTTCCGCCGCAAATTGCGCGCCAGCCTGATGATCGTGTCGATCCTGATCGCGTTCATGATCTTCGGCGTTCTCGCCGGGTTCTACCGCGCCTTCACCGCGGGCGAGGATCGCGCCGCCGCCGACAGGATGATCACGGTCAACAAGATCAACTTCACCCAGCCGATGCCGATCGCCTATTTCAACCGCGTGAAAGCGGTGGAAGGCGTTCGCCAGGTGACCTTCGCCAACTGGTTCGGCGGCTACTATCAGGACCCGAAGAACTTCATCATGGCGCTGGCGATCGAGCCGAACAGCTATTTCGACGTCTACCGCAGCGAATTCGAGGTCGCGCCCGACCAGCTCCAGGCCTTCATGCGCGACCGCGGCAGCGCGGTGGTCGGCGAAAAGCTGGCGCAGAAATGGGGCTGGAAGATCGGCGACCGCATTCCGATCCAGAGCAACATCTTCAGCCAGAAGAGCGGCGGCCACACCTGGGATCTCACCATTGCCGGTATCATCAAAGGCAAGGCCGAGCACGTCGACACCAACTTCATGCTGTTCCAATATCCCTACTTCGACGAGACCCGCAGTTTCGGCAAGGACACCATCGGCTGGATGATCCTGCAGACCACCTCGCCCGAAAACAACGACCGCGTGGCCAAGGCGATCGACGCGATGTTCGCCAACTCCACCGCGGAAACCTCGACCGACACCGAGAAGGCGTTCGGCAAGGCCTTTGCCGCCCAGTTCGGCAATATCGCGCTGATCGTGCTGCTGGTCGTCGGAGCTGCCTTCGTCACCATCCTGATGATCGTCGGCAACACCATGGCGCTCTCGATCCGCGAGCGCACGCGTGAGATCGGTGTGCTGAAGACGCTGGGCTTTTCCGGCCCGCGCATCCTGACGATGGTACTTGGCGAGTCCGTGCTGCTGGCGCTGCTCGGCGGCATCCCCGGCCTTGCAATCGCGGCGCTGATCGCGATGGCGCTGCGCAACAGCCTCTCCAACGTCGCCCCTGCCTTCTCGGTATCGCCCGCAATCGTGCTGCAGGGGCTGGCGCTGATGATCGCGCTCGGATTGATCACGGGAATCATTCCGGCGCTCAGCGCCATGCGGCTCAAAATCGCAACCGCGCTCGGACGGGGTTAAGACCATGCGTTCGCTCTGGCTTCAGGTGGTGGCCGTCACCGCGATCAATCTGAAGAGCATTGCGCAGCGGCGCTGGCTCTCGCTCTCGACCGTGGTTGCGATCGCGCTGGTCGTGATCGTGCTGCTCGCCTTCCTCGCGATGGCCAACGGTTTTCAGCGCACCATCGCCGGTTCCGGCGCCGACGACATTGCGATCGTGCTGCGTGCCGGCTCGCAGGCCGAGATCAACAGCACGGTGAGCCGCGACCAGGTGCGGCTGATCGAGGACGGCCCCGGGATTGCGCGCGGCAGCGACGGCAAGCCGCTGATCTCGCCCGAACTCTATCTCGTGGTCGACGGCATCAAGCGTTCGACCGGGACCAAGGCCAACCTGCCGCTGCGCGGGATCGGCGAACGGGGTACCGAGTTGCGCAAGGGCGTCACCATCACCGCCGGCCGCATGTTCAACCGCGGCAGCAACGAGGTGGTGGTCGGCAAGGCGCTGCTGCGCGAGTTCGAGGGACTCGACCTCGGCTCGACCGTGTCGTTCGGCGCCACGCGCTGGAACGTCGTCGGCGTGTTCGAGGCCGGCGGCAGCGTATTCGAATCCGAGATCTGGGCCGACCTCAACGTGGTGCAGAGCCTGTTCAACCGTAACAACGTCGTCCAGACCGTGCGCGCCCGGCTCACCGGGCCGGCCGCCCTGAACGAACTCAAGAGCTACAGCGACACCGACCCGCGGCTGAAGCTCGATGTCAAGTCGGAGGCCGCCTACTTCGCCGAACAGGCATCGCAGACCTCCGACCTGATCCAGAAGCTCGGCTGGCCGCTGGCGATCGCAATGGCGCTGGGCGCCGTCGCCGGCGCGCTCAACACGATGTATTCGTCGGTCGCATCGCGCGCCACGGAAATCGCGACACTGCGCGCGATCGGCTTCGGCGGCTTCCCCGCCTTTGTCGGAACGCTCGCGGAATCGCTGTCGCTCGCTGTCATCGGCGGCCTGCTCGGCGCCGCCGCCACCTGGCTGATATTCGACGGCGTCACGGCCTCGACGCTTGGCGGCAATTTCACGCAGGTGGTGTTCGACTTCAAGCTCAGTCCGTGGCTGATCGCCGAGGGTGTCGCGCTGGCGCTGATCGTCGGCCTGATCGGCGGGCTGTTCCCGGCGCTGCGCGCGGCGCGGTTGCCGATCGTCGAAGGCCTGTATCCGCACTGAGGCTCTGCTTCACGTCAGTCCCGCGCACCGACCCATTTCCCAGAAATCTGCCTCGAGCCGGGTGGCTTCCTTGAAGATCGCGATCAACTCGGCCTCGCGGGCCGGCGTGACGTAGCGTTCGGCGAGGCTATCCAGCTGCGCCCCGGCATTCGCCGCGACCTCCTGATACGGCGCGCCGGCATATTCGGCGATCCAGACACGATAGGGATTCGTGGCCGCGCTCGCATCGGGCTTCGAGGCAAGCCGCGTCGCGATCTCCGCGTAACCGATCACGCAAGGCGCCAGCGCCACCTTGAGCGCCAGCAGGTCGCCGCGCATTCCGGCGTCGAGCACGTAGCGCGTATAGGCCAGCATCTCGCTCGCGGGAGGGGCTCGTTCGAGATCTTCCGGCGACAGGCCCCAGCCGGCGCAGAGCTTCACATGCAGGTTCATCTCGACGTCGAGGATCGCCGAGAGGCCTGCCGCCGCGTCACGCATGTCGGCGAGCGAAGGCGACTTGTAGACGGCGAGCGCGTAAGCGCGGGCAAACTCGATCAGGAACAGGTAGTCCTGAACGAGGTAGTGACGAAACGCCGCCTCAGGGAGCGAGCCATCCGCCAACCCGTCCGTGAAGGGATGTTCGATGTAGGCCCGCCACTCCGCGGACGCTTGCTTTTTCAGACGCTCGAAGAAACTCACGATCCCTCGCCAGGTCCGCCGTCATATTCATGCTGCTACATCAATAGTAGCCCGATGCGGGCTTGGCCATAGTTCCTCGCGGCGCGACCTGCCTATTTCCCCTTGAGGCCGGTGGCGCGGATCAGATCGCTCCATTCTTGCGCGTCCACCCGGGCGACCGGCGCAAGCGCGCGTAGCGGATAAGCCGCTGCTTCGCACGGAGAATTTTCGAAAATCCTTGATCCGTCGCGGCGACGGCGCGCGTCTGCGGCAAACATCCAATGATTGCATTTGCCCTGATGACAAACTGAACAGGCGGCAGTAGCCTCTCCCAAAATATAAAGCACGGGAGGAATAGCATGCCGGACGCAGCGGTCGCAGCACGTTCTTCTGAAACGACCAACAGCGGCAAGACGCAACAGGTCGATGTCGCGGTGGTCGGCGCCGGATTTGCCGGCCTCTATCTCCTGCATCGCTTGCGCAAGGCCGGTTTCTCGACTGTCGTGATCGAGGAAGCCGGCGATGTCGGCGGCACCTGGTACTGGAACCGCTATCCCGGTGCGCGCTGCGACATCCAGACCATCGACTACAGCTACACCTTCGATCCCGAGCTGGAAAATGCGTGGAAATGGTCGGAGAAATACGCCACCCAGCCGGAGATCCTGCGCTATCTCGGCTTCGTCGCCGACCGCTACGATTTGCGCCGCGACATCCGCTTCGGCACCAAGGTCACATCGGCCAATTGGGATGAGAGCGCGCAACGTTGGCAGCTCTCGACCAGCAATGGCGCCGGCGTTTCCGCCCGCACCTACATCATGGCGACCGGCTGCCTCTCCGCGCCAAAGCCGCCGGAGATCGACGGCGTCGAGGATTTCAAGGGCGAGGTCTATTTCACGGGGCGCTGGCCGCATGACGAGGTCAAGCTCGCCGGCAAGCGCGTCGCCGTCATCGGCACGGGATCGTCGGGCATCCAGTCGATCCCGCTGATTGCCGAGCAGGCCGCGCATCTCACGGTGTTCCAGCGCACGCCGAATTTCGCCCTGCCCGCCCATAATGGCCCGGCGCCGGCGGACCGCCTCGGGATGCTGGAGGGTGACCGCGCCGCTTATCGCGAGCAGGCGCGCTGGTCGCTGGTGGGCGTCCCCTACCCGCAACAGATGGCGGTGAGCTGGCAACTGAGCGACGCCGAGCGCCGCGAGCGGTTCGAGCAGGCGTGGGCCGCCGGCGATCTCGTCCACATCCTGACCCAGCTCTGGGCCGACCAGGGCACCGACGTCGACGGCAATGCGCACGTCGCCAATCTGATCCGCGAAAAGATCCGCGAAGTCGTCCAGGATCCGGAGACCGCTGAAGCCCTCACCCCGCACGATCATCCGTTCGGCGCCAAGCGTCCCTGCCTCGATACCAGCTACTACGCGACCTATAACCGCCCCAACGTCACGCTGGTCAACCTGCGGCAGGAGCCGATCACGGCGATCACCGCTTCCGGTATCAAGACCGACAAGCGTTCGTTCGACGTCGACGTGATCGTGTTCGCCACCGGCTTCGACGCCATGACCGGCGCCATCCGCGCGGTGCATCCGATCACCGGCCGTGGCGGCAAATCGCTGACCGACCTCTGGGCCAACGGCCCGCAGACCTATCTTGGTCTCACCGTCGCCGGCTTCCCCAATCTGTTCCTGATCACGGGACCGGGCAGCCCGTCGGTGCTGTCGAACATGGCGGTCTCGATCGAGCAGCATGTTGACTGGGTGGTCGATCGGCTGGCCGCGATGCGCGACGCCGGCTTCACCACCATCGATGCGACCGAGACGGCGCAGGCCGGCTGGACGCAGCACATGGCGGACTGTTCGACGATGACGCTGCATCGGCTGGCCAACACCTGGTACACGGGCGCCAACGTCCCCGGCAAGGCGCAGGGCGTGATGCCGTATTGCGGCGGCGTCGGTCCCTATCGCAGCATCTGCAACGAGATCGTGGCCCGCGGCATGCTCGGCTTCCGGATGACGGGACCTGATGTTGCCGAACAATGCAACGACGGCGAGGTCGTGCGGCTGCAGCCGGACGTGCGGCTCGTGCTCGGCATGCTGGCGGAGATGAATCTCCCCGTGATCGAGCAGCTCGGCGCGCAGGGCGCGCGCGGTTTCCTGACCGAATTCAACAAGGCCCGTCCCGCCGGACGGCCGGTCGGCGAAGTCGGGGACGGCGTGCTGCAGGGCGCCGACGGCTTGCTGCCCTATCGCCTCTATCGGCCGGCAACGCGGGGGCCGCATCCGATCGTGGTCTATTTCCATGGCGGCGGCTGGGTGCTGGGCGACGAGCAGTCCGATGATCCGTTCTGCCGCGACCTCTGCCGCCGCAGCGGCATGATCGTCGTCAGCGTCGGCTATCGCCATGCGCCCGAGCATCGCTTCCCGGCGGCGGCCGAGGACGGCTATGCGGCCACGCGCTGGATCGCCGAGCATGCCGCCGAACTCGGCGGCAGGCCGGGGCCGGTGCTGGTCGCGGGCTGGAGCGCCGGCGGCAATATCGCCGCCGTGACCTGCCAGCTCGCACGCGACCGCGGCGGCCCGGAGATCGCGGGCCAGTTGCTGATCTGTCCGGTGACCGATAGCCGGTTCGACCGTACGTCCTATGCCGAGAACGCGGTCGGCTATTTCCTGACGCAATCCATGATGTTCTGGTTCTGGGACATCTATTGCTCGCCCGCCGACCGCACCGATCCGCGTGTGGCGCCGCTGCGCGGCAATCTCAAGGGCCTGCCGCCGGCATTTGTCGCCACCTGCGAATTCGATCCGTTGCGCGACGAGGGCATCGAATATGCCGAAGGGCTCGCAGCGGCGGGCAGCCAGGTCGAGCAGCTAAAGGCGCGCGGACACATCCACACCTCGCTGATGATGGTGGACGTGGTCGTCACCGGCGCAAGCGCACGCGCCAGGATGGCGGAAGCGCTGCGCGGCTTTGCGGGACTGCCGAAGAAGCTGGAGAGCGAGCAGGATGTCTCGCCGATCGCGGTGAACGCGGCTGCGGGATGACGCGCACGTGAATGACGGCCGCCCGGCCTGTCTCGGGCGGCCGCCAGCCTGTGAAGGAGAGCCTGGATGGCGGCTACGGCGGAGCAGGCAGTACCCTGGCTCAGGGAACGGTCGTTCGCCTCCTGGAAGGAAGAATTCGACCGGCGCGGTTATCTGATCTTTGAACGCGTTCTTCCGCCCGACCGCGTCGCCGAAATCCGCACCGCGCTGGCGCCGCACCTGGCGCGCGATCTGTTCGGCCGCAACGATTTCGAAGGCACCAGGACGAACCGCGTGTACGCCCTGCTGGCGAAATCGCCGGTTTTCGCCGAGCTCGCGATCCATCCGCTCAGCCTCGCCTTTGTCGAAGGCGAACTCGGCGAGAGCTGCCTGTTGTCCGCCATGCTCGCGATCAACCTGCATCCCGGCGAAACCGTGCAGCCCTGGCACTTCGACGACGCCGGCATCAAGATTCCGCGACCGCGCCCGGCGCTCGGCGTCAGCACGTTCTGGGCGATCGACGACACCACCGAGCAGAACGGCGCCACCGAAATCATTCCGGGAAGCCATTTGTGGGACGGGCAGTATATCGAGGGCGCCATAAAGCCGGCTCACTTCACCAACGAGGCCGAGCACGAGCAAGGCGATCGGCCCGACGCGGTCAAGCTGGTCATGCCGTCCGGATCGCTCGCCATTACCAAGGGGACGCTGTGGCACCGCGGCGGCGCCAACCTATCCGAGCGGCCGCGCCTGATCATCACGCCGCAATATTGCGTCGGCTGGGCCCGGCAGCTTGAAAACATGGCGCTCGCCGTTCCCGCCGAACTGGCGGGCCAGTTGCCGGAGCGCGCCCGCGAGCTGATCGGCTATTCGATCCATCCGCCCTTCATGGGCTATGTCGACGGCGTGCATCCGCGACGGCTGCTGCGAACGCAGTGACGCCCGCCCACGGAAAGGCCGGCTGCCGCCCTGCGGTCGAACGGCACAATCATGATGTGTGAAGTGCTTCACTGACAACCAACCGCCGTTGCCGCAAAGTGGTGCAACAAAGAGCCTGCAAGTTGCGACGCATTATTGCGTGTCGCCCGGAGTTGCATCAACGCGCGACATTTCACCAGTTCATTTGACGCGGGGGACCAACGATGCGCTTCCTCGACCGGCAGACCAAAGACAAGGTACAGGCCGTCATCGACGCCAACATGGCGCAACTTACCGCGGTCGATGGCTTTGTTTCCGCGGAACCAGGGTTTCCGATCATCGATGGCACCGTGCACAAGGAGCCGGCGATCATCGTCTACGTCGCTCACAAGAAGCCGCCGGGCAGCGTGCTGACCGAGGAGCGCATGCCGCGCCAACTCGGACCTTATCGCGTCAACGTGATGCAGGCCGATCCGCTGCGACAAGTCATGACGCTGATGAGCGATCAGCCCATCGCCGACAGCGTGTCGGCTTCGGCTTCCGGCCTCACCTACAAGCCGCTCACCGGAAATCCGATCAATGCAAAGTTCAAGATCAAGAAGCCCATTGTCTGCCACATCGGTCCGGACGCCGGCTGGCCGGTGCTGAAGCCGTTCCTCGAAGCGACCGAAAAGACGCTCTCGATCGCGATGTACGACTTCAACGCCGACTATATCGCGAAGAGCTTCATCGAAACCGTGCAGGACAAGGATCTCAAGGTCGTGCTGACCTGGGACGACGGCATGACCGCGCCGGAAACCAAGATCCGCACCAAGCTCAGGAAATCGCTGAAAGACAATCTTGACGGCTTTATCGTGCGGTGCGGATCGTCGCACCGTTTCGCCAGCGCGTATCATGAGAAAGTCGCGGTCCGGGACTCCAGCGCATTCTGGCTGTCCAGCGGCAACTGGAGCCTGCGCAGCCAGCCTGACATTGACCCCATCGGCACCCCTTCCGAGGCGAAGGGAATGTACAGCAAGGGCAACCGCGAATGGCACGTCATCGTCGAGGACGAGAAACTGGCCAAGATGTTCGAGCGCTACATCAAGCACGACCGCGACGACTCCGAGAAGGAGGCGGAAGCCGGCGATGGTGGCGTCGTGCTGGATGCCGAGGCCGTACCGCGGTTGCCTGATGTCTTTGTGCCGGTCGAGGCATTGTTCGACGCCGACGACGTCGCCGATACGCCGACACCGATCGCCCCGGAGATCCTGCCGACCACGCCCGGCGAATTCGAGGTCGCGCCGGTCCTGACGCCGGACAATTACATCGGCCGCATCATGGAACTGATCGGCGCCGCCAGGCGCTCGATCTTCCTGCAGTATGCCTACATCACCTTCAGCGACAAGAAGGTCGACAAGAAATTTACCGAGATGCTGGCAAAGCTCGCCGAGCTCAGCAACCGGCCGAACTTCGACATGAGAATCATCGTCGGAAGCAACGGCGCGGCCGACAAGATCAGGAAGCTCGTGGAATCCGGCTTCAAGGAAACCGTATTCCGCAGCCAGAGCAGCATTCACAACAAGGGCATCGTCGTGGACGGCGAAACCGTGCTGGTCAGCAGCGCAAACTGGTCCGGCGACGGCGTGCTGCGAAATCGCGACGCTGGGCTGATCATCTTCAACAAGGAAATCGCGACCTATTACCAGAACGCCTTCATCTTCGACTGGGAGAACCGCGCGAGCGCGTTCATCGAGGACGATCCGCCGGTGACGATCGCGCGCGAAGGCGACGAGACGCCGCCCGGCATGGTTCGGATGTCGTGGCGCGATTACTACGGATAGGCAACGCGCCAGCGAAGCGAGGTGCTTGAACGAGTTTGACGCTGCAACCGCCAGCACATTCGGCGAATGACCGCCTTTACCCCCTTTTCCCAACGGGAGGATGCAATGGCCAATGGATTTCTGGAAAGCGATACAACGGATACGACCTGGATCAAGCCGCTCGGTTCGGAGTGGAAGGAAGTCACCTACGCCGCGGTCGACGGTCTTGCGGTGTTTGAGGGATGCATCATTCTTGGAACCGTGGAGGAGGCGCAGAACACCAAGAAACTGGTCGCGGACAACCCAGGCGCCCTGCAGGACGGCACCCAGCTCCTCGGCGCCGGAATCAAGGGCGTCCAGTTCCGTTGGAAGAACGACACCATTCCCTTCGAGATCGATCCCGCTCTGCCGAACCAGCAGCGCGTGCTCGACGCGATCAAGCACTGGCAGGACAATACGCCGATCAAATTCGTGAAGCGGAACGCGGCCGACCCCGCCCATCGCGATTTCGTCGTGTTTCGTCCCGGCAACGGCTGCGCGTCCTCGGTCGGCCGGCGCGGCGGGCGGCAGGACGTCATCCTGGGCGGCGCATGCAGCACGGGAAACTGCATTCACGAAATCGGCCACACGGTCGGGCTCTGGCACGAGCAGAGCAGGAAGGACCGCAATCAGTTCGTAACCATCAAGCTCAATCTGGTCGACCAGAACGCCCGTCACAATTTCGACCAGCACATCCAGGACGGCGTCGACCTCGGCGCCTACGACTATGGCTCCATCATGCATTATCCGCGCGATGCGTTCAGTTCGACCGGCGAGGACACCATCATTCCGAAGCAAGCGGGTGTCGAGATCGGGCAGCGCAAGAAGCTCAGCGACGGCGACATCAAGTCGGTGAAAAAGCTCATCACGATCTAGGGAGATGGGACGGTGACGCTGGTCGTCAACAAAAGCGTTCCGGGCGCCGGCGTTCACGCCCTGATCGTCGGCGTCAGCGACTATCTCAACCTTCCCGACACGGGCGAGCCGTCCTCCGACGAAACATGGAACCTCACCAAGCTCTCCTCGCCCGCGCTTTCGGCCTTCAGGATCTTCGAATTCCTCACGACAGTCGGCCTGCGGTTGCCGCTGAAGACCGTTCGGCTGTTGCTGTCGCCGTCGCCGGCCGAGGTGCAGGTCGAGCCCAGGCTGGCCAATACAACACCAACCCGGGCCAGCCGGGCCAATTTTTCCGCCATGGCGTCCCAGTGGCGCAAGGACGCCTCGAACAATCCGGATGACATGACGTTCTTCTACTTCGCAGGTCACGGAACGCAGCGCGGCTCGGAAGATTCCGTGCTCATGCTTGATGATTTCCTGACCAGCGCCGCACCGCTCAACGAGTGCTTCGAAATGCACAATGTAAGGAGCGGCATGGCACCGACAGATACACGCCCGAATATCGCGCTGACCCAGTTCTACTTCATCGATGCCTGCATGGACCGAAACGCCAAGCTCAGAACCTTTCTGAATCCCACGGTACCAGCGGTGTTCGGTATAGAGCTCAGCGGCAAGGACAAGCGGGCGGCGCCGATGATCTACTCTACCGTCGACGGCGCGTTCGCGCTCGGACGCAGCCGCAAGCCGAGCCATTTCGCGGAGGCGCTGTCGCTGGCCTTCATCCGCGGCGCCGAGGAGCCGGACGACGTTACCGGGCTGTGGCCGGTGACGGCGACGACCATCAAGAATTCGCTGGATTTCTATTACACCAAGAACAAGCTCGGCACGCTCGTGACCGTGGGCAGCTTCGTTGGCTCGCCGGTGATCCGTTATCTTGCGGGCCCGCCGGACATCGACATCTCCGTCGAGGTCAAGCCAGATGATCTGGGCCTGCCCTGCACCATCGGCGTTCTCGATGAGAACAATGTCACGCCCGCCGGATGCAACCCCGGCGCCAAGACCAAATTCGATCTCACGGTCAAGGCAGGGATCTATCGCGTGGAGGTCAACTCGGGACGACTGACATCGAATCCGTTCTGTTCGCCGCGGCGCACCTTCATGAAGCCACCGCAAATGCCCTGGACTCACAATCTGGCACTGCTGCTCAAGCCGCCAATCTGAGGCCAACTCAGGAAAGTTGTCATGGCTGACCCCAAAGCAACGCTCACCTTCAAGCTCGATACGCCGCCGAACCAGAGGTGGAGCGGAGCCCTGCCGGTCGAGGTCCGTGACGAAAAGCTTGTCCTCAGGGCGCGTGGGGTCAGCGACGATACCCTGGAGGTGCCGCCCGGCCGCTACTACGTCACCGCACAGCTGCCGAACGGCGACCAGGCCACGGTCGACGGCATCGTGACCGTCAATCCCGGCGACAACAAGCAGCTCGACATCCCGCTTCGGGATGTCACTTTCCCTGCGACCCTTGAAACCACGAATACGCTTGCGGACTCGTTCTGGAAATATTCGCGTCCGGTCACGCAGGTCTTTTTCAGGCAGTCGTTTGCGATCCTTCACGGCAACTGGCTGGCCGACAAAGTCCCCGGCACCATCTCGAAAGGGCCGCTCAAGCGCGAACCTACGACCCGGTCGAACCTGGACGTCCCGTTTTCGCGCGAGGCGGTCTGGATCGAAATCGAGCGATCGAAGCAATACAATTATTTCGCGGTCCCGGTCGACGAAGGCGGTACGACGACCGTCGAATGGACGCTGGACCTCGACACCGACAAGCTGGCCCTCAAGTTCGATTTTCACGACGGCGAACTGAACTCGCTGCTCGACTTCGCCGATAGCAGCAAGGCGAACGAGGCACGATCGATATCGAGCACGCTGGTCACACGGCCCGATTATTACGCGACGAAGAAGCCATCCCCGCTTCGCGCGACGCTCGGCGCCTACGTGCTGATACGCGCCAACCAGCTTGAAGGCCTCGACGAGTGGACCGGCCATCTGGTTGCGTCCCATCCCTGGCTTCCGGACACGCTGGCGGTTCGCGTCGAGTACCTGGCGCGCAGCGGCCGGCATCCGGAGGCACTGAGGGTATTGCTTGATGTTCCGCAGTCGGGGGCGCCGCTGTTCCGGTCCGGCGTCAGCTATCTGGCCGATCGCGCCAAGACCTACGCAAGGCTGGCGCCCGAAGGCAAATCCAGCCTCCAGGTCTCGACGGCCGACACGGCGAGGCTCGAGAAAATCTCGCAAGTATTCAGCGACCTCGTGATCGCGCTGGATATGACCTCGTCGACGACGGCGCTTCGACACGTACCCGCGCTCAAACCCGAGTAACCGGAACCGCATTGCCATCCGTCCGGTCGACCGTCCAGGGCACGGCGACCGTGGTCGCGAAGTCGCCGACGGCGAGACGGTCGCCGCCCGACCGCCGGATTTCCGCCGCCAGCACGTAGCTGTCGCGCGCCCGGAACTCCCACTGCGCTTCCAGGCTGAAGGGAATGCGTTCCTGCTGCCCGTTGATCCCATCGATGACGGTCTCGGCAATCCGCGCCGATCGCGCGTCGATCAAGGTCACGTCATCGAGCCCGACGACCGCGGTCGCGCCGTCGAATAGTTGCGGCGACGGGAGCTGGATCCATCCACGTATCGAGACCTTGCGCATGGGGTTCCCGCGATCGCGCCGGCACACCCGGATTTCGCGCCACACGCTTGCGGCGCGAAATTCTACTATGATTTATCCTGCCCTCGATGCCTGCGGCCGATGCACGACCGAGGGCATTTCCTGCGCATCGAACACGATCCCCTCATACCCACTCTGCGCCACTTCAGTGATCGCGGCGACATATTTCGGCGTGCCGCCATTATACACGAGATAGCGCGGCTTGCCGTATTCGTGGCCGGGAACGTTGGAATTGTAGCCGGTGAACCATGACCTGGCTTTGCGCATCAGCATGATCGCGTACATCTTGGTCACATGCGCGGTCCAGC
Organism: Bradyrhizobium sp.; assembly: GCF_036735945.1. Classification (GTDB taxonomy): domain Bacteria; phylum Pseudomonadota; class Alphaproteobacteria; order Rhizobiales; family Xanthobacteraceae; genus Bradyrhizobium. The sequence continues at coordinate 30,219 of NZ_DAINNI010000001.1, read as the reverse complement.
GCGCCTGCGCCTCATGCGTCGGCTCCGCGCGCGTGCAGCCGCGGCGCCAGATGTGCTCGAGCAGCCCCATGCACCAGCCGACGCCGTTCTCGATGCCGCGTGGAAAATTCGTCGATGCCGAACCGCTCTGCGGCCCGGTCGGCATCAGCAGGTTCGGAAAGCCATGCGCCATCATGCCGAGGAATGTCGAGGGGCCGTCGCGCCATTCGTCCGCCAGCTTCACCCCGCCGACACCGGTGATATCGATCGCATCGAATGAGCCGGTGATGGCATCGAAGCCGGTGGAATAGATGATGATGTCGAGCTCGTAATCGCGCGCGCTGGTGCGCAGGCCTGATACGGTAACGCATTCGATCGGCGTCTCGCTGATGTCGACGAGGTGCACATTGTCGCGGTTGTAGGCCTCGAAATAATTCGTCTCCAGCGGCACCCGCTGCACGCCGAAACCATGGTCTTTCGGGATCAGCTTTTCCGCGGTCACGGGATCCTTGACGCGCTGCCGGATGCGGTCGGCGATGTAGGCGGAGAATTCGGCATTGGCCGCTTCGTCGGTAAATATCTCGCGGAAATTGCTCAGCCAGATGCCGAAGCCGGGCTCGTCGTAGAGCCTGTCCCACAGCGCGATCCGTTCCTCGCGCGTGACCTCGTAGAAACCGCGCCTGTCGGGCTCGTGCTCGAAGCCGCCGGGCGAGCGCATGCAGGCCGCGAAGATCTCGTCATAGCGCGAACGAATATCGGCCATCTCCCGTTCGGAGATCCTGCTGTTGTTGAGCGGCGCGCTCCAGTTCGGCCGCCGCTGGAACACGGTGAGTTCGCCGACCTTGTCCGCGATCTCGCCGATGATCTGGATGGCGGTGGCGCCGGTGCCGATGATGCCGACTTTCTTGCCGGTGAGATCGACCGCCTCGTGCGGCCAGTAGAAGGTGTGGAACGAACGGCCCTTGAACGTGTCCATTCCCTGCAGCCGCGGCGGTGTCGGCGTCGACAACAGGCCCACCGCGAGAATGAGGAAGCGGCAGCTCAGTTCACGGCCGTCGTCGAGCGTCAGGCGCCACAGATCTGCGGCCTCGTCGAAGCTTGCGGCCTCCAGCTTGCGGTTGAAGCGCATGTATTTGCGCAGGTCGAACTTGTCGGTGACATAGTTGAGGTAGCGCAGGTTCTCCGGCTGCGCCGAAAACCGTTCCTTCCAGTGCCACTCCTCGAGCAGTTCCTTCGAGAAGGAATAGCCGTAGGTGTAACTCTCGGAATCGAAACGCGCGCCGGGATAGCGGTTCCAGTACCAGGTGCCGCCGAGATCGGGCGCAGCGTCCAGCACGAGGGCATCGATCCCGAGATCGGCCAGCCGCTTGATCTGGTAGATGCCCGAGACGCCCGCGCCGATGACGACGACCTCGTAATGCGGCTTGATGTCCCCGGTCATGCGCGGCTTCCCCATTTGTTGTTGACGCCTGCGATCTCCGCGCGGCCGGATACCACTATAGCAATTCCCCGCCGGCTTGCACTTGCGTCTGCAAGCCGGCCTGCGATGCGGAAAACATGACTGTCATCCCCGCCAAGGCCTTTCTAACTCCGCCGTCATCCCCCGCGAAGGCGCGCGAAGGCGGGGGAACCAGTACGCCGCGGTATATCGGTTCAATCATTGAGGTCTCTGGAATGCTGGATCGTCCGCCCCAGTGCGCAATTGCGCACAAGGCGGACGATGACAGTTAAATATGACGCTGCGATCTCGCGACATGTTTTGCCCGAGGTTTGTATCTCGTTGGTCGCCCTCTCCAATCTGAGGGCGCAGGGAAGACCGGGTGCGCGCCGCACCCGCGGTCTCGTGTGCTGTTGCGCATAGCAAGAGATGCACACGAGCATACAGGTTCGGCGGGAGCATCCCGGCCTTCCCTGCGCAATGGCTTTACGGCTTACTTCGCGCTCTTCCCGGAGAACGGCTCTTTTGCCTCCGTCGCCCGCAGGACGCTTTCGCTTCTCGCGGACTTAACGCCAGCACCACGGCGCCAGAACCACACGACTTCACCGTACGCTTCCGGCGCGCAACGTCTATCGCGCCATCGGCGTCCATCGCATCTCACCGCGCGCTGGTGACGTGGCCGACGCCCCTCATCTGCGGTGAGACGAGTGGAATTATGCCGGTGATTTGGGGGAGAACGGAAGCGGAATATTTTTGATTCTCGGGATTGACACGATTTCCGAAAATCAGAACTGAGTTGCCCGTCGGGCAATCACATCACGGCTGCCGTAGCCCACCATCAAGCAGCGCGACCGCTGTTGGATGGTGTGCACGTCGCTTGCGCTCCCTTGCCCACCCTACGAGTGCGAGCCCGCACCTACCTGCGCAAGCAGCTCTTCGACATACGGGTCCTCGATATCAAGCGCCTGGAGCTGCATCGCCAACTGCACCAGATATTCCCGGTTGGTGCCGAGAACGCCCTTGCCGCTCGCGATCAGTGCCGCGGTCTCGGCGAGCGGCAGTTCGCCGACATAGCTCGGATGCGTCGGATTGGAGACAAAGGCCAGCGCCGTGATCGGGCCCTGCGGCGTCGTCATCGGCACCAGCGCCGGAGCATAACCGCCGCGTATCATCTCGCGGCGCCACAGGATCGCGGTCTCGGCGTGGACGGTTTCGGCCGCGATGCGAAATGCCAGGCCATGGCAGCGCCCCGGCTGCGGCTCCAGCGACAGCATCAGTGCCGGATAGTCATGCGAGCCGCGGCCGAGATTGATCTTCAGCGTGAAGCGGCGCTGATAGCTTTCGGCATCGGCGAGCCGCACCTCGGCGAAATGAAAGCCGGGATCCCACATCAGCGAGCCGTAGCAGAAGATCCAGAGGTCATGGCCTTCGGGATATTCGCCGAGCAGCGCCAGCCGCGACGCTTCGATTTCATCGTCCGACAGCCGCCAGTTCACCGGCCAGCCCGCGGCCCGCGCGCGCTGCTCCCACATCGAGAACATTTCCGGGGTCAGGCGCAGCAGCGATTTTTCCGGATGCGTCACGCGCGCCCGCAGGTCCGGCAGATGAATGAATGCGTCCGCGGTCAAGCCTGCATCCTCCTGTGCGGATGGTCCTGCCGGCCAATGTGCCATCGACCGAACTGCACGCCAATCCGGGGAGCACGGCGCTCGCACGTCATTATCTCATGACGTGCCCAAATTTTCTCGAGGCGCTCAAGCGCACGCGGCTTGCGGCGTTGGATGAAAGAACTACGGCCGGCCGGGCCTCATGCGCATCGAACCTTGTGCGTAGCGGTCTCCAGCTCCTCGAACATCCGCCGAAAGTGCGATCGAACGGCGTCGTCGCATTCGCAGGCGCGCTTGCGTATCTGCTCGATATCGATGATGTGCAGCCGTCCCCGGCTATAGGAAATCAACCCGGCCGCCTGCAGCGCGCCGGCCACCGTCGTCACGCTGGTGCGCCGGACGCCCATCATCCGGGCGAAGAGCTCCTGCGTCAGCAGAAGGTCGGGACCGGCGAGGTCGTGCATGCGCGAAAGCCATTTGCACGTGCGTGCATCGATGTCGTGGACCGCATTGCAGGCAGCGGTCTGCTGCACCTGGGCAAGGAAGAACTGCTCGTATCTGATCAGCAGCGCCTTGAAATCCGGCAGTTCGGCCGCAAGCAGGCGCAACTTCTCCGACGGCATGACCGAAGCCCTGCCGGCGATCTGCACGGTCACGAGGTTGAGCGAGACCTTGTCGTCAAGCGCCTGGCTCGCGCCAAGGACGCCGTCATCGCCGACCATGCCGGTCTCGATGGCGGCGCCGTCGGAGAGCTCGACGATGCAGGAGATGATCCCCGAATGCGGGAAGTATACCCGCTCGATGCGCTGATGCGGTTCGGCGAGCACTTCCGCCGCGACCAGATCAACCAGCGAAAGATGAGGCGCGACGCGCGCAAGGCTCGCCGGTGCGAGGCGGCGAAGCAGGAAGTTCGAAGCCTGAGGCATCTTTCAATCCTCTGCGCGCGGCAACTCGCGGTTGTCCAGCGAGCTGCGCGCCGAGCAACTTCCCATTTGGGAAAGAGTGCGACTTGGCCAAAGCTTGCGCAAGGCAAAAAATCGGCCAACCGCCGCATACGACTTCCGAATAAGGCCCTGCGCGCGGCGCCCTTTCGGCATGACGGGATTTCCCTTATGAGCGGAGGGCAATCCTTCGTCGCAACGGCCGGCAAGCAGCAGGTTCACCGGAGTGCTGCCGGACCGGCAAAGTCACCGCACCAATAACACCGCACCAATAACAAGGGCAATCCGATGCGCGACCAGTTCTCCAACAACCAGCAAGTCCGCAAACCCGCCGTGAGTTCCAAAGGCGGCGTCGTTGCAGCGCAGTCGCGCAAGGCCGCCGAGGTCGGCGCAGAGGTGCTGGCGGCGGGCGGCGACTGCGTCGATGCCGTGATCGCGACCACGTTTGCGCTCGGCGTGCTGGAGCCCTGGATGAGCGGCCCCGGCGGCGGCGGCGCGATGGTGCTCTACCGCGCGCGCGAAGACCGCCATGAGGTGATCGATTACGGCATGCGCTCGCCGGCGAGCCTGAACCCGGCGGACTATCCGCTGACCGCCAGCGGCGCGGCCTCCGACATCTTTCCCTGGCCGCGCGTGAAGGACGACCGCAACATTCACGGCCCCGGCTCGATCGCGGTGCCCGGCGTGGTCGCCGGCATGCAGGAGGCGCATCGCCGCCACGCCAAAATGCCGTGGAAGGAATTGCTGGCGCCGAGCGTGAAGCTTGCGGGCGAAGGTCTCGCGGTGGACTGGTGGACCACGGTGATGATCGCGAGCGGGGCTGCCGATCTTCGCCGTTATCCCGCAAGCGCCGCCGCCTATCTGGTGGACGGCCTGCCGCCAAATCCGCAATGGGGCGTCAGGTCGATGATCCGGCTGCCGCAGGACCGGCTCAAGGCGACGATGGCGCAGCTTGCCAGCGCGGGCGCGCGCGATTTCTACGAAGGCGACATCGCAAACAGCCTGGTCGCCGATATTTGCGGAGCCGGCGGCGCGCTGTCGGTCGAAGACCTCAAGCCATATCGCGCCCATCTGCGCGAGCCGCTGGCGATCCCCTATCGCGGCGGCAAGGTGTTTGCCACGCCCGAACTCACCGCGGGCCCCACGCTGTCGCGCACGCTCGGCATCCTGCAAAAGGAGCTTTCGCCCGCGCGCGGCGGACCGGATGCGGCGGCCTACGCCGCCTATGCATCGGCGCTGCAGGCCGCGTATCGCGAACGGCTGAAGGACATGGGCGACCAGGACGGCAGGCGTTCGCTCGGCGCCGAGGCGCTGGCGCCGGCCTGCACCACGCATTTCTCGGCGGTCGATCGCCACGGCAACATGGCGGCGGTGACGCAGACGCTGCTCTCGACCTTCGGCTCGAAGTTCGTCGCCGAAAAGACCGGCATCACCATGAACAACGGCATCATGTGGTTCGACCCGACGCCCGGTGTGCCGAACTCGCTGGCGCCGGGCAAGCGCTGCCTCACCAACTACACGCCGGTGCTGGCGCAGGCTGCCGACGGCCGCCGCGTGGCGGTCGGCGCGTCCGGCGGCCGGCGCATCCTGCCCGCCGTCAGCCAGCTTCTGTCCTTCGTGATGGACTACGGCATGGACCTCGACGCCACGATCCACCAGCCGCGCATCGACGCCAGCGAAGGCGCCATCGTGATCGGCGACAAGCGTTTTCCGAAAGCGACGCACGATGCCCTGGCCGCGCGCTTCGACTACGAGCAGGCGGGCGTGCAGACGCTGCCGATGAAGTTCGCCGTGCCCAGCATGGTGATGCGCAACGGCGACACCAACAGCGGCGCCAGCGAACCGTTCCATGCCTGGAGCGAGGCTGTGGCGGAGGGATGAATCCCGCGGAAGATGCGAAAGCGGTCGTGCTTTGGGTAAACTGCGTCACGCGGGCAGGATAAGCCCGCGTCTGGAGCAAATCATGGATCAGGCCCGAGAGGATTTTGTTCCGCACAGCGCGCATTGGGGCGCGTTCTCGGCGCGGTGGAACGGCGCCACCCTCGACATCGTCCCCTACGCGGGCGATCCCGCGCCATCATCGATCTTGCAGAACTTCACCAATGCGATGCGCCACAAGGCGCGCATCCTGCGGCCGATGGTGCGCAAGGCCTGGCTGGACCGGGGCGCGCGCGCCGAGCGCAGCTTTGACCAGACGTTCGTCGCGGTTCCCTGGGACGAAGTGCTCGACCTGCTGGCGGGCGAATTGTCGCGCGTCAAAACCGAACACGGCGCCGCCGCCGTCTATGGCGGCTCCTACGGCTGGTCCAGCGCCGGACGTTTCCACCACGCGCAGAGCCAGGTTCATCGCTTCCTGAACATGGCGTTCGGCGGCTATGTGCGCTCGGTCAACAGCTACAGCGCCGGCGCCTCGGCCGTGATCCTGCCGCACATCATGGGCGGCTACGAGGCGGTCTCGCGCCATAACGTGACCTGGGATGCGATAGCCGAGCACACTGACATCGTGCTGGCCTTCGGCGGCATGGCGGTGAAGAACTCGGATGTCGCGAGCGGCGGCGTCAGCCTGCATATCGAGCGCGACACGATGCAGCGCGCCGCACGCCGCGGCGCCGTGTTCTACAACATCGCGCCCCTACGCGACGACATGCCGGAAGAGGCCGGCGGACGCTGGCTGCCGATCCGCATCGGCGCCGACGTCGCGCTGATGCTGGCGCTGGCACACACGCTCCGCGTCGAAAATCTCTGGGACAGCGGCTTCGTCGCGCGCTACTGCACCGGCTTCGACACCTTCGAGCGCTATCTGCTCGGCCGCGACGACAACACGCCGAAGGATGCGGCATGGGCCGCCGATATCACCGGCATTCCCGCCGCTGCGATCGTCGACCTTGCCCGCCGCCTGCCGCGCGGACGCACTTTGGTCACGGTCTCGCATTCGCTGCAGCGCGCGCAACATGGCGAGCAGCCGGTGTGGATGGGCGCGGTGCTCGCCGCGATGCTCGGCCAGATCGGCCTGCCCGGCGGCGGATATAATTACGCGCTCGGCGCCCTCGGCCATACCGGGCGCCGGCCCAATGCGGTTCCGATCCCGACGCTGCCGCAGGGCAAGAACGGCGTCGCCGACTTCATCCCGGTCGCGCGTGTCGCCGACATGCTGCTGCATCCGGGCCAGCGGTTCGACTACAACGGCCGCGCGATGCACTACCCTGATATCAAGCTGGTCTATTGGGCGGGTGGCAACCCGTTCCATCATCACCAGGACATCAACCAGTTGCGGCGCGCCTTCAACGTCCCGCAAACCATTGTCGTGCACGAGAGCGCCTGGACGCCGATGGCGAAATTTGCCGACATCGTGCTGCCGGCGACGATGACGCTGGAGCGCGACGACATCGGCGCCGCCGCCACCGATCCGAGGCTGGTCGCGATGCGCAGGGCGGTGGAGCCAATCGGCGAAGCGCGCGACGATTTCGATATCTTTGCCGCGCTGTCGCGGCGGCTCGGCGTAGAGCAGGCTTTTACGGAAGGACGCAACAGCCGGCAGTGGCTGGCGCATCTCTACGAGCCGACGCGGCGCGCGCTCGCGGACGCCGGTTGGGACGCGCCGGACTTCGACGCGTTCTGGCGTCGCGGCGAACTCGCGCTGCCGTCCGCTCCCGATGACGGCGGCTTCCTGCGCGCCTTCCGCAACGATCCCGTCAAGAACAGGCTGACGACGCCAAGCGGCAGGATCGAGATTCATTCGGAAACCATCGCGGGCTTCGGCTATGACGACTGCCCGTCCCACCCGGCCTGGCTGCCGTCAACCGAGCCGGCCGACGCGCGCCATCCGCTGACGCTGATCGCCAACCAGCCGGTAACGCGGCTGCACAGCCAGCTCGACTTCGGCGCCTACAGCCAATCGAGGAAGATCGCCGGCCGCGAAGCGGTTCGCCTCCATCCGGCCGACGCGGCGCAGCGCGGCATCGCCGATCGCGACATCGTCCGCCTGTTCAACGATCGCGGCGCGTGCCTCGCTGCGGCCACCATCTCGCACGACGTCATGCAGGGTGTGGTGCAACTGTCGACCGGCGCCTGGTACGATCCGCAAGCCGGCGCCGCGGCAGATCCGCTCTGCGTCCACGGCAATCCGAACGTGCTCACCCGCGATATCGGCACGTCACGGCTCGCGCAGGGCTGCTGCGGCCAGGTGACGGCGGTCGAGTGCGAGAAATATCAGGGCGCGCTGCCGCCCATCCGCGCCTTCGATCCACCCGATCAAGGGTAACGCGATCGTCATCATCGGCCTCGGGGAGCGCGCGCTGACGCGTTCCCGCGCCTCTCGGAACCACGCGAATCCGCTGGCGCGTCCCTTGAAATTCGGGCAGTCGTAGGCCATGCCCATTTCCAGCCGCTACTTTGTTCAATCCACTGCCGCCCTGTTGCTTGTCGGATTTTTGGCGCTGCTCGGCATCGTCGGCATGACGTTCTGGCTGGGTGAGCGCGCCCAGGTCTATTTCAACGAAGTCATTGCCGCGCGCGATGCGCGCAGCGCCGCCGTCGACCTGCGCAACGCGGTTCAGACCGCGGAATCCAGCCAGCGTGGATTCCTGTACACCGGCAACGAGATCTATCTCGCTCCCTACGGACCGGCCAAGGCGCTGGCCGAGCGCCAGCTCGCGGCGGTCAATCGAATGCTGGCCTCCTACGAAGGCGTCAACGCCTCGCTTGAACGCCTCACTACGGTCATCAACGAGAAGTTTGCCGAGATGGACCAGACCATCGCGTTGAAGCGCGACTATCGCGATGCGGACGCGCTGGCGCTGGTGCGGAGCAATCGCGGCAAGGCGCTGATGGACGAAGCCAATGTGTTCTTTGCCGGCATCATCAGCGCGACCGATGAGCGGTTGACGACCGGCGTCGCCGAGCAGAAGGCCAATGCCATCCTGCTGCGGCTGCTTTCGATCATCGGCGGCATCGTGATCGTCATCGTGATCGGCATCGCCGCGGTCACCGTCGCGCGCTACACGCGCGAGCTGCTTCGCGCGCGAACCGAAGTCAACATGCTGAACACCGGCCTGGAGCAGCGCGTCGAGGCCCGGACCGCCGATCTGGCGCGCGCCAATGACGAGATCCAGCGCTTCGTCCATATCATCTCGCACGACCTGCGCGCGCCGCTGGTCAGTATCGTCGGCTTCACCGGCGAACTGCAGGACAGCATGACGAGCCTGAGCGCGCTGGTCGAACTTTCCGATGCCGGCGGGGCCGACGACCCGGTGCTGAAGGAAGCGCGCGCCGCCACCACCGAGCTGATACCCGAGGCGATCGGCTTCATCCGCTCCTCGACCGACAAGATGGAGCGGCTCATCAGCGCGGTTCTCAAGCTCGCGCGCGAGGGACGGCGGCCGTTGAAGGTCGAACGGATCGATCTCCGGGAGGTGGTCTCCGGCGGCGCGGCTGCGATCCAGCATCAATTGTCCGAAGCCGGTGGAAAGATCGACATGCAACTGGATGTCCCCGTGATCCAGAGCGATCGCTTCTCGCTGGATCTGATCATCGGAAACCTGCTCGACAACGCCGTCAAATATCGCGCCAAGGATCGCCCGCTGCACATCGATGTACGGGCGCGGCCGATCGCCGACGACCGCGTCGAGATCGAGATCGCCGACAACGGCCGCGGCATCGCGGAGCGCGATCAGGCGCGCGTCTTCGATCTGTTCAAGCGCTCGGGCACGCAGGACCAGCCGGGCGACGGCATCGGCCTTGCCTACGTCATGGCCGCGCTCCGCAACCTCGGTGGCGACATCGGCCTGACATCCGAGATCGGCCGCGGCACCAGCTTTCGCCTCACCATGCCGCGAAGGTTGCAACCAACGGGGAATGTTGCCTGAGGCGAAAAGCCTGCTAACAGAAGTCGATCGGCCATGTCTGGGGTTCAGGCCGTGGGGGACGACAATGTTACCGGGTAACACAACGAAACGCCGTGCCGCGCCGCCGGCATGGATCGTGTGCGCGCTGGGGTTGATCGCCACGTCGGTGCCGTCAGCGGCACAGAACGGGCCACCCGGCATCACCATGCCCCGGACCTTGCCGCCGTTCGATCCCGCATCCCCCGCCTGCCGGCCGCCCGAGGGCCTCAGCAAGATGCTGGCGTTCGCGCAGGACACGCGGCGCGAATTCATGCAGGGGGTCGATCAGGGGCTGGCGGCAGCGGCAAAGGATCGCGGCCTGCAATATCGCCTGCTGATCGCTGATAGCGACGCGGCCAAACAGGCCGAGCAGGTGCGGTCGCTGGTGGCGTCCAGGGTCGGCGGCGTGGTGGCATCGGCTGTCGACTCGACCTCGCTTGGCCCGCGCCTGCGGGAGGTCATCTGGTCCGGCGGCTATGTCGGCACCGTCGTCGCCCCGCCCGCGACGTCGCTTTTGAACGCCCCGCAATACCTCACCGGAAAGGTGCTGGGAGATGCGGCGAGCGCCCACATCAAGGGGACGCTCGGCGGCAAGGCAAAAGTGGTGCTGCTGACCCAGGACAGCCTGGAATTCCTCGCGCCGCGCTTCGTCGCCTTGCGCGACTCCTTGCGCGATATTCCCGGCGCCAGCATCGTTGCCGATATCTCGCCCAATCCGGTCAGCAAGGACGGCGGCTTCGCGACGATGCGGACCATCCTGCTCGCCAATCCGGACGTCGACGTCGTGCTCGGTGCAGACAATGTGGTGCTCGGCGCGCTGGCCGCGCTGCGCGCCGCGGGCAAGACGCGCGCAAACCAGTTTCTCGGCGGCATCGACGGCGAACCGGAAGCGGTGTCGGAAATCAAGAACGGCAATTCGCCCTACCGCATCAGCATCAGCCTGGCATCACCAGTCTTTGGCTACGCCATGGGCCAGCACGCCGCGGACTGGCTTGAAGGCAAGAGCATCCCGCAGGCGATGGATATCCTGCCGAGCCCGCTTACGGCGGCCAACATCGCGCAGTACGAGTCTGATCTGGCCAATCCCGGACGCGTCTACGCCGATCCGGCGCGGCGCGCGGCCTATCTGAAGATGTACGGCAACACCTGCTACGACAGCCGCGATCAGTACGTGAATTTTCCCTGGTCGTCGGAGCGCAAGTAACGCTCCCGTCTAGCCGTCATTGCGAGCGCAGCGAAGCAATCCACGTCTCGACTCGGGGACAGATGGATTGCTTCGCTTCGCTCGCAATGACGGGCGCGAGTCGTGCACTCACCCGAACCTGTGATCGTAGCGGCTCACCGTAAGCTCGCTCACATCGATGTCAGGCTTCCGCCCCGAGATCAGGTCCGCCAGCACCCGTCCCGAGCCGCAGGCCATGGTCCAGCCGAGCGTGCCGTGGCCGGTGTTGAGATGCAGGTTGCCAAAGCGCGTCGCGCCGATGATCGGCGGGCCGTCCGGCGTCATCGGGCGCAGGCCGCACCAGAAGCTGGCTTTGCCCAGGTCGCCGCCGCGCGGAAACATGTCGGACAGCGAATGATCCAGCGTCGCGCGCCGCGCCGCGTCGAGCGTGTTCGAATAGCCCGAGATCTCCGCGGTGCCGCCGACGCGGATGCGATCGCCGAGCCGCGTGATCGCGACCTTGTAGCTCTCGTCCATCACGGTCGAGACCGGCGCGGCGTCTGCATCGACCACCGGCACCGTGATCGAATAGCCTTTTACCGGATAGACCGGCACGCGAACGCCAATCGGCTTGAGCCATCGCGGCGACCAGCTTCCGAGCGCCGCGACATAGGCGTCGCCCTGGAACAGCCCGGCGCTGGTGACGACGCCTGATACCCTGTCGCCATCCGCGACCAGCCGCTCGATCGTGGTGTTGAAATTGAACTGCACGCCGAGCCTGGCGGCTTCCTCGGCGAGTGCCTGCGTAAACATGTGGCAGTCGCCGGTCTCGTCCTGCGGCAGCCGCAAGCCCCCGACGAATTTTTCCTTCACCGCCGCCAGTGCCGGCTCGGCGCCGACGCAGCCGTTGCGATCCAGCACCTCATAGGGCACGCCATACTGCTTGAGCACGGCGATATCGCCGCCGGTGGAATCGAGCTGCTTCTGCTTGCGGAAGAGCTGCAGCGTGCCGCGGCTGCGCTCGTCATATGTGATGCCGATCTCGGCGCGCAGCGCGCGCAGGCAGTCGCGACTGTATTCGGCGATCGGGATCATCCTGCTCTTGTTGACGGCGTAGCGCTCGGCCGTGCAGTTGCGCAGCATCTTGAGCATCCACAGCCACATCACGGGATCGAGCTTCGGCCAGATCACCAGCGGGCCATGCCGCATCAATAGCCATTTGATCGCCTTGACCGGCACGCCCGGCCCCGCCCAGGGCGAGGAATAGCCGGGCGAGACCTCGCCTGCATTGGCAAAGCTGGTTTCCTGCGCCGGCGCGGCCTGACGGTCGACCACGACGACTTCATGGCCGGCGCGTGCCAGATAATAGGCCGTGGTGACGCCGATCACGCCACTGCCGAGAACGATGACTTTCACGATGCCTCACAGATCCGCCGCGGCAAATTTGCCGCGGCTTCTGTCTTTGCGAGCAAGGATCAGGCCACGCGCTTGATCGCGTCGCCGAGGATCGAGACGATGTCGTCGATATGGCTCTTCTCGACGATCAGGGGCGGCGACAATGCAAAGCTGTCGCCGCTCATGCGCAGGTAAAGCCCGCGATTGAAGCAGTCGACCATCACGTCATAGCCGCGCAGGCCGACGCCTTCCTTGCGCGGCGCGACTTCCACCGCGCCCATCAGGCCGATATTGCGGATATCGACGACGTTCGGCAGGCCCTTCAGCGAATGCAGCCCGTCGCGCCAGTATTCGGCCATCGACGCGCCGCGGGTCAGGAGCTTCTCGTCCTTGTAGATGTCGAGCGTCGCAAGGCCTGCGGCGCAGGCGGTCGGATGCGCCGAATAGGTGTAGCCGTGGAACAGCTCGATCGTGCCTTCCGGCCCCGTCATCAGCCCGTCATGGACCTTGCGGCTCGCGAACACCGCGCCGCAGGGCACGGTGCCGTTGGTGATGCCCTTGGCGGTCGTCATCATGTCGGGCGTGACGCCGAAATAGTCGGCGGCGAACGGCGTGCCGAGACGGCCAAAGCCGGTGATGACTTCGTCGAAGATCAGGAGGATGCCGTGCTTGTCGGCGATCTCGCGCAGGCGCTTCAGATAGCCCTTCGGCGGCGGCAGCACCGCGGTCGAGCCCGGCACCGGCTCGACGATGACGGCGGCGATGGTGTCGGCGCCATGCAGCGCCACCATCCGCTCGAGATCGTCGGCGAGATCGGCGCCATGCTCCGGCTCGTCCCTGGCGAACGCATTGCGAGTGAGGTCATGGGTGTGGCGGATGTGGTCGACGCCGGGCAGATGGGTCGCAAATGCGCGGCGGTTCGCCACCATGCCGCCGACCGACATGCCGCCGAAGCCGACACCGTGATAGCCGCGCTCGCGGCCGATCAGCCGCGTCCGCGTGCCCTGCCCGATGGCGCGCTGATAGGCCAGCGCGATCTTCAGCGCGGTGTCGACCGATTCAGAGCCCGAGTTGGTGAAGAAGATGCGATCGAGCCCCTTCGGCGCGATCTCGGCGAGCCGCTCGGCAAAATCGAACGCCATCGGATGGCCCATGTTGAACGACGGCGCAAAGTCGAGGTTGGTCAGGCTGCGCTCGACAGCCGTGGCGATCGGGCGGCGGCCATGGCCGGCATTGACGCACCACAGGCCGGCGGAGCCGTCGATCACCTTGCGGCCGTCGACCGTGGTGTAGTGCATGCCCTCGGCGGAGGCGAACAGGCGCGGCGCCTTCTTGAACTGCCGGTTGGCCGTGAAGGGCATCCAGAACGAGTCGGTCTGCAGGGTGTTCGGCTTTTGATGAACGGTCACGGGCTTAGCTCCTTTGCTGGCAGCTCAAGCTGCCAGCGGGCCACGCTCGGGACTCCATAACAAGTCCTTTTCTTCGCTTCTGTAACCCATTGATTTTACTGATGCCACTGGGGCATATTTGGTCGATCCGAAACACCTGCAACAGGGTTTTCCCATGAGCGTCGATATCGGTGGGCGACTCCGATTCATCCGCGCCCGGCACAAGCTGTCGCAGCGCGAGCTGGCCAAGCGTTCCGGCGTCACCAATTCGACGATCTCGCTGATCGAATCCAACCAGATGAACCCGTCGGTCGGCGCGCTCAAGCGCATCCTCGACGGCCTGCCGATGGGGCTCGCCGAATTCTTCGCGATCGAGCCGGAGCGGCCACGCAAGGCGTTCTACCGTTCGGACGAACTGACCGAAATCGGCAAGCAGCCGATCTCCTATCGCCAGGTCGGCGACACCATGTTCGGCCGCGCGTTGCAGATCCTGAAAGAGCGCTACGAGCCCGGCAGCGACACCGGCCGCGTGCCGCTGACCCATGACGGCGAGGAAGGCGGCATCGTGGTCAGCGGCCGGCTCGAGGTCACCGTCGACGACGAGCGCCGCATTCTCGACCCCGGCGACGCCTATTACTTCGAAAGCCGAAGGCCGCACCGCTTCCGTTGCGTCGGCGCCAAACCCTGCGAAGTGATCTCCGCCTGCACGCCGCCGACGTTCTGAGCGGCGGAAACGCCCGTTATTTGAATTTGCCATAACGCCGTGACAGCGCGAACCGGGCGCTGCGCTTGCACGGGGTGCAAAAAAGCTGAATAGTTTCCGTGATCCGACGAAAGATCGGATGCGTGCGGCTGCGCGCAGGCAGTCGTCTGTTGGAGCTTTTTCGCATGTCGAAGCTCGCCGAGCATGGCGCGTGCCTGCTGTGGAAGCCGGAATTGATTTGGCTGAATGTCGTCTCCGACGCGACGATTGCCATCGCTTTCTTTACGACGGCGTATGTCCTCGCCTACTTCGCGTGGCGGCGCTACCGCGAGCTGATGTTCCGGGGCGTGTTCCTGATATTCGCGATGTTCGTCGCGGTCTGCGGCGTGAACCGCCTGCTGTCGATCTACATCATATGGGTGCCGGCCTATGACGTCGAGGCTACGGTCAAGGCTCTGCTGGCCCTGATCTCGATCCCGATCACGGCAATACTTCTGCTGCTGCTGCCGCGGATCCTGGTGCTGCCGACGCGCATTCAGCTTGCGAACGCCTATGCCGCGCTCGAGGATGAGGTCAGGCAGCGCCGCGAGGCCGAAGCCATGGTCAAGCGTTTCGAGGAGAAGGAAGCCACCGAAGCCAAGGTCCGGCAAGCGCAGAAGATGGAAGCCATCGGCCAGCTCACCGGCGGCGTCGCGCATGACTTCAACAACATCCTGACCGTCATCACCGGGACCATCGAAATCCTCGCCGATGCCGTCAAGGACCGTCCCCACCTCGTCCAGATCACCGATCTGATCAACGGCGCCGCGACGCGGGGGGCCGAGCTGACCAAGCATCTGCTGGCCTTCTCCCGCCGCCAGCCGCTGCAGCCGCGCAACACCGACGTCAACGCCTTGATCATCGATACCGCGCGACTGCTGCGACCGACGCTCGGCGCGCACATCGAAATCGAATCGATGCTGGCGCACGATTCCGCGCCGGCCCTGATCGATCCGAGCCAGCTCTCGACCGCGATCCTGAACCTCGCGCTGAATGCGCGTGACGCCATGCCCGAGGGCGGCAAGCTGACGCTGGAAACCAAGAACGTCGTGCTCGATGAGAACTATGCGCGCGCCAACAGCGAGGTCAGGCCGGGCAACTACGTCATGATCGCCGTCAGCGACACCGGCGAGGGTATTCCGGGCACCCTGCTCGACAAGGTGTTTGAACCGTTCTTCACCACCAAGGAAGCCGGCAAGGGCTCGGGGCTCGGCTTAAGCATGGTGTACGGCTTCGCCAGGCAGTCGAACGGACATATCAAGATCTACAGCGAAGTGGGTCACGGAACGTCGGTGAAGCTGTATTTGCCGCAGGCCACCGGTGGCGGCGCGGAGGAGCCCGCCGGCGAGACCAGAGCATATGCGGGCGACCATAGCGAACAGACCATCCTGATCGTCGAGGACGACCCGCTGGTCCGTCAGTATGTGCTGGCGCAAATCACCCGCTTCGGATTCCACACGATCGCCGCCGCCAATGCCGCCGAGGCGCTGGCCATCATCGATGGACCTGAACGCGTCGACCTGCTGTTCACCGACGTCATGCTGCCCGGCGGCGTGAACGGCCGCCAGCTCGCGACCGAGGCGGTCAAGCGGCGGCCGGAACTCAAGGTGCTCTATACCTCCGGCTATGCGGAGAATGCCCTTGTGCACCACGGCCGGCTCGACGCCGGCGTGCTGCTGCTGCCGAAGCCTTATGTCAGCGCCGACCTCGCGCGGATGCTGCTGACCGCGCTGGCGTCGTGAGTTTTCCTCGGTACACCGCCGTCGCCTCGATGCACGAAGTTCGCGGTGCGGTGACAGACCTCACTTCTCCAGCGCGCATGACGCTTGACATAACCAGTTCGATATGACGATCGTCATAACAACCGTGAGGATCGCACTCTCGCCGCGACGCTCGGCTGCGATATCGACAGCGCCGATCATCCACTCAATCAGGACGGAGAACCATGACCATGAGCAGCGAAGGAAAGATCCGCACCGAACCCCATGATCGCATCTTCAAGATCATCATCGACAACCCCGCCAAGAAGAACGCCTTCTCTCCGGCGATGATGGAGCAGTTGTCGGACGCGCTGACGGAACTGCACAACAATGACGACTACTGGGTCGGCGTCATCTGCGCCGAGGGCAAGGATTTCACCGCCGGCCTCGACATGCCGAAATTCTTCGGCCCCAATGCCGAGAAGCGCAACTTCAAGGAGGGCAATGTCGACGTCTTCGGCCTGCAGAAGCGTTGCAGAAAGCCGATCGTCACGGCCGTGCAAGGCATCGTCTTCACCATCGGCATCGAACTGATGCTGGCGGGCGACATCGTCGTCGCTGCCGACGACGCCCGCTTCTGCCAGATGGAAGCCAAGCGCGGCATCGCCCCGCTCGGCGGCGCGCATTTCCGCTTCCTGTCGCGCACCGGCTGGGGCAATGCGATGTATCATCTGTTGCTGTGCGACGAGTTCACCGCAGCGCGGGCCCGCGAAATCGGCCTCGTGCAGGAGACGGTGCCGGCAGGCCAGCAGGTCGAGCGCGCCATGGCACTCGCCAGGATCATTGCCGGCAATGCACCGCTCGGGATTCAGGTCACCAAGGAGGCGGCGCTGAAATACATCGAACAGGGCGAACAGGCGGCCATTGCCTATATTCCAAAGGTGCGTGACCGCGTGCTGAACAGCGCCGACGCGCGCGAGGGTATTCAATCCTTCATCGAGCGGCGCGCGGCGGTATTCCAGGGGAAGTGAATCTCGATCCGAACGGCGGGGCCGGTGACTTCAACGGATCGCCCCGCCGGAACTGCCGGCCCTCACCCCGTCAAAATCGGCTTCAGCGCATCGCGCTGCTCGACGATGTAGTCGAAGAACGCGGCGATCCGCGGCACGCGGCGGATGTCGGGATGCGTCAGCAGCCGCCAGCTTCGCGTCAGCTCCGGAACCGGCCCGAGCACGCGGACCAGATCCGGCTCGGCATCGCCGAGCGCCGTCGGCAGCGGCCCGATCCCGGCGCCGGACTTCACCGCTGAAACGAGACCCAGCACGCTGTTGTTGCGTACCGGCATTTTGGCGTCGGGCGCAATCTCCTTCAGCCATTTGGCGGCGCGGTGACCCGCGAGCGTCCCGTCAAAACCGATCAGGGAATGCTGCGACAGATCTTCGATGCGATCGGGCTTGCCGCAACGCGCGACGTAGTCGCGGCTGGCGTAGATGGCCCAGAACGAATCCGCGATCTTGCGGCCGATCAGTTCATCCTCGGTATCGCCCGAGCGGAACGCGACGTCGACCTCGCCTTTCGACAGATCGAGATAGCGGTCGCTGGTGATGAACTCGACCCGCAGATGCGGATGGCGGGCATGGAAGCGATCGATCAGCCCCGACTGGGTCATGCGGATGACGACCGGCTCCGGGCAGGTGACGCGGATCGTGCCCTTCATGTCCTGCTCGGCATCGCCGGCGCGTCGCTGAAAATCGCCGACCGCGGCCTCGATGCGTTCGGCGAACGGCAACAGCGTGGTGCCGTATTCGGTGAGGCGATAGCCGCTGGCCTGCCGCGTCACCAGCGCCTGCCCGATCCGGCGTTCGAGTTCTTCCAGCCGGCGATGCACGGTCGACTGGCTGGTGCCGAGCGCCTTGCCCGCGGCGATCGTGCTGCCATGGCGGGCGACGGCCAGGAAATATTTCAGGTCGTTCCAGTCGAACATGCGCCCATTATGCACTTTTGGAGCCGGCCCTCGCAATCTTGCGGCTCCCGCGGCGGACCCCTGCCCCCTTAAGGTTTTGCGAGCGCGGTAGACGACGAACAAGGGAGCTAATGATGCGCAGTCATTTCATCGCGGGCCCGGCCCTGCTCGCAGGCCTCGGCCTTGGCAATCCGGCCCTGGCCCAGCAACATGGCGCGGCAGCGCCCAATATCGCCAAGCCCAACATGGTGCTGCAGCAGGTCGTCGAGGGCCTGCCGACGGACGACAAGCAGACCGTGCGGGTGATGACGGCGACCTTCAAGCCCGGCGACAAGACCGTCTACCACACCCACCGCTTTCCGGTGACCGTCTACGTTCTCGAAGGCGCCTTCACCCTCGAACTCGACGGCCGCCCGCCGATCACGGTGAAGGCCGGCGAGGCGCTGGTGGAGCCGCCCAAGGTGCCGATGACCGGCTACAATCGCAGCGCCACCGAACCGACCAGCGTCGTCATCTTCTATGTCAGCGCCAACGACACGCCGTTCCTGGATTTGACGGGGCATTAAGCCCGCGCTGACTCGCTCGGGACTGCTCAACAAAACGCACCGCGCGGCGGCGCTTACGCCATCGCCAGCCGCTGCCGTGCGCGCATCAGAAGCAGCAGCATGATGGTGATGTTGAGCGCGTTCCACGCCAGCCCGTTGGCGAACGCCGCCATGTAGGAGCCGGTGGCGTCGAAGATCGCGCCCGAAATCCAGCCGCCGAACGACATGCCGAACACGGAGGCGAAGATCACGATGCCGACGCGTGTCGCGGCTTCCGAGGCCGGCATCGCCTCGCGCACGATGATGGCGTAGCTCGGCACGATGCCGCCCTGGAACAGGCCGAACATCGCCGAGATGACGTAGAGCGAGGTCAGGCTGTCGAAGAACAGGTAGAACAGCAGCGCAGTGCCCTGCGCCACCGAGCCGATCAGGAGCGTGCGGATGCCGCCGATCTTGTCGGCGAGGAAGCCGCTTCCGATCCGGCTGATGATGCCGAAGCCCAGCATCAGCGACAGCATCTCGGCGCCGCGCGCCACGCCGTAGCCGAGATCGCCGCAATAGGCGACGATGTGGACCTGCGGCATCGACATCGCGACGCAGCAGGCAATCGCCGCGATCGACAGGATCGTCGTCAGCGCATTGGTTGATATCCGCAAGTCCACGCGCGGCGGTGCCGCGTTCTGGTGGTCGCGCTGGCCCCCCGCCCCCATCAGCATGCGCAGGCCGACCAGCGCCAGCGCCATGGCCACGGCGGTGAAGATGCCGACCGCGATATGGGTGTTGCGCCAGCCGATGGTCTCGATACCGTAATTCACCAGAGGCGGCCAGATGGTGCCGCCGACATAATTGCCGCTGGCGGCCACCGCCACCGCAAGCCCGCGGTAGCGGTCGAACCAGTGCGAGGCTTCCGCCATCAGCGGGCCGAACGTGGCCGACGACGACAGCCCGATCGCGAAATGCACCAGGATGAAGGTCCAGATCGAGGTCGACATCCCCGCGAGCACGTAACCGAGCCCGAGAATGCCGATGCCGAGCCCGATCGCGGTGACGATGCCATAGCGGTCGGTGATCTT
Organism: Bradyrhizobium sp.; assembly: GCF_036735945.1. GTDB lineage: Bacteria > Pseudomonadota > Alphaproteobacteria > Rhizobiales > Xanthobacteraceae > Bradyrhizobium. Next base: position 10,404 of record NZ_DAINNI010000001.1, on the reverse strand, counting down.
GCCGGTCAGCACCGCGCCGGAACCGAACCCGAGCATCACCATGGTGAAGGCGAGCGAAGCGGTGCCGCGGCTGGCGCCGAACTCGTTCTGCACCACCGGCAGCGCGACCACCACCGACCACATGCCGACGCTGCCGAGCGAACCGATCAGCACGGCGACGGCGAGCCGGGTCCATGCCCGGCGCGAGTCGGGAACGAACAGTTCGGAATCTCGGGAAAGTTCAGAAGAAATTGCCACGGCGGCCCGAACTTCGGGTGCAAATCGCCTAACGTCAAGCCACAATGCCGCGATATTGGGCATGCAGATGTGGTGGGACAGCGGCCATCGGCACCTTGGCGGAATCGGCCGCCGGTACTAATTACCTGTCATGTTCGGTCGTCTGACGAGACCTGCGCGCGAGAAAGCGGGGTGGTTTGCCGCCCTGCTGTATCTGTTCTGCGTGCTCGCACCGGGCGCGGCGCTAGCGTCAGGCGACGCCGCGTCCTGCCTCCTGCACCAGCCGGCGATCGCTGCCGCCACACATGGGCACGATGATGCCCGGCCTGAGCATTCCGCGCATCGGCATCATGAGATGCGTGCGATGCATCACGCCGATGCCGGCCACGCCGTCCCCGAGCCGGCCAGGCATCAGCACGATGACGGCGGCGCCATGGGACCGTGCTGCGCCACGCTCTGCGTAACCGGGATCGCGGCGACGCCGCCCGTTGTCGCAAAACCGTCGCAGCCGATGTCGAATTGCGTCTCGGAGAATTTCCAGCGCTTGCCGGGCGAGGCGCCGCCTCTCCTTTTCCGCCCTCCTATCGCCTGACCTCCGACGTAACGACGTGGGCAAGCCGCGCGACGCGCGCGCATGTCCGCGACTTATCGCAGGATCTCAGATTGGGCCCGGCGGGCCACGCTCGCGGGCCGGAGAAAAAGGAAAGACGAGAGATGAAGAACATCATGATGGCAGGCGTTGCGCTGATCGGCCTTTTGGCAGGGCCGACGCTGGCGTTCAGCCACGACAAGCACGCCCACGAAACCTATTCGGCCGGCGAGCCCGGAAATCCCAAACAACCTTCGCGCACGGTCGAGGTCGACATGAGCGAGATGAAATATTCACCCGCGAACATCGAGGTGAAGCGCGGCGAGCAGATCCGCTTCGTGATCCGCAATGTCGGCGAGGATGACCACGAATTCCTGCTCGCCACCACGGAAGAGAACCTGGGGCATGCCGAGGACATGCAGAAGCACCCGCACATGGAACACGAGGAGCCAAACGCCGTGCGGCTCACGCCGAAAAAATCGACCGAAATCGTCTGGAAGTTCACCAAGCCGGGCACGTTCGAATATTCCTGCCTGATCCCCGGCCACCGCGAGAACGGCATGATCGGCAAGGTGACGGTGAAGTAACGGGGAGCACGACAAGACACCACACTCCGCAGGGTGGGCAACGCGCAAGCGTGCCCGCCTTTGTCTTCCGCCGTGAAGGACGGTGGGCGCCTTTGCCCCCTACGTTTCTTTTTCATCGCGGCCGTGCGACAAGCGCCGAACGGCAATGATGCCGAACCAACCAGCGAGACAAGCGTGCGACGTATAGACGAGCCGACATTCCTGCTGCTGCTGGTCGCCGTCACGCTGGCGTTCGGCTGGGTGCTGCTGCCGTTCTACGGCGCGGTGCTGTGGGCGATCATCGTCGCGGTGATCTTTGCGCCGGTGAACCGGCGACTGCTGGCATGGATGCCGGGCAGGCAAAACCGCGCGGCGCTGCTGACCGTCCTTATCGTCATTGCCATGGTGATCCTGCCGCTGGCGATCGTCGCGACCTCGCTGGTCAAGGAAGCGACCAACCTGTTCGGCAAGATCCAGTCCGGCGAATATGACCTCGCTGGCTACATCCAGCGTGTGTTCGACGCGCTGCCGGCCTGGGCGGTCGGCACGCTGGAGCGTTTCAACCTGACCAACCTGTCCGGGCTTCGCGACACGCTGACGGCCAGCCTGATGAAGGGCGGCCAGATCCTGGCGCCGCAGGCGCTCAGCATCGGCATGAACACGTTCGAATTCGTGATCAGCCTCGGCATCATGCTCTATCTCCTGTTCTTCCTGATGCGTGACGGGCGGTGGCTGGCCGACAGCATCAAGGAAGCCGTGCCGCTGCGCAGCGATCAGAAGTCGGCGCTGTTCAGCCGCTTTGCCGACGTCGTCCGCGCCACCGTCAAGGGCGGCATCCTGGTGGCGATCGCGCAGGGCGCGCTCGGCGGCCTCGCCTTCTGGTTCCTCGGCGTACACGCCGCGCTGCTGTGGGCGGTGCTGATGGCGTTCCTGTCGCTGGTGCCGGCGATCGGCGCCGGCCTCGTCTGGATGCCGGTCGCGATCTACTTCCTCGCGACCGGCGCGATCTGGCAGGGCCTCGGCCTCATTCTCTACGGCGTGCTCGTGATCGGCCTCGTCGACAACCTCCTGCGCCCGTTCCTGGTCGGCAAGGGCACCAAGCTGCCGGACTATGTTGTGCTGATCTCGACGCTCGGCGGCATCGACGTTTTCGGCCTCAACGGCTTTGTGCTGGGACCGCTGATCGCGGCGATCTTCATGGTGACGTGGGAGATCTTTGCCGCGTCACGACGGACGGCGGGAGAGCGCACGGGAGACGCGTAGGGGGCGAGCGCGGCTAGCCCAACTCGAAGCTGGTAACACCGAACACCCGCTCCGTGCGCAGCGGCGCAATCGCGCCCGTGTACATCCGCGCCGTCTCGAACACCGGCGCGAGTCCAAGACCTTCCGCCAGCGCGATCGCCTCGCGATTGACGCTCGGCACATCCAGAAAGATCTCGCCGCCGCCTACCCTGGCGAGCAGCGCCGACAGCACCGTTTCGGCCGCGGCACGATCGTCCGCCACCAGCGGCCCGATCTTGCGCCCGTTGCGGCACGGCCGGATCACGCCCCAGGCGGCGAGCTTTCCGTTGCGCAGCAGCGCGCATCCGACATGCCCCGGTGCACCGATCCACGCGCGCAGGAAGGAAGGTCGTCGCGCCGGAAACACCGTCGCATCATCCGCCTCCAGCGCCGCAAACGGCACGTCGCCGAGCGCCACGACATCGTCGCGCGGTGAAGTCTGTGCGGCGACTGTGCCGCCGTATCGGATGTTGGCGTAGGCGAGCGCGAAGCCGGACTTTTTATAATTGTCCTGCTGCGCCACCACGCCATCGAGCCCGATCACGCGCGGTCCGGCATGCGCAATCGCCGCCTGCCATATCCGCATGCCGAACCCCCTGCCGCGCAAATCCGGGCGCACGATGTAGAAGCCGAGAAAGGAAAACCGCGCGTCATAGTTGACGCAGGAGATGGTGGCGGCAGGCGCGCCGTCGAGTTCGCCGATCAGAATGCCGTGCGCATCGACGGAAGAAAAACAGGTCGCATCGGCAAGGCCCGGATTCCAGCCTTCAGCGGCGGCCCAGTCGATCGCGATCGCGATTTCGTCCGGTCGCATGGTGCGGATGATGAAGTCGTTCATTACTGCAATCCTGCGCCGCTCAGCCGATACACTGTGGGCAGTCCAGAAATGGCACACATGTCAGCGCAAAATATCATTGCACCGCCCACATTGTTTAGAGAAAATTAACCAGGCTGGCTGGCGCGGCTCGAGTTGTTGGAGGCTTCACACATGTACCGATCATCGCTCACGCTGGCCCTCGTGGTGCTGGGCTCCGCTTCTGCCGCCGCCAGCGACCTGTCGTCCGTCTACGTCGCGCCGGGCGGAATCTACGCGCCATCCGCAAACGTCTATGTGCGCCCCGGCCCGGCACATCGGCCCTACGCCGAGCCCGGTTACGGCTATCGCCCTTACGGCGCGCCGGCCTACCGCGCACCGGCCGCGGTCTATGGCGAGTACGGTCCCGCCTACGCCGCGCAACCGGCCTATGTCGAACGCGCGCCCGCCTATCCCGAGCGCTACTATGCGCAGGACCGCTACTACGCACAGGACTACGAGTACGCGCCGGAATATGCGCCGCGTCCGCCGGCGCCGGTGCCCTACCGCTCGCGCGCGCGGTGCGACGACGGCTACGGCCGGTGGAGCTATTGCGATTGAGCCGCCGTGCACGGCTCAAGCTGCGGATCTGATGTACTGCAAGGCGCTGTTCGTTGGCTGATCATTCGGCAGCGCCTTGGCCTGCGCGCGGCAATCGGCGGCGAAGGCCTTGGCGCGCTCCCGCGCGCAGGAATGAAGCGGGAAAAATATGCAAAATCGCGGGCGCGCCGCGAAACCATTCGGCGGCCGTCGCGTTTTTTCCGCGAATGAAGGGATGGACCGGCGATGGCGGACAAGCGTGCGTTGAAACTGATAGGAATGCTGTTCGGCGCGTTGACCCTGACGGTCATCTCGACGGCGGCGGCCGTGGTGGCCGGCCATGCCTCGGGCAGCGCCGCCATTGGTTACCAGCTGACCGATCCGTTGTGATCGGCTCGCCGCCTCTCTCGCACCCCTGGATGATGCAGTGCGCGAGCGCTGCCGTCATCGGCGCTTTTGCGGCGAGCATGTGGATCGCAGGGCAAGCTTCATCGAACGTGGCACTGGTCCCCGCCCTGCGTTGGATGCCATGACGATTTGCGTGCCAACCCGGGGCACCAGGCGGTTCCCCACGCATGGCAGCGCCCGTCAAATCATCAGAGAGTTCAGTTTCTTACCGGATTCGAGAACTTTCGGCATCAACGGAACTACACCAAGATTTGATCGAAAATTGCAGAAAAGCGGGGAGAAACCCGAATGAGGCCTTGATTTGGCTCTCTTCTTTTAGCGGGGCAATATGTGAGTAATGCGTATGACCGACCAGCAATTGGCAATTCAGGCAATTGGCGCGGCACAGCTCATACTGGAAGAATATCTGCAACCCCGCCCGCAGAACAACGAACGCACCCTCGACAAACTGGTTGAAGTCCTCGAGCGCCCCGATGTGATGGCGGCCGTAAGCCGCCTGCAGCAACGCGGTTGCTTCGAGGCGCTCAAATGAGCAGGCAGCTCTCATCGGCGGCTCTGACGGCTTCGGTTGCTGCGCTGTTGTTTGTAGGGATGCCGGAGGCGGAAGCGAAGCAACACTGCAGCGCCGCGAAGCCGTCCAGTTCGAACGGCACGTGGTGGTCGTATCGTCTCATCGATGGACGCAAGTGCTGGTACGCAGGCAAGCCGGGACTTTCGAAGGACTTGCTGGAGTGGCGGCAGACCGCCGCCGCGGAGCCGTCGACCAGATCGCCCAGGGAGTCCACACGACCGTCGCGTCGGGATGTCGCAAGCGCCATTTCGGGCCAACGCGGCAATCCACTGGATTCGCAGGCATGGGCGCAAAAGGAAGCCGTGGCGCCGTGGGTGCCGCAGGAAGCCGTGCAAGCGCGAACACCGGACTACGTCCCTGATACGTTCGACGCGTTGTGGACCGCAAGGATCTGGCTTCTGGATCGTTAGGAAAATTGACGGAGGGGGTTTGTGGGATGGGTGGAGCGGCAGCGATACCCATCGCCGCTCATGCGAACGACAACTCAAGTTAGAGGCATTCGAGCCGTCCGAGAGCGCCGAAGCGGCAGCGCTCAGGCTCGCGGAGTTCGAGGCTGAATGGGGCAAGCGATATCCCGCGATCGGCCAGATCTGGCGCAATGCCTGGGAGCACGTGGTGCCGTTCTTGCTTTTGCGCCGGGCATCCGCAAGATGATCTACACCACTAACGCGGTCGAGGCGCTGCACCGCAACCTGCGCAAGATTATCAAGACCCGCGGCAGTTTCCCGACCGACGAGGCGGCGCTGAAGCTGCTCTATCTCGCGATCCGGAACGCCGGCGTCCATTGGCGGCGGCCGGTCGAATGGACCGCCGCAAATGGGCCAGTTTGCCATCCACTTCGGCGCGCGTTTTCCAGGAACCGCGCGCTGATGAGCACAATCGACATCACCTCGGTCCGGCCAAGCAAAGTGGGCGGCCATGCCGTCGATGCAACCATTCAATGTCGAAAAACACCAACTTCAATCACAGAAATCGCTTACACAAAATTTCGGACAGTCCCCGATCGCATTCGCGATGCGGCGAACAACGGCATCTTGCATCTGCAAGAGATCGGAGCGGCTTTCGTCAAACCGGTCAGCCCATAGATGCGCACCGCTCTCCGTATCGATGAGCTGAGCATTCACGCGCAGCCGGTCGCCACTCGGCTGCACGCTGCCTTCCATCGCATAGCGGACGCCTAGATCCTTGCCGATCTGCCGCACGTTGATTGGCTTGCCCTTGTAAGTGAAAGCGGTTGACCGGGAGATGACAAAACTGCTCCGGAAACGCGAGAACCCGGTGGTCAGCTCGTCGGTGATGACATCTGCCAGATAATCCTGGCTCGCATCGCCAGACAGGTTGGCGAAGGGCAGTACGACGATGGAGAAGCCCTCAGGGGGCTTTGCCAGTTGGTCCGGCAACCGTACGGGCGCGCGGCCGAGGTGCAAGTACATTACTGCGCCGACAACGCCGGCGATCAGTGCGACTGTAGCTCCGATCGCCTTGACGCGTGTGCTCCACCCACGACGCACAGCCGACGCCGCATTGTGCGGCTGTGAGATTGGCTTGGCGGGTCCCCCATCATCAAGAGCTTGGAAGACCCGCACTGGCCGTGCGATGTTCTTGAGTTACCGTTCGCCTACATCCTCGAAGGTGACATCGAATTTGCCCCGAACCTGCCGGCGCGCGTCCTCAGAGATGCATATGCCACCGGGCTTCGCCAATCCCTCCAGGCGCGCTGCCACGTTCACGCCATCGCCGAAAATGTCACCTCGATCAATGATGATGTCGCCGACATTGATGCCAATGCGGAACTCGATCCGCTTCTCATCGGGTACCCCGGCATTGCGCCGGGCCATTCCGCGCTGAATGTCGAGAGCGCAACGCACTGCGTCCACGACACTGACAAACCCAGCCAGCATCCCGTCCCCGGTGTTCTTGACGACCCGCTCGCGGTGTTCGGCGACCTTGGATCAACAAGAGCGCGCAGGTGGGCCTGAAGCTGGACGTGCGTGCCCTCTTCACCAGTCAGTGGACTGTAGCCAGCAACATCGGCCGCCAGTATGGCGGCAAGTCGGCGCCCGATGCGGTCCTGCCCGGACGTAGCCATGGCGCTGTCTCCAGACTCCTTATGCACCCAATTGCCGCGGGGTTGGACGCTTCCAGTCCGGCCCGGATGGTGAATTATCGTCCAAGCGCCGCCATGATGTTGACGGTTGCGTGCCTCTGGGCTCACACTGGTGCCCACAGGTGACATTGGGGCACACATGTCAGACCTTACGGACGTCACCCGGAGGCTTGTGGCTGTCTTCGCGGCAGACGTGGAGGGCTACAGCAGGCTCATGGGTGCCGATGAGGTCGGCACGCTCAAGGGGCTCACCGAGCGCCGCGCGATCCTCGATAGGCTCATTGGGGAACACAGGGGTCGCATAGCCAACACGGCGGGCGACAGTGTCCTTGCTGAGTTCGGAAGCGCGGTGGACGCCGTGCAGTGCGCGGTGGATGCGCAGGCCGCTTTGGCCGAAGCGAACTCCAAGATCCCGCCCGACTGCCGCATCAGCTTCCGCATCGGCGTTCATATTGGGGACGTTATGGTGCGGGCAGGCGACCTGTTTGGTGATGGAGTGAACATCGCCGCGCGGTTGCAGACACTGGCGAAGCCTGGAGGCGTTTGCCTTTCAGGTTCCACATACGATCAAGTACACAAGGTCTTGCCGATTACTTTCTCGGACCTTGGTTCTCAGCAGGTCAAGAATATTCGGGAGCCGATCCGAGCCTACGAGCCTGTTATTGCGACAGAGACGAAACAGCGGATCGTCGACAACCAGCATCTCATGACCGATAAGCCTTCCATCGCTGTTCTACCATTCGCTAACATGAGCAGCGACCCGGAGCAGGAGTATTTTGCCGATGGTTTAGCAGAGGACATCATCACCGAGTTGTCGCGCTTTCACGAGTTTGCCGTTATCGCCCGCAACTCCACCTTTTTTTACAAAGGCAAGCCGCTCGACCTGTCAAAGGTCGCTCGAGACCTCAACGTGCGCTACGTGCTTGAAGGCAGCGTGCGTAAGGTCGGCAAACGCCTTCGGGTGACGGCCCAACTTATTGACACGGTGACGAACGATCACCTTTGGGCGGAACGCTATGACCGGGAGCAAGCGGATGTTTTTGCTTTGCAGGAGGAGATTACCCGCACCGTAGTTGCGAGCATAGCTCCTCAAATCGAACTCGCTGAGATAGCCCGTTCACAACGCGACACGACGAGCCTCCACGCATGGCAACTGGCCAGGCGTGCAGCGGGTCTGTACAATGAAGCATACAGCGACGGCAACGCGGAGATGATGCAGCAGGCGATTACCGCTTGCGAAAGGCCATTAGCGCCGACGCCAACTTGCTCGGAGCACATGTCACACTTGTCTGGGCGCATTGGCTAAACCATCTCTACCGCTGGGGCGACCGACCCGATGAGGAGATCAACAAGGCATGGGCTGTAGTCGAGCGTATGACTGCCATCAACGCTCAAGACGAGCGAACGCTCACCGCACGTGGTTGGGTTCGTGTAACTCGTGGCGAATACACCGGGGGCCTTGCTGACTTGCGACGTGCTCACGAGGTCAATCCGAACTACGCATTTGGCCTCATCGGGTTAGCGTTCGCCGAGGCGACCACGGGTCTGGGGCACGAGGCAGAAGCGCACGCCCAACTCGCGCTGCGACTGAGCCCACGGGATTACGGAAGTGGAGGGATCGGACTTGCCCGCCTTGTGCTCGCGATGGCGCACTTTACACTGAAGAACTACGACGAGGCCGCTCGTTGGTGTGAAGCCGCAATCCAAGCGCAGCATCGGGCTCCGATCCGTCGTGCGCTAATGATCGCCTGCAGCGCTCGGACGGGTGATATGGCTCGCGCCCGTGCCGAAATCGCTGTTCTTAATAGCTTCGCACCGGACTTCATCGCCAGCGTTTTCCGGGGCCAAAATCCGGTCTTCACCCGCCAAGAGGACATGGAGAACCTCTTAGGCGGTCTGAGGCTGGCGGGAATTGCAAATTGATCGACACCCACGTAGTCGGTGCACCGCTCGTTCTCATATCCGCTCTGACGACGCTCACGTGCGACTTTTTTGGTGAGGTACAGGTGGCGGTTGGGCGCGCCTGCTTGAGGTCGATCCTAGCTTTGCAATCTCTTCGTGGATCGCGCGGGCCGGACAATCAAAAGCGAAGCCGGTGATTGAGGGACTTCGAAAAGCGGGACTACCAAATGAGACTGATTTAATCGCCATGGAGCATGATCAGCCAGCCCGTATCAGACGCAGGCTCGCCGCCATAGTCGCGGCAGATGTCGCAGGCTACTCGCGGCTCATGGGCCTCGACGAGGTCGGCACCGCCCGGACGCCTCCGCGAACACCGCAAGGTCACTGACGCGCTCGTGGCGAAACACGGGGGGCGCCTCGTGAAGAGTACGGGTGACGGTGTGTTGCTCGAGTTTCCCTCGGTGGTCGATGCGGTTGAATGTGCGGTCGCTGTGCAGGAGGCGATGGCCCAGAGGAACGAAGGGGTGCCTTTGGATCGCGGGATGCTGTTCAGGATCGGGATCAATCTCGGGGACATCCTGATCGAGGGGGACGACATCCTCGGTGACGGTGTCAACGTAGCGGCTCGGCCTGAGGGGATCGCTGAGCCGGGTGGCATTTGTATTTTTTCGACGGCGCATGAACACGTTCGCGGCACGTCCCAGCAAATCAGATTTCGCAATCCACTGAATTCAACGCCTTGCGCAACCCACCAAACGCACTGAGTCGACAGAACTCGGTGTTGCTGGCCGACTCTCGCCGCTCGGAAATGGTCGTACGCTTGACAAGTGTTTCCTTTCGCTTCGACTCAGGACGGGCGGCGGTGGTGACCTTCCTGGGACGGGCGGCTGCCGCCTTCTTTAACTTGGATTCGTGTCGATGGCGGAGGATCATCGTCGGAGGCTCCGAAGAACCGACACCGACACCTTCCGACGGAGAAATGCGTTCGTCGACCAAAGCAGGCTGCGCTGGCGTCTCGCTGCTCGCAGCGGCAATTTCAAGTCGATCACCCTTCGCCAGCGCAACATGTGAATCGGAAATGGCTGCGGTCTCGGCAACGGGATGGACAACCACGGATGCACTGCGCACTGGAGTTCTGAGTTCCATTGCCGCCAGTACTCCTACACCCAATGGGATGAGGAGGCCCACGAACACCATTCTCAGCATGATGCTCCTCCGACCTGTTTAGTGGCGGTGAAAATTCTCCGGTCCAATGAGGCAACTTGGCGGCGGCTCGCGTAACAATCCGACCCGCGTGCTGCCCGTTTGCCGACAGGGTTAACCCGTCTTCGCGGATTGGCGGGTTTTGAAGACACCCGGTCGTTATAAATC